>NZ_BAAGRZ010000013.1:0-194989 GCF_054782695.1 Streptomyces deserti
ACCTGCGCGATCTGGCACAACCGCACCATCGGCGCACCCATCACCAGGTCACTGATCGCCTACGACCACTGAGCCACATCGGAACTACTCGTCTAGGGGTGGAGTGTGGCCTCGCCCGTGAGGCGGATGCCCGTCTCCTCGCCGGGCCGGACCGGCAGCGGGCCCGCGACGCGGATGTCGACCGGGGTGTCCAGGCCTTCGACGGACACGGTCACCTTCGCGTCGTGCCCGTAGAAGCACACGTCGGTCACCGTGCCCCGCACCGTGCCCGCTCCCTCCTTCGTCAGCCGCAGCTGCTCGGGCCGCAGCAGCACCGTGCCGGACCGGGAGCCCTCGGGCGGGGCGGCGAGGGGCACGGTGCCCAGGGCCGTGGTGACCGTGCCGCCGCCGTCGTCCACGGTGCCGGGGAGCAGGACGGCGTCGCCGACGAACCCGGCGATCCAAGGGTCGGCGGGGCGCCGGTACAGCTCCTGCGGGGTGTCGCACTGGGCGACGCGGCCCTGCCGTACGACCGCGACCAGGTCGGCGGTCGACAGGGCCTCCTGCTGGTCGTGGGTGACCAGGACGGCCGTGGCGCCGGTCGCGCGCAGGGCGGTGCGCACATCGGCCCGCACGCCCGCGCGCAGGGCGCTGTCGAGGGCGTTGAACGGCTCGTCCAGCAGCACCAGTTGAGGCTGCGGGGCCAGCGCTCTGGCCAGCGCGATGCGCTGCTGCTGGCCGCCGGAGAGCTCGTGCGGCATCCGGTCGCCGTATCCGGCGAGTCCGACGAGGTCGAGCATCTCCTCCATGCGGCGGCGGCGTTCGCCGCGGTCCAGGCCGGTCAGCCCGAAGGCCACGTTGCGGGCGACGGTGAGGTGCGGGAAGAGGGCGCCCTCCTGCGGCACGATACCGACGCGCCGCCGCTCGGGCGGCAGGTGGACGCCCGGGCCCGTCAGCGTCCGTCCGCCGACGGTGACGGTGCCCGCGTCGGCGGGCAGGAAGCCGGCGACGATGCGCAGCAGGGTGGTCTTGCCGCAGCCGGAGGGACCGAGTACGGCGGCCAGGGCGCCGCCCGGCACGTCGAGGTCCAGCCCGCGCAGCACAGGTGCGTCGGGGCCGTAGGACTTGGTGAGCCCCTCGATGCGGAGGTCGTTCATGTGCGTGCCTGCCTCGGAGAGTTCATGTGCGGTGCCTGCCCAGGAGATAGGAGGGGACGGCGGCCAGCAGGATGAGCGCGGCGGCGTAGGGGGCGGCCGCGGCGAAGGAGCCCGCGCCGGTCTCGGTCCACAGCCGGGTGGCGAGCGTGTCCATGCCGGTGGGACGCAGCAGCAGCGTGGCGGGGAGTTCCTTCATGCAGACCACGAAGGTGAGCGCGGCCCCGGCCGCGACGCCCGGCGCGGCCAGCGGCACGGTCACCTCGCGCAGGACGCGCAGCGGTGACCGTCCGAGCGAGCGGGCCACGTCCTCCAGCACCGGTGGCGCCTGCAGCACGGCGGCCCGGGTGGCGGCCACCGCGACGGGCAGGAACAGCACGGCGTAGGCGCACACCAGCAGCGGGAGTCGCTGGTAGAGCGCATAGGCGTAGCGCACCGCGAAGAAGACCAGGGCGAGCGCGACGGTGATGCCGGGCAGCGCGTGCCCGGCATAGGCGGCCTGCTCCAGCAGGCGGGCGCCGCGCCCCCGGTGGCGTGCGGCGATCACGCCGACGGGCAGGGCGAGCAGGGTCGTGAGGGCCGCTCCGGCCGCGGCGGCACCGAGCGTGGCCCGGGCCGTCTCGGCGAGCGCCGTCAGGTCCCAGGTCGCGGAGGTGCCGACGGCCAGCCAGTAGCCGAGGGTCCCCAGCGGGAAGGCGACCGCGGCGGCCACCACCGCCCCGCACCAGGCCAGTGCGGGGATCCGCCGGCGCCCCAGGGGCAGCGGTACGGCGGGGCGGGCGCTGCCGGTGCCGGTCCGGGCGTGGCCCGCGCGGCCCCGGGTGCGGCCCTCGGCGGCGACCAGCGCCACGGTCATCAGCACCAGGACGACGCTGAGCGCGGCGGCCGGGGTCCGGTCGAAGGAGGCGCGGTAGGAGGTGTGGATGGCCCAGGTGAAGGTGTCGTACCGCATCAGCGAGACCGCGCCGAAGTCGGACAGGACGTACAGCGCGACGAGCAGTGCCCCGCCGGCCGCGGCCGGGCGCAGCTGCGGCAGTGTCACCCGCCAGAAGGTGCGCAGCGGCCCGTGCCCGAGGGAGCGCGCGGCCTCTTCCTGCGCGGGGTCGATGCCGTGCAGCGCCGCGGCGACCGGCAGGTGCACGTAGGGGAAGCTGACCAGTGTCAGGGCCAGTGCCGCCCCGGCGAACCCGGCGGCCTGCGGCACGGCGGACAGCCAGGCGAAGGCGGCGACGTAACTGGGCACGGCGAGCGGCAGGGTGGCCAGCACCGACCAGGCGCGTGCCCCGGGCAGGGCGGTGCGCACGGTCAGCCAGGCCAGCGAGACGCCCAGCACCAGGCAGGCCGCCACCACGGTGACGGCGAGGCCGAGACTGCGGCCGGCCAGTTGCAGGGTGCGTGTGTCGGCGACGACGTCCCAGGCGTAGCCGGGGCCGCGTTCCAGGGCTCGGACGGCGAGGTAGCCGAGCGGGAGCAGGGCGAACAGGGCCGCCACGCAGGCGGGGACGACCAGCACCCAGGAAGGTCTGCGTGCCGGAGCGCGCAGGGCGTTCCCGGCACCCAGGCCTCGCAGAGCGGTGACAGTACGTCGGCGCCCGGCCGGGTGGCCGTCGGCATCGGTGCCGGCCGGGCGCCGCGCGGGCTGGGATGTGCCCATGGTGGGTCAGACCAGCCCGACGTCCTGGAGCATGGCCAGGGTCTCCTGGAGGGACTCCAGCTTCCCGAGGTCGATCTCCGGGGCCTCGAGGGTGTCGAGCGGCGGCAGGTCCTCCACGGTGCTGGTGACCCCGGCGGCCAGCGGGTACTCCTTGGTCCGGTCGGCGAAGTAGGTCTGCGCCTCCTTGGACAGCAGGTAGTCGACGGCCTTGCGGGCGGTATCGCTCTGGCCGCTGCCCTTGAGCACCCCGGCGCCGGCGACGTTGATCAGCGCGCCGGGGTCGCCGCCGGGCAGGAAGTGCAGCTTGGCGTTGACCTGGTTCTCGCCCTTCTCGGCGACCCGCTCGTACCAGTAGTAGTGGTTGACCAGACCGAGGGAGACCTCGCCGGACTCCACCGCGTCGAGGGTGGCCAGGTTGTTGGCGTAGGTCTTGCCGTTGGCCTTCAGGCCCTTGAGCCACTCGCGGGTGGCGTCGTCGCCCTCCAGGACCCGCATGCCGGTGACGAATGCCTGGAAGGAGGCGTTGGTGGGCGCGAAGCCGACCTTGCCCTTCCACTCGGGCCTGACCACGTCGTGGACGCTGTCGGGGGCCTTGGTGACCTTCTCCGGGTTGTACGCGATGACGCGGACGCGCCCGGACAGGCCGACCCAGTCGCCCTCGCCGCCCCGGTAGGCGGAGTCCACCTTGTCCAGCGTGCCCTGCGGCAGCTTCTCCAGCATGCCCTCCTTGGAGAGGGCGCCGAGGGCCCCGGCGTCCTGGGAGAAGAACAGCCCGGCCTTGGTGCGGTCGCCCTCCTCCAGGATCTGGGCGGCCAGTTCGGCGCTCTCGCCGTAGCGGACGTCGACCTCGGCTCCGACGGCCTTCTCCAGCTTGTCCAGGAGCGGCTTGACGAGCTTCTCGTTGCGGCCCGAGTAGATGACGAGGGCCGAGTCGCCGCCCTCGCTCCCCGAGCCGGCCTTGTCGTCGGAACCGCAGGCGGCGAGGGCGGGGAGGAGCAGGCCGATCCCCGCGAACGCGGTGATCAGGCGGGCCGTGGGGCGTCGCATGGTGGTGCCTTCCTGCATGGCTCGTCCCCTGCGCCGCTCGTCGCGTCGTCAGAAGGGCGAGCGGCGTATCGGTGCCGCATGGGGACCTTGTGAATACGCTATGAATAAGGTAAAGCTAACCTCACCGTCAAGGGATCTGTGCTACCAGCGGACGACGCCATGGAAGCGGAAAGGGCGCGCCCCGTGATCATCCCACCCGGTCCGCTTCCGGACACCCCACCGCTGCTGTGCTCCTCTCCGTCGCCGCTCGACAGCACCGTCCCCGCACCGGCGGTGGAGTCCGGCTCGGTCCCGCGGACCGTGCCGTTCGCCCGGAACCTCGCCGCGTTCGGCGACCGTACCGCGCTGATCACCGAGGAGGGCACGCTCTCCTACCGGCACCTGGCCGCACGGGTGTCCGAGACGGCCGACCGCCTCGGACGCGGGCGGCGCCTGGTGCTCCTGGCGGGGGCCAACCGGGTCGAAGCCCTGGTCGTCTACCTCGCCGCCCTGTCGGTCGGCCATCCGCTCCTGCTGGTCCCGGGCGACAACGACGCCACCCTGCGCGCGCTGACCGCCGCCTACGAACCCGATGTGGTGGCCGTCCCGCGGAACGGCGCGAACGGTGCCGCGACATGGGTCCTCGACGAGCGGCACCGCACCTCCGCGCACACGCTCCACCCCGACCTCGCCCTGCTGCTGAGCACGTCAGGTTCGACGGGCTCGCCCAAACTCGTCCGGCTCTCGCACGACAACCTCCAGTCCAACGCCGAGTCCATCGCCGCGTACCTGGGCATCGAGGACAGCGACCGTGCCGCCACCACCCTGCCCATGCACTACTGCTACGGCCTGTCGGTCATCAACAGCCACCTGTTGCGCGGTGCCGGACTGATCCTCACCGGCCGGTCGGTGGCCGACGCCGGCTTCTGGGAGCTGTTCCGGACCGCTCGGGGCACGGCGCTGGCCGGGGTGCCGTACACCTTCGACCTGCTCGACCGGGTCGGCTTCGACCGGATGCGGCTGCCGCACCTGCGCCGGGTCACCCAGGCCGGCGGCCGGCTCGCGCCGGAACGCGTGGTCCGCTACGCCGAGTTGGGGCGCCGCGCGGGCTGGGAGCTGTTCGTGATGTACGGGCAGACGGAGGCGACGGCCCGGATGGCCTATCTGCCGCCGCACCTCGCCGCCGAGCGTCCGCAGGCCGTCGGGGTGCCCATACCCGGCGGCTCCTTCCGCCTGCGCCCGCTGGACGGGCCGGACGGCACCGGCGACCCGGACACCGGCGAACTCGTCTACTCCGGCCCGAACGTCATGCTCGGCTACGCCGAGAGCCCCACGGATCTGGGCCTCGGCCGGACCGTCGAGGACCTGTACACCGGGGACATCGCCCGGCGCGCGCCCGACGGGCTGTACGAGATCGTGGGCCGGCGCAGCCGGTTCGCGAAGATCCTCGGACTGCGGATCGACCCGCAGCGGGTCGAGGCGATGCTGGAGCGGCACGGTGTCCACGCCTTCTGCGCCGGCGACGACGACGCCCTCTCCGTGGTGGTGGCGCGCACGAACGCCGGCGACGCGGACCTGGAGGCCGCACGGGTGCGCCGCCTGGTCGCGGGCGAATGCGGGCTGCCGCCGCGCGCCGTCCGGGTCCGGGTGGTCGCGGAACTCCCCCGGCTGGCAACGGGCAAGCCCGACCACGAGGCCGTACGACGCCTGACCCGTCCCGCCGAGAAACCAGCGGCGCGCAAGGACGGGACGACGACCGAGGACCTCTGCCGCCTGTACGCCGAGATCCTCGACCGGGCGGACGTCACCGAGGACAGCAGCTTCGTCGGTCTGGGGGGCGACTCCCTCTCCTACGTGGAGATGTCGCTGCGCCTGGAACAGGCTCTCGGCACACTGCCGGCCGACTGGCACACCACCCCCATCGGCAAACTGCGGCCGTCCGCCCCACAGCCCGTCGTACGCCCGGTGCGCCGACTGCGCACGCTGGAGACCGGCATCGCCCTGCGGGCCGTCGGCATCGTCCTCGTCGTCGGTTCGCACATACCCGTCTTCCCCGTCCAGGGCGGTGCGCACGTGCTGCTCGGCGTCGCGGGATTCAACTTCGCCCGCTTCCACCTCACCGCCGCCGAACGCCGCCGCCGCGTGCGCGGCCTCGGCCGCAGCATCCTGCGCGTCGCCGTGCCGAGCATGCTGTGGCTCGCCTTCGCTCTGGCCCTGACCGGCGAGTACGACCTCGCCAACGTGGTGCTGGCCAACAGCCTCTTCGCGCAGGACAACTCGGACCCCGAGTGGCGGTACTGGTTCGTCGAGGCGTTGGTGTACTTCCTGGTCGCCATGACCGCGCTGCTGGCCGTTCCGCTGCTGGACCGGGCCGAGCGGCGCAGCCCGTTCGGTTTCGCGCTGGGCCTGGTGGGGCTGGGGCTGGTGGGCCGCTACGACCCGGCGGGCCTGGCGCACGTCCGGTTCCATCTGAGCCCCACCGTGGTGTTCTTCCTGTTCGCCATGGGCTGGGCGGCGGCGCGGGCGCGTACGGTGCCGCAGCGTCTGCTGCTGACGGCCGTGCTGCCGGCCACCGTGCCGGGCCTGTTCGCCGGCGGGCAGCCGCTGCGGACGTCGATCGTGGTGGGCGGCCTGGCGCTGCTGATCTGGGTTCCCGTGCTGCCGAGCCTGGACCCGGTCAACCGGGTGGCGGGGCTGCTGGCGGGCAGCTCTCTGTACATCTACCTGACGCACTTCCACGTCTACCCGTACGTCCGGGACCATTCGCCGCTGCTGGCCCTGCTGGTCTCCCTGCTGTTCGGCGTGGCGTACGGGTCCGTGTCCACACGCGTGATGCGGCGCGTTCCCGGATGGCTCGCCCAGGGCCGCCCGCGGCGGCTCTCCTCCCCGCCCCGGCCCGTCCCGCAGCAGGGGCACTGACGGCCCGTCGCCGCCACCCGGACGCAAGGCCGGTGCGGGCCGGGAGGTTCACGACCGGCCGGGGCGGCCGACCGGCCGATCACCACCGAAGGGGTTCCGGGCCGATCGGCCGAAGCCTTCTCAGGCCCGCAGCGGGTTGAAGCGCACCGCCGCCATCAGGTACCAGGCGGTCGCCCCGGTGTGGCGGTACGGGTAGTAACCGAAGCCGAAGCCCGTGTCGAGCGGGCTGCTCGCCGACACGACGCCGGAGCGCTCGGGCAGTGCCTTGCCGCCGATGGTCTGGCCGGTGCCGAGCAGGTCCTGCGCCCGCTGCAGGGAGGCGATCAGCCGCCGGGCGCGTTCCTCGTCGCCGCGCGCGCCGCGGTCCCGCAGGGCGAGCGCGAGGTGGGCCGTCCCCTCGAACCACACGGCGTCGCGGTCGGGCTTGGGCTGGCCCTCGGCGATCGGGGCGTCCTCGTTCGCCACGAGGCTCGCGGAGCTGAAGGTGACGCCTTCGTACGACTGGCCCGCGGGCACCGTGCTGTTCCTGCGGTCGGCGTGGTCCAGGACGGCCAGGTTGTCCGCACACCAGTCCAGCGAGCGGGAGTAGGCGCGGGTGCGGGAGGCGAGGGCCAGGTGGGTCCAGGTCTGGGTGTCCTCGGGGATCGGGGACCTGTTGACCGTCACGCCGTCGTTGGTGCCGGTGCAGAAGAAGCCCCCGGACGGCTCCCACATCCGCTTCACGAAGGCTTCGGCACGCGCGCGCCGCTCCAGCCACACCCGGTTCCCGGTGAGCCGGGCGAGCCGCCCGAAGAGACAGATCAGGTCGGTGTTGTGCTCGGTCGAGGTGAAGGGCAGTTTCTCGTTCGCCCCGTTGACCCCGAACTTGTAGCCGCCGAGCGGTTCGTCGGTACGTCCCGTCCGCTCGATCCACTCGCCGATCCGCACGGCACCGGTGAGGAAACGGCGGGCCCCGGTCCGGCGGGCGAGAGCGCTCAGCGCGATACCGGCCCAGGCCATGTCGCCCACGGCGGTACCGGTGAAACCGAACTGCGTGCCCACGTTGGCGGTGCCGTCCGCCCGTACGAAGCCGTCGGGCTGCGGTGAACCGTCGTAGAAGGTGTACGGCCCGACGTTGTAGGCCTGACGGAGTCTGCCGTCGTCGTACGCCGGGTCGTGGTTCTGGGCGTACAGCAGGGCGTCACCGAGTGCCACGGCCCTGGCCAGGCCGTCCGCGGTGCGCACCGCGAGGTGGGCCAGGATCGCGAGGGCGTTGTCGTACGTGAACGCGGTGCTGAACAGACCGGCCTGGTCGGTGTAGCTCTGGGTCAGGCGGACGGTGCCGTGCTCCGGATAGGCGTCCATGGCGGCGGCGAGAAAGGCGTGCCCCCGGGACCGGGCCGACGTCACCGCGGAAGGACCCTCGGCCGCCTGCGCCGCACCGGAGCCGGCCGCGGTGAGCACTGCGGCACCGATGCCCAGGCCGGTGCCGAGGAGCGTACGCCGGCTGAGCGCCGGGCCTTGTCTGCCGGTCATGGGACTCCCTCGGAGGTGGGTCAAGGACGCCGGAAGTCGTGGACGCTGCCTTCTTGAGAGCGCTCTCACGACTGCGCGCTCATTGTGCTGGTGCCCGCGCGGCGGGTCAACGCCCCTGAGCCGCTTGCGACTGGGGAGGCGAGGAACGGAACCGGAGCCGGAGGGCAACGGACCGGCCGTGGCCCACCGGTACGGCGTACTGACCGGCGGGGCGGCGCGCGCGACTCCGCCGGTCAGCAAGTACCGCCCGTCAGGCGGCGGTGCAGGCCGTGCCGTTGAGGGTGAACACGGTCGGGGCCGGGTTGGTGGCGCCCCTGCCCGCGGTGAAGCCGACGGTGACCGAGCCCCCGGCGGGGATGGTCGAGGTGTAGGAAGCGGGGGTGACACTCACCGTGCCGCCGCTCTGGGTCGGGGTCCCTCCCCACATGTTGGTGATGGTCTGGCCGCCCGCGAAGGTGAACCCGAGCGTCCAGCCGCTGAGGGGGGCGGTGCCGGTGTTGCGGATGGCGATCTCGCCCTGGAAACCGCCCGGCCACTCGTTGACCGCGCGGTAGCCGACCGAGCAGGACACGCCCGGCGTGCTCCCGCCCTTGTCGGTGGTGACGTTCACCGCGGCCGAGCGGGCGGACCGGTTGCCGGCCGCGTCGCGGGCGTAGACGGCGAAGCTGTACGCGGTGTCGGCGGTCAGGCCGCTCACGGTGACGGTGTTGGCGGTGGAGGCGGCGACCTTGGTCTCGGCGCCACCGTCGACGCGGACGATGTCGTAGCCGGTGACGCCGACGTTGTCGGTGGCGGCCGGCCAGGTGAGGATGACGGAGGTGGCCGTGACGGCGGAGGCGGTCGGGGTGCCGGGCGCGGTCGGGGCCTGGGTGTCGTCCGGGTTCGCCCCGCCGAAGACGGTGGCTTCCCTGGAGGTCTGCGCGATGCCGTTGACGCCGTGGAAGACGCGCTCGCCCCAGGAACTGAGCCGGTCGGGGTCGAAGTCGATCGCCAGGTCGAGGATCGGGTCGGTGTTGCCGCTCCAGGACCAGGCCAGGTAGCCGAGCCGGAGCCGCTCGGCGGCGGCCATCATGGTGTCCTCGTCCGGGTCGCCCCACTGGTCCGGGGGTCCGCCGAACTCACCGATGAGGATGGGCAGTCCGGCGTCGACGAAGGCGTTCAGGTAGTCGGTGATCTCCTGGGCGGTGTCGTAGACGCTGTACATGTGGATCGAGAAGATCAGATTGCCGGTGGCGTCGGCGTCGTAGACGGACCGGGCGTTGGCCCGCATGACGCCCTGCCAGTCCTGGCCCCAGTTGGGCGCGTCCACCATGATCGTGTGCTCGAACCCGGCGGTGCGCAGCTTCTTGATCGCCGCGATGGTCGGCTCGGTCCAGCCGGCGGGGTCGGAGTTGCCCCAGGGCTCGTT
The DNA here is from genome assembly GCF_054782695.1 of Streptomyces deserti. Taxonomy (NCBI): domain Bacteria; kingdom Bacillati; phylum Actinomycetota; class Actinomycetes; order Kitasatosporales; family Streptomycetaceae; genus Streptomyces; species Streptomyces deserti. The sequence continues at coordinate 9,656 of NZ_BAAGRZ010000013.1, forward strand.
GCCGATGTTGATGATGACGTAGTTCTCTTCGCCGGCGAGTACGCCCTTCAGGCCGATCCAGTAGTCGGCCGCCTGGTCGAGCGAGGCGGCCGCGGCCTCCTCGCCGTAGCCGGTGGTGTCGTGCACCTCCAGCACGCAGATGAGCCGGTTGGCCTTGCACTGGTCGACGACACCGGCCACGTCCTCGGCGCTGTTCCTCGTCCAGCGGTGGCCGTTGGAGAGGACGACGCGGACGGTGTTGGCGCCCAGCGCCTTGACGTCGGCCAGCGACCGCGTCTCCCCCGGGTACCAGGTGTGGGCGTGGTTGACGCCCCGCATGACAAAGTCGTTGCCGTTGCCTTCGAGCAGGCGCCCGTCGCTGATGTGGAGGCCGGTGGCGAGGGGGCGGGACGGCTGGGCGTGGGCGACGGCCGGGCAGAGGGCACCGAGGACGACGAGCCCGAGGAGGGCGGCCATGCCGGTCAGCAGGCGCGCCAAGGACCCTTCTCGTGTCGTGCTGCTACTCGTTCTCACTGTGACTCCAGGAGTGAGCGTCAAGGAACTCGGGCATGGGAAAAGGTTCATGGGAGCGCTCCCATGAACCCACTATGCCAAGTACACGTCAAGGCACTGGGCACACGTCACGCCGGAAAGGCTCGTCACGCCTTCGAGGACCGCGGCAGTGTGGGGGCGGCTCCCGCGGCGGCCCTCCGGCTCCCCTCAGGACTGGTACGGCTGCTGATGCGGCTGTCCGGACGCCTGCCCGCCGTGACCGCTCGCGCCCTGCGCCTGCAGCTGCTCCGCCTGCTCCTTGGTCATCTTCTGCTCCGCGCCGCAGAAGGTGCACTGGGTCGCGTACTTGGTCGACAGCGGGAACAGCGGCACGAAGAACAGCGTGAACTTCGTGACCCGCTTCCTGAGCGTGTGCGCGGAGGGATTGCCGCACCGGCCGCACACCAGGGTCAGGATCGCGAGCTGGTACAGGTACCCCTTGGTGCCAAAGATGATCATGTTGCCGGTCCTTCCCGGGTCGGATCCTGCCGATGCAGTGCCGGTGCGCGGCACGGTGCCGTCACCAGCACAGTCTCCTGCATGTCGATGTGCACATGCGGGGCAGGTATCCGGTGGCACCGGCCGCCACACCCCCGGGTGCCGTTCTTTCGCACAGGCCGGCGCCCGCCCGGGCCCGGCCACAAGGCGCTGGGACGTCCCGGCCGGCCGCAGCGCTCGGCCCACCGCCCGTCGCGAGCCGCGCCGGCCGGGACGTCCCTGGTCCCTCGCTCGGGTGCAGCCCCGAGGAGGACGTCGGCCAGTCGAGTGAGCGACGCCTCGCGAGGTTCCGGCCCGCCGATGGGTTTCCGCGATGACTTCGGCCTCAACCGAAACGCGCCCCCTGCGCACCGACGACCTGGGCACCGTCGTCCTCATGCCCGCGGGGCACGGGCGAGGGCCTCGTCGACGCCACGATGTTCGCCTTGCCACGCCTTGGCAGGCTCCCCGTTCTGATCACTGGCATGCGGTGGCCGCCCAGGCACAACGGATCAAGGCGCCGGGAGAAGGCCTACGGAACGGCTGTACAAGGGGGCCTCCGTGCGGGCCGTGAAACCACCCGCACCGACGGCAGAAAGGCCATTGATGGTGACGGTGACCGACAAGGCGGTCGAGCGACCTGCAAAGGCAGCGACCACCGCACCGTCACACGGCCGCTGACCTGATCCAGAGCCGGTCGGGCCGGCCTCCGGCCGGCCCGACGGGGTGCGGCGTCCGTGCCGCGGTCAGTCGTCGATCACCGTGTCACGGCCCACCGCGGCGGACCGCCCCACGAGCGCGCCGCCGAAGTTCGCCTCGACCTCGGCCTTCTCGGCCGCGTCCGGATAGGGGTTCTTGCAGGCGACTCCCGCGCTGGAGCCGGACATCAGGCTCGAACAGGGACCGGGCTTGCGGTCCGGCAGGCCCAGGATGTGGCCGAGTTCGTGGGACGAGATGCGAAGGGCGTCGTATCCCTGATTGACGGCCTGCCGTCCCATGTAGACGATTCCGCTGCCCAGCGAGGTGGGCAGCGCGCGAGGCCAGCCGTTGTCCGCCAGGACGCGGATGTGGGCCCGCTGCCCGGCCGCGACCGGACGCAGTTCGACGGTGTCGACGCTCTCGTTCCAGATCGCCGCGCCACGGTCGACCGCGGCCTTGAACTCCGCGGAAGCACTGGCGTCGTAGGTGAGGACGCGGGGGGCCGGGACGCGGTCGGCGGTCCCGGACGGGGCGGCCACGGCCGGGCCGCCCGTCAACGGGAGGGTGAGTGCCACAACGGCGGCGGCGCCGCCGGTCAACGTACGGACATGCATGGTCGACCTCCTTGTGGGGGGAAGGCAGTCGTGCACATGACATTCCCTCGCTCACTGCCCACCGGGAGCGGGCGCCAATCCGTCAGTCCGTCAATCCGTCAGTCCGTCAGTCCGTCAGTCCGGCTGTCCCGCTCCGGTCCGCTTGGGCAGCTGAGCTCAGCCCGGCAGCGGAGCGGAGGTCTGACGGCCCGGCTGCCTGCCCTCCGGCGGATAGTCGCAGTCGATGCTGGTCACTTCCCGGTCGCCGTCCTCGGAGTCGATCATCGCCACGCCCGTGCAGGCCCGGCCGTGTTCATCGGTCCACGTGACGATCTCGCTCCTGTCGGGCTTCGCGCAGCCCGCGAGCAGCACGGCGCAGACCAGCGCCGCTCCGGTGAGAACGGCCTTGCGCGACCTCTTCATGGCTTCCCCCGTGGGTGGTTGACTCCGGCGCCTGTGCGCCTCCATAGAGGGATACTCAGCGGAGGCGAACGATCCGCCAACAGGTGCGGGCGAAGAGGACACGCAGCGCGGGCGCGGACACGGCCGCCCGGCGGCTGGCGTCGCCGCCTCCGTGGGGCTTGGGCTGTGAGTGAGTCGCCGGTGGCTCCTGGTGACCGTCAACGCACTCGTGCTCACGACAGACCGAGTGGGCCGAACCGCGTCACCAGGCCTTGACGGAGCGGGATGTGCTGGGCCTACTGGAAAGCTCAGCCAGGGGTACGGGGGGACTCGCTTGGTGCCGGCCGTGTTGGGCGGACCCGTATGTCGAACCTCCGCCGAGACGCGGGTCAGGGGTCGGATGGTGCGGCGTCGATGGGCAGCGGCGGTGGTCGCGCTGGCCTCCGTTCTGCTGCTGCTTCTCTTCGCCCCGGGCTTCACGTCGGACAGTGGCGCGGTGCTGAAGACCACGGTGGCCGTCGACGCGGCGGCGGTGGACGCGACGGTGAAGACCGAGGTGGCCGTCGACGCGGCGGTGGCGGAGAGCGCGGTGGCCGTCGACGTGAGTGTGCGAGGCATCGCACCGAGTCTCGGCGTCGAAGCGGTCGGCAAGCCGTGCCCGTGCGAGGAGGACACGTCGGTCCGTGGCCTCCTGACCCGGTCGCTGAGGACCACGAAGGCGGCGGGAGCCGGCCAGGTGGTGGCCGCCGCCCCGGTGCGGCTGCCGGTGACGCATCGAGGTTGTGCGGGGATGAACTCCCCATCAGGGCCGCGGATTCTGGCGGCGGGTGGCAGCGCCCGCAGCGCCGCGGCATTGCAGGCGTTTCGCTGCTGAGGGACGGCAGTACCGGCAAAGGCCTGCGCCGTGCGGCCTGAGTACTGCCTGGTGCCGACACACGGTCATGAGCAGGCCTTCGTGTGTCCATCGCTTTTCACGACATGGGAGGCAGAGTTGTCCGGAAAGCGCATTCTCGTTCTCAGGCCGGAGGAACTGACCGCGAACGACCACAAGATGTGGCGGGAGATCCGGACGGAATCCGGGGCACCGGCGAATCCGTTCCTCGACCCGGTGTTCACCACGGCAGTCGGACGGGTCAGGCCCGGGGCGGCGGTGGCGGTGTTGCAGGAGGACGGCTCCCCGGCCGGGTTCTTCCCGTACGAGAGAGGGCCTTTGGGGCAGGGCCGGGCCATCGGGCTCGGAGTGTCGGACAGTCAGGGGGCCGTCTTGCGCCCCGGAATACGGATCGACGCCCGCAGGTTATTGGCGCCCTGCGCGCTGTCGTCCTGGGAGTTCGACAATCTCGAGGCCGGTCAGGGTTTGTTCGTGCCGTATGCGGCGGAGCAACTCGCCTCGCCGGTCGTCGACATCGACGAGGGGTTCGAGCGGTACACGGAAAGGCTCCGTGAGAAATCGCCGAGCTTTCTCAGACAGACTCTGGCCAAGGAGCGGAAGCTGGCCCGGCAGGTCGGCGAGGTGCGGTTCGTGTACGACGCGCGGGATCCGGACGCGCTGCGGGCGCTGATGGAGTGGAAGTCGGCGCAGTACCGGCGGACGGGCCGGCGGGACCGGTTCGCGCAGGAGTGGATCACCCGGCTGGTGGGGCTGCTCTCCGAGAGCGACGAGCCCGAGTGCCGTGGGGTGCTGTCCGTGCTGTACGCCGCCGGCCGGCCCGTGGCCGCGCACTTCGGGCTGCGCTCCCGCACGGTGCTGTCCTGGTGGTTTCCGGCGTACGACCGCGCGTACGGCAAGTACTCGCCCGGGCTCGTGCTGCAGCTGCGGATGCTGGAGGCCGCCGCGGCCGACGGGATCCGGATGGTCGACCTGGGGAGCGGGGCGGCTCGCTACAAGGAGTCGTTCAAGACCCGGGACCTGCGGGTGTACGAAGGCGCGGTGGTGCGTCGGGGGCCGGGCGGGGCCGTCCACTGGCTGCGGCGCGAGCCGGCACGGGCGGCCCGCCGCTTCGTGCGCCACCGGCCCCGGCTGGCGGGTGCCGCCTCGCGAGCGCTGGCGGAGGTGGGGCGGCTGCGCAATCGCTGAGCAGCAGGACACCCTCCCCGCGCCAGGCGAAGAATGCCTGAAGTTCCGTACGGATATTACTGAACCGTAATCTACCGAGCGCTACCGCGGGTAACAGTGGCGACAGTACCGTCCCTGACAGTCCGTCTAAGAACGGTCCACCGAGCCGCAGAGGAAGGCTTCGCCACCCCTCTCCCCAGGAGGTCCGCCATGCCCGCATCCCCCCGGCTGTTGGCCGCGGCCGTCACCGTGGCCGCCTGTCTGGGCACGCAGGCCGCCCCGGCCGCCGCAGCCCCCGACTCCGACCCCGTGGTCTCCCGCGGCGTCAGGATCCCGGCGTTCTACACCCCGCCCGCCACGCTGCCCGCGCAGAACGGCGCCCTGGTGCGCAGCGAGCCGCTGCCGCTGGCCCTCAGCCTGCCCGGTATCGACGGCCCGCTGCCGGGCCGGGCCACCCGGCTGATGTACAGGTCCACCGACTCCAACGGCCGGCCGGTGGCCGTCACCGGCGCGTACCTCGAGCCCTCGGCCGCCTGGCGGGGCAGTAGTCCCCGGCCCCTGGTCGCCGTGGCGCCCGGCACCATGGGACAGGGCGACCAGTGCGCCGCCTCCCTCGGCCTCGAGCGTCCCCTGCTGCTCAACGGCCAGACGATCTCCGTCGGTTACGAGATCCTGGCCGTCTACCGCCTCCTCGCCAGGGGCATCGCGGTCGTCATCACCGACTACCCCGGCCTGGGCGCGACGGACCGGCTGCACACGTACGTCAACCGCGTCGACGAGGCCCACGCCGTCCTGGACGCCGTCCGAGCGGCGCGCTCGCTCGGCGGAGCCTCGGTCACCGAGGCCTCGCGCGTGGGACTGTTCGGCTACAGCCAGGGCGGCGGTGCGACGGCCGCCGCGGCCGAGCTGCAGCCCGGCTACGCCCCCGACGTCGCCCTCGCCGGAACCTACTCCGGGGCACCGCCCGCGGACCTGGCCGCCGTCACCGACGCCATCGACGGCAGCGATCTGGCCGGGGCGCTGGGGTGGTCGGTGAACGGTTTCCTGCAGTCCGAGCCGTCCCTGAGACCCCTCGCGGACAAGCACCTCAACGCGGTCGGCAAGGCCGCGCTGACCGACCTGTCGACCATGTGCGTCGGTGACGCCCTCCTCGCCTACAACTCGGCACGCAGCACCACCTGGACGAACGACGGACGCGCCCTCGGCGACATCATCCGGGCCGAGCCCGCGCTCCGGGACTTCCTGGCCGAACAGCGCATCGGAACGATGAAACCGAGCGGGCCCGTCCGCGTGGCGACCGGCGTCAACGACGACCTCGTGCCGCACGGTCAGTCGCGTGAACTCGCCGTCTCGTGGTGCCGCAAGGGCGCGGACGTCACGTACAAACCCGTTCGGCTGCCCAACGTGGGCAGCTCACTGATCAACCACTTCACTCCCCTGCTGGCCGACCAGGGCGAGGCCATCTCGTGGCTGACCGACCGCCTCGACGGCAGGCCCGCCACCTCCACCCGCGCGACCCTGCCGGCACAGCCCTGACACCGGTACGGCGGCGGACATCGGCCGATACGGTGCAGCCCGGAACACGGCGGGAAGCCGTCACAGCGGCGGCGAGAAGCCGTCACAACGGCTGCACCGTATCGACGGATCGACGGCCATCGAGCCGTCTCAGCCGCCCAGTGCCGCCAGCACCACGGACTTGGCCTCATCCTGGACCCGGCGGAGGTGGTCGGGTCCCAGGAACGACTCGGCGTAGATCTTGTAGACGTCCTCGGTCCCCGAGGGGCGGGCCGCGAACCACGCGTTGGCCGTGGTCACCTTGATGCCGCCGATGGGCGCGCCGTTGCCCGGGGCCTCGGTGAGCACCGCGGTGACCGCGTCCCCGGCCAGGGTGTCCGCGGTGACCTGTGCGGGCGAGAGCTTGGCGAGCAGGGCCTTCTCCTCCCGGGTCGCCGGGGCGTCGATCCGCGCGTAGGCGGGCTCGCCGAAGCGGGCGGTGAGGGCGGCGTAGTGCTCGGACGGGGTCTTCCCGGTGACCGCGGTGATCTCGGAGGCGAGCAGCGCCAGGATGATGCCGTCCTTGTCGGTGGTCCACACCGAGCCGTCCCGGCGCAGGAAGGACGCACCGGCCGACTCCTCCCCGCCGAAGCCGATCGAGCCGCTGACCAGCCCGTCGACGAACCACTTGAACCCGACGGGCACCTCGACCAGTTCGCGGCCCAGGTCGGCGGCGACCCGGTCGATCATGGCGGAGGACACCAGCGTCTTGCCGATGCCCGTACCGGCCGGCCACTGGTCGCGGTGCGCGTACAGGTAGGAGATGGCGGCGGCGAGGTAGTGGTTGGGGTTCATCAGCCCCGCGTCGGGGGTGACGATGCCGTGCCGGTCGGCGTCGGCGTCGTTGCCCGTGGCGATCTGGAAGCGGTCGCGCCGCTCGATGAGCGAGGCCATCGCGTGCGGCGACGAGCAGTCCATACGGATCTTGCCGTCCCAGTCCAGCGTCATGAACCGCCACGTGGGGTCGGTGAGCGGGTTGACCACGGTCAGATCGAGGCCGTGCTGCTCGGCGATACGGCCCCAGTAGGCGACCGACGCGCCGCCCAGCGGGTCGGCTCCGATGCGCACACCGGCCGCGCGGATCGCGTCCAGGTCCAGCACACTCGGCAGGTCGGCGACGTAGGTCCCGAGGAAGTCGTAGCGGCCGGTGCCGGGGGCGGCCAGCGCCCGGGCGTAGGGGATGCGTCGTACGTCCTTCAGGCCGCCCCTGATGATCTCGTTCGCCCGGTCCTGGATCCACGAGGTCGCGTCGGAGGCCGCGGGACCGCCGCTCGGCGGGTTGTACTTGAACCCGCCGTCGGCGGGCGGGTTGTGGGAGGGGGTGACGACGACACCGTCCGCGAGGCCCGTGGTGCGTCCTCGGTTGTGGGTGAGGATGGCGTGCGAGACCGCGGGGGTCGGGGTGTAGCCGTCCGCGCTGTCGATGAGCACGGTGACCTCGTTGGCGGCGAACACCTCCAGGGCGGTGACCCGCGCGGGCTCCGACAGCGCGTGGGTGTCGGCGCCCAGGAAGAGAGGACCGTCGGTGCCCTGCTGGGCGCGGTACTCGCAGATGGCCTGGCTGGTCGCGGCGATGTGGTCGTCGTTGAACGCGCTGGCCAGGGACGAGCCGCGATGCCCGGACGTCCCGAACGCGACGCGCTGACCCGGATCGTCCGGGTCGGGGTGCAGCGCGTAGTACGAGGTGACCAGCCGGGCGATGTCGACGAGGTCTCCGGGACCGGCCGGCCTGCCCGCTCGCTCGTGCTGCATGTGCCCGCTCCTCCGCATGGGTCGGTTCTTCGCTTGCGGTCACATCTTTCCCCGTCACAGCCGCGACGCGCGAGTGGGCCCGGGTCTTCCGGTGCCTGCGGGAGGCCTGCCGGCTGCTTCGGCAACGGCACGGAGCGGCCGAAGCGGGACCGGCACACGCCCGTCAGGCTGCCCGGCGGACGCGTTCGGCCTCCAGCGGCCCGCGGGCCGAGGCGCGCAGTTTCCGGCCGCGGCGGGTCAGGCCCCAGGGCTTGAGGATCGAGATCACCGTCATGAAGACATAGGCGGACAGGGAGACGACCGGCCCGAACAGGACGTCGCCCGCGTCGGGCAGCGGGCCCCCCGCGGTGACGGCGGCGACCGCCGAGTTCACCCCGGGGCGCAGGGCGAAGACCGTGGCGGTGGTCGTGGCCAGGGTCAGCCAGAACTTCGTGCAGACCCATCGATGCCTCGCCAGGCCCCACGGCGTGCCCAGGGACAGCAACAGGCCGCTGAGGAGGGTGAGGAACGCGACGGGGAGCAGGAGCCAGTCGGCGAACAGCTTCATGGCCCGGACGGAGGCCTCCACGGTCACCGCGGACCCGGTGGTGGTCGCGGTGATCCCGAGGGCGAGCAGCCCGAGCGAGAGCCCGAGCCAGCCGGCGGAGGCGGCTGCATGGACGGCGAGGGAAGCCCGGCGTGCGGGGCGGTTCAGCTTCACCTGAGACACGGTGCCGGGCGGGAGCCGCGAGGGCGTCTGACAGCGGGAGTAACCCCGCCTACTGGCGTCGGCGTACGCCGCCCGGCCCCGCGTACGCCGCCGAACAGCCCGTTGCCGGGCGTGCCTTGGCCTCATGCCGGGCTTCCCCACGCGAGTGTCAGGAATCTTCGCCGTACAGCCAACGCACAGCTCCTGTCCCTCCTCTTCTCCTGCGACACACCCCCCACTCAGGAAGGGACGCACTGTGCGTACACGTACGCGTACACGTACGGCCTCCGCGGAACGCGTGATCCTCGCGATCGCCGCGGCGGGATCCGTACTGGCCACGACCACCCCCGCCGTGGCGGCGGAGCCCGTCGCCACGGCGGATCTGCGGGCGGACGTGAACCGCGACGGGCGCGTCGATGTCACGGGCGGCAGCGACAAGCGCGGGGAAGACCGCTGGGCCGTGGAGCGCGGAGCGGTCTATCTGCCCAACATCGACGACGACTCCAGGCGCTGTCCGGTCACCGGCCCCGGCGGCAGAGCGCTGTCCGACGCCAAACTGGCCGCGTGCAACGACGGTTCCGACACCAAGGTCAACGGCACCGCCGACGCCGCCGACCTCGCCCGGGTCCGGTCCGTGCCCATGCCGGGCCTGCCGAACGACGCCACGGGCAGCGTGAAGCTCACCACGGGGGCCCAACACACCCGGGTCTTCGTCAAGCGCTCCGGCGCCTGGACGCCCGTCACGGCGCGGACCCGGCTGTCCGCCGCGGAGCTGCGCGCCGGTGTGGAGTTCGGCGTCGAGGCCACCGATGTGATCCGGGACAGCGCCCGTTGGGACGGCCGGGCGGTGATCCGGCTGGCCGTGACGTCGCGCGGCACGACCACGGCCGACTCGGTCACGTTGCGCGTGGCTCCGCTGCTCACCCATCACCCCGTGCAGAACGCCCAGCAGGTGATGGTCACCAAGGTGCGCGGCAGCGGTGAATGGGAGCGCCTGCAGCAGAAGTTCGTCAAGAACCTGGGACGGGAGGTCCAGCGGGCCGGAATCACCAAGCCGCTGGTGACCTTCGAGAAGTACGGCGACATCTGGGCGCAGGACTTCGTCGAGCCGGCCTACGTCAGCATGGCCGGACCGGGCGGGCAGCGGCAGCTGATGCGGGTGATGCTGCGTTCGGCCCAGCCGGACCGCCCGGCGGGCCGGGAACTGTTCGAGAAGGTCCGCGGCAGGGACATCGGTGTCGTCCAGGCCTTCGACCGGGGCGAGCCCGACGACTGGTCGCTCAACTCGTTCGGGAACCTGGAGACCATCCCGCCCTACGCCCACGGCGGCCGCTCGTTCCCGGCCGGACGCATCATCATGGGCGAGCGCAAGGACAGCGGGGCGCGGCCGTCGAAGGCGATACGGACGCTGCTGAAGTCCCAGGGCCTGCAGGACCCGCTGCTGCTGGACACCTCCTGGCTGCACGTCGGTCACGTCGACGAGTTCGTGCAGTTCCTGCCCGCGGACACCCCGCGCGGCTGGCGCATCGGCGTCGCCGACCCGCAGGCCGGGCTGAAGCTGCTGCGGGAGGCCGAACAGGCGGGCCACGGCGGAACGAAGATGTTCTCCGTGCCGCGCCTGCCGGACCTGCCGGCCCCCGAGGAGACCATCGCGCAGGCCCTGGCCTCCCGGCACCTGGTGGCCGACAACGAGCTCGCGGCCCGGCGCATCACGGCCAATCTGGAGATCCTCAAGCGGGAGACCGGCGTCACCGACGAGGAGATCGTGCGCGTGCCCGCGCTGTACACGCGCGGCACGGAGTCCGAGGGGCCGGCGGCGGACGGCATGCGCGTGCCGCGCCTGACCCGGATGGGCGCCGACGCGTCCCTGATGAAGTCGCTCGAGAAGTACGGGCATCAGGAGCGGGTCCCCGGCGACCGGAGCGGGTCCGGTGCGATGGCCGCGCCGACGGTCCAGACCAGCGCGTACGTCCCCGGGGCGGTCAACGGGATTCTGCTCGGCCGCGACCGCTACCTGGCACCGCGTCAGTGGGGCCCGGTCATCGGCGGCAAGGACATCTTCACCGAGGCGGTCACCGCCGCCTACCGGCAGGCCGGCATGAAGGTGTCGTACATCGACGACTGGTACACGTACCACCTCGGCATGGGTGAAGTGCACTGCGGCACCAATACCCTGCGCGACGCCTCGGCCGCCTGGTGGATGCGGTGAGGTCCGCGTTCCGCGCGTGATGTCCGGCCTTGTCCGCACCGCACTGTGCGGCGCGGACAAGGCCGGACCCCGGGTCCCGTCCTGCCGGTCACCTCTCCGCGGCGAGGGCGCACGCCGCTTCGGACTCCGGTTCCGGTCGCGGGGCGCGGGCTGCTTCGGACTCCGGTTCCGGTCGCGGAGCGCGGGCCGCGAAGTCCGGTGTCCGCAGTCGCGCGCGGCATGCCTCGACGATGGCGGGAGTGACCGCGGCGGCCGTCGGCTGCCATGCGGGGTTGGCGTTCACCTCGCACACCAGGAAGCCGCCGTCCGCGGTGAAGAGCAGGTCCCGGCCACGCCCAGGCCGACCGTCTCGGCGGCACGGACCGCCAGGGCCTCCGCGTCACGGTGGCGGCCGGGGCAGGGAGTGATGGTCCCGCCCAGGGAGACGTTCGACTTCAGACCGCCGTCCGTGGCGGTGCGCACCTGCGCCCAGACGGCACGCTCGACCACGATGACCCGCAGGTCCCGGCCGTGGGAGAAGGCGCAGTACTCCTGGAAGAGGTAGGGGACGTCGGCGCGGAGGCTGCCCGCGACGTCCCGGAGCATCGCCCGGTCCGGGGCCAGGAAGACCTGCCGGCCCCGGTGACCGCGCACCGCCTTGACCACGCACGGCTCGAAGCCGTGCGCGCCGACCGCGTCGCCGAGGGGCACGTCGGAGTACGTGACGGAGTCGGGTACCGGCAGCCCGGCCGAGGCCAGCTCCTGCAGGTGCCAGAACTTGTTGACGCAGGCCAGCACCGCGTCGATGGGGTTGACCAGCGCGCTGCCCATGAACTGCAGATGCCGCAGCAGGGTGACCTCGCGGTCGGTGCTCACGGTCGGGGTGGGAAGCCGGGCGTAGACGACGCGCGGTGCCCGTACGGCCGTCCCGTCCGCGCGGTGCAGGGTCAGCCGGCCGTCGTGTACACGCATGAGCAGCTCGCCGGTGCCGACGACCGCGCATCCGTCCCCGAAGGCGTGGGTGAAGCCCTCCGTCAGCTCGGCGCAGACCCTCGTCTGGTCGAGGCCCGGTCCCAGCAACAGCCACACGTCGGCGGCTGCGTCACGAACGCCCATACGGTGGATTCCAGCCTCTCGCGATGCGGACAGCGGGTGCCCGTGTTGTTCCGGCGACACGGGGATCATCGCGGAGGTGGCCGGCCGTGGGGCCCACACGCGTGGGACGACACGTACGGGCGACGTCCGGAACGTGAACGAGACGCGCCGGCCACGGCGTGTTGACCGCTGCCGGCCGGCGGAAGGCGGTCAGTCCGCTCCGGGCCCGCCCGGACCGGGGCCGGGCCGTCGGCCCCCGCACCTGCGGCAGGAGCGACGGCGCCGGGCGGGACCGAGGAGTAGGCTGCGTAAGGTGGCAGTCGTGTCGGCGTCGATGCTCAGCGCCCGGCCGCGCGCTGTGGGGTCGATCATCGTCCCCGCCACGGCGGGCGCGTCCCGACAACGAGACCTGGGTGCCTTCCGGCACGGAATGGTGCGACGAGCGGACGGTGGGTACCCATGGAGTGGTCCGGATTCGCCGAACAGATGGCCCGGCTCGCCCGGCACCTGCTGGCGCAGGAATCCACGCAGGCGACGCTCGACGAGATCGCCTCGTCGGCCGTCAAGCTGATCGAGGGATGCGACGCCGCGGGGATCCTGGCCCTGAGCAAGGGCCGCACCGTGACGCTCTGCTCCTACGGCGACGTGGTCGCGGAGTCCGACAGGCTGCAGGGTGAACTGTGTGAGGGTCCCTGCTTCGACGCCGCTCGTCGCACGGACGGCGAGCGGTTGTTCCGCATCACCGACATGACGAAGCCGCAGCCGGACTGGCCCCGCTTCGCGCCCGCCGCCCGTGACCTGGGCATCGGAAGCATGATGGGCTTCCTGCTGTACACGCGCCAAGAGGACTTCGGTGCCCTGAACCTCTACTCCCACCGCCCCGGGGCCTTCACGGCCGAGAGCGAGACCGCCGGCTGGCTGCTCGCCTCGCACGCGGCCGTCGCCCTGGCCAGCGCCCGGACCGTGGACCAGCTCGAGCACGCTCTCGAGACACGCCATGCCATCGGTGAGGCCATGGGCATCCTGCGCGAGCGGCACGGCCTCAGCGAGGATGCCGCCTTCGACGTGCTCCGCCGTATCTCCCAGCACCACAACGTCAAGCTCCGGGACGTGGCGCAGTCCATTCGCGCCGAACCGTCCGGGAAGGGCTGACGAAAAGGGGTACGCGGGCAGGACACGGAGCCGCTGCTGCAGAAGCAGCTCCGTGAGGTGTCGTGGTTCGGACCGTAGCCACGACACCGCTCTTGTTCGTATGCCCGCGCTGCGCCGCCGCCCGCGCCGCGCCTCGTCACGGCAGGATCGAGTCGACGTAACCGCCGTCGACGCGCAGCGCGCCTCCCGTGGTGGCCGAGGCCTGTTCGGAGCTGAGGTAGACGACCATGTTGGCGATCTCGTCCGGCTCGATCAGCCGCTGCAGCAGGGACTGCGGCCGGTGCTCGCGCATGAAGACGCGCTGGGCCTCGTCCCAGGGCAGGTCGCGGTCCACCAGTTCGTAGACGAAGTCCTCCACTCCCCCGGTGTGAGTGGGGCCCGCGATGACGGAGTTCACGGTGACTCCGGTACCGGCCGCCTGCTTGGCGAATCCCCGGCCGACGGCGAGCAGCGCGGTCTTGGACATGCCGTAGTGGATCATCTCGGCGGGCGTGACCACCGCGGAGTCGCTGGCGATGTACTGGATCCGCCCCCAGCCGCGCTCGGTCATCCCCGGCAGGAACAGGCGGGTCAGCCGTACGGCGGCCAGGACGTTCACCTCGAAGTAGCGCCGCCACTCGTCGTCACTGATCTCCAGGGGCTCGGCGGCGCCGAAGATGCCGAGGTTGTTGACGAGGATGTCCACGTCCGGCACGGCCTCCGCCACCCGGCCCGCGCCCTCCTCGGTGGTCACGTCGGCGGCCACCGGCACCAGGTCGGCCCCGGGGACCTCCTGCGCCAGCCGGGCGACGCCGTCCGCCACGCGCTGCGGACTACGGCCGTTGACGGCCACCCGGGCGCCGGCACGGGCGAGCCCGGCGGCGATCGCCGCGCCGATGCCCTGAGTGGAGCCGGTGACGAGCGCCGTGCGGCCCTTCAGGTCGATCTGCATGTCCCAGTCCCCTTTTTGTCTGCGTATCTGCCTTGGGTGCTCGTTCCCGCCAAGATTAATTGCATACGCGCTCTACCGGCAATCACTTGATACCCGCTCACACAATTGATCGCCTACGGAGGCGCCGCCCGCAGGATCCGCCGGTCCTCGGGCTGCCCCCCTCCTCCCCCCTGGGGATCTCCCCACCCTCGAACCGGCTGCCTGCCGGAGTGATCGCACCGCCGCCCGTGCCTAGCGTGAGAGCGCCGCCGCCCGTGGGGGCCGCCGCTCTCGTCACCGACCGTGCCACGGACACCCCCTGCGGACTTCCTCTTGCGGACTTCCTCGGCATCGTCCAGGCGGCCCTGTGCGAGGGCCGCACCTCCGAAAGGACACCCACGTGCTCCACTTCCGTACCGGAAAACAGCGGGGCTCGGCTCCCGCAGGCCGGCCGGCTCCTCGTACGGCGGTCGCCGCGGCCCTGTGCCTCACGGCGGCGCTGGCCGCCACCGGGTTACCCGCCGCGGCCGCCCCGGCCGACGCGCCGGCCGGCGATCCACTCGCCGGCTACCACCACCAGAGCCTCGACTGGAAGAGCTGCGTGCTGGGGTCCGGCGACGCCATAGGCAGGGAGCTGGAGCAGGCCGGTGCCCAATGCGCCGACGTCACCGTCCCGTTGGACTACGACGACCCGGACGGCCGGACGATCACCGTGGCGATCTCCCGGATACGGGCCACCGACACCACGCACCGCGTGGGTGCGCTGCTGCTCAACGGCGGCGGCCCGGGCGGTCAGACGCTCGGTGACCCGCCGTGGGTGCGCAAGGCGATGAAGGACGTCGGCGCCCGTTACGACGTGGTGGGAGTGGACCCGCGTTTCGTCGGCCGCAGCACACCGCTGGACTGCCACTGGCCCACCGGCACCTCCTTCCGCGGTGCGGGCACCGGCCGCGCCGGGTTCGACCGCGCTGCGGACCTCGCCGAGGAACTCGCCCGCCGCTGCCGAACGTACGAGGGCGACGTACTGCCGTATGTCAGCACCCGGAACACCGCGCGCGACATGGACGTCGTCCGCGCCGCACTCGGTGAGCGCAGGATCTCCTATCTCGGTTATTCGTACGGCAGTTATCTGGGCCAGGTGTACGCCACGATGTTCCCCGGCCGCACCGACCGGGTCGTCCTCGACGGGGTGGTCGCCCCGGACCGCTACGGGCCCCGGCTGCTGCGCGGCACGGAGCCGGCCAACCGGCGTGCCCTGCGCAACTGGGCCGCCTGGGCCGCCGCCCGCGATGCGGCGTACGGCCTGGGCCGCACCAGGGACGCGGTGCTGGCGACGGTGGACCGCGTCCAGGCGGCCGCCGCCCGCGAGCCCCTGCGGCTGGGTGGCCACCGGGTGGACGAGCACACGGTGCCCATCGTCGTCTTCAACGGCCTCTCCCAGGACAACGACGCCGCCCACGCGGACTTGAGCCGTACGGGACTTGCGGCGTGCCGCCGACGGCCATCAGGTCACCCCGTCGCCGTGGCTGTCCGAGGCACTCGGGTTCATCCTCACGGGATCCGACTCCCACTACGGCAGCGTGCAGTCGGCGATCCTGTGCGGCGACGTGGCCGCCCCGCGCGACGCGGAGGTCTACTGGCGCGACGTCCAGCGTGCCCGCGAGCGTGATGCGTTGTTCGGCCCGGTCACCCACAACATCGGGCCGTGCGCCTTCTGGGACGCGCCGCGCGAGCGGCCGACCACGATCCGGGACGATCTGCCGGCCCTCCTGGTCAACGCGACGGGCGATCCGCGCTCGACGTACGAGGGCGCGGTGGCGGTGCGCCGCATGTGGCCCGGCTCCCGCCTGATCACCCTCCGCGACGCGGACCAGCACGCGGTGTACGGCGTCTTCGGCAGCACCTGCGTCGACACGACGGTCAACGCCTACCTGGCCACCGGCGAGCTCCCGGCCAGGGACCTCACCTGCGCGTGACGACGTGCCGGGCGGGGGACCGTTGATCTCGCGAGGTCAGCGGTTCCCCGTCCGGGGGCTAACGACAGGGTGCTCTGGAGCGGCGTCTCGTACGGTCAGGGGCAGTGGCAGCCGTCCGGGCCGGCGGGCTGTGGAGCGGTTTCGAGGCGGCAGAAGCAGGACGACCGGACCGGTACGTCGGCCAACGCGGTGGCCATTTTGAGCTGCTGGGCCACGATGGCGGCCTCGCCGGTCCTGCCGGTGCGGGTCAGGCACTCGTGGAACCCATGCAGGGCCCAGACGTTGCCGGGGTGCTGCAGGGGGCGGGGCAGGGTGTCGTCCAGGCCGAGGTCCGCGCGGTAGACCGCCTCGGCCTCGGCGACCCGGCCCTGTTCGAGCAGGAGTGCGCCATACGCGTGCCGGGTGGGCTGCATCCAGCCCCACGGCTCGTCGTAGGGGAGGTTGTCGTCCAGCTCGATCGACCTCTCCAGCGCCGCGAAGGCCGCGTCGAAGTTCCCCTTGCGGTAGTCGAGTTCGCCGTCCAGCATGGCCGCCGCGATGGCGAGGATGTCCCGGCAGGTGTTGTTGAACAGCATCCGTGTCTCCGGTACCCGGTCCACCGCGGCGCGGAAGGCCTCGCGTTCGGTTTCCGCCCGGTCGGTCCGGCCGGTCGCCGCGAAGGCGACTCCGCGGGCGTAGTGGAGCATGGCGGTGGTGACGGAGTACAGCTCCGGGTCGGCCGGGGCCGGCAGGGACAGGA
Organism: Streptomyces deserti; assembly: GCF_054782695.1. Lineage (NCBI taxonomy): Bacteria > Bacillati > Actinomycetota > Actinomycetes > Kitasatosporales > Streptomycetaceae > Streptomyces > Streptomyces deserti. Next base: position 26,468 of record NZ_BAAGRZ010000013.1, read on the forward strand.
TGTCGGCCCAGCGGCCGAAGCGGATCAGGACGTGGACGCGCATGGCCAGGAAGCCTTCGAGCCAGTCGGCCATCGGCGGGCTCTGGACGCGCAGCAGGTCGTCGGGGACGGCCGCTTCGAGCTGCGCGGCGGTGTCCAGGGCGACCTGCGACTGGCCGAGGAACATGGCGCCGTAGATCTTGAAGTGGAGGTTGTGGGCCCGGTAGAGGGTATAGAAGTTCATCGCGCCGACCCGCCGGCGGAACTTCTCGTCGGCGGCGATCGCGGCGCTGTTGGCGGACACGACCTGGCGGTAGTCGCCGCACAGGACGTCGAGGTGCGAGGGCATGTGGTGCAGGTGCCCGGCGTCGGGTACGGCTCCGCGCAGCCGGTCGGCGACGGGGAGCGCCTTCTCCGGCGTCGGGGACATCTCCATCAGGTGGATGTACAGGTGGAGGATGCCGGGGTGCCGGGCCCCGGCGTCGCTGCCGAGGGCCCTGTCGAGTACGGCCTTCGCCTCCAGGGTCCGGGCGCCCGCGGCGGGTCGGCCCGTCCTGAGGTCCCACAGCTGCCAGGGGGTGAGGTTCATGAGGGCGTCGGCGTACAGCGTGGCCACGTCGGGGTCGTCGGGCGCCAGGTCGTACACCGCGCGCATGCTCTCCGCGTAGGACTCGTTCCACACCGAGCAGTCCTCGACGGCCTGCGGTTGGGGGTAGCGGGCGCGGAGTGCGCCGATGAGGGCCCGCTCGACGGGAGTGGCATTCTCGGCTTTCACGTGCGCCTGTTCGACAGCGTGGTGCGTGCGTCCGACCGTACGGGTCAGTTCGTCGGTGTCGAAGAATTCCCAGGGCTTGTTGTAGTTCGGGCCGAGGGCGTAGGCGATACCCCAATGGGCCATCGCGCAGTCCGGGTCGGCGTCGGCAGCCTTTTCGAAACAGGCGACGGCTTCCTCGTGGTTGAACGCGTACGCCCACATCAGACCGCGGTCGAACCAGAGTTGTGCTTCGGGAGAGGTCGTCGTGACGGGACGGGTGTACGGGCCGAGGTCGTAATAGTCATCCATTTCGAAGTCTTTCTCGCGTCGCGACGAACCCCTCTGGGGATTGCGGAAGGCGAGAATAGCGGTTGCGTGCCCGCCCTTCAGGGAGCGTCAATTCACTTTTGCCTCCCTGAACATCGGGCACCCGTTTTCCCCTGTTCCCCTACACCTGTGACGCGGCGAGCAACTGCATCGACCGCGAGTTCTCCAAGCTCTGCCCGGCTCCAGGCCGATACCGGCCGAGTGTCGCCGGCTCGATGGAGCCCTGTCCCGGTAACGAGCGGAGCCGCGCGCCCGGGTCTCGATAGAGTGCGCCGGTGCAGCCACCCGCGTACCGGACACCGCGTCCCGCGGCCCGGCCGGACCGTGAGTCGGGAGCCTCCTTCGGCCGTGAAGTGACCACCGCACACCTCGAGATGGGCCTCCTCGCATGAGTGACTTCCCCCGCTTCCCGCCGGGCTTCGTCTTCGGTGCCGCGACCGCCTCGTACCAGATCGAAGGCGCGGCCCAGGAGGACGGCCGCGGCCCGTCGATCTGGGACACCTACAGCCACACGCCCGGCCTGGTGGCGGGCGGCGACACCGGTGACGTCGCCTGCGACCACTACCACCGCTATCCGCAGGACGTGGCCCTGCTGCGGGACCTGGGCGTGGACTCGTACCGCTTCTCCATCGCCTGGCCGCGCGTCGTGCCCGACGGATCGGGCGCGGTGAACCCCAAGGGACTGGACTTCTACTCCCGGCTGGTCGACGAACTCCTCGCGGCCGGCATCGAGCCCGCCGCCACCCTCTATCACTGGGATCTGCCGCAGGCCCTGGAGGACCGGGGCGGCTGGCGGCTGCGGGAGACGGCGGAGCGTTTCGCCGCGTACACGGCCGTCGTGGCCGAGCACCTGGGTGACCGCGTACCGCGCTGGATCACCCTCAACGAGCCGTGGTGCAGCGCCTTCCTCGGCTACTCCGTCGGCCGGCACGCCCCCGGCGCCCGCGAGGGCCGCGGCGCGCTGGCCGCCGCCCACCACCTGCTGATCGGCCACGGCCTGGCCGTGCGGGCGCTGCGCGCGGCCGGCGTGCGCGAGGCCGGCATCACCCTCAACCTGGACCACAACCTGCCGACCACCGGCTCTCCTGCCGATCTGGCGTCCGTCGTCCGCGCCGACACCCAGCACAACCTGGTGTGGACCGAGCCGATCCTGGCGGGCCGCTACCCCGCCACCGAAGAGGAGACCTGGGGTGAGCTGATCACCGGGCAGGAGTTCCGGCGGGACGGCGACCTGGAGCTGATCTCCCAGCCGCTGGACTTCCTCGGCGTCAACTACTACCGGCCGATCGTCGTCGCCGACGCCCCCTACCGCGAAAGCGATCCCGCGCGGCGCGTGGCGACCGACAACCGCTACGCGGAGGTCCGGCTGCCGGGCGCCCGGTACACCGCGATGGGCTGGCCCGTGGCCCCCGGCACCTTCACCGACCTGCTGGTCCGGCTCAAGGAGCGGTACGGCGACGCCCTGCCGCCGATCCACATCACGGAGAACGGCTCCGCCGAGGACGACGAGGTGAGCGCCGACGGAGCGGTGCACGACGCCGACCGGGTCGCCTACCTGCGGGACCACCTGGCCGCGCTGAAGGCGGCGATGGACGCCGGCGTCGACGTACGCGGCTACTATGTGTGGTCGCTCCTGGACAACTTCGAGTGGGCCTACGGCTACGACCGGCGCTTCGGGATCGTCCGGGTCGACTACGCCACACAGGAGCGGATCCCGAAGGACAGCTACCACTGGTACCGGGCCATGATCGCCGCCCAGCGGGGAGGGGCCGGCGGAGCTGCCTGAAGGGGTGCGGATGCCAGTCGGTGCCGGTGCGGTCGCAGCGGCACCGGGCGCCGCACCGCTGCCGGAACGCGACATCCACCGTGTCGTTCGTTCGGGTTGCTTCAGCAGTGGGCTGGCACCGGCCGAGTCCGGCTCCCTAGGATGTATTCCCTGTCATGCCAGGCCAGTTGGCGCGGCACCAAGCAGGGGGAACGATGCCCATCGACAAGCAGCTGTCCACGCAGATCGACGCCAATGTGCCGACGGCCGCGCGGATGTACGACTACTACCTGGGCGGCAAGGACAACTACGCGGCCGACCGTGCCGCGTGCGAGGAACTCGACAAGGTCGTGCCCAGCACGCGCCGCCTGGCCCTGAACAACCGGCGCTTCCTCCAGCGGGTCGTCAGGACCCTCACCGAGGAGTACGGGATCCGGCAGTTCCTCGACCACGGCTCCGGGCTGCCCACCCAGGACAACGTGCACCAGGTCGCCCAGCGCATCGACCCGAGCACGCACGTGGTGTACGTCGACAACGACCCGATGGTCCTGGTCCACGGCCGTGCGCTGCTGGAGCAGGACGAGCGCACCGCCGTCATCCACGCGGACATGCGGGCCACCGACGAGATCTTCGACCACCCCGACACCAAGCGCCTGATCGACTTCAGCCAGCCGGTGTGCGTGCTGTTCAACTCGGTGTTCCACTGCATCCCGGACAGTGACATCGACGGGCCGCTCGCGGTGGCCCGCCGGGTCCGGGAACGGCTCGTGCCCGGCAGTTTCATGGTGATGTGCCAGCTGGTCAGCGAGGACCCCGAGGTCCGCGCCTTCGTCACCGACTTCATGGACCAGGCGACGCAGGGCCACTGGGGCCGCGTCCGTGAGGAGAAGGACGTCGCCGAGCTGTTCGAGGGGCTGGAGATCCTCGAGCCGGGGCTCGTGGAGGTGTCCACCTGGCGACCGGACACCGAGGTCGCACCTCGCCAACTCACCCACGAGTGGATCGAGTTCGGCGGAGTGGGGCGGATTCCGCAGTAGCGGGGCCGACTGCGCCGGGAACGCCCCTCACCGATCCGGGAGGGGCGTTCCCGTGTCGTGCTCCCGTATCAGCCGGGGTAGCGCTGCTCCATCGTGTCGCGGAGCATCTCCAGGGAGTCACGCGGCTGGAGGGCCTCGTCCGCGAGCCGGTCCAGCGCGATCCGGTACTCCTCGGTCTCGTCGCGGTCCTCGAGGAAGGTGGCGCTCCTGATCTGCTCGAGGTAGACCACGTCGGGCAGGTCCAGGCCGCCGAAGCGCAAATACGTGACCGGGATGGCCGGGGCCGACGCGTTCGTCACGTTCAGCGGCACGATCTGCACCGTGACATTGGGACGCTCGGCCATCGCGATCAGGTGCGCGAGCTGTTCACGCATCACCTCGCGGCTGCCCAGGACCCGCAGCAGGACCGACTCGTCGATCACCGCCCACAGCTGCGGGGCGTCCGGCCGCAGCAGCAACTCGGCCCGGCGGGTGCGCAGTTCGACGCGGCGCCGCACCTCACCGGCGGGCGCGTTCGGCAGGCCGCGTTCCACCACGGCCCGGGTGTAGGCAGGGGTCTGCAGCAGACCGGGCACGTACTGGATCTCGAACGTACGGATGGTGGCGGCCGCTTCCTGGAGCCCGACCAGCCGGTCGAACCACTCGGGCATCAGCCGCTTGTCGTACCGCTGCCACCAGCCCGGCTCGCCGGCGCGCTGCAGCAGCTTGAGCAGCACCGAGGCCTCGTAGTCGTCGGTGCCGTACAGCCGCAGCAGCGCGCGGACGTCGCTCTCCGACGGCGGGCGGCGGCCCTTGCCGGACTCGATGCGGGACAGCTTCGCCGGGCTGAACCCGACGGCGCGCGCCGCCTGGTCCTGGGCGTACCCGGCGTCCTCGCGGAAGCCTGCGAGCTGCACTCCGACCAGCATCTTCAGCAAAGTCGGAGCTGGCTCGGGCCTGTCCAGATAGGGTTCCAGACGGGAGATGCGATGCGACGCGGCGGACATCAGAGCTCCCAGCAAACCGGCACAAGGGCGATTTACACTATCGCACTTCGCCGGGCCTCATCGCACCCACCCGCGGATCCCCCACAGAAGTGGGGAGTTGGGCTCCGCTTGTCCCTGACGGGAGTTCACAGCAGGTGGTCGAACTCGCCGTCCTTGGCCCCGGCCAGGAACGCCGCCACCTCCGCCGCCGTGTAGACCAGCGCCGGCCCGTCGGGATCACGGGAGTTGCGCATCGCGATACCCCCGTCGACGAGAGCCGCGACCTCGACGCAGTTGCCCTCGGCGTTGCTGTGCCGGCTCTTGATCCAGCGGGCGCCCAACGAGCTCGCCCGCACTCCGTTCTGCACTGGTGGCACCGCAGTCTCCTTGCTGTTCCGGTTTCACGCCGCGTGCCGTGCCCGATCGCCCGGGCGGGACGGCCGGGTCTGCCGGCCGTACGCGATCCCGCTCGAACTTCGCGCAATTTCTCGTGCAATTGCACGCGAGCGCCGTCAGCGTGGATAATAGCTGCGGCGTCAACCCCCGGTTCGGCGCCGCATCCTGACGTCGCATCGAGGAGATGCCGTGTCATTACCTGCGCATCGCGTGCTCCGGCCGCCGAGTGGGGCCGCGGCACTCGCAGGTGGTCCCGGCCTCGTCAACGGACTCCCGCACGGCCCGTACACGCCCACGTCGTACGAGGAGCCGACCCCGATGCCGGAGACGTCGAGCGTCACGTCCGCCTGCGCCGCGCTGAGCATCGAGTGCAGCCGGGAGGGGCTCGCCCGGGCCCGGTCCTTCACGCGCGACACCCTGCACGTCTGGTCGCTGGACCACCGCCGTGACGACGCCACCCTGGTGATCACCGAGCTCGCCGCCAACGCCGCGACACACGCCGCGCACCCGGCGCCGCGCACCACGGGCGCGCCGGAGATCCGGCTCGCGTTCCGCCTGGACCCCGCGTACCTGCTGCTCACCGTCTCCGACCCCGACGACAATCCGCCCGTGTACGCGCCCACCGCCGACTCCGCGCTGGAGGAGCACGGCAGAGGGCTGTGCATCGTCGACGCCCTGTCCGAGGCGTGGGGCTGGTCCCCGACCCCGCCGTCGGGCAAGACCGTCTGGGCCTGGTTGTCGACCTGTCCACCCACCTGACACGACTGCCGCGGAAAGGCACCCCGCCATGCGCAGCGCTTCGACACAGCAGCCGAGCAGCGAGCGCCCCGAGCGCGACAAACCCCCCACGGGGGTGGCCCGGACCACGCCGCTCGCGGCACTGGACCGTGTGCCCTGGGGCGACATCCAGGACTCCACCGGCTCGGCGACGGCCATTCCCCTGCTCCTCAACGGCATCGCCTGGGGCGACGCCGACACCGCCGAGGCGGCCCTGCGCGACCTGCGCCAACGGATCTGCCAGTACGGCTTCGTCGTGGAGCAGGCGACCGCCGCCACGGTTCCCTTCCTGTGGGATCTCGCCCAGCTTCCCCACGTGACCTGCCGGGCACAGATCATCCAGCTGCTCAAGAGCATCGCCGACGCCCGGCAGTGGGAGAGCACCGCGGCGGTCTACCCGAAGCTGCTCAATCACCGCGAGAACCCCGTGGTGTGGGAGCGTGCGGCACGGCAGGCGGTCCGCGACCGGCACGCCGACCTGAGGCGGCTGATGGCCGACGAGGACACCGAGATCGCCCGGGCCACGACGGAGCTCGCCCGCTCCCTCGGGGAGTGACCCGGGGAGCCGGAACTGCGCGCGGCGTGACGCGACGGCGGCGTGGGACGTGACGCGACGGCGGCGTGGGACGTGACGCAGGAGCGGCCTGAGTGGTGACGAAAGCGTGAGGACCGCCTGTCACCATGGGTGACGCCCTCGCCTCCGGAGTCCCGGCAGTGTAGACATGGCACATGGTCCGACTCGTGGGTCGATCCGGGACTCGCTCGCCCGTGCGACCCGGCGGACTGCCGTCCGAGCGGCAGCGGAGGGAGGCGGGCCCGTCGCGGTGGCATCCGGTGGCGGGGCTGCGGTCGGTGCTGAGCGGGCGCAGCGTCGCCGGACAGGTGTTCCTGCTGCACGTCGTGATCGTGCTGCTACTGGTCGTGGCTGCCGTGGTGGCGCTGGTGCTCCAGGTGCGGCACGACACCGCGCGGGAGGCCCGCCACCGCTCCCTGGCCGTCGCGGAGACGTTCGCCAACTCACCCGGCATCCTCGAGGCGCTGCGCAGCCCCGACCCCACCGCCGAACTGCAGCCGCGCGCCGAGGCCACCCGCGAGCTGGCGCAGGTCGACTTCGTCGTCGTCATGAACACCGACGGGATCCGCTACACCCACCCCAAGCCGGACCGCATCGGGAAGAAGTTCGTCGGGACCATCGGGCCCGCGCTGGCCGGGGAGCCCGTGACCGAGCAGATCACGGGCACCATCGGGCCGCTCGTGCAGGCCGTGGTGCCGGTGAAGGATCCCGACGGCAGGGTCGTGGGCCTGGTGTCGGCGGGCATCACGACCGCGCACGTCGGCGGCGCCGCGAACCAGCAGCTGCCCCTTGTCCTGTCCGCCGCCGCGGCCGCCCTCGCCCTGGCCACCGGGGGTGCCGCGCTGGTGAGCCGACGGCTGCTGCGCCAGACGCACGGCCTGGGCCCGCACGAGATGACCCGGATGTACGAGCACCACGACGCGGTGCTGCACGCCGTCCGGGAGGGCGTGATCATCGTCGGCGACGGGGGCACCCTGATGCTCGCCAACGACGAGGCGCAGCGCCTGCTCGACCTGTCCGCCGACGCCGAGGGACGGCATGTGCTCGACCTCGGCCTGGACCCCGGCACGGCGGATCTGCTGGCCTCCGGACGCGTCGCCACGGACGAGGTCCACCTGGTCGGGGACCGGCTGCTGGCGATCAACCAGCGGTCCACGGACCGTGCGGGAGGCCCGCCCGGGAGCGTCGCCACGCTCCGCGACTCCACCGAGCTGCGCGCCCTGTCCGGCCGGGCCGAGGCGGCCCGCGAGCGGCTCAACATGCTGTACGACGCCGGGGTGGGCATCGGCACGAGCCTGGACGTGACCCGCACCGCGGAGGAGCTGACGGAGCTGGCCGTGCCCCGGTTCGCGGACTTCTGCACGGTCGACCTGTTCGACGCGGTGCTCAGCGGCGGGCAGCCGGACGCGGCGGCCGCGCTGCACCGCACGGCGCTGGCCGGGATCCGCAAGGACGCTCCGCTGTACCCCGTGGGCGAGCACATCCGGTTCGTCGCCTCGTCCCCGCAGGGCCGCAGCCTCGCCGAGGGCCGGGCGGTCCTGGAGCCGCGGCTCGGCGACGCCCCCGGCTGGCGGGCGCAGGACCTCGAGCGCTCGGCGCAGGTCACGGAGTACGGCATCCACTCGCTGATCACCGTGCCGCTGCGGGCCGGTGCCCTGGTGCTGGGTGTGGTCGGCTTCTGGCGCTCGGAGAAGCCCGAGCCGTTCGACGCGGAGGAAGTGGCGCTGGCGGAGGAGCTGGTCGCCCGGGCCGCCGTGTCCATAGACAACGCCCGCCGCTACACGCGCGAGCACAGCATGGCGGTGACGCTGCAACGCAGCCTGCTCCCGCGCAGCCTGCCCGAGCAGAGCGCCCTGGACATCGCCTACCGGTACCTGCCCGCGCAGGCCGGGGTGGGCGGTGACTGGTTCGACGTACTGCCCCTGTCCGGTGCCCGGGTGGCGCTGGTGGTCGGGGACGTCGTCGGGCACGGGCTGCACGCCGCCGCGACGATGGGGCGGCTGCGCACCGCGGTGCACAACTTCACCGCGCTCGACCTGCCGCCCGACGAACTCATCACGCTGCTCGACGAGCTGGTCGGCCGCATCGACCAGGACGAGGAAGAGGAGGGCGCCACCGCCCCGGTCACCGGCGCGACCTGCCTGTACGCCATCTATGACCCGGTCTCCCGGCGGTGCACCGTCGCCCGCGCCGGCCATCCCCCGCCGGCCCTGATCCGGCCCGACGGCAGCGTGGAGTTCCCGGACGTGCCCGCCGGTCCCCCGCTGGGGCTCGGCGGCCTGCCGTTCGAGACGGCCGAGCTGGAGCTGGAGGAGGGCAGCCGGCTCGTCCTCTACACCGACGGCCTCGTCGAGGACCGGGAGCGGGACATCGACGTCGGCCTGGAGATGCTGCGCGAGGCACTGTCCCGGGCCGGTGAGTCGCCCGAGGACACCTGCCGGGTCGTGCTCGACTCCCGGCGCCCGGCCCGGGCCGGCGACGACATCGCGCTGATCGTCGCGCGCACCCGGGCGCTGTCCGCCGGACAGGTCGCCGAATGGCCGGTGCCGCCCGACCCGGCGGCCGTCGGCGAGGTGCGCGCCGCGGTCACCCGGAAGCTGGCCGAGTGGGGCCTGGACGAGCTGTCGTTCACCACCGAGCTGATCCTGAGCGAGCTGGTCACCAACGCGCTCCGGTACGGCGGTGACCCGATCCACGTGCGGGTGCTGCGGGACCGCAACCTGATCTGCGAGGTCTTCGACAGCAGCAGCACCTCACCGCATCTGAGGTACGCGACCATGACGGACGAGGGCGGCCGGGGCCTGTTCCTCGTCGCACAGCTCGCGGACCGCTGGGGCACCCGTTATCTGCCCGCCGGCAAGGTCATCTGGGCCGAGCAGCCGCTGCCCTGAGGCCTGCCCATAAAGCGCGCTTATGAGCTCATAGACCGGACCCGCGTACCAACTTAGGCTTGCCTTAGTTTAGGCTTCCCGGCGAGATCGCTTGTCGCCGCTCGAAGGGAACCTGACCATGCCCCGCCCCCTGCGGGTAGCCATCGTCGGATCCGGCCCCGCCGGGATCTACGCCGCCGACGCCCTGCTCAAGTCCGAGGTGGCCGCCGAACCCGGCGTGTCCATCGACATCTTCGAGCGCATGCCGGCGCCGTTCGGACTGATCCGGTACGGCGTCGCGCCCGACCACCCGCGGATCAAGGGCATCATCACGGCCCTTCACCAGGTGCTCGACAAGCCGCAGATCCGGCTGTTCGGCAACGTGGACTACGGCACCGACATCGGCCTGGACGACCTGCGCGCGTTCTACGACGGCGTGATCTTCGCCACCGGCGCGATGGCCGACCGGGCGCTGTCCATACCGGGCATCGACCTCGACGGCTCGTACGGCGCCGCGGACTTCGTCTCCTGGTACGACGGTCACCCGGACGTGCCGCGCACCTGGCCGCTGGCGGCGGAGAAGGTCGCCGTGCTCGGCGTGGGCAACGTCGCGCTCGACATCGCGCGCATCCTCGCCAAGACGGCGGACGAGCTGCTGCCGACGGAGATCCCGCCGAACGTCTACGACGGTCTGAAGGCCAACCGGGCCAAGGAGATCCACGTGTTCGGCCGCCGCGGCCCGGCGCAGGCGAAGTTCAGCCCGATGGAGCTGCGGGAGCTGGACCACTCCCCCACTATCGAGGTCATCGTCGACCCCGAGGACATCGACTACGACGAGGGCTCGATCGCCACCCGGCGCGGCAACAAGCAGGCCGACATGGTCGCCAAGACCCTGGAGAACTGGGCGATCCGCGACGCCGGCGACCGCCCGCACAAGCTGTACCTGCACTTCTTCGAGTCGCCGGTGGAGATCCTCGGCGAGGACGGCAAGGTGGTCGGGCTGCGCACCGAGCGCACCGAGCTCGACGGCACCGGGAACGTGAAGGGCACCGGCACCTTCAAGGACTGGGACGTGACCGCGGTGTACCGCGCGGTGGGCTACCTGTCCGACAAACTCCCCAAGCTCCCCTGGGACATCGACTCCGGCACCGTGCCGGACGCGGGCGGCCGGGTCATCGGCGAGACCGGCGAGCACGTGCAGTCCACGTACGTCACCGGCTGGATCCGGCGCGGCCCGGTCGGCCTGATCGGTCACACCAAGGGCGACGCCAACGAGACGGTGGCCAACCTGCTGGACGACTTCGCCAACGGCCGGCTGCACACGCCCGTCTCCCCCGCCCCCGAGGCCGTGGACGCGTTCCTCGCCGAGCGCGAGGTCCGCTTCACCACGTGGGACGGCTGGTACCGGCTGGACGCCGCCGAGAAGGCGCTGGGCGAGCCGGAGGGCCGCGAGCGCGTGAAGATCGTCGAGCGTGAGGACATGCTGCGGGCGAGTGGCGCGTGAGCGGTTGAGCCGCCACTGACGCGCAGAGGGGCCCGGGAGCGGCAACGTTCCCGGGCCCCTCCGCGCGTGGCGGTGTGCCGTGTTCCGGTGAAGCCGGTACCGCGGTGACGCGGGTTGTGTACGATCCCCTCCTTCACCGAAACACCACACGGCCTTCATCGAAAGGCCATACAGGGGGGACGACTTCCATGCGTATACGCCTTGTCGACGCTGCCACCACCGCCGCCGCGGGCGCGCTGGCCGCTCTCGCGGCGGCCCCGGCCGGGGCCGCCGAGTACGACTCCGCGCTGAAGATCCGGGGGATCCAGTACGACGCGCCGGGCCGGGACTCCAACAACTGTTCGACGGGCAACACCGACGAGGAGTTCCTGACGGTCAAGAACTACTCGTCCTCGAAGACGGTGAACCTCAAGGGGTACGTCGTGAAGGACGCCACCGGCAACAAGTTCACCTTCTCCGCCAACCACTACCTGCAGCCCGGCGACTATGTGAAGCTGCGCGGCGGTCACGGCACCGACTCCGACGGGCACAACGTCGTCTACCGCGACAACTGCAACTTCATGTGGAACAACGACAAGGACACGATCTACCTGTACAAGCCCTCCGGCAGCCGCGCCGACGTCCACTCCTACACCAAGCGTGGATCGGACCCGGACGGCAACGGCTACATCACGTACCACGGCTGATCCGCCGAGCGGGCAGGCAGGGCGGCCGGACGGTGAACTCCGCTCCGGCGCCCGCCGCGCGCTGTCAGGAGTCCGTCCGGGCGAACGCCGCCCGGAGCCGGTCGTAGCGGTCCACGTCGGTCCAGATGTCAGGACGGTGCGGTCGCCCGGCGCACCAGCCCCAGACACTGGCGGCGATGCCGGTCAGCAACGGAATGAGCAGCCATGCCAAGGCGCTCACGGTGGCCCTCCCTCCGTTCTGTGGTTCCGGTACGCGTCGCACCGGGACCCGGCGGGGGGTTCCGGGGCCCGGTGCGACGTGCGGTGCGGATGCGCGGGTCAGCCGCTCAGCTCCTTCTGCCCGCCGCCGGTGACGGCGATCTTGCGCGGCTCGGCCTGCTCGACGACCGGGATCCGCAGCTTCAGCACACCCGCCTCGTAGGAGGCGTCGATGCGCGCGGTGTCGAGCGTGTCGCCGAGGAAGAGCTGGCGGCTGAACGTCCCGGTGGGCCGCTCGGTGATCACCGTTTCGCTGTCCTCGCCGTACGCCGGCTTGCGTTCGGCCTTCACGGTCAGGACGTTCTCCTCGACGTCGAGGTCGATCGACTCGGGGGCCACGCCCGGCAGGTCCAGCTCCACGAAGAAGGTGTCACCGTCGCGCCAGGCGTCCATCGGCAGCACGCTCGGGCGTGCGACCGTGCCCCAGACCTGGCCGGCGAGCCGGTCGAGCTCCCTGAAGGGATCTGTCCGCATCAGCATGTGAGTCCCTCCTTCCTGCGGTCCTGCGTTGCTCCGCCTCTCTTTCTTATATACCAGGACGCCGGAAAGTTAATACAGGGGGACTCAAGTTTTGGCCGGTTTCAGGGACGGGTTTCCGGTTTCATCCCGCTCCCGTCACGGGCTGGACGGCGGCGGCGGGCCGGTGCCGTTGCGGCCATGAGTCGACGAGCACCAGTCGGCCCGACTCGCCCGGCTGGAGGCAGACCGAGCGGTCCGGGAGACGTATGTCGAGGGGGGAACAGTCGGAGGAGGGGACGGCGATCTCCAGGTGTCCGGGCTCCAGGCGCAGCCGGACGCCCCAGTGGCCCTGGTAGCGCAGGGTGAAGCAGTAGGAGGACAGTTCCGGCAGCGGGACCGGGTCGAGCCAGAGGGCGCCGCTGCGGGTCTCCAGGCCGGTCAGGGCGCGCTGGACGAGGTCGAGGGTGCCGGCCATGGCGCCCAGGTGGATGCCCTCGCCGGTGGTGCCGCCCTGCACGTCGGCGATGTCGCCCCGCAAAGCCTCCTGGCAGAACTCCCACGCCTCGGCGCGCCGGGCCCGGGCCAGGACCCAGCCGTGGACCAGGCCGCTGAGGGTGGAGCCGTGGCTGGTGCGGTGCAGGTAGTGGTCGACGGTGCGACGCCAGGTGTCCTCGTCGAGACGGTGGCCCAACCGCCGGAAGAGGCCCTGCAGTTCGGCCGGGGAGAACAGGTAGCCGAGCATCAGGACGTCGGCCTGTTTGGAGGCCTGGTAGCGGTTGACCGTGTCGCCCTCCGCCTCCAGGATCCGGTCCAGGCGCCGGATGTCGCCGTAGCGCTGCCGGTAGGCGTGCCAGTCCAGCTCGGCGAGGTCGCCGTAGCCGTCGAACTGGCTGATGACGCCCCGGTGGAAGGGGATGTGCAGGCCGCGGGAGACGTCCTCCCACTGCTCGAGCTCGCCGTCGTCCAGGCCGGTCCGTTCGGCGAGTTCACGCCGGCGGGGATCGGGGAGGGCGCGCAGCACCTCGAGCGTGTGGCTGAGCACCCAGGCGGCGGTGACGTTGGTGTACGCGTTGTCGTCCAGGCCCGGTTCAGCCGCGCCGGGGTAGGCGTCGTGGTACTCGTCGGGGCCGACCACCCCCCTGATGCGGTACCGGCGCAGGCCTTCGTCCCAGATGGCGCAGTCCGCCCAGAAGCGGGCGATCTGCAGGAGCATCTCGGCGCCCTTGGTGTGCAGGAACTCGGTGTCGCCGCTGGCCTCGCAGTACTGCCAGACGTTGTAGGCGATCGCGGATCCGACGTGGTACTGGAGGTGGGAGTGGTCGGGCACCCAGCGTCCCGAGCGCGGGTTGAGGTGGAGTCGCTGGGTCTCCTCGCGGCCGTCGCTGCCACTCTGCCAGGGGTACATCGCGCCCCTGCGGCCCGCGTCCTGGGCGGCCGTGCGGGCGCGCTCCAGGCGCCGGTGGCGGTAGTACAACAGGGCGCGGGAGACCTCGGGGAAGTGCAGGTTGAGGTAGGGCAGGACGAACAGTTCGTCCCAGAAGACGTGGCCGCGGTAGGCCTCGCCGTGCAGTCCGCGGGCCGGGACGCCCACGTCGAGGTCGGCGGTGTGCGGGGAGAGGGTCTGCAGGACGTGGAAGAGGTGCAGCCGCAGGATCCGGCCGGCCTCCCCGGGGACGTCGAGCTCCGCGCGCCGCCACAGCTGGGCCCATGCCGTGCGGTGCGAGGCGAGCAGCTCGTCGAAGCCGGGGGCGCGGCCGACCCGGTCGACCGCAGCGTGCAGCGGGTCGCTGATCGCCGGGTCGCGGGAGGTGTACAGGGCGACGGTCTTGTCGACGGCGACGGTACGGCCGGGGGACAGGTCCAGCCGGGTGTGCTGGACGGCGCGCGGGCGCTCGTACCGGATCATGGCGGGCGTGCCGGCGGTGAGCCGGGCGGCCAGGCCGATCCGGATGTCGGAGGTCCGGGTGCGGCAGCGCAGCCACACCGTGTCGGGGGCCGCGGCTCCGGTGTGCACGTGGGTCAGGTGGCGGCCGTCCAGCTCCCGGTAGCGGGGCACGCCGGCGTTGGCGACGCCACCGTCCAGCGCCGCCTCGACGTCGAGCGGGCCCGAGTGGCCCTCGGCGCTGAACTCGGTGCGCAGCGCGGCCAGATGGGGATCGGCCATGTGCACGATCCGCTGCTGGCGCACCGCCAGCACCCCGCCCTCGCCCAGGCCGTACCGCGTCAGGCGCTCCAGCACGCCGGTGGACAGGTGCAGGATCTCCCGATGGTCGAGCACCGGCGCCGTGTCGGGGGTGAGCCATGGCCCGCCGGGGACGCGGAAGCGCAGCGGCAGCCAGTTGGGCAGGTTGACCATGTCCTCGTTCTCGACCCGGCGGCCGGCCACCTCGGAGGTGAGCCGGTTGTAGCAGCCCGCCACGTACGTGCCCGGATAGTGCACGTCGTCGGCGACGCATTCGGGAAGCGCGCCCCGGGTGGCGAAGTAGCCGTTGCCGAGCGTGCACAGTGACTCCCTGAGGCGCACGTCAGCCGGGACGTAGCCCTCGTACTCCCATGTCCAGCCCGTCACCTCGACGCTCCTCCCGCCGACGGCCCGCGCGCCTGGTGCGACGCGCACGCGCCGCTCGGGGTACCCGCGCCCGGCACAGGACACACACCGGCCGGGCCCGTTCCGTGACCACTCCGGCACCGCCGGTACGGCGGCACGGGCGTGCGCGCCGCCGCCGTGCGACCCTGCCTGGTCACACCCTCTGCGGCACGATCACCACGGGGCACGCCGCGTGGTGCAGCAGGGTGTGTCCCACCCGGCCCAGCTGCAGGCCCTTGTGCCCGGACCGGCGCCGCGCTCCGACGATCACGAGGTCGGCGGCGGCCGACCGGGTCAGGAGCACCTTGCGGGCCGGGCCTTCCACGGTCGCGCGGCGCACCCGGACCCGGGGGTACTCCGCGACGAGGTCCTGGAGCAGGGTGTCGAGCAGGGCGGACGCCCGGTCCTCGTGGTGGCGCGCCGGGTCCCCGGCGAGCAAAGGGCGGCCGGCGGCCTCGTACGCGGGGCACCGCCAGGCCCGCACGACCTCCAGGACGCATCCGCGCGTGTCGGCCTCGATGAAGGCGAACCGCACCGCCTCCCCGCCGGTGGCGGGCTCTCCCGCGCCGAGCAGGATCCGCGCGTGGGCGCCCGTCCGGCCGGCGCGGTCGCCGCGGACCACGATCACCGGGCCGTGCGCCCGCCCCGCCACGACCAGGCCGACGGAGCCGAGCAGCAGGCCCTGCAGCTCGCCGCGCCCGCGTGACCCGGTGACCAGGGCGGAGGCGTTGTGCCCCTCGCGCAGGAGCGCGACCGCCGCGTCCTCGGGGACGACGTCGACGGAGACCTCCACCTCGGGATGGCGCCGGCGGGCCCGCTCCGCGGCGCATCCGACGATGCCCTTCGCCACCACATCCGCGTGCTCAGATTCGGAACCGCCGGGTGGGGCGCCGCCTTCGTAGCGCTCCCAGAGGGAGGCGTACACCAGCCGCAGCGGCAGACCGCGCCGGGCGGCCTCGTCCGCCGCCCAGTCGACCGCCAGCAGACTGGGCTCGGATCCGTCCACACCCACGACCAGGGGCAGCTGCATCGTCCCCACCGCCTTTCACCGGGCCGCATGGGCGTACCGCACCGTGCACAGTGCTTCAGCGTGTTTGACTGCTTCAGCGCGCTTGAGTGCTTCAGTGCCACCTTCGCACTCGCAACCGGTCGACAGAAAGAGTGGTTCGCCCCTTTCTGTCGCGCTTCGACCCCTGGCGCCTTCGTCGTCGGCGTGCTGTGCTGGAGGGGGCGGGAAGGGCCCGGAAAGACGCGGGGAAGCGGCTGGCGGCCGTGCACCGCGCAATTTGGATCCGCGAGAAGTGGATGGGGCCCTTCCCGCCTCGTCGTGTCGACTCGGAGCCGGTTCAGACCTCCAGCTCGTTCTCGATCCTGCGCAGCTGGTGGCGGGCCATCGCCAGGTTGGCGCGGCTCGCGTCCAGGACCAGGTAGAGGAACAGCCCGTTGCCGCCGCGCCCCTTGAGCAGGCGGATCATGTGGTACTGGCTGTTGAGGGTGATCAGGATGTCCTCGATCTCCTCCTTCAGCCCGAGGAGTTCCATCGTGCGCAGCTTGGCCCGCACCACGTCGGTGTTGCCGGCGGCGGCGACTTCGAGGTTGAAGTCCTTGCTGCCGCCCAGGGTTCCGAGGGCCATGCCGCTCGTGTAGTCGACGAGGGCGACGGCCGTGGCTCCGTCGATGGAGCTCAGGCACTCCTTCAGCGCGGTCTCCAGGTTGGCCATGATGCGGTGGTTCCTTTCCGTCGGCGGTGATGGGTCTGGTCGGACGTCCGGACCGGTACCGGTGTCCGAGTGGGGGACGGGAGCCGGGGTCTCAGCCGCCGGGCTGGATACGCGGCTGGTGGGTGGGCCGCTGCGGGGTGCGTACCGGGAGGGTGCCGATGGGGCGGGCCGGGTCCCCGGGGGCCGGGGCGAGGTGCTCGGGAGGCGTGGGAGGTGTGGGAGGTGTGGGCCGGCCGGCGTGGCGCCCGGCGCCCGGGCCGGTGCGGGCGGCGACGAGGTCGGCGATGCGTGCGCCGCTGCGCCGCCCTTCCAGGTGCAGACGGCCCACGTTGACGCGGTCGCCGGCGAGGAGGGTGAGGACGGCGGAGGGGCCGGCCGCGTACGTGGCGACGTAGCCCTGTGTGCCGCGGACCAGCAGTTCGCGGAGGTCGCCGCGTGCGGTGGCGTCCGTCGTGCGGTGCGCGATGCCGAGGGCGGCGGCGGTGAGCGCCGCCAGTCCCTCCGGTTCGGTCTCGGGCGCGTCGTGGGCGAGGACGAGCCCGTCGACGGTGGCCGCGAGCGATCCCGTGAGCTGGGGGATGCGGGTGCGCAGCCGACGCAGTTCGTCCAGGACGTCGGTCTCGACGGCCATGAGCAGTCTCCTTTCGGCACGCTGTCGTCGCGCGCGGATCACAGTGCCTCCAGGGCGCCCAGGAGCCGTCGCAGCAGGGCGGTGTCGGGCTCGTCGTGCACCGCCGTCGTGAGCCGGTCGGGGGCCTGGGGCCTGGGGGTCACCAGTCCGTCGGCGGCGAGGCGGCGCAGCTCGACGAGGGTGTGGAAGGTGCGGCAGGCGAGGTTCGCGGCGATCTGTGCGGCGGTCCGGGCGCCGTCGATCTGTGCCAGCGTCCGGCGGCGACGGGCGGGCAGTGCGGCGGGGTCGGCGTCCGGCACCCGGGCGAGGGGCGCGGTGTCGACGGCGGGCTCGGGCCAGATGCGGTGCAGCAGGGCCCGGCGGCGCCGCGACTCGCGCAGCACGGTGTCGAACGGTACGGGGCGCACCGCGCCGAGCCAGTGGGCGGCCCCCGGCCGGAACCGCACCACCGGCCCGTCGGGGGCGAGGACGAAGTACGCCGCGTCGAAGAGGGCGCCCAGGTGGCACAGTTCGAGCGCGCCGGTGGTGAGGCGGCCGCTGTCGACCAGGTGCCGGCCGACCTGTCGGCGGGCGCCGGCCCGGTCGACCGCCTCCCACCAGCCGTCGGGCGCGAGGGCGCCGCTGCGGGTGAGCAAGGTGCCGAGGTCGGGGGCGTGGGCGGACTCGACGTGGACGACGTGTCCTGCCGAGAGGTAGACGATCCCCGACTCGGTCGACAGGGCCCCGGTGGCGCGCTCGGCGGCGAGGCCGGCGAGACAGGCCGAGGCGGGTCGGTCCGTACGGGATGCGGTGGTCATCCGAGCACCAGTCGGTCCGCCAGCTCGGCCAGCCGGATGCGGGCCAGCGCCAGGTTGCCGTCGTGGCGGTCGAGCCACAGGTGCAGGATCACGGTGCTGTCGAACGGGGTGGTGACGAACCTCAGCAGGTGGTACGAGTCCGTGGTCGTGAGGATCAGGTCCTGGACCGGTGGTTCCTTGCCGGACGCGGTGGCCTCACCGCCGTCGGCGGGGGCGAGGGAGCCGCTCTCGGTGGCGAGACGGGCCAGTTCGGCGGCCTCCGCGGCCGCGGCCTCGATGTCGCCGCCCGGTGCGTCGCCGACCGCGCCCAGGGGAAGACCGCTGATCCAGTCCACCACCGCGGCACCCCGCGCTCCGGGTAAGCGCACGGCTTCCAGCAGACTCTCGTCGATTCCGGGCACGCCGGATCCCCTCCCTGCACGGCTGTACCGCGAACGTGAGCTCGAGACTACGGAAAGTGCTCGGCCCAGGTGAGGGCTTTGGCATTTTCCAGCGGAATGTGCACGGCGAGGGATCGCGATCCGCTATTCTTCGCCGCCCGCGAGCAGGGCCGGTAGCCGTGAGCGAGCAGGCCCGCCCCGATGCGGATGGTGGGCGGGCCCTGCTCGCGCCCCATTGTCGTGAGCGCCCGGTGGCCCGGCCACGGGTGAAGGCCCCCCACCTCGTGTGCGTCCCGCACACCCCGCGCGCGTCCTCCGGCTTCGTCCACGCCACATGCCGCGGCCCGGTGGGGGTACGCGGAGCGCATGACTGACGGCAAGACCCCAGACCCCCACGACAGGACCACCGCGGCGGAGAGCGCCGAGGAGGAGCGGGCCGCCGCCCGACCCTTCAGCTATCCACATCCGGAGCGCCGCGCCGGGGTGCGCGCCACCCGGCACATCAGCCGCGAACAGGCCGACGCGGACAGCGTGCCCGGCGTGCCCGGCGGCTACGGCAGCACGGGCGGCGGCCAGGCCGGCGGCCGCGGCACTCCCCGTCCCGGCGGGGAGGACACCACCGACGAGTCGGGCGTGACCGACGTCGTCGCGGGACGCGAGCCCCGCCCCGACCGGGCCGGTGAACGCCCCGACCGGGGAGGTGAGCAGCAGTAGGCGCGTACGGGGCGGGGAGCCCGACCGGGGAGGACCCCGCGTGATCGGCACCGGTCTGCGGCGACGATACTGGCAGGCACACGTGCCCCCACCTCTAGATGGACTCATGCCGACCTCCCCCACCGTCCGCCCCACGACTCCCCCCACGGTGTGGCTGGCTCGCGGCCGCCACGTCGGTCCCGCCGCCGAGGACGTACTGCGGCGCTCGCTCCAACAGCTGAAGGACAGCCAGGCCATCGACGACTTCCTGGAGGTACCCGAATCCGGGGAGGAGTCACCGGATCGGGTCTTCGAGGCGCGTTGGCGGGTCCCCGATCGGGTGACGGTGCGCGCCCGGCTGAGCCTGGCGCCCGCCTCGGGCGACGAGCGCGAGTGGACCCTGGTCGCGGAGGCCGAGCAGCCGTGGAACCCGGCGTGGCCGTCCCCCGCCGCCAAGTTCTGGCCGCAGGAACCGGACGCCTCCTGGGACCACGACGCCGCCACCGGGCTGTCCCTCAGCGACATCAGTCCGCTGCCGGGGGACGACAAGGCCGTACGCCGACTGCTGCGGAACTCCGCGCGCAGCGGCTGGAACATCCACGTCGTCGTCCACGAGGCCATGACCACCGACGAGCGCGGCCGTGTGCCGCTGACGCGGTGGCTGCCGCCGAGCCTGCGGCACCGCGTGGTGGAGCACCGCGCGGCGCCGCAGCAGCTGCGGGTCGTGAACTGGGCCCTGCGGGACCACGACGTCCAGGTGCCGCGCGGCGGTGCCGTGGTGCTGCCCGGCCGCCCGGTGCCGCCCGGCTACGCCGCCCAGGACTTCTCCGTACGCGCCGTCTTCCTGGACGGCTCGGAACCGGCCGAGCTCACCGAGGCGGTGACGCGGTTCGCCGCGCTGCCCAGGCCGCTGCCGGACGGTGCCGAAGCCGCCCTGGCCGCGCTGCGGGAGGACTGGCACCTGTTCACCGTGGAGGAGGAGCTCGTCCGCCAGCGGGAGCTGGTGGCCATGTACGCCGAGGCGCTGGAGGCCATGACGCGGTCCCGGGACCTGTACCGGGAGGCGGCCGAACGCGCCCATGAGGCGCTGGCCGCCTACCGCGATGCCGCCGAGGCCGTTCCCGCGAAGCCGCGGCCGTCCGAAGCTCCGGGCACGTCTGCCTTCCAGCAGCTGACGCGGACGCTGGGACGGCTCAAGGACACGGCCAAGGCCCTGCGCCCCGCGGCCCTCACGGACCCGGCCCGCGGGACGGACAAGGCGGATACGTCTGCCAAATCCCTCGACCTGGACACGGGCCGCGACCGGGAGGACACCGGCGCCGAGCCGGCGAGATCCGAGCAGTAGGCCGACGCACGTGTCAGTCGCCGCCTCCTGGATACGCGGACCGCACAGCAGCCCGGCCCGTCCCGGAAGGTCAGCCACGCCATGGGAAACCACCCCGACGACCCCCACGACGGAACCGCCGCCTCACCCCACCACTCGGAGACGACGCTCCGCGTCAACGGCAAACCTCACACACTCACGGTCGACCACCGCCGCGTCCTGCTGGACGTCCTGCGCGAGGATCTCGACCTCACCGGCGCCAAGAAGGGCTGCGACCACGGCCAGTGCGGCGCCTGCACGGTCCTGGTGGACGGGCGGCGCGTCAACAGCTGTCTGCTGTTGGCGGTGGCGCTGGACGGCTGCGAGGTGACGACCGTGGAGGGGCTCGCCGGGGACGGCGAGGAGCTGCACCCCTTGCAGCAGGCCTTCCTGGAGCGGGACGCCTTCCAGTGCGGCTACTGCACACCCGGCCAGATCTGCTCCGCCGTCGGCGCGCTCGCCGAGGCCGCGGCCGGTCATCCCTCGCACGTCACCGGCCCCGCGACGCCCTCGGGTGAGCCCGTGCCGCTGGACCGGGAGGAGATCCGGGAGCGGCTGAGCGGCAACCTGTGCCGGTGCGGAGCCTATCCGCGCATCGCCGAGGCGGTGGAGGACGTGATCCGGTGAAGCCCTTCGCGTACGTCCGCGCCGAAAGCGTCGAGGAGGCGACCACCGCGTACGCCTCCCGCCCCGGTGCCCGCTATCTCGGCGGCGGCACCAACCTCGTCGACCTGATGAAGCTCGGCGTGGAGGAGCCCGCCGCCCTCATCGACGTCACCCGGCTCCCGCTGGACACGGTGGAGGAGCAGGCCGACGGTTCCCTGCGGATCGGCGCCATGGTCCGCAACAGCGACCTGGCGGCCCACCCCGCCGTCCGCGACCGGTACCCCGCGCTGTCCCAGGCGGTCCTCGCGGGCGCCTCCGGGCAGTTGCGCAACGCCGCCACCACCGGCGGCAACCTGCTGCAGCGCACCCGGTGCCCGTACTTCCAGGACCTGTCCAAGCCGTGCAACAAGCGGGAGCCGGGCAGCGGGTGCGGCGCGCGGGACGGGGTGCACCGCGACCACGCGGTCCTCGGGTACTCCGATCACTGCATCGCCACCCATCCCTCGGACATGGCGGTGGCGCTGGCGGCCCTCGACGCGCGGGTCGAGCTGTACGGCCCCGACGGGGCCCGGAGTGTCGCCGCCTGCGACTTCCACCGGCTGCCCGGGGACCGTCCCGAGCAGGACACCGAGATCCGGCCCGGCGAACTCGTCACGGGCGTGCTGCTGCCGGCCACGGCGGCCGGGATGCCGTCGGCGTACCGCAAGGCCCGCGACCGGGCGTCGTACGCCTTCGCGCTCGCCTCCGTCGCCGCCGTGCTGGACGTGGCGGACGGGGTCGTCAGCCACGCCGGGATCGCCTTCGGGGCGCTGGCGCACCGGCCGTGGCGGGCCCGGCGGGCGGAGGCGGCGCTGCTGGGCGCGGCTCCCACCGCGGCCGCGTTCGAACACGCCGTGGACCTGGAGCTGTCCGCCGCGCGGCCGCTGCGGGACAACGCCTACAAGGTGCCGCTCGCCCGCCGCCTCGCCCTCGACGTGCTGACCCGGCTGGCCGGAACCGAACCGGCGTTCGCAAGGAGGAGTTCATGACCGGCACCATGGGCGCTCCCGCCGTACGCCGGGAGGGGCGGCAGAAGGTCACCGGCACGGCCCGCTACGCCGCCGAGCACCACTGGCCCGGTCACGCCCACGCCTGGCCCGTACCGGCCGCGATCGCCCGCGGCCGGGTCACCGGCGTCGACGCCTCGGCCGCCCTCGCCCTGCCCGGGGTCCGTGCCGTGCTCACCCACGAGAACGCGCCGCGCCTCGCGGAGCCGGACGACCCCACGCTGGCGGTGCTGCAGAACTCCCGGGTGCCGCACCGCGGTTGGTTCGTGGCCCTGGTGGTGGCGGACACGCTGGAGGCGGCCCGGGCGGGTGCCGACGCCGTCCGTGTCGCGTACGACGTGGAGGAGCACGACGTGGCCCTCAGCGCCTCCCACCCGGGGGCGTACGAGCCGGAGGAGGCCAACGGCGGGTATCCGGCCCGTCGTGAACACGGCGATCCCGACGGCGCCTTCTCGTCCTCGGCCGTGCGGGTCGACGCCGGGTACCGGGTGCCGCCGCTGCACAACCACCCCATGGAACCGCACGCCAGCACCGCACACTGGGACGGCGACCGGCTCACGGTGCACACATCCAGCCAGGGCGCCACCACCGTACGGGCCGTGCTCGCCGAGCTGTTCGGGCTGGCGGAGGAGCGGATCAGTGTCGTCGCCGAGCATGTCGGCGGGGGTTTCGGCTCCAAGGGCACGCCCCGGCCCGACGTCGTACTCGCGGTGATGGCGGCGCGGCACACCGGCCGTCCGGTCACCGTGGCGCTGCCCCGCCGGTACCTGCCCGCCGTCGTCGGGCACCGGGCCCCCACGCTGCACCGGGTCCGGCTCGGCGCGGACACCGACGGCCGGCTCACCTCCCTCGTCCACGAGGTCACCACCCACACCTCGCGCATCGAGGAGTTCGTCGAGCAGGCGGCCGTACCGGCGCGCGTCATGTACGCCGCCCCGCACAGCCGTACCACGCACCGCGTGGTGCCGCTGGACGTGCCGACGCCGTCGTGGATGCGGGCACCGGGCGAGGCGCCCGGCATGTACGCGCTGGAGTCCGCCGTGGACGAGCTCGCCACCGAGCTCGGCATGGACCCGGTGGAGCTGCGGATCCGCAACGAGCCGGAGACCGAACCCGACAGCGGCAGGCCGTTCAGCAGCCGGCATCTGGTGGAGTGTCTGCGCGAGGGCGCCCGCCGCTTCGACTGGTCCCGGCGCGATCCCCGGCCGCGTTCCCGAACCGCCGGTCCCCTGCTGGTCGGCACGGGGGTGGCCGCGGCGACGTACCCCGTCCTGGTGTCGCCCTCCACGGCGGCGGCCCATGCCCTGCCCGACGGGACGTTCCTGGTACGGATCAACGCCACCGACATCGGCACGGGCGCCCGGACCGTGCTCGCGCAGATCGCGGCCGACGGCCTGGGCGTGCCGCTGGAGCGGGTGCGGACCGAGGTCGGCAGCAGCGACCTGCCGTCCGCTCCCCTGGCCGGCGGTTCGTCCGGCACCGCGTCCTGGGGCTGGGCGGTCCACGAGGCCTGCGTACGGCTGGCCGAGCGTCTGGCCGACCACGCGGGACCGCTGCCCGGGCAGGGCATCGAGGCCCGCGCCGACACCTCGGGCACGGCCGACGCCGGCAGCCCCTGGGCGCGGCACGCGTTCGGGGCGCACTTCGCCGAGGTGGCGGTGGACACGGTCACCGGTGAGGTACGGGTCCGCCGTCTGCTGGGGGTCTACGCCGCCGGGCGCATCCTCAACGCCCGTACCGCGAGTTCCCAGTTCATCGGCGGCATGACCATGGGCCTGGGCATGGCGCTGACCGAGGGCAGCACGATGGACGCCGCGTTCGGCGACTTCGCCGAGTCCGACCTGGCGTCGTACCACGTGCCCGTGCACGCCGACGTCCCCGCGATCGAGGCGCACTGGGTCGACGAGGACGATCCCCATCTGAACCCCATGGGCAGCAAGGGGATCGGCGAGATCGGCATCGTCGGGACGGCGGCCGCGATCGGCAACGCCGTCCACCACGCGACCGGCGTCCGCTTCCGCGAACTCCCGCTCACGCCGGACCGGGTGCTGACCGGACTGCTCAAGTGACGTGACGTGGACGGCACGCGGACCGCACCCGCGTCACGCGGATCCGGTCCGGTGAGACGTGCGGGTGGCCCGCTCCGCCAAACGGCCATACGGCTCACTCCGCCATTCGGCGTGCCTCGGGTGCCGACCGGGCCACCCAGCGCCTGCGGGGAACGGCGACGCCACGCGGACGACCAGGGCGGTGAGGGCCGCCAGCGACGTTACGGTGACCATGACCAGGCGCAGCCGTCACACCCGTGCCACTCTTGGGCCATGGGGATGACGGATTCCCCCCTCGGGACCCCTTCGGACGGGTCAGGCACCGGGCCGAGACGCACATGTCCGGTCCTGGGCGCCATACAGCCGCCGGAAACGGGAATCCAGGTAGGGATGCGTGTGTCATGGCACGCCGGGAGGAGGTCAGCCCGTGGATGCGACCACAGCGGTGATCACCGTGGCCGCGGTCCTCGCGGCCGTCGTACTCGCCGTCGCCGTCGCTGTTCTGGTCCGGCTGGTCCGGACCCGGCGCGACCTGCGGCGCGCGGGTCTGCCCACCGGGCCGCGCTGGGTGTTCTGGGGCGCCGTCCTGTATCTCGTGCTGCCGGCCGACCTGGTGCCCGACCCGGTGTACCTGGACGACATCGGCGTCCTCCTCCTCGCTCTGCGCTCCGTCCGCGGCTCCCTCGGCGAGCGGGATTCCAGAGCGACGCGGCGGCCGGACGGCGCACCCGTGCGCTGACCGCGGGCCGCGTACCCGCGACGCAGCGGAATCCTGGCCCCCGTTTTGACTACGGACCGTAAGGAAACCAACCACCCGTTCGATTCGTATAAGTCTCTGGAAGCCGAAGGAAGTCGGCGGACCAAGCGACGGCGCCCTGTGACCATCGCTTGATCGGCGCAGCACCGACGAGGGAGAGACGATGCAACCGTTCGCGCTCAACTATGCCCGCCCGGCAGCACAGTTGGAGGCGGCCACTCCATATGTGTACGACGCCGGGCTGCAGTTGAACGTGCTCCTCGACGGCCGGGTCGCCGCCTGCGACCACGCCCTGTTGAGAGAAGTGGGGACCACGACGTCCACCGCGGGCTCGAAGACGCACTTCGACGACTGACCGCGGACCGTCGACGATGACCGTACTGATCCTCACCTGTGAGGAGGACGTGACCGCGGACATGGTGGTCGTGCACCTGAACGCGTCGGGCGTTCCGGTGGTCCGCCTCGATCCCGCCGACCTGACCGGTGGTGTCGCGCTGTCCGGTGAGTACGTCCACGGCCGCTTCCGCGGCCATCTGTCCGCCGGTGGCCGGCTGGTGAGCATCGGCGGGCTGCGCTCCGTGTGGGTGCGCAGGCCGGGCACCCCTGCCGGGCGGGCGGCCCAGCCGTCCGCGTGGCTGACCGAGGAGGCCTCCCAGGCGCTCTACGGCATGCTGCGCGGTTCGGACGCGCGCTGGATGAACCATCCCGACGCGGCACGCCGGGCGCGCCACAAGCCCTGGCAGCTGCGCCTCGCCCAGCGGTGCGGTCTGCCGGTGCCCGCCACGCTGATCACGACCTTCCCGCGGGCGGCGAGGGAGTTCGCGGAGCGCTACCCGGATCTGGTGGTCAAGCCGGTGTCGGGCGCGCATCCGCAGGATCCGCCGCGGGCGGTGCCGACCAGCCGGGTCGCGCCGGACGCGGACTTCTCCGCGGTGGCGTTCGGGCCGACGCTGCTGCAGCGGCGGATCGCCAAGCGGGCCGACATCCGCCTCACCGTGGTGGGCGACCAACTGCTGGCGGCCCGCAAGGCGACCGCGTCGGACGCGGATCCCGACGAGGTCGACGTACGCTTCGCCGCGCCCGGCTCGCCGTGGCAGCCCGTCGACGTCCCGCCACGCACCGCCGCGGCCGTGCGCACGTACGTGAGTGAGGCCGAACTGGCCTACGGGGCCTTCGACTTCGTGGAGGACGCGGACGGGACCTGGTGGTTCCTGGAGTGCAATCAGTCGGGCCAGTTCGGGTTCGTCGAGGTGGAGACGGGGCAGCCCATCGCGCGCACGATCGCCGAGTGGCTGGCGCGCCCGGCCCCGCAGGAGTCGGCCGCGCGCCTCAACGGCAGGAACACGGCGGTGTCGTGACCGCCGGGATCACCGCCGCCGCGCTCAGTGCGGTCGCGGACCGGGCAGGGCGGAGCGCTGCCAGCCCGTGCCCGGGTGGTGCGGCCGGTCCAGGGGGCCCGGTGCGTAGCCGGGAGACTGCAGAGGCCGCATGACCAGCTCCAGTTCCCTGCTCACGCGTTCGGCCTCCCGGCGTACCTGTGCGGGCACATCGCCGCACTCCGCGATGAGTCGGTCGTAGATGGGGGAATCCTGGAACACCCGTCAACGTGCCTTTCTGCTCGTCGGCCTCCGTACGGAGGCACGAGGGCGAGTCTAGGCGCCCCGCCACCCGGGGGTGCGAGTTCCCCCGTGGTACTTGACGGCGGGCAGGTGCTGGGGGCGGCTGCCGCGGACCCGATGGCCCATCAAGCGCCCGTCGTCGAACCGGGACGGACGATCATCAGGACCGTGACGACCGCCCACAGGAGGTTGAAGACACCGGTGCGGATGGCGAGTTGGACCGTGTTCGACCGCTCGACCGGCTCTCTGACCTTCAGTTGCCCGAGGAGTTCGTCCTGGCGGGGCAGGACGAAGGCGACCAGGACGCCGGCGGCCGCGGCGGTGAGGGCGATGGACGTGACGAGCCATCCGCTGCCCAGGACGTCCATCGCGAGGGCCGTGGCGAAGCCGAACAGGGGCACCGTCACTCCGATGCCGGCGTAGACGCGGCAGATGCGGTGCAGCAGCTCGACCGTACTCACCGCCGCCGGGTCGGGGCCGTCGCCGTCGGCGGGTGCCGCGCGGCGCACCGCCGGCGGGAACATGCTGGCCGCGACGGTGACGGGGCCGATGGCGACGATGGCGGCCAGGACATGGAGGGACAGCAGGAACTTGGTCACCGGGATCCTTTCCGTGAGATCTCCGTGCGGTGATCAACGAGCCTCACGTTAGGCAGCCGGGGCGTGCGCGCCCATGGGCTGAAACGACAGCCACCAACGGGTTCTCGCCAACCGGGCTGACCAGCGTCTGCCTTCGGCCGACCTCCTGCCCTGTGTCCTGCGCGTGGCGGGGACCCGCCTATCGTGGCCGCCATGCACTCCGTGGCGATCCTGGTTCTCGACGACGTGGTGCCGTTCGACATGGCGGCGCCCCTGCAGGCGTTCGACTGGACGCGCCTGCCGGACGGCCGGCATCCCTACCGGGTCCGCCTGTGCGCCGAGTCGCCGGAGGTGCGCGCGGACGGTGGTTTCGGCCTGCGGGTCGACTGTGGGCTGGAGGCGCTGGCGGACGCGGACACGGTCATCGTGCCGGGCCGCTCCCCGGACGCCGGGCCGCCCTCCGAGCGCGTGCTGGCGGCCCTGCGGCAGGCGGCCGAGTCGGGCACGCGGGTCGCGTCCGTGTGCGTGGGCGCGTTCGTGCTGGCGGAGGCCGGGCTGCTGGACGGGCTGCGCGCCACCACGCACTGGGTGGCCGCCGACGATCTGGCCCGGCGCTATCCACGCGTCGAGGTGCAG
Source organism: Streptomyces deserti (assembly GCF_054782695.1). NCBI lineage: Bacteria > Bacillati > Actinomycetota > Actinomycetes > Kitasatosporales > Streptomycetaceae > Streptomyces > Streptomyces deserti. The sequence goes on from NZ_BAAGRZ010000013.1 coordinate 54,281, forward strand.
CCGGACGTGCTGTACGTCGACAACGGGCAGATCCTCACCTCGGCCGGGGCCGCCGCCGCGCTGGACATGTGCCTGCACATGATCCGGCGGGACTTCGGGTCGGCCGTCGCCGCGGACGCCGCCCGGATGTCGGTCATGCCGCTGGAACGGGAGGGCGGCCAGGCCCAGTTCATCGTGCACCGGCACCCGCCCGTGCCGCGCGGGTCGGCGCTCGAACCACTGCTGGAGTGGATCGAGGACAACCTGGCGGCCGAGGTCACGCTGGGGGCGATGGCGGCGCGCGCCGGGATGAGCGAGCGCACCTTCAGCCGCCGGTTCCGCGAGCAGACGGGCACGACACCGCTGCAGTGGCTGCTGCGGGCGCGCGTGCGGCGCGCCCAGTACCTGCTGGAGAACAGCGACCACTCCATCGAACGCGTCGCGCGGCAGGCCGGTTTCGGGTCGCCCACGGCGTTCCGCGAACGGTTCCGCAAAGTGGTCGGCACCACACCGCACGCCTACCGCACGGCGTTCCACGGAAAGACGGCTGCCTCGGCGGCCCGCGCACGGGCCGCCGAGGCAACGCCCGGTCCACGCCCGGGCCCGCGAGATGTCACACGGCCAGCGACAGGCCGTTCTCCTCGTCCGGGTCCGCGGTCTCGGACCGCCCCTTGGTGAGCAGCAGGGCGTCCGCCTTGGCGATGGCGTCGTGAAGGCTGGTCGTTCCCATCATCACGCACAGCGTGTAGCTGACGTTCTCCAGCTCGCGTTCCGCCGCCGGCAGGTACTTCTCCGACTGAGCGATCCGCAGCGACGCGTACCGCGTCAGCAACTTCCTGACGACCTTCGGGTCCGGTACGAGCACGTAGCGCCCCTCTCTCGATTTTCGCTGCGTATGCCCGAACCAGGTGGAAACATTCACACCTTTCTCTCACCGGGGCGGAATTGACGAGAATTTGTCGTCTGCTGACCAACCGTCAGGCCAGACACCGCCCAGCCCGCGGACCAGCCCTCGGACCAGCGGTCAGGCGACCTGCCCGCTGTGCAGCGCCGTGTACGCCCCGCCCCGGCGCAGGAGCTCCTCGTGTGTGCCGATCTCCTGGATCCGGCCGTCGGCCATCACCACGATCCGGTCCGCGCCCCGCACGGTGGACAGCCGGTGCGCCACGACGAACGTGGTGCGTCCGTGCAGCAGCCGGGCGAGCGCCTGCTGGACCAGCGCCTCCGAGCGGGTGTCCAGCGCCGAGGTCGCCTCGTCCAGCACCAGCACCTTGGGGTCCCTGATCAGGGCACGGGCGATGGCGAGGCGCTGCCGCTGCCCGCCGGACAGCCGGGCGCCGCGCTCGCCGACCAGGGTGTCGAGGCCCTGCGGGAGCCGGTCGACGAACTCCAGCGCGTTGGCGTCGCGCAGCGCGGCCCGTACCGTCTCCTCGTCGGCGTCGTCCATGCCGTAGGCGACGTTCTCGCGGACGGTGCCGTCGAAGAGGATCGACTCCTGGGGCACCACGGACAGGAACCGCCGGTAGGTGCGCAGATCGAGGGTGCTCATGTCGGTGCCGTCGAGCAGGATCCGGCCCGAGGTGGGGCGGATGAAGCCGATGACGAGGTTGAGCACGGTGGACTTGCCCGCGCCGGAGGCGCCCACGAGCGCGATGGTCTCCCCCGGCGTCACGTCGAGAGTGAAGTCGCTGATGGCGCGGCGTCCGTCGGTGTCGTAGGCGTAGTCGACGTCGTGGAAGGTGATGGCGCCGCGCAACGCGGTGAGCTCGGCCTTGCCCTCGTTGTCCTCCAGTTCGGGCGCCTGCAGCACCTCGCCGACCGAGCGGACGGACTCCAGTCCCTTGGTGATGACCGGGGCCAGGCCTGCCAACGTTGTCGTGGAGTTGGTGAGGGTGGTCAGGAAGGCACTGAGCATGACGACGTCGCCGGGGGTGACGCCCCAGACGCCGTAGTACGAGACCAGCGCCGCGGCCGCGAGGACGAGCACGCCGATCACGTTGAGGACCACCCAGGCCAGCGAACCGAACCGGCCGTTGACCAGGTCGAGGCGCAGCCCGGAGGTCAGCAGCCGGTTCAGGGTGCCGTTCATGCGGCGCAGCGCCTTGCCCTCCAGGCCGTGGGCGCGGGTGACCGGGATGAGACGGGTCATCTCCGTCACCCGGGACGACAGGGTCTCCACCTCGTGGCGGAAGTGCTCGTTGTGGGTGCGCAGCCGGGACCGCAGCCGGGCCACGAGGAGGGCCGCGGCGGGGACGACGACGAGGAAGACGGGCAGGAACTCCGGTGTGCGGACGGCGATGATGACCAGCCCGCCGGTGAGCACGGTGACCGCGCCGAGCCCGTTCTCGGCGGTCTGCTGCACCATCTGCTCGACGGTCTCCACGTCGCGCACCACCTTGGCCTGCAGCACGCCGGCGCTGACGCGCGAGTGGTAGCCGATGGAGAGTTGCTGCATCCGCGTGCACAGCGCCGAGCGCAGGGCGGTGCCCATGCGGCGCACGCTGCCGTAGAGGAGGCGGACGTACAGCAGGTGCAGCGGGTAGTTGACCAGCAGGATGAACAGGATGATCCCGGTGCTGGTCCACAGTCTGCTGATCGGCTGGTGCTGGACGACGGTGTCGATGATGGAGGCGGTGATGAGCGGCAGCAGCCAGATGGGGCTGTGCTTCACCGTGAAGACGACGACGGCCGCGGCCAGGCGGGCGCGATCGGAGCGGAACAGGTAGGCGAGGGTGCGGATCGGGTGCTCGCCCCGGTAGCGGTGGTCGAGCGGTTTTTCCAACGGCGACGCCACGGCGGTGGTCCTCCCCGGTTGCCGGACGGATGGCAAGCGCTTTCTTCCCGTGCGGGCCAGGAGTACACCAGGCTCCCGGGCGGCTTATGGGTCGTCCGCGACATGAGACGGCAGCCGGAAGCGGCCGGAGTCCCCGGCCGGACGAGCGCGCGGCCGCCCGCGCCGCGGGAGGGAGTGCGGCGCGGGCGGGGGTGCGGCAGGGGGCGCGGCGTAGGCGGGGATGCGTCGCGGGCGAGGGTGCGGCGTGGGCGTGATGCGCGTGGGCGTGGTGCCGGCGGCGGGTTCAGGCCGCGTCCAGCTCCGCGAGTTCGGCGTCCGTCAGGACGAGGTCGGTGGCGGCGACCGAGTCCCGTATGGTCTCCGGCCGGCTGGCGCCCGGGATCGGGACGACGACCGGCGACTTGGCGAGCATCCAGGCCAGGCACACCCGCTGCGGGCTCACGCCCCGAGCCTCGGCGATCCGGGCGAACGCGGCGTGCGCCGAGCCCAGTTCACCGGCCCGGGAGATGCCGCCGAGGGGACTCCAGGGCAGGAACGCGATGCCGAGTTCGTCGCACAGCCGCAGCTCCGGCTCGCTGGAACGGAAGGCCGGGGAGAACTGGTTCTGCACGGAGACGAGCCGGCCGCCGAGGACATCGTTGGCCTGTCGGATCTGCTCGGGGTCGGCGTTGGAGATCCCGGCCATGCGGATCTTCCCCTCGTCCAGCAGATCGCGGATCGCGCCGACGGACTCCTCGTACGGGACCCGGGGGTCGGGCCGGTGGAACTGGTACAGCCCGATGGCCTCCACGCCGAGCCGGCGCAGCGACGCCTCGCAGGCCTCCTTGAGGTGCCGGGGGCTGCCGTCCAGCGTCCAGCTGCCGTCGCCCGGGCGCAGATGGCCGCCCTTGGTGGCGACCAGGACGTCGGCGCCGCGGTCGTGGGAGGCGAGGGCCTTGGCGATCAGGGTCTCGTTGTGACCGATCTCGTCGGCGTCGCGGTGGTAGGCGTCCGCGGTGTCGATCAGGGTCACTCCGGCGTCGAGCGCGGCGTGGATCGTGGCGAGGGAGCGTTCCTCGTCCGGTCGTCCCTCGATGGACATGGGCATCGCGCCCAGGCCGATCGCACTGACCTCGACGTCACCGATGCGGCGGGTGTGCATGTGCTCGTGACCTCTTCCGGCTGTTGTTTCGCTGTCGCGCAGAACGATGCGGGCCGGCACACGACCGCGATCGCGGCGCGCCGGCGCACTCCAGCCTGGCCGTCGGGCGGCCGGAGGTCCAATAGAAGAAGGAGAACGCATTCAGTGCTCGGGCAGCTGAATGGTGGGGTGGGGCGGGTCCGGCGTGCAGGCCGGTCCGCGCGGAAGGGCCGTCGCGGCGCTTCCGGCGGGCTTCGGTCGGCTGGTTTCGGGTGGTCGCTAGGGTGTCATCAACGTTGTGCTGAACACACACTCGCATCGGACAGCAGGGGGACAGCCGTGGGCGCCGCACGCATGAGCAGTACGCCGTTGCCCGGGATCGGGGTCCGCTACGACCTGACCACGCGCGAGCGGCGCCGTCTGTCGGTGGTGGCCCATCGGGACGGCGCCCGGACGTTGAACGCGTACCAGGAGGACGATCCGGACGCCTGCGCGCTGTCCGTGCGGCTGACCGAAGGGGAGGCGGCGGCCCTCATCGACGCGTTGATGCCGGCCCATCACAGCCCCAGCCTGCTGTCGACGACCGAGTTGGGGCTGGTGGCCGAGCGCATCGAACTGTCGGCGGGGTCGCATTGGAACGGGCGGCTGCTGGGCGAGACCCGGATGCGTACGGAGACCGGTGTGTCGATCGTGGCGGTGCTGCGCCGGGCGGAGGCGGTTCCCTCCCCCGGGCCGGAGTTCCGGCTGGCCGGCGGAGACGTGCTGATCGTGATCGGGACGCGTGAGGGTGTGGAGGGGGCCGCCGGGATCCTCGGACGGGAGTGAGAACGGGTAGTTCTCGCTGCTTTCTCGGACAGTGGGCTCGGTCCCGCCCGTAGGCCGGGGCCCAGGGGACGGCCGTGGCCTCCGCGGCGGCGCTGCGAAGCGGCCCGGGGCAGCCATCGCCAACCGAAGCCCGCGGCGACTGCGGCTGCGGCTGCCTCAACCACAGCAACGCCGCTGCAAAGCGACCAGCCCAGCAACACCCAGGGCCCGCAGGGCTCTTGACCACTCAACACCCTGCGTCCTGTGTCGCCCGGCTCAGCCGTTCGCGTGTGCCGCCTCGACGGGCTCGGTCGTCGCCGGCGCGTCGAGTGGTTGCCGCGACGGGCGGCGGGAGACGCGGCGGGCGAGGGGTTCGGTCCAGCGGGCGGCGAGCGGGCCGAGGATGACCAGGATCAGAACGTACGCGGTGGCCAGCGGGCCGATGCGCGGTTCGACGCCGACGGCGAGACCGGCGATGACGATGGAGAACTCGCCGCGGGCGACGAGGGTTCCGCCGGCCCGCCAGCGGCCCTTGACCGAGATTCCGGCGCGCCGGGCGGCCCAGTAGCCGGTGGCGATCTTGGTGAGGGTGGTGACGGCGGCCAGGGCGAGTGCCGGGGCGAGGACCGGCGGGATGTCCGCGGGGTCGGTGTTCAGGCCGAAGAAGACGAAGAAGACCGCGGCGAACAGGTCCCGCAAGGGGGTGAGGAGGTTGCTGGCTCCCTCGGCGACCTCGCCGGACAGCGCGATGCCGACCAGGAACGCCCCGACCGCCGCGGAGACTTGCAGCTGCTGGGCGAGACCGGCGACGAGGAGGGTGAGGCCGAGGACGACCAGGAGGAGCAGCTCGGCGTTGTCGGAGGAGACGGCGCGGCTGACCAGCCGGCCGTGCCGCAGCGCCACGTACAGGACCGCGCCGACGGTGCCGAGGGAGACCAGCAGGGTGACCGCGCCGCCCGCCAGGCTCACCCCGGCGAGCAGGGCGGTGAGGATCGGCAGGTAGACGGCCATGGCCAGGTCCTCCAGGACCAGGACGCCGAGGACGACCGGGGTCTCGCGGTTGCCGAGTCGGCGCAGGTCGCCGAGGACCTTGGCGATCACCCCGGACGAGGAGATCCAGGTGACGCCGGCCATGGCGACGGCTGCCACGGGCCCCCAGCCGAGCAGCAGCGCCAGGGCGGCGCCGGGAGCGGTATTGAGGACGAAGTCGACCCCGCCGGACGGGTATTGGGTCTTGAGGGTGGTGACGAGTTCGGACGCGCTGTACTCCAGGCCGAGCAGGAGCAGCAGCAGAATGACTCCGATCTCGGCGCCGGTGGCGATGAACTCCTCGCTGGCCTGCAGAGGCAGGATGCCGCCGTGCCCGAAGGCGAGTCCGGCCAGGAGGTAGAGGGGAATGGGTGAGAAGCCCACCCGTCCGGCGAGCCGTCCCAGCAGTCCCAGGCCGAGAATGATCGCCCCGAGTTCGATGAGCATGGCGGTGGTGTCGTGCACGGGCGTCTGACCTCCGTGGATCGGTTCGGTGGCGGCGTCTGTGCCTCTGCGGGTGCCGGGCGGCCGGGCCGGGTTCGGCGGTTGCGGGTGTCGCTACGGGTACGCGGGTTCCCGTGGGGCCGGCCGTCAGCGGGCCGGGGCCGGGTCACACGGTCCGGCGGGGCCCGAGGCCGGGTGCGTGGCGCGGCCCGGGCGGGGTCGACGTACCGGTCCTGTGGCGATGGCCGCGTGGATCGGGCGAGCGTCGGCGCGCGGTGCGCTCAGGCGGCGCTGCCGGTATCGGGAACTCCGTCGCGGGCGGGGTTGTCGACGCGCACGGGGAAGACTCCACTCATGTCACGCCCCCCATCACGTCGGCCCGGAATCCGGCGATCAGCAATTGACCAGCAAGTGAACGAACGAAGGAGCGAAATGACGCTCAACGGAGCGTAAGCGCTCGATAAGGAATCCTAGCGCAACCCGAATACCGATCTTCGCGAAATCGTTGACGACCGTGAGACCGGCCGGGCGCACCTGCGGCGTCCGGGCCTCAGCGCAGCGGTGGGGTGCGCCGTCCCGGGTGAACGCGGTGCGGGTCGAACAACTCCACGGCTATCCCGGTGAGGACCAGACCGGTGGCGATGAGCAGCCCGTCGGCCAGGGCCATCCCCGTGACCAGCACGCCCAAGCCGACCGCGAGCGCGCACCACGCGCGGGTGCGGCGGTACTCGCGGGGCCGGGCGGGGCGTCCGGCCCGCAGCGCGCGGGCGAACCGGGGATCGTCACGCTCGAGCCGTGCTTCGAGCGCACCCAGACGTTCGTCGTCGGACGGGGGCATGGTTCCTCCTTCCCGGGCCCGTGCCTCGCTCAACGGGTGCGGGGATGGGGGTAGTTGATTCCTGCCGCAGGGCATGGACGGACTGGGGGAAGCAGCGTGGCCCCGGTCGTGGCGGACGCCGGAGGGACCGGGCGTACGTCGTCATCGGCGTCGTGATGCAGAGCATTCGGACTTCAGCGTTGTCCCCTCCGGCGGCTTACGCCATCAGGCCCATCACCCATCATTCCTGGTGGCTGTCCCCTGCAAACACCGTCGCACGGGCCGCAGTTCAGGCCGCCGTACGGGATGTCGTATCGGCCGCCCCGCGCCGCTCGCACATCGGTGACAACCCGCAGGTGGCCGTCACCCACGCCGGGGCGCTGACGGCCGGCTCGGTTCACACCGTCCCGGCAGGTCGGCGCGGCAGCACCTGGGTGACGCGCCACAGCCGGCGCGGCAGTTCGCCCTCCTCGAAGGGGTGCACCTCGTTCAGGATCCAGCCGTCGGCCAGGGCGTCGACCAGGGCGCGGGGGAAGAAGTGCACCGCGAAGCCGCCGTGCTCGTAGATGTCGTCGCCGTGCGGGACGCCGGCGCCGTAGTGGGCGTCGCCGGTGTGCCGGACGGTGTAGACGAAGGTGCCGCCCGGCCGCAGGACGCGGCGCACCTCGCGGACCGCCGCGTGGATCTCCTCGGTGGACAGGGCCATGCACAGCAGCATGTGGGCGAAGACGGCGTCCACCGAGCCGTCGGGCAGCGGCAGTGGTGTGCGGACGTCGTGGTCGAGGGTGGTGACCCGGTCGGCCACGCCCTGGGCGCGGGCTGCGTCGCGCAGTTGGGCCAGGGCGGTGGGGCTGAAATCGGTGGCCTGGACGGTGAAGCCCTCGCGGGCGAAGAACAGCGCGTCGCGTCCGTGGCCCGCGCCGAGCTCCAGTACCTCCCGGGCCCGGGCCTGGCGGAAGACCTCGGCGGCGTGCACACCGGCGGCCGAGGGGTGTGCGCCGTACATGCCCGGGTGGGCGGCGTACGTGCCCTGCCAGTGCCGCCGCTGGGCGTGGCCGAGTTCGGGCCGGTCCTGCGCCATGTCCGCCTCCTGCTCCGCGTCCTACGAGATCCTGCCTTGTCACCGCGCCGGACGCCCGTCCAGACAGCCGGCCCTCTGCGAAACCCGCCTGCCTGGAGGCCAACGGCCGTGCTCACCACGGTCGTGCCGTTGATGCCGCTGGATCTCGACAACACCCTCGTCGACCGCGACGCCGCCTTCCGCGGCGCGGTCGCCGCCTTTCTGGAGACGTAGCCGACGGCCGCCGTCCGTGCCCTGCCCAGCGGACACCGTCGGCCTGCCCCTCGCCGGCGCGTGGGTCGTCGGCGACTCCCCGCACGCCGGCATCGCGGCCGCCCGTGCGCTCGGCCTTGCGCAGCGTATGGGTGTCCGGCGGGCGGCCGTGGCCCCAGGAGTCGTACCAGCCCGGTCGTGTGGTCGCTGACGGCGCCTCAGCGATCCGTCAGCCTGCATCCCTGCGGACCTTGACGGCCCGGGCCTTCACCACGGTCGCCGCCGACGGGCTGACGCGCCTGGAGCTCCCGCACCAGGTGGCCGGCACGGCGTCGTTCCGTGTCGCGCGGTGCTCCCCCTCGTCATTGCTTCCAGTGGTCACGCCGCGGCAGGCGGACCCAGCTGTCGGGCGGCCCGACCACGGCCCGCGCGTCGGTCGGGCGCAGGCCCGCGTAGGCACAGGCGTAGGCCACCGCGTTGTAGCGGTAGAGGTAGGAGGCCAGGACCTCCTCGGGTGAGTCGTCCGCGTCCGGACCGCCGCCCGGGTGGAGGTCCCAGCCCTCGATGACACCGTCGCGGGCGATGCTGCCCTGGTTGCCGCTCTTGGGGTTGGCGTACAGGCCGTAGCAGACGGTGCCGACGGACAGCCGGGTCAGCACGCCCGGCATCTGCGGCGCGTAGCCCCACGGCTGGGTCACGACGCAGCCGCCCGGCACGGACGTCACGCCGATGATCCACAACTCGTCGTCCGAGTCGTACGCGTACGGCTCGTCGAGGAGGTCGTCCAGTTCCTTCCCGCCCACCGGAGTCGCCTCCAGGCGGCGTATCGCCTCCTCGGCGTCGATGCCGGTCACGCAGGCCAGGCCCGTGCCCTCGTAGTGGAGGTCTCCCAGTGCCGCGACGAGTCGTCTGCCTTCCTCCGCCGCCGCGCGTTCCGCCTCGGTCAGGCCCCGTTCCCCTTCGGGGATCGCGAACAGGTCCGGTGTCGGTCCGGCCAGGCTCAGCCGGCCCGGCGACCAGCCGCCGATCTGAGGCCGCCAGGGGTCGGCTCCGGCGGCGGCGAGGGCACGCGCGTTGTCAGGGCGGTCGGACAGGACCGCTTCCCACAGGGCGGTCCTGCCGTCCTGCAGCGCGTCCACGTCCGCGCCGCGCCGCGCGAGTTCCGTGACCACCTCCGGTGAGCCGAACACCGCCGCCCGGTGAAGGGGCCGCTCGCCGCCCCAGGCCTCCGGATCGGCGCCCTGGTCGAGACGCCGCCGGACGTCGTCGTGGTCCCGCCAGCCCTCCCAGCCCATGCCCGACCAGCCGTCACTCCGACCCGCCATCGTGCTCCTCCCGACCCGACCCGACCCGATCCGGGCGGTGCCGCCCACCGCCCTCGTACGCACACGATCGCAGACGGGTCTGACAGTGAGGCGGCCCCCGGAAGCGCCAGGCTGCCTCAACGGGCCTGGCTCCCTGAGGGATTCGTCCACATGCTCGTCAGGACGGGAGAACGGCACACCCGTCGCGCGGTTCCCGCTTCGGAAGGTGGCGCCTGTGAGGTTCAGCTACGCGATGCTCCCCGACTACCCGCTCACGGAGGCCCTGGACTCCATCGCACTCGCCGACGAACTCGGCTTCCACGCCTGCTATGCCGCCGACGAGACCTGGCACAAGGACTTATGGCTCCTCTTCGCCGCGGCCGCCGGCCGGACCAGCCGGATCCGTCTGGGCCCGAGCGTGTCCCCCGTGACGCTGCGGGAGCCGACCCTGATCGCCCAGGCCCTCGCCACCCTCGACGAACTGTCCGGCGGGCGCGCCGAGGGTGTGCTGTCCAGCGGCAACTTCGGGCTGCTGGCGCAGTACCGCATCGACTGGGCGCGTACCCGGCCGCTGTCGCGGGTCAAGGAGGCCCTCCACGTGGTGCGGACGCTGCTGGACGAGGGGGCCATCACCTACGACGGGGAGTTCTTCTCGTACGACGGGCTGTTCACCTTCGCCCGGCCGGTGCAGAGCCGGGTCCCGCTCAAGCTCGGGGCGATGCGCGGGCCGAAGTCCTTCGAGGCCGCGGGCGAGTTGTCCGACGGCTGCCATCACGCGCTGAGTTACACCCGCGAGGCCTACGACTACGCGGTACGGCACATCCGGGCCGGAGCCGAACGCGCGGGCAAGGACTGGCGGTCGCTGGACATCGGGGCGTGGGTCGTCTTCGCGACCGGGCCCGACTCCGCCGTCGCGAAGGACGCGGCGCGCAGCATGGTCGGGATCTACGCCTCCTCGATGCCCGAGGAACAACTGCGCCGCAACGGAGTGGACCCGGGCGAGCTCAAACCGGTCGTCGACGCCATCGCCGCCGGCGATCTGGCCCGTGGCATCGAGCTGACCACTCCGGAGATCGCCGAACGCCTCTCGATCGCCGGCACCCCTGAGGAGTGCGCGGAGAAGATCCGGCGGGACATCGCCCCCAGCGGGGTGAACCACGTCATCTGCGCTCTCACCGACCGCACCATCGTCAAGGCCTTCACCGGCCGGGACCTCGCGGAGGCGGCCGATGTGAACACCCAGCTCCGCCTCATCCACGACCGGATCATGCCGGCGTTCCGCTGACGCAGGGCCGGGCGGCTCCAGCGGCGCGGGGTCAGCCGCGTCGGACGGCCGTCGTGCCGGCCGCCCAGGCGTCGATGAGCCGGACCGTGCGCTCGGGGTGCTCCTCGTGCAGGTAGTGCCCCGAGTCGGGCCAGTGGTCGACGCGTGAACCGGGCACGTGCAGGGTGCCGCGTTCCCAGGCCGCGGCCTCGGCCGAGGTCCACACCGTGAGCGCGGGCCGCGCCCGGCGCCGCAGATACGCCTCGCTGCGCGGGCGGACGCCCACCGCGCCCGGGTCGGTGTACATGCCGGCGTAGGCCTGGGCGATGACATGGTCCGGGGTGCCGAGCATGGTACGCACGTGGGCGGTGCGCAGTCCGGGCGGGGCCTGCGGGGAGAAGGCGCCGGCCACGAAGGTGGCCGCCTCGCGGGCGCCGCCTGCCCGGTAGGCGGCGAGCCGCGCCGGGATCCCGTCGGCCTCGTCGCCGTGGGCGCCGTGCGCCGGGTCGAGGGCGATGACGGATCGCACGGTCCTCGGGTGGTGGACGGCGAGCAGGTTGACGACCTGGCCGCCCATCGAGTGCCCGACGGCGATCACGGGACCCGTGCCCGACGCCTCGGTCAGGGCGGCCAGGTCGGCCGCCATCTGCGCGGGCGTGTTGCCCTGCGCCGGCACCGCGGAGCGGCCGTGCCCCCGCAGGTCGGGCACGACCACCCGGAACCGCCCGGCCAGCGCCTCGGCGTGCGCCGACCACTCCCGTCCGTCGCCGCCCCAGCCGTGCACCAGCAACAGGGCCGGTCCGCGGGCCGGTCCGAGGACCGTGTGGAACAGCCGGATGCGGCCGGGCGTCATCAGCGGTCCTCCGTACGACGGCCGCGGTCCGCCACGTCGAGGCAGACGGGCCGGTGGTGTGGCTCTTGCATGATGCCCTCTCACCTTCCCTGCTTCAGGGCGCGTCAGCCGACCCGGGCACGTCCCGGTCACCGGGAAATGTGATACTCACCGCATGCCAACGCTCTTCTCCCGGATACTCGCAGGGGAACTGCCCGGCCGGTTCGTCTGGCAGGACCACGAGGTGGCCGCTTTCCTCAGCATCGCCCCGCTGACACCCGGTCACACGCTGGTGGTACCACGGCAGGAGCTGGACCAGTGGACCGACGCGGACGACGGCCTGCTGGCCCGCTGCATGACCGTGGCGCAGGCGGTCGGCCGCGGGGTGAAGCAGGCCTGGGACGCGCCCCGCGCCGGACTGTTCATCGCGGGCTTCGAGGTTCCGCATCTGCACATCCACGTCGCTCCCGCGTGGGGCATGGGTGACTTCGACTTCTCCACGGCGGAGGTCGAGAAGGACGAGGCCAAGCTCGACGACGCGGCGGCGCGGCTGCGCGGTGCCCTGCGGGAACTCGGTTTCGGCGCGCACGTCCCCGCGGACATCTGAGCGGTGCACGGACCGCGGGAGGGGTTGCTCACCGACCGGGTCCGTGTGACACGCTCAGCGGCGACCGACCGGGGTGCCACGACCGGTCGGCACCCGGCTTCGGCATCGCGGAGAGGCGGCGGCATGCGCATCGGACTGCTCGGCACCGGCCCCTGGGCGCAGGCGGCGCACGCCCCCGCCCTGAGCCTGCACGAGGAACTGGACTTCGTCGGCGTATGGGGCCGGCGCCCCGACGCCGCCAAGGAGCTGGCCGCACGGCATGGGGCGCGTGCGTACGACGACGTCGACGCGCTGCTCGCCGACGTGGACGCCGTCGCCGTCGCCCTGCCCCCTGAGGTGCAGGCCCGCCTCGCGGTGCGGGCGGCGCGCGCGGGGTGCCATCTGCTGCTCGACAAGCCCCTCGCGCCGACGGTGGAGCAGGGGCGGGCCGTGGTCGAGGCCGTGCGGGAGACCGGGGTCGCCTCCGTCGTGTTCTTCACGACCCGCTTCCAGCCCGAGCCGGAGGCGTGGATCGCCGAACAGGCCGGGGTGCGGGGCTGGTTCACCGCACGGGCGCAGTGGCTCGGCGCGGTGTTCACCAGCGACAGCCCGTTCGCCGCCTCGCCGTGGCGGCGGGAGAAGGGCGCCCTGTGGGACGTGGGCCCGCACGCCCTGTCCGTGCTGCTGCCGGTGCTCGGCGACGCGCGGCGCGTGACAGCTGCGGCCGACGGTCCCGGGGACACCGTCCACCTCGTCCTCGACCACACCGGCGGCGCCTCCAGCACCCTCACCCTGAGCCTGACGGCACCGCCCGCGGCGGCCGGTGCCGCCGTGGAACTCCGCGGCGAGGCCGGGGTCACGCTCCTGCCCCAGAGCTCCGCAGGAGCGGTCCCCGCCCTCGTCCGGGCGGCAGACGCCCTGCTCGCCACCGCCCGCACCGGCCACCCCCACCCGTGCGACGCCGGCTTCGCGCTCCGCGTCACGGAGATACTCGCCACGGCCGAGACGATGCTGAACGGCGGCGCCCGGTAGGGCTGTTGCGACCGTGCCGGGGCTGCTCTGTGGGTCCCGAGAGCGGGCCGGACCCCACCGCGACACCGAAGATCACAGGGGTACAGACTGTCCTGTATGCCGATGACGAACACGCCGAAGACGGCGACGATCGAGGACGCTCCGTCGATCAGCCGCATCTTGGCCCGCGCCTTCGACGACGACCCGATGATGCGCTGGTTCTTCCCGGGCGACGCCTCCCGTGAGGAAGGGCTGGGCCGCTACTTCACCGCCATCTTCACCCGGCAGTACGTCCACCACGGCGTGTGTGAGCACACCGAGGCGGCGGCCGCCTTCTGGGTGCCTCCGGAGGCGCAGGCCAAGGCCGTTCCCGACGCGGAGACCATCCAGGAGCTCCAGAGCATCCTCGGCGACCGAGCTCCGTTGTTGAGGGACGCCGTCGAGACCGCCGCCCAGCACGCACCCCGGGAACCGCACTGGTATCTGGCGGTGATCGGCGCCGACCCGGTCGGCCAGGGCCAGGGACACGGGGCCGCTCTGCTGCGCTCGGGGCTGGCCCAGGCCGACGCGGCGGGTCTGCCGACCTACCTGGAGTCCTCCAAGCCGTCCAACCTGCCCTTCTACGAGCACTTCGGCTTCACTGTGCAGGAAGAGCTGCGGCTGCCGGGGAACGGGCCGGTGCTGTGGGCGATGCGGCGCGAACCACACCGCCCGGCGGGCGCCTAGCAGGTCCTGGTCATGCCCGCTCGCGAGCCCCGGCACCGCCGGGGTCCGGCGGCAGGTGGAAGTTGAGACGCTCCCGGACCACCGGGAAGCCCGCCTTGGCGAAGTTCGCGGCCATCGGGACGTTCCCCTGGTCCGTCGCCCCGGCGACGAACTGCGCGCCCCGCTCGACCAGGAAGTGCGTGCACTCGGCCAGGAGGTCGTAGGCGTAGCCCTGGCCGCGGTGTTCCGGCAGGACGCCGATGAAACCGATGCACGGCCCCGACGGATTGTGCGCCGGGATGTGGATGCCCACCGGCTCTCCCTGCGGCGTGTACGCCACGTGCCACCATGCGCGCGGCGAGGGGCACCAGCGGAAGAAGTCGAGTTCCTCCTGCGCCGCCTGGTCGAGCCCGCCCTCCTCGATGGCCTTCAGCGCGTGGGCGTCCAGAGTGACGGAGTGGATGCGGCGCAGCGCGTCGAAGAACACCGCGTCGTCCGGTTCGGGACGGAACACCAGCCGCCCGGGCCGCTCGGGCAGCCCGCACGAGGGCGTCCACCGGTACAGGAAGCGTTCCACCAGCAGGTCGTACCCGGCTGCCCGTACGGCGGTGAAGCGCACCTCGGCGGCGGAGCGCGGGCCGGGGTCCTTACGCCAGCCGGCGGGGAGGTTCAGCTCCAGCTCGACCTGCCAGGGAGCGGTGCGCAGGAGCTCGGCCCCCGCCTCTTCCTCTCCCTCGGCCACGTCGAACCAGTTGAGGGTGACGGGCTCGGTGTCGTCGGGGCCGCCCCACCAGGCGCCCCGGGCAGCTACGGGATGTTCCGCCGGCCCGTACAGCGAATTTCGGCCCGGCGTGGAGCGCTCTCGGGAGGCCGGAGGGCTTAAGTGGCCCTTAAGAGGCAGTTAAGTGGCCCTGGGGAGTCGCCGGTTTGGTCAAGTACGCGCACATCGCCCGGAGTTGGCGGCACGTCAGAACGGTTGGCAGGTGCGGTGCCCGTGCGTAGCATCAGGGCCCCGCGGCGGCGTCGACGTACCGTCTGAGAGCGCTCTCACTCCCCCATGCCTCTCAGGTCTCCCCCCGCGCGCTCGCCGCCGCGCCCCACCACCCGCACGAGCATGTCAGGAGACCCCCCACATGACTCCTCGTCACCAGCGCCGCCCCGGACGCCGCACCTTCCTCGTCGCCCTCGGCGGAGCGGTCGTCGCCGCGCCCGCCGTCGCCGCACTGGCTCCGCACGCCCTCGCGGGCACCACCGAGGACGGCAGCACGGCGGCGGCCGGCTCCCTGCCGTTGACGATCGTCAACAACAGCGGTTCCTTCGCCAACACCAGCGTCCACGTCTACATCGTCGGCAACCAGGACGGCCGGCAGGTACGGGTCAGGCCCGACGGCACCCTCGCGCCGGTGGCCCTGTCGGACAACGGCCCCGACGGCTTCACCGACTACGCGATCGGCCTGGCCGGCAGCGGCGAGACCCGGCTGTCCCTGCCGTACATGTCCGGCCGGATCTACGTGTCGCTCGGCGCGAAGCTCAAGTTCAAGGTCGTCACCGACGGCAACGGCAACCCGGCGCTGCAGTACCCGGCCGGCTGGGTCACGTCCGACCCCAACTACGGGGTGCTGCACGACTGTGCCGAGTTCACCTACAACTCCTCGGGGATGTTCTGCAACACGACCATGGTCGACATGTTCAGCGTGCCGCTGAGCATCCGGCTGACCGGTGCCAAGGACCAGACCACGGGTACCCTGCGCGACGGCGGCCGTGCGGCCGCGTTCGCCGCCGTCCGGCAGGTGGAGGAGTTCGCGCGGCTCGCCGTGGACGACACCCGGATCATCGCGCCGGGCCACGGGCTGGACGCCGGCCTGTTCCCGAAGGACTACTTCGCCCCGTACATCGACGAGGTGTGGAGCACGTACACCGGCCGGGACCTGACCGTGACCACCAACGTGGGCACCTTCACCGGCCGGGTGCGCGGTGAGCGGCTCACCTTCGACGGTCCGGCGCAGGTCTCCTTCGGCAAGCCGTCCACGCGGGACGTGCTGTTCTGCGACGGCGCGCTCGCCGCCCCCAACGACGGCACGACCGGCCCCGTCGCCGCCGTGCTCGGCGCCGGCTTCAACCGCTCGACCCTCCTCAGCTCCCCGGCCCAGCCGACCACCGACGCCGCGTCCTTCTACCGGACCGGCCTCACCAACCACTACGCCAAGGCCATGCACGCGGCCACCCGGGACGGCAAGGCGTACGGCTTCGCCTTCGACGACGTGGCCGACTTCGCCTCGTACATCCAGGACACCGCCCCCACGGGGCTGCGGCTGACGCTCACGCCCTTCGCCTGACGCCGCCCCGGCGTGCGGCGCCCGGCCGGTCGTAGCAGCGTGGTGATGTGAGTGCGGTGCGCGGCCGGGCGCCGCGCCGGGACCGGGAGCGGGACCGGCGGGGCTGGCTGCGGGGCGCGCCGCCGCCGGGCTGGTTCCGGGTCCTGCCGGCCGCCCTGCTGGCCGCCGTGTGCGCGGCGGAGCTGATCAGCCCCGAGCCGCTGGACATCGGCTTCATGCTGGGCGCCATTCCGCCCCTGGCGGTCCTGTCGTGCGGGCCGGTCGTGACCGCGGTCCTCGGCGCCCTGGCGGTGGCCGTGCTGACCACCCCCGTCTTCCGGCTGAACGACCCTGGCAACACCGATGTGCTGACCGTCGGCTTCGTCGCCGCGCTGAGCGTGCTGCTGTCCTTCGTCCGCGCCCACCGTGACGCCCAGCTGCTGACCGAGCGGGCCGTGGCGCAGGCCGCGCAGCGTGCCGTCGTACCGCCGCTGCCGGAGCGGGTCGGGCCGGTGCGGTGTGCGGGCCTGTACCGGGCGGCGCAGCACGGGACGCTGGTCGGCGGTGACTTCTTCGACGTACGCGCGGGCCCGCACGGCGTACGGGCGGTCATGGGGGACGTGCAGGGGCACGGGCTGTCGGCCGTGGCGACGGTCGCGTCGCTGCTGGGCGCCTTCCGGGAGGCGGTGCTCGACCAGCCGGACCCGGAGTCGATGGCGGCCCGGCTGGACCGGAGGCTGGTGGTGGACTCGGCGGACGAGCCGCACGGCGAGCTCTTCGCCACGGCGGTGCTGCTCGCGTTCGCCGCCGACGCCCGGACGGTGCGGATCGTGGCGTGCGGGCATCCCGGTCCGCTGCTGCTGCGTGACGGCCGGGCCGTCGAGCTGGAGGTCGAGCCGGGTACGCCACTCGGGCTGGGTCTGGCCGAGGCCGCCCCGCCCGTGGCCTCCGCGGTGCGGCTGCGTCCCGGGGACCGGCTCTTCCTGGCCTCCGACGGCGTCACCGAGGCCAGGGACGGCGCCGGGGCCTTCTATCCGCTGGCCGAGCGGCTGGCGGGCCGCGCCGAGGAGGATCCCGCCGCGCTGGCCGAGCACGTGTGGGCGGATCTCGTCCGGTACTGCCCGGACGTACGCGACGACGTCACGATGCTCGTGCTCGCGCCCGGGCCCGGACCCGGGGGCCGCCGCTGACGGCGCCCCGGTGCGCCGTGCGATCAGGGGGGAGCTCAGTGCTCGGCGATCACGCAGACGTGCTGGGAGGCGGGGTTGAGCAGGCCGATCACGCTGATCGTGTTGCCGGCAGGGCCGCGCTCGCCAGGCCCACCACGGTCATGGCACGTGTGGCCCTGGCATGCTCCTGCCAGTGTCAGGGACATGGGCTTGGGGCCGTCGGTCTCGCCGGTGGCCGGGGCCAGGTTTCTCCCGGGCCCGGGAAAGGTACCCCTGCACGCATAGGAAGCGGCCCCCTCACAGCGGTACCCGCGCTTTCCGGATGCACGGCGCGCTCCCGCGTTGAATGGTGATATCGGACCCGATGACAGCACCGGGGCCGCAACAGCGATCCGGACCCGAGGAGCAGAAGATGTCGACCTCACAGCCCGACGCGTCCGCGTCCCGGCCGCCCGAGGACCGCACCACCCCGGACAGCCTGCTCCACGCCCGCACCGGCACCGACGTGTCGCCGGAGGACCTGGTCCTTGCCTCTGGCAAGGACCTCACCCCGCGCAACCTGGAATGGGCCAAGCGCAAGCTGGCGGCCGAGGGGCCCGCCGCCCTGGACAAGCTGCTGCCCTGAGCTGCGGGGCACGGCGCGGGACGCCACCGACCCGGCGCGGGGCGGGGCGCGCCGGGGCGGGCCCGTGCACGCCGTCGCAGCACCCACACGGGTGGCGTGGGCGGCGGTTCAGCGTCTTCGACGACCGGGCCACCGACGGGTCGGGCCAGGTCAGATCAGGCCGGGTCAGACTCGCGCACAGCGCCGCGGCAGCCGCCGCAGCTCGCGGGGCGCCGGGCTGAACTCCGAACTGACCTCCGGACTGAACTCCCCAGGAATCTAAGGGAGTTGCCCCTCCCCTTCGCCTTCCGGCAGGGCGGTCTCGTCCTCGACGACGTGTACCGCGGCCTCCTCCGCGCCGGCGGCTCCGCCGTCGATGCCCACGTCGGTCGCCACGGCCTCCCAGGTGGTGTCGCTGCGGACGCCCTCGTCGGGCTCGACCAGACGGCCGGCGCGTGCCGTGCCCGCCTCTGGATCGATCGGTTCGCCCTCTCCCTCGGGGAGGTCGCCGATGTCGTCGCCGGGCGGCTCGGACACGTCGGGCACTTCCTGGGACAGCCGCTGGTCGACGGTCTCGCCCTCGCGCTGCTCGGCGGCGGTGGTGCCGTGCTTGGTGACGCCGAGCGGCTTCTCCGGCGGGGAGTAGCCCTCGTCGAGGGTGTCGTCGTAGGTCCGTTCGTCAACGGCGTCCTGCAGGTCGAGGGGCGCGGCGTCCTCCTGCTCCTCGTTGGTTCCGGTGGGCTGGTAAGCGTCGTCCGCCATCGCCTCGGGGCCCATCGGTTCCGTGCCCATGACTGCCTCCTTGTCGCGCTGCGTCGACTCGTTCGTCTCACGTGCCCGTTCCGCGTTTCCCGTTACGCGGTCTCTAACCTCGGCAGACGCCCGGACATCACCCGTTGGGACAATCTTGAGACCTCAAGAAGGTGGGCTCACCCTCACTCGTATCCGCCCCTTACTCGGCGGGCCGGGCAAGATCCGCCGTCCATCTGTCCTCGATGCGGCCGGCCTTCCACACCAGCAGGGCCACGGCCCAGGTGGCGAAGAAGAGGGCGACGACGGCGTAGCCGAGGGTGTTGAGGTCGATCCCGGAGATCCAGTCCCAGAACGCCCCGTGCAGCCCGAGCTTCTCGGCGAGCAGGCCGAGGAGTTCGACGGTGCCGATGAGCAGGGCGACGGCGACGGACAGGCCGGTGATGGTGAGGTTGTAGTAGACCTTGCGGACCGGCTGGGAGAAGGCCCAGCCGTAGGCGAAGTTCATGAACGTGCCGTCGATGGTGTCCAGGAGGCACATCCCGGCGGCGAAGAGGACGGGCAGGCACAGGATCGCGTACCAGGGCAGTCCGGAGGCGGCGCCCGAGCCGGCCAGGACGAGCAGGGCGATCTCGGTGGCGGTGTCGAAGCCGAGCCCGAAGAGCAGCCCCAGCGGGTACATCTGCCAGGGCTTGGCGACCGACCGCGTGACGCGGCCCAGGAGGCGGTTCATGAAGCCGCGGCTGGTGAGCTGTTCCTCCAGGGCGGCCTCGTCGAAGGCGCCGGAGCGCATCCGGCGGAACACCTGCCAGATTCCGGCCAGGATGACGAGGTTGACGGCGGCGATGGCGTACAGGAACGTCCCGGAGACGGCCGTGCCGATCAGGCCGGTGATGTCGTGCAGGGACGAGCCGTCGTCACGGACCGGCCCGGCCAGGGCCTTCACACCCAGGGAGAGCAGCAGCGCCAGGGCGAGGACGACGCTGGAGTGGCCGAGCGAGAACCAGAAGCCGACGGACAGCGGCCGCTGCCCCTCCCCCATCAGCTTGCGGGTGGTGTTGTCGATCGCGGCGATGTGGTCGGCGTCGAAGGCGTGCCGCATGCCGAGCGTGTACGCGGTGACGCCGATGCCGATAACGAAGGACTGGGCGCCGATGCGGTGGTGCTCCGGGACGACGACGGCCACCAGAGTGACCCAGCCGATCACATGGAGGGCGAGGATGAACCCGGCCATCCCCCCTGCCCTGATCCACTCCTGCCGCGTCATGGAGCTACGAACGCGGTGCCGGGCCGTACGCTGGGCGGGGCCCGGCGCGGGGAGGGTCGGAGTGGAGTCAGGGGCGGCCGTCATCGGGGGGAGGGACCTTCCGGCGGGACTTTCGGCTGGACGGCTGCGGTGAACAGCCTTGTGCCATCCTCCGGTACATGCAACTCATGTGCAGTAAAGGCCGCGACAGGTCTTGCCCATGGAAGCGGAAACTCCGGCGGGGACCGTCGTCACACGGCCGCGTTCGGTCCGTCCGGCCGGCTGCCGCGCTGCTGGACCATCTCGCGGCTCAGTTCCGCCGTCTCGGCCTCGGGCAGTCGCTCGAAGCCGTCGTCGGTGATGACCGAGACGATGGGGAAGATGCGTCGGTTGAGGTCCGGCCCGCCGGTCGCTGAGTCGTCGTCGGCCGCGTCGTACAGCGCGTGGAGGGCGGCCAGGGCCGCCTCACGCCGGGACATGCCCGGCCGGAACAGCTTCTTCAGCGCGCCCCGGGCATAGGGGGAGCCTGACCCCTCGGCGTGGAAGCCGGACTTCTCGTACGTGCCGCCGGCGACGTCGAAGCCGAAGACGCGGCCGCGTGCACCGTCGGGGGCCGTGACGTCGTAGCCGGCCAGCAACGGGACGACGGCGAGGCCCTGCATGGCCTGGCCGAGGTTCTGCCGGATCATGCCGGCCAGCCTGTTCGCCTTCGCGGCGAGGGTCATGGGGATGCCCTCGATCTTCTCGAAGTGCGTCAGCTCCACCTGGTACAGCTTCACCAGGTCCAGGGCGAGCCCGACGGAGCCGGCGAAGGCCACCGCGGTGTGGTCGTCGGCGGGGTGCACTTTTTCCAGGTCGCGTTGCGCGATCAGGTTGCCCATCGTGGCCCGGCGGTCGCCGGCGATCAGCACGCCGTCGCGGTAGGTCAGCGCGAGCACGGTCGTGCCGTGCGGCACCTCGTCGGCGCGGACGCCGTCCGGGAGGACGCGGCGCGTGCTGAGCAGCTCCGGGCGGTGGGCCGCCAGGAACTCGGTGAAGGACGACGTTCCCGGAGTGAAGAACTCCTCCCCCAACCGGCCGTCGTGGTCGCTCACCGCCATGACGTTCCCCCCTCATTCGTCAACCGACACCCGACTCCTACCGGAACCGGGTGGACGGGAAACACCGGTCGCCGTCACCACGCCCGGCGGTGGGCGCGCGCCGCCGGGCGCCGGCGGTCCCTTGTCACGAGGGATCGTTCCGCAGGGCCGCCGGTGCGACGCGGACGTGCAGCTCGCCGATCCGGTGGACGGTCCAGGAGCGGGCGTAGCGGGGCGGGATGCCGTCGAGCGGGGCGAGGTGGGCGACCGGGATCCGGCGTGCGGTGCCCCGGATCTCCGCCGCCGTGGTGTTCTCGTTGTGGCCGGCGGTCGCGCCGGAGGAGCAGCCGGCGTAGTAGCCGATCGGGATGGCCTCGTGTCCGGTGATCAGGCAGGGCGGGCGGACGCCGAGGCGGTGCAGCTCGGTGGCGGTGCGGGCCCAGTCGCGGCGGTTGTCGGTGTTGCGGTCCACGGTGCGTGTGAGGACGGCGAGTTGCACGGCCAGGTGCCCGGCCAGCCCGAGCGCGACGACCGTCGCGACGACCGGCCGCCACCGGCCGCCCGGCGTCCTGACCAGGTGCCACAACGCGTCGGCGACCGGGATCGCCAGCAGCGCGTAGGCGGGCATCAGGAAGCGGGGCGCCGCGTAGCCGATCATGAACAGGTACGGCAGGGCGGCCGTCGTGGCGCAGGCCAGCGGGAGCAGGGTGCGCGCGGTGCGGCGGGCCCGGACCGCGACGGCCAGGCCGAGGGCGGCGAGCACCGGCAGGGCGAACCACCACAGGGTGACCAGTGGGTGGGGCATCGACCCGGTGCACGGGCGGCACAGGGCCCGGCCGCCCAGGCTGCGCAGCTGGTCGTCCACGGCGATCTGCCAGCCGAGGCCGCCCTGGATCTCGGACGCGTCGTGCAGCCGCTGCCCGAGACCGCCGTGGCCGACGTACGCCTCGATCACCCACTGGACGACGCCCGCCGCGAGGCCGACCAGGAGTGCGAGCAGGAGCCGCCAGTGGCGTCGCAGCAGTGTGAGGGCGAGCAGCGGAACCGTCACCCAGACCGCGTCGGTGGGCCGCATCCACGCCATGAGCATCGCTCCGACGGCGACACCCCACAGCGCGGCCCGCGCGGTGGGGTCGGACCGGAAGCGCAGGAAGCAGCCGACGCTGATGAGCGCGCCGATGGCGACCCAGTAGTTGGGCATGGCCTGCGGGCCGTAGAAGAGGGTCATCCACAGGGAGGCGAACAGGGCGCCGCCGACCACGAGGACCCGGGTCGGGAACAGGCCGCGCCAGGTGCGCAGGGCCAGGTAGAGGGCGAGGCCGGACAGCAGGGCGAGGTAGACGCGCAGCAGCGGGGTGGACGACGACCAGGACGCGACGGGCGCCACGAGCAGGGAGACGCCCCGGGAGCGCGGTGCGCTGAAGAACGCCGCCGGTGCGTGCTCGCTGACCTGGCTGACGTACACCACCTCGTCCCAGCCGAGGCCGAGCACCGGGCGTACGAGGACGAGCTGCGCCAGTGTGAAGACGCCGGCCACCGCCGCGAGGGGAGCACTGCCGCGGGCCCGGCGGGGCGTTCCGGACGCGGTCGTCTGGTCGCGTCGTCGCATACCGACGAGGATGGCGTTGGCGCCGTTGGTCATCGTCCACCCCTCACCCCTACAAGTCGTAGGGTTTCTCAGGACCCCACAGCTTCACGAGCTGAAGGCGGAAGCCAGTCAAAACATGGACAAACTAACCCGCGTGTCACGGGGGTGCAGGGTGATATACGGCCAACTGCCTGACCCGCCGTACGCCCCGCACGGGCCTGTCGGCCGGGGTCAGCCAGCCGTCGCGGGACGGGTGGCCACGAACAGGGCGCCCGCCAGTCCGGCCGCCGCGAGCAGCGCGCCGAACGCGGTGGTGGCCGCCGACAGGCCCACGCGCGCTGCGGGAGGCCGGGCTGATCCGGCAGCGGCAGTACGGGCTGGAGCGGCACAGCCGCGTCCGGATCGACGACCTTCAGGCCCGTTTCCCGGGCCTGCTGGACCTGGTCGCCGACTGGACGCCGCCCGCGTGAGGCTCAGCGGACGTTCGGCCTGCGGTGCGGGGGCTGCTCGGGGACCGGGCGCGGCCTGACCGCGGGTACGGGGCGTTCGACCGGGGCGTCCTCGCGGACGGTCAGCTCCTCGCCGTGGTGGCGGATCGTCAGGGGCAGTCCCGAGCGCAGCGTGTACGTGGCCCGGTCGGCCGCCAGCTCCACGCGCAGGCACCGGCCGAGGAACCGCACCGTGAAGGCGAGGCGGCTGAACTTCGCGGGCAGGCGCGGCGCGAAGCGCAGGGCGCCGTCCTCGCAGCGCATGCCGCCGAACCCGGCGACCAGCGCCATCCACGTGCCCGCCAGAGAGGCGATGTGCAGTCCGTCGCGGGTGTTGTGCTGCAGGTTGTGCAGGTCCATCAACGCGGCCTCGGCCGTGTAGGCGTAGGCCAGGTCCAGATGGCCCGCCTGGGCGGCGACGACGGCCTGGACGCAGGCCGACAGGGAGGAGTCCCGTACGGTCAGCGGCTCGTAGTAGGCGAAGTTCCGGGCGATCTGCTCCTCGTCGTAGAACTCCTGGAAGAAGCTGCCGCAGGTGTACATCGCCAGCACCAGGTCGGCCTGTTTGACGACCTGCTTGCGGTACAGGTCGAAGTACGGGAAGTGCAGCATCAGCGGGTACTGGTCCGGGCCGGTGCGGTCGAAGTCCCAGCGCTGGTAGCGGGTGAAGCCGGCGTGCTGTTCGTGGACGCCGAGTTCGTCGTTGTAGGGGACGTGCATGGCCTCGGCGGCGTCCCGCCAGGCGGCGCTCTCCTCCTCGTCGACGCCGAGCCGCGCGGCCTCGTCGGGGTGGCGTTTGCAGGCGTCGGCGGCGGCCAGCAGGTTCGCCCGGGCCATGAGGTTGGTGTACGTGTTGTCGTCGGCGATCGCGCTGTACTCGTCCGGTCCGGTGACGCCGTCGATGTGGAAGGTGCCCCGGTCGTCGTGGTGGCCGAGGGAGCGCCACAGCCGGGCGGTCTCCACGAGCAGTTCGACGCCGACCTCGCGTTCGAAGCACTCGTCGCCGGTCGCCGCCACGTACCGCACCACGGCGTCCGCGATGTCGGCGTTGACGTGGAACGCGGCCGTGCCGGCCGGCCAGTACGCGGAGCCTTCCGAGCCCTCGATGGTGCGCCAGGGGAACGCCGCGCCGCACAGGCCGAGTTGGGCCGCGCGCTCCCGGGCCGCGTCCAGGGTGTTCTGCCGCCAGCGCAGCGCCTCGGCGGCGGCCTTCGGCTCGGTGTAGGTCAGCAGGGGCAGCACGAACGCCTCGGTGTCCCAGAAGGCGTGGCCGTCGTAGCCGGAGCCGGTCAGTCCCTTGGCGGGGATGGCGCGCTGTTCGGCGCGGGCGCCGGCCTGCAGCACGTGGAAGAGGGCGAAGCGGACGGCCTGCTGGATCTCCTCGTCGCCGTCGACCTCTACGTCGGCGCGCGCCCAAAAGTCGTCGAGGTAGGCCTGCTGGTCCTCCAGCAGGCCCTGCCAGCCGCTGTGCCCGGCCGCCGCCAGGGCCGCCTCGACCTGGTCGCTCATCGCGGGCCGGGAGCGGGCGCCGGACCAGCCGTGGGCGACCAGTTTCTCCACGCGCAGGCTCTGCCCCGGGTCGAGGACGGAGGTGATGGTCAGGCGGGCCACGTCGACGTTGCTCTCACTGCTGGTCGTGGTCCGTTCCGGGCCGGTGACGACGTGGTCGGCGGCGACGGCGACCCGCAGGCCGCTGCGGCGGGTGCGGTGCACCAGGCGCAGCCGGTTCCCGGAGGCGAGGTCCTCCTCCGGTTCCAGGGGCGACTTCAGCGCCTTGGCCGCGCGCGGGTCGCCGTCCGGGGAGGGCAGGCTCTCGTTGGCGACCAGCTCCGACTGGACCACCACGCGGGTGCGGCTGTCGACGGGCTCGACCTCGTACGCCACCGCGGCGATCGCCCGCTGGGTCAGGGAGACCAGCCGGGTGGAGCGCACCCGTACGGTCGAACCGGCCGGGGACGTCCACTCGCAGGACCGCTCCAGCACGCCCCGGCGCAGGTCCAGGGTCCGCTCGTGCTTCACGAGCCGCCCGTAGCGCAGGTCGAACGGCTCGTCGTCGACCAGCAGCCTGAGCACCTTGCCGTTGGTGACGTCGATGGCCGTCTGGCCGGACTCCGGATAGCCGTAGCCGGCCTCTGCGTACGGCAGCGGGTGCAGTTCGAAGACGCCGTTGAGGTAGGAGCCGGGCAGGCCGTGCGGTTCGCCCTCGTCGAGGTTGCCGCGCCAGCCGACATGGCCGTTGGACAGCGCGAACACCGACTCGCTCTGGGCCAGGACGTCGAGGTTGAGCTCCGTCTCCCGCACGGTCCACGGCTCGACGGCGTACGCCCGCTGCGCGATCACTCCTTGCCCCCCAGTTCGGCGAGATCCTTCACGACCCGGTCCGCGCCGTGCGCGTACAACGCGTCGGTCTGGCCGACGCGGTCGACGCCGACGACGTACCCGAAACCGCCCGCGCGGCCCGCGTCCATGCCGGCCAGCGCGTCCTCGAACACGGCCGCCCGCGACGGCTCGACGCCGAGGTCCCGGGCGGCGGCCAGGAAGGTGTCGGGGCGCGGCTTGCCCGGCAGGTGCCGCTCGACGGCGACCACGCCGTCGATCCGTACGTCGAAGAGATGCTCGGCGCCGATCGAGCGCAGCACGTCCAGGCAGTTGGCGCTGGAGGAGACGATCGCGGTGCGCAGGCCGTGGGCGCGGGCGGCGTCGATGTAGCGCAGGGTGCCGTCGTAGGCCTCGACGCCCTGGGTGCGGATCTTCTCCAGGAGCAGCTCGTTCTTGCGGTTGCCGAGCCCGTGCACGGTCGGGGCGTCGGGCGGGTCGTCGGGTTCACCTTCGGGCAGGTGGATGCCGCGGGAGGCGAGGAAGGTGCGGACGCCGTCCGCGCGCGGGCGCCCGTCGACGTACTGGTCGTAGTCGTCCGCGTCGAACGGGCGGAAGTTCTCGCCGTCGCGTTCGTGCAGGAAGGTGTCGAACGTCTCCTTCCAGGCGGCCGCGTGGACGACGGCCGTCTTGGTGACGACACCGTCGAGGTCGAAGAGGCAGGCCTGGATGTCTTCGGGAAGACCGAGCTCCGTCATACAGGACCGGTTCCCCGGGCGAGGGCGTCCACCGAGTGGCGCACGCCACACCGGCTCAGTCGTGCGGGAACGAGTGGTGCTCGTGTGCGACCAGCGGCCGGGCCGCGAATGCCCTCGTGGGGCGGCGGCGCGTCGTACATGGCGATGTCCTCGGCACGGTCGTCGAGGACGCCGTCGCGGTCGCCCCGGTGGACGGCCTCGGCCCACCTGGTGATCTGCGCGCGGATCCGTGCTTCGTCGTCGGACACGGTACGGCTCCCTCCTTCCCCACTCGCGTACGGATGGGACTCCCGCAGGGACGAGGCCCCCCTGCGGATGGGGCTCCGCCTTCCGCGGAAAGTCATCGATCGGCTGTGCGCAGGGTGACACACTCTCCTGTGTGGCGCTCACCTTCGACGACCTCCTCAGCCGCGCCCGCGCCCTCCCCCGGGACGGCCGGCGCGCGATCCTCGGCATCACCGGCGGCCCCGGGGCGGGCAAGTCGACGCTCGCCGAGCACCTGGTGCGGGAGCTGAACGCGGGCGGGCAGCCGTGGGTGGCGTACGTCCCCATGGACGGCTTCCACCTCGCCGACGCCGAACTGGACCGGCTCGGCCGCCGGGACCGCAAGGGCGCGCCCGACACCTTCGACGCGGCCGGGTACGCGGCGCTGCTGCGGCGCCTGCGCGAGGAGGCGTACGGGGACGTGGTGTACGCCCCCGGCTTCGAACGGGTGCTGGAGCAGCCGATCGCCGGGGCTGTGCCGGTGCCGCCGACGGCCCGGCTGGTCGTGACGGAGGGTAACTACCTGCTGCTGGACACCGGCGCGTGGGCCCGGGTCCGGTGCCAGCTGGACGAGGTGTGGTTCTGCGAGCTGGAGGAGGCCGAGCGCGTCCGGCGCCTGGTCGCCCGGCACGAGGCGTTCGGCAAGAGCCATGAGGAGGCCGTGGCGTGGGTGCTGCGCACCGACCAGCGCAACGCCGAGCTGGTGGCCGCGACCCGGGGCCGGGCCGACCTCGTGGTGCCGGTGTCGGCGCTGCCGCGTGTGGACGCGCAGGCGTGAGGACGACCGGCCGGCTCGCCCTCCTGTACCGGGCGAACAGCGCTGACGTTCCGCACGGCTTCGTCAGAGGGCGAGCGCGGCGAGCCAGTCGGTCAGGAGCTGGTTGGTCTCCTCGGGGCGTTCCTGCTGGATGAAGTGGCCGCAGCCGTCGAGAACGCGCGAGACGGTCAGGTTGGGCAGGGTGGTGGGGTACGCCTCGATCGCCGCCGCCAGCCAGGTGGTGGATGCGTCCAGGGCCCCGCCCACGAACAGTGACGGCTGGGTGAGGGAAGCGCCGGCGAAGCCGGCCAGGTCCTCCCAGTCGCGGTCCATGTTCCGGTACCGGTTCAGGGCCGCGGTCATTCCGGTGCGTTCGAACTCCCCGGCACAGACGTCGAGGTCCCGCTGGCTGAGCCAGGCCGGCAGCCGGCCTGGAACCGGTCGCGCAGCGTCCCGCCGCGGCTGATGAAGTGCGGGTCCGGGGCGCCGGGTGCGGGCATGGTGTCGGCGGACAGGGCGGCGTAGAAGCCCGCGAGCCAGCCGCGGACATCGGGCTCGATCTCGGCCTCGGCCCGGCCCCGCTGCTGGAAGTAGGAGACGTAGAACTCCTCCTCGCCGCCCATCCGGGCGAAGACCTCGCTGGGCCTGGGGCCGCCGGGCGGGGTGTAGGGCACGCCGAGCAGCCCGACCGCCCGGAACACATCCGGCCGCAGGAGTGCGGAGGTGGCGGCGATGGTCGCACCCCAGTCGTGTCCGACGATCACCGCCGACCGCTCCCCCAGGGCGTCCACCACGGCGACGTCGTCCGCCACCAACTCGACCATCCGGTAGGCCTCCACCGCCCCGGGCCGCGAAGAGCGGCCATATCCGCGGACGTCGATCGCGGCCACCCGGTAGCCGGCGGCTGCCAGCGCCGGCAGCTGGTGCCGCCACGCGTACCAGGACTCCGGAAAGCCGTGCACGAGCAGGACCAGCGGTCCGCTGCCCTGCTCGACCAGGTGGATGCGACCGGCCGGTGAGGACACCAGACGGTGGATGCGGTCGGCGGCGGGGACGTGCTGCATGGGGCCTCCCGGGCGTGGTCCTAGAACGGGTGAGCGTACGGCTGCTCCCTCACCCGGTCGTGGATGCCGCGCAGCCACGGCTGACGGACGGCGGGCAGTCGTGCCAGCGTCGCGAGGAACAGTCCCGAGACGGGCTGGAACGGCCACCGGGGATACGGGGGCGGCGGATCGTCGCGAAGGACACCGTCGGGCAGGCCGCCGGTCACGGGAACGGGCAGCCGGTCGTGACCGAAGGCCAGGTGCAGCCACACGTCTGCGGCCAGCGGCACGGTGGCCGCCGCGCCGGCCGGCTGCCACGTCCTTCCCGTCTGCGGATGGCGCGGGACCAGGGCGATGTCGGGATCGGGGTCGGGGGTGGGCAGGTCCGGTCCGGCCAGGGCCGCCCGCTTCGCCGGCGGTCCCGGCGGGAGCAGTGCGTCCAGTGCGCGGCCGAGGGTGTCCGCGAGGAGGCCGTCGGGGAGGGCCACGGGTGTACCCCCCGAGGCCGCCAGCAGATGGGCCAGCGCCGCCCCGGCCGTCGTCTCCCAGCGCGGGTTCCACGCCCCGGACTGGTCGACCGGCGGTGTGCCCTCCCACTCCCGCGCCAGCGCCTCCCAGGGGACCGTGCGGCGCACCGGGCCCTCGACGGGGAGGCGGCGCACCGCGTCCGGGACGAGCCATACCGCCTGCCAGTACGAACAGTCGTCGATGCGGGTCGCCACCACCCGCCCGCATCGCGCGCAGGCCAGGTTCGGGCCGTCCCTGCCGTCCAGCCCCAGGCAGTAGCCGTCGCAGCGCTCGGGGATCAGGACCGTGCCGCGGAGGTCACCGGGCGCGACGACGATCGCTCCCCGTGGCCCGAAGGACAGGCCGTGCACGGGCGCGAACACGCCTCGGGCTTCGGCTTCCTCAGCCCCGATCTCGCTCCACGGCCGCCAGGGCGGCCCGGAGGGCTCCGGGTCGACGGCGTACATCCCGGGTTCCATGAGGGCGGGAAGCAGCCCGTGTCCGTACGTGTGGTGGGCGTGTTCGGGAAGCGCGACCTGCGACACGGGGGCGGTCAGCACAGCGCCGCACCCCGCACACGCGAACACCGCCACGCTTCCTCCCCGCCCCTGGACACGCGAATTATCCGGGCTCGCCGATCGACGGCCAACCGCTTTTCGCCGCACAGGAGAACAGCGGCGAGCCCCTCCAGGCACTCGCCGCCCCGGCACCGGCCGTGCGCGATCCCTCCGGCCGGCCGTCTCAGCCGGTCAGCGCCAGCTCCGGTTCCGCGTGGGCACCGCCCGCCGCGTCGCCGATCACCGCGGTGAACGCCTCGGTACGGACCCTCAGGCCTACCCCGTCCCGGTCGAACGTGGGGGTGAACGCGCCGTCCTGGCCGTAGCGCACGGCGAAGACGTGCAGGTCCTCGGGGGCGCCGGGGGCCGGTTCGGCCTCCAGGGCCGTCGAGGCGACCAGGTGGCGCCAGCCCTCGTCCGGGTTGCCGTAGCCGCGCGGGTCGGCGGCCAGGGCGAAGGCGGCCTGCTCCTGGGTCGTTTCCGCGCGGGCGTCGAAGTGGTCGGCGGTGTCCGTGGCCGGGTGGGTCAGGCGCAGTTCCCCTGCGGCGGTGACCTCGGCGTCGGCGGTCCGGCGGACGCGGTCGCCGTCGTCCGCCGCGTACGGCAGCCCGGCCAGCAGGTACGGCGTGCCGGGCAGGCGCTCGACGGAGACCGTCATCC
Organism: Streptomyces deserti; assembly: GCF_054782695.1. NCBI lineage: Bacteria > Bacillati > Actinomycetota > Actinomycetes > Kitasatosporales > Streptomycetaceae > Streptomyces > Streptomyces deserti. Next base: position 84,344 of record NZ_BAAGRZ010000013.1, read on the forward strand.
ACAGGCGGGTGCCGTCGGTGACGTACAGGGACTGGACGTGGCGCAGGACGTGGTCGCGGCCGACGACCGGCTTGGTGACCAGCTTGGCGGCCAGGCCGTCGGCGCGGACGTCACGGACACGGACCTCGCCCATCGGGCGGCACAGCAGGAAGCCGTCCAGGACCGGGCCGAAGCCGTGCTGGCGGTTGACCGCGGCGGGGAGGTAGTACCGTCCCGCGGCTTCGACGAGGGCGGGGGTCATGCGGTCGTCGAAGGCCACCGACACCGCGCCCGCGCGCAGTTGGTGCCGGGCCGGGGCCGTCGACGGGGTGCGGTGCCAGCGGGTGGTGTCCTGGATCTGCCAGACCAGCATGAAGGCGAAGTGGCCGTCGATGCCGCCGTCCGGCTTGACCGCGTGGCGGGCCCAGCGGGTGTCGCCCCGGTAGCGGCCGAGGTCGGAGCCGATGCGCCGGCTGAAGTAGCGCAGGCCGAGGACCGCTTCGAAACCGGAGTGCTGTTCGCTGTAGCGCGGCCCGCCGTTGTCGAAGCCGCCGCTGGTCAGGCGCGCGTCGATGTAGCGGGCGAGCACGTCACCGTCCTCGGCGAAGATCTCCTCGCCGCTGACCCGGTGCGCCTGGGCGAGGAAGGACAGGGAGATCGGGCCGTAGTTGTTGTCGTACGCGCCGCCGTGCTCGGGCGGCAGCAGCGCACCCCGGTCCCGGACCCGGCGGGCACGGATCTCGTCGGCGTACAGGCTCATCGCCCGCGCACGGACCGGCTCGCCCTCCCCCGGCGGGAGATGGCGGGCCAGCATCAGGCCGCCGACCACGCAGCCGATGGCCTGGTTGCCCGCCTCCTGCGGGTTGAAGAAGGTCGCCTCGGTCAGCCAGCGCCAGTAGCCGTGCGCCAAGTCGAGGAGTTCCGCGCGTTGTCCGTCGTCGGCGAGGCCGTCCGCCACCTCCAGCACGTTGACCGCCTGAAGCAGCGCCCACACCGTGCTCGGCCAGTCGCCGATGGGGTGCGCGCCCGGTTCCAGGACGTAACGGGCGTACGGGAGACCGGAGTTGCGGACCGTCAGGTTCGGGTAGCCGGGGTTGTCGTCCCTGAACACCCGCTCGCGCAGGTGGAAGGCGAGGCTGCGGCGCACCGCCTCCGGCAGGCGCGGGTCCTTGGTGCGCTGCCAGGCGAGCGCCAGCAGGGAGGTGATGCCGAGGGAGGTGTCGCCGATGTCGTCGCCGGCGGCGGGGTGTTCGAGGTTGCCCTCGGGTGTGATGCGGGCCAGGGCCTGTTCGGTGACGTCCGCGAGGACGGCGTCGTAGGCCTCCGGCGTGTCCGCCAGGTCGTGCAACGGGGCGCGCTGGTGCGGCAGGTGCATGTCGTCTCAGCCCTTCATCCCGGAGGTCGCCATGCCTTCGACCAGCCTCTTCTGGAAGACGAGGAAGCAGATGAGCGTGGGCAGGAGAGCGAGTGTCGACATCGCGAACATCGCGCCGTACGAGGAGCCGCTGGTCTGGTCGATGTACAGGGTCAGGCCGAGGGGCACGGTGAAGCGGTTGTTCTGCTGGAGGTAGACGAGCTGGCTGAAGAAGTCGTCGTAGGTCCAGATGAAGGTGAAGATGATCGTGGTGATCAGGGCCGGGCGCATCAGCGGCAGGATGATCTTCAGGTAGATCTGCAGCGGGTTGGCGCCGTCGATCATCGCGGCCTGGTCGAGTTCGCGCGGGATGGAGCGGATGAACTGGACCATCAGGAAGATGAAGAAGGCGTCCACCGCGAGGAACTTCGGCACGATCAGCGGCAGGAACGTGTTGATCCAGGTCAGGTTGTAGAACAGCGTGTACTGCGGGATCAGGGTGGCCTGCATCGGCAGCATCAGCGTGCCGAGCATCAGGCCGAACCAGATCTTCTTGCCGCGGAAGTCGAAGCGGGCGAAGGCGTAGGCGGCCAGCGAGCAGGAGATGACGTTGCCGATCACCGCGCCGATCGTCACGATCAGCGAGTTGGTGATGTAGAGGGAGAAGGAGTTGCCGGAGCCGCTCCAGCCCTCGGAGTAGTTCTCCGGGCGCACCTCGTCCGGGATCAGCCCGGGGTGGGTGAAGATCTCGGTGTCGGGCTTCAGGGAGCTGCTGAGCATCCACAGCAGCGGGTACAGCATGAGCAGGGCCACGCCGATGAGCAGCGTGTGGAGCAGGATGCGGCGGGGGCCGGTGAGGGAGCGCAGCTTCCGCAGGGGCTTCACGGCCGGGGTGATGGCGGACATGGGGTGACGTACTCCTTGGCGCTCAGTCGTCGTAGTGGACCCAGTAACGGCTGGCGATGAAGTTGATCGCCGTGAACACCGCGATGACCAGGAACAGCACCCAGGCCAGCGCCGAGGCGTATCCCATGTGCAGTTCGGTGAAGCCCTTCTTGTACAGGTACAGCGAGTACAGCATCGTCGAGTTCAGCGGGCCGCCGCTGCCGTTGCTGACGACGTACGCCGGGGTGAAGGTCTGGAACGCGCCGATGATCTGGAGCACGACGTTGAAGAAGACGATCGGCGTGAGCAGCGGCAGCGTAATGCGGAAGAAGCGGGTCAGCACGCCGGCGCCGTCGATGGCGGCGGCCTCGTAGACGTCCTTCGGGAGCTGCTTGAGGCCGGCGAGGAAGATGACCATCGGGGTGCCGAACTGCCACACCGCCAGCAGGATCAGCGTGTAGAGGGAGGTGTCGGGGTCGGAGATCCAGTCCTGGCCCTTGATGCCGAACCAGCCGAGGAAGTCGTTGAACAGGCCGTCCCCGCCGAACAGCTGCCGCCACACGATGGCGATGGCCACCGCCCCGCCCAGCAGCGACGGCAGGTAGAACGCGGCGCGGTAGAAGCCGAGGCCGCGCAGCGGCCGGTTGAGCAGGATCGCCACGGCCAGCGCGAGGGCCAGCTTCAGCGGCACCGACACCGCCACGTACAGGACGGTCACCTTCACCGACTGCCAGAAGACCGGGTCGTCGGTGAACATCTGGCGGTAGTTGTCCAGGCCGACCCACTGCGCGGGCGTGAGCAGGTCGAAGTTGGTGAACGACAGGTACAGCGAGTCGAGCATCGGATAGATCGTCAGCCCGAACAGGCCGACGAACCAGGGGGCCAGGAAGAGGTACGGCCACCACCCGCCGCCCCGCCGTCTGGCGGCGCGGCGGCGCATACGGTCGCGCTCCCGCTGATCGGACGGGGTCGACGGAGCCGACGGCTCCTTGGCGACCTCGTCGGTGGTGGCGGTGGTCATACTCATCTCCCTGGCCTCTTCCCGTGGTTCAGCGATGCGGCGCGGACTACCCGGCCAGGATGTTCTGCGCCTGGTCGAAGAACTCGGAGAGCTGCGCCTTGATCGACTTCTTGCCGAAGGCGATCGCGAGGTTGGACTCGAACAGCAGGTTCCAGACCTGGTCGGCGCCCTGCGGCGGGGGCTGCGGGGCGGGCAGGACGTCGGTGGCCTTGGCGACCCGCTTGGAGATGTAGTCGGCCATCGCCATGTTCCGCTTGTCCGTGTCGTCCAGGCCGGCGGCGATGATGCTGCGGGCCTTCTCGGTCGGCGGGATGCCGCGAAACAGCTGCATGTCCTTGATGGCCGTCTCGTCCTGGGCGAAGAACGACATGATCTTCACCGAGTCGGCGATGCGCTTGCTGGCCTTGGTCGCGCTCAGCAGGACGCCGCCGTTGACGAAGTTGCCCTCGCGGGCACCGGACCAGTCGCCCCGCGGGGTGGGCAGGAAGTCCAGGGTGGCGTCGGTGATGGAGCCGCCCGCGCCGTAGACACCGGAGTCGAAGGTGAACAGGGTCTTGCCGATGACGACACCGTTCTTGGTGAGGTCGTTGTGTGCCGCGGAGGTGATGGCGGGCGGCGGGGAGGCGTTGTCCTTGCGCATCGACGCCCAGTACTCCCACCACTCCTGGAGGGTGTCCGGGGTGAAGCCCACGTTCTTGCCGTCGGTGGCGAAGAACTGCTGGCCCTTCTCCCGGGCGAAGATCTCGAAGCACTGGAGGGTGCCGCCACCGCCGTCGTCGACGCCGTAGATCTTGCCGCCGCTCTTCTTGTGGACGTCCGTGGCGACCTTCTTCAGGTCGGCCCAGGTCCACTCGGGGTCCGGGAACTTCAGGCCCAGCTTCTCCAGCCCGCTGCGGTTGACGGTGAGCTGGTTCACGCCGATGCCGGAGGGGACGCCGTAGAGCTTGCCGTCGACGGTGCCGGCCGCGAGGAGCGTCTTGGGGAAGCCGGTGAGATCGAGGGTCTTGCCGACGTAGGAGTCGAGCGGGGCGATGACGCCCTTGCGCGCGTACTGGGCGACGAGCGCGGTGTCCATCTGGACCAGGTCGGGGGCGCTGCCGCCGGCGATCTGGGTGTTGAACTTGTCGAAGTACCCGTCGTAACCCTGGTAGGTCTCCTGGATCTTGATCCTCGGGTTCTGCTTCTGGAAGTACGCAAGCGCCTTCTTGTAGGCCGCGTGCCGGTCGTCGCTGCCCCACCAGGTCATGGTCAGCTTGTCGGTCTTGGTGCCGGCGCCGGTGCCTCCGCCGCAGGCGCTGAGCGTGCCGCCGAGCGCTCCGGCGGCGGCCAGGCCGCTCGCGGTGCGGAAAAGGGTTCTGCGCGAGATGTGGTGACCCACGGGGTCCTCCCTGGATGTGCGTGTCGGCTCCCCGGCCGGTGAAGAACAGCACGGGTCACGTCCCTGAGGTGCGCCGTCGGCGCCTGCTCGATGCGCGCTCTCCGGTGCGCGGCCTCGCCCGGCCGCGCCGCCCTGAGGGCAGGTGGTCCCCGGCCGTCACTCCGGCCGCTGCCGTACGAGCACGCCCTCGTACGGTCGCCGTGCGGGTCGGCACGGCGGGACGCCTGGCCCGAGCCGGGGTCCCGCCCGGCTCAGAAAGCGCTTGTCCGGACATTGGCAGACCGAGCGGGAAACCGTCAATGCTTCGCCGTCATGGCTCCGGTCACGGTTTGGATTCCGTGGGCGACCGCCAGCCTGCTCGCGCCCGCCACGGTGCCGGTGTCGCCGACCATGCTGCTGACCACCTCGGTGGGCCAGCTCAGCCGGGCCAGTTCGGCCCGCACGCCCGGCAGGAGTTGCGGATCCGACCCGGTGGCGCCGCCCAGCACGATCAGGCCGGGGTCCAGCACGGCGGTCACGGCGGCGGCGAGACGCCCGATGTCGGTGGCGTGGCCGGCGACCACGGTCCGGGCCGTGGCGTGGCCCTGCCGGGCGAGGGCGAAGAGCCGTTCGGCGCTGCGCGGGCACGGGCCGTCGCCGTCCTGCCAGGCCTGAGAGGCCCGGCGCAGCAGAGAGCGCACGCCCATGTGCTGCTCCAGGCCCTCGTGCCGGGGCTCGCGGCCGTCGTCCCAGGGATAGGGCAGCCGGGCCACCTCACCGGCGGCGCCGTTCGCGCCGCGCAGCACCCGGCCGCCGACCACGATGCCGAGGCCGATACCCACGCCGATCCGCAGGTAGCCGAAGGTGTCGCGGCCGCGGGCGGCGCCCTCGTGCAGCTCGGCGAGCGCGGCGCAGTTGACGTTGTTCTCGACGTGGACGGGCACGCCGTCGGGCAGGGCGACGGCCATGGCGTCGAAAACGGGGCCGGCCTTGGCGGTCGCCGGGCGCTCCCCGGCGCCCTCCCGGTCCCGGGTGGTGACATCGCCGACGGCGACGACGACGGCCCGCAGCGGGGCCGTGTCGGGCAGCTCCTTGAGGACCTCGCGGACGGTGTCGGCGGCCTCCGGCCGTGAGCCGGTCTCCTCGGCGAGCAGCATGCCGTCCAGGGCACAGCCGCGCACCCGGGTCACGCTGGGGCCCAGGTCGACGGCGAGTACGGCGCCGGCGGCCGGGCCGAGCCGGTAGACGGCGGCGGACCGGCCGGTGGCACCGGAGGCGGTGCCCGAGTGGGCGGCTAGCCCGGCGGTCTCCAGCTCGGCCACGGCGGAGGAGACCGTCGGCTTGGACAGGCCCGCACCGGCCGCCAGCTGGGGGCGCGTGGCGGTGCCCGCCCCGGCCAGGACGTCGAACACCACGCGGGCACTCTCACTCAGCTGCATGTTCTCCCCAGGTCGTGCTGCTGCGGCGGTGACGGCCGCAAGGATGGCGCGTCATCGGGAATTCCGCGCCTCTTGACGCACTCTACTTCGTTAGTTAACTTCCTAACGAACTTCGCGGTACTCGCCTGCCGTGGCCGTAAGAAGCCCGTCCCGGGGCTTCCCGAACCTCTTCAACTGCCGTTCTCCGACGCACGGTTCGCCCGCCGTTCGCCGTGACGGCGCACCGACGAAAGAGGATCCGTGCAGGACTCCACGCTTTACGTGGTGGGTATCGACGTGGGCGGCACCAAGACGCAGCTGCGCGCCCTCGCGGGCGGCGAGCCCGTCGCCGGCCATGTCCGCCCGAGCAGCGGCTGGCGACCGCACGACCCTGTGGCCGCCGCCGACTGGCTGACCGCGCTGGTCCACGACACCCTGCCGGCGGGCGCCCGCCCGTCGGCCGTCGCGGTGGGCGCCCACGCCTGCGAGACGGCACGCCAGTGCGCGCGGATCCGCGCCGCGCTCCAGGAACGCCTCGGGGTTCCCGCACTGGTCGTGGGCGATGCCGAACTCCTCGTTCCCGCCGCCGGCTTGGACAAGGGGGTCGGTCTCGTCGCGGGCACCGGTTCGGTCGCGGTGGGCAGACGGCCCGACGGCACGCCGGTCCAGGTCGGCGGCTGGGGCGCGGTGCTCGGCGACGAGGGCGGCGCGGCCGGACTCGTCCGCGAGGCCGCGCGGGCCGTCTGGGCGGCGCACGACCGCGGGGAGCAGCCCGACGCGCTGGCCGCCGGGCTCGTCGCCGCGTTCGGCGTGCTCGAGGTTCCCGCGCTCGGGGCGGCTCTGGAGGCCGCCACGGACGTCTCCGCCGAGTGGGGCCGGCACGCGCCGGTGGTGTTCGAGGCCGCCGAGGCGGGCTCCGCGCTCGCCCGCACCGTGAACACCGAGGGCGGCCGGGCGCTGGCCGCGCTGGTCGTGCGCCTCGCCGAACGCGAGGTGCCCGTGGACGACGTCGTGGTGGCGGGCAGCACCGTCCTCGCCCAGCCCGCGCTCTACGAGGCCTTCGCCTCGGCACTCGCCGCCGCCCTGCCCGGTGCGCGGCCGCAGCCGCTGCGCGTGCCGCCGGTCGAGGGCGCGGTCGCGCTGGCACGTTCGCTTCGGTGAGCCGGCGGGCTCTCGTTCACCCGCGGGACAGGTCCCGGCCGCCGGGCCCTCGCCGAGGGGACACGCGCCGGCCGTAGATCTTCACCCGTGCGCACCGAGTGACTCACAAGTCACCAAAGACGCGCACGGTCACGCCAGTTCGCACGACCTGCCACGACCTCCCCGGCCGCACGGCCGAAGCACTCAAGAGAGGCAGACGCATGCCGTCAACCGCCGGGCACCACTCCCCCCCCCCCCCCCCCCCCAACAGAAGGCGCTTCCTGAAGGCCTCGCTCGGCGGGTCCGCCGCTGCGGTGTCCGCCCCGACCTTCGCCTCCTGGCTGGCCGCGGCGGACGCCAAGGCCGCCACCGCCCCGGCCGCGTTCGTCGACGACTACAAGACGAACGTCACGGCCAACCGGACGCCCGAGACCAACGCGGTCGTCCGGATCCTCGGCGGCTTCGCCCAGGTGTGGAAGACCGGCGACGCCTGGAACACCGGAGTGCCCCTCAGGCCCGAGGTGCTGCGCGCCAACATGCGCTACTGCGCCCGCGTCACGGCCGAGCGCACCGAGGAGCAGGCCAGCGAAGCCTTCGTCTACGACCGTCAGCACCAGAGTTACTCGGTGATCGGCGGTCTCGGTCCGCTCGCCGAGCTGTACAAGCAGGGCGCCAGGGCGGTCACGTCGATCACCGGCGCCCCGGACGGCACCCCGCCGGGCAGGATCAGCGACAGCCTGCCCGCCGACGCCCCGGCCGGTTCCGCGCTCGGCGCGGGCTCCTACGACTCCGAGCTCGGCAAGGTCGCCCGGCTGGTCGACACCGTGCGCGGTCCGTTCGCCTCCAGCAACCCCGCCAAGTTCGCCTTCCAGTACCCGCGTCCGTGGCGCATGAACGAGGCCAGCGAGGTCGTCGACACCGGCAGGACGGACGCGTTCGGCTTCCCCGTGTACGACTCGGAGGTGATCGTCGCCCCACAACTGCTGCGCCAGCGCGGTGAGAACCCGGCCGACGACGGCGGCTTCCCCAGCGGGCACACCAACGCCCTGCACCTGGCGGCCCTGGCCTACGCGTACGCGATCCCCGAACGTTTCCAGGAGCTGGTGACGCGCGCCTTCGAGCTGAGCCACACCCGGATCGTGGCCGGCATGCACTCCACCGTCGACGTCATCGGCGGCCGGATCATGGCCACCGCGCTGGCCGCCGCCACGCTGGCGGACCCGGCGAACGCCCGGCTCAAGGCGGAGGCACGCGCCCAGGCCCGCGCCTACTTCGAGGAGCGGACCGGCACCGACGCGCTGTTCTCGTACGCCCACTCGGCGGACCCCGACAGCGACCCGTACGCCGACCGGGACGCCAATGCCCGCCTGGTCGGGCCGAAGTTGACGTACGTGCTGGAGCGGGAGGGACGCAAGGCACCCCTGACCGTGCCGAAGGGCGCCGAGGTGCTGCTGGAGACCCGGCTGCCGTATCTCACCGCGGCCCAGCGGCGCGAGGTGCTGCGCACGACCGCGCTGCCCGCCGGGTACGTCCTGCTGGACGGCTTCGAGCAGTGGGGCCGTCTGAACCTGTTCGCCGCGGCGGACGGATACGGCGCCTTCGACTCCGACGTGACCGTCACCCTCGACGCCACGGCCGGAGGCTTCCACGCGGCCGACATCTGGCGCAACGACATCGAGGGCGACGGCGCGCTGACCAAGCGGGGCACCGGCACGCTCACCCTGACCGGGCACAACCGCTACAAGGGCGGGACCGTGGTCGAGGACGGCGTGCTGGTCGCCGGATCACCCAACGCCCTGGGTGAGGGCGACGTCCGGATCGTGGGCGGCACGCTCCACGTGGACAAGGTCCTGCGGGTGCGCGGCACCTACGTCCAGGAGGGCGACACGACCCTGGAGCTGCTGCTCCGAAAGAACCACGGCCCGGCGCTCTCGGTGGCGCGGCGGGGCGTGCTGGGCCGGGGCAGCGTGCTGGTGCTGCGGCTCGACGCCGAACGCCCGCCCGTCGCCGGGACCGTCGTGCCCGTCCTCCACGCCCCGCGGCTGCGCGGCCAGTTCGACCGCATTGAGCTGAACTCCGACGTGTTGCGGGCCGTACCCCTCTATACGGCGGAAGGTCTGTCGGTACGACTCGTGAAGCGGTAACGCCTCCTGGGCGGGAGTGGGTGCGAGAGTGGGGCCCATGCGGCGCCCCTCGCTCCCTCCCGCCGCCGCCCGGTCGGTGTCACCGCGGGGCGGATGATGGCGCGCGCACAGCACTCGGTCCTGGACCCGGCAGCGCTCCCCCGTGTGACCGTGGCACGGCCGTCCGCCAGAGCGTGGCTCGTGCCCCTCCTCGTGGTGGTGCTGCTCGCCCAGATGGCCTTCGCGATGGTCACCACCGCCGTCCAGCAGACCCCGACCATCGACGAGCCGGTGTACGTCGGCACGGCCGCCGACCACGTGTACGAGCACCGCCTGCGTCACAACCCCGAGCACCCGCCGCTCGGCAAGCTCGTCATCGGCGTCGGGGTGGCGCTCGCCGACCCGCACGTCGATCGATCCTTCGCGTCCTTCACCGGAGGCCAGGGCGCGCTGGGGCGGCATCTGCTCTACGAGTCCGGCAACGACCCATGGCGGCTGATGCTGTGGGCCCGGCTACCGGTCATCGCGCTGACGCTGCTGTTCGGGCTGGTGGTCTTCGTCTTCGCCCGTGAACTGGCCGGTGCGGCGGGCGCGTTGACAGCGCTCGCCCTGTACGGCTTCTCCCCCGACCTCATCGCGCACGGCTCCCTGGCCACGCTCGACGTGCCCGCCGCCGGCTTCGTCCTCACCTCGGCGTGGCTGGTGTGGCGGGCCCGTCGCAGGCCGCGGCTGTTTCTGCCGCTCGCCGGGGTGGCGCTCGGGGCGGCCCTGGCCACGAAGATGAGCACGCTGCCCGCCGTGCCGGTGCTGGTGACGCTGTCCGGGGTCTCGGTGTGGTGCGCCTGCGGTGGCGGGCCGCGCAGGAGGCTGGTCCGGGCGGTCACGGGCGCGGGCGTCGTGGTGCTGGCCGCTGTCGCCGTCGTATGGGCCACGTACCTGGTGGTCGATCCGCGGCTGCGCTGGACGCCGCAGCAGCATGTGCCCACCGTGCGGGGCCTGCGCGGGCTGCTGGTCGAACTGCTGCCGTTCCCGGAGCCGTACCGGGACGGGATGCGCATCCAGTTCCGTCTGGAGAACCAGCCGTGGCAGGGCTTCCTGTTCGGCCGGCTGTACAGCGGTTCGCTCTGGTACTACCTGCCGGCCGCGCTGCTGGTGAAGACACCGCTCGGCACGCTCGCCCTGTGGGCCGCCGGCGCCGTCGCGGTGGTGACGCTGCGGCGGCTGCGGCCCGCGGCACCGTACCTGCTCGCTGCCCCCGCCGTCCTGCTCCTGGCGGCCATGCACGGGTCACGGGACTTCGGGACGCGGTACGCCCTGTTCCTGCCGATGTTCCTCGCGGTGGCGGCGGGCTGCGTCCTCGCGGTGCGGTGGCGGTGGGCACCGCTCGCGACCGGGGTGCTCGTCGTGTTCACCGCGGTCAGTTCGCTGCGGACGTACCCCTACTATCTGCCGTACTCCAACGAGGCGTTCGGCGGACCGGCCAGGACCCATCTGCGGCTGCACGACTCCAACGTGGACTGGGGCCAGGACCTGGGCCGGCTCGCCGACCGGCTCCGCGAGCGCTACCCGGGGGAGCGGGTCTGGCTGGTGTACAAGGGCAGCGGCGTGCCGTCCTTCTACGGCATCCAGGCCTCGGACCCTCTCGGCGTGCCCGCCGACGAGGTGCGCGGGCTGCTCGTCGTGTCGGACTCGGCGGCCGCGAAGGCGACGGGGCGGCTGGCCGAGCTGATCGGCAGCAGCCGTCCGGTCGACACGGTCGGTCACTCGATCACGATCCAGCGCCGGTGACGTGCGGCCCCTGGTCTCCCGCGTGCTGGAAACCCTCGGCGCTCACGTTCGGCATCACACTGCTGGCCACGCGGTAGCGACCGTTGGGCACGTCGTCGGACCTCGTGACGTGCACCGCGAGCGGGCCCGCCCACTGGTAGCCGTTGCGCTCGCCGTGCCGGGCGAGCTGGTCGGTGAGCGCCTGGCCCACGCGGCTGCCGTGGCGCGTCAGTTCCTCGTGCACGCCTTCGGCGAGCTCCACGTCGTAGGCGTTGGGGACGAGGACCCGGCCCGCGGGACACACCACGGCTTTGCTGTCGCACTCGCGTTGCAGGGCGTCGAGCAGTTCGACCGGTTCCTTGTCGAAGACCCGCGCCCACAGGGCCTCCCACCGGTTCTCCAGAACCTCTTCCAGCGCACTCAGTGCGCCCATTCGCTCTCACCTGCCGGAAACGTCGTCGGTCGGATGCGGTGGGCGGGGTGCCTACCGCTCGTCGTAGTCGTCGGGCCGCACCTCGGCCTCCTCCAGTGCCTCGCGCATCGTGCGGCCGGTGGCGCCCGGCGGCCGGGACCCGGACCGCTGCTCGTTCCCGACGGTGTTCTCGAGGACGTCGTCGGTGGTCTCGGTCTTGGCCCGGTTCTCTTCGGGGACGGTCATGACGGGTTTTCTCCTCCGTCTCGTCGTAGTGGCGCGGTCCTGCCGCGTCCGGTAGGGATCTTCTGCGGCGGCGGGTTCCCGCCGGGGCCGTGGCTATCCATCCGCCGGGTCCCGGATGTGCTGCCGCGCGCAGCCCCTGGTCACCACGGTGCGTGAGCTATGTTGAACGTCCGTGGGAGACGAAGGAGGCGCACCGGTGCCATCGCCGCAGCAGGCACGCGCACAGGCATCCGCGATCACCTCGAACAAGGCGGGCCCGGAGGCGGAGGCCTCCCCGACGTCCCAGCTCAGGACCCTCTTCGACCGGCCCCGGCTCTCCCCGGGCCAGCGCCGCATCGCCCAGTACCTCATCGAGCACATCACCGAGGCGGCGTTCCTGTCGATCACGGATCTCGCGGACCGCGTGGGCGTCAGCCAGCCGTCGGTGACCCGGTTCGCCTCGGCGGTCGGCTTCAGCGGTTACCCCGCGCTACGGGAGAAGCTCCAGGCCATCGCGCTCGGCACGCTCGCCGGCGGCCCAGCCGAGGAGAACCGGGGCAACGAACTGCAAGCGGCGGTCGACGCCGAGATCGAGAACCTGGAGAACCTGCGGCGGGACTTCGCCGACCCGAACATGGTGATCGACATCGGCCGCGAACTGTCGGCCTCGACCCCGCTGACGGTCCTCGGGCTGCGCATCTCCGTCTCGCTCGCGGAGTACTTCGCGTACGCCGCCCGCCGTATCCATCCGGACGTACGGCTCGTGACGCGGGGCGGCAGCGTCGCCTTCGACGCGCTGCTGCAGTCCCGCGAGGCGGGCGGCACCTGGGTGCTGGCGTTCTCCATGCCGCGGCACGCCCAGGAGACCCTGAACGCCGTACGGGTCGCACGCGGCGCCGGGCTCAAGGTCGCGCTGATCACCGACCTGGCACTCGGGCCGATCGCCGACGCAGCAGACGTCACCTTCGCCACCGGCACCGGGTCACGCCTGGTCTTCGACTCCTACGCCGCGCCGGGCGTGATGTGCGCGGCCCTGCTCCAGGCCATGACGGACGCGGACCCGGAGCGGACACAGGCGCGGCTGGAGGAGTACGAGCAGGTCGCCGACCAGCACCAGTTCTTCCTCAAGGACTGAGGGCCTGAGGGCCTGAGGCCCCTTTCTCCTCAAAGGACCGCTTTCTCCTCAAAGGACCGCGCAGCGCACACCGGCTCACACCGGTCCCATCCCGAACAAAGCGCGCATGAATGTTTTCATGCGTCTTGCAAACCGGATGGCATATATAAATACTGCTCACGCACCACCCGCTTCGCCCGGAAAGCCGACGGTCCGCCATGCGCACCCTGCACCATTCCCCGCGCGGCCGACACCTGTCCCGGCCGGGCTCCTGCGCGAACACCCGACACCGCCGGCTCCTACCCGCCCCGGCGTCCCGGGTGTTCGGTCGGGCATCGCCTGCGCGACCGCCCGCGGCGGCCCCGGTCATCCCCTAGGCCGGGGCCGCGACCCCGTCGTCCACCCCTCACGACGCCGCACACCCGGAAGCGATGAACATGCCCCTGACGTCCACGCGTATCAGCCCGGACTGGCCCTGCCAGGTCAAGACCCCCGGCAGCTACGACTGGGAGCGCTCGGCGGCCAAGTGGCTGCGCGAGCTGGTGCCGGCGCGCTACGCCAGCTACCCCGCACTCATCCGCCATCCCGTGCTGCTCGCCCGGCACGCCCAGATCCAGGTCCAGCACGAGATCCGGGTCGCCCGCACCGCCCTGCAGACCGCGCGCGCCGACCTGCCGGGGCTCGGTCTGCCCGAGTCTGTCATCGAGCACACCATCAAGCTGTACGCGGCCGAGGTCCTGCAGTTGCAGCACATCGCACGCAGTGTGCGGGCCGTCACCCAGGCCCTGGTCGACCGCAACGCGGGACGCTGACGGGTCCGCCCGGGCATGACCCGCTCCTCGCGTGGCATACGCGGGGGATGAGCACCACCGAAGTCCGGCGGGGCGAGCCGGTGACCACCGTCCTCACCTGGCAAGTGCGCCCCGGCCATGAGCGGCAGTTCGAAGAGTGGACGCGCGGGATCACCGAGTGCGCCCGGCGGTTCCCGGGCAACGAAGGCGTCTCCTGGCTGCGGCCCGAGGACGGCCACCGCTACCACGCGGTGCTGCGCTGGTCCGATCCGCACCGGCTCGCCGCCTGGCTGGACTCCCCGGAGCGCGCGCAGTGGCACCGGCGGATCGAGAGCGTCGCGACCGAGGTCAGCAGCGAGCGCCAGTCCACGACCGGGATGGAGACCTGGTTCAGCCTGCCGGGCACCACCGTGCAGGCCCCGCCCCGGTGGAAGATGGTGCTCACCACCTTCCTCGGCGCCTATCCGTTCACGCTGCTCATCCAGTGGCTGGTCACACCCCGTACGACGGACTGGCCCCTGCCGCTGCGCGCCGCGGTGTTCCCCCTGGTGCTGCTGCCCGTGCTGACGTATCTGGTCATGCCGGGCCTGAGCCGGCTGCTGCGGCTGTGGCTGTACCGGCCCGACGGCCCCTGAGCGGGACGCCGGGGAGGCGTGGGACGGCGCGGACCTGGGGGCGGAAGCGCAGTTCGTGCGCCCAAGCCGGTCATCCCACCCGGTTCCGTGTGCGATGCTCAACGCGTGACGAGCGAGCCCGCTACCCCGGCGGAGACCGGTGCCGCACCGGACCTGGCCGAACTGGCCAAGGTCGTCGCCCGGCAACGTGCCGAGATGGACCGGCTGCGCGACCAGGCGGTGACGTCGGCGGTCGTGGAACGGGCCAAGGGCGCCGTCATGGCACTGACCGGGTGTTCCGCGGAGGCCGCGGGCGAGCAGCTGCTGCAGCGGGCCAAGGCGGCGCGCCGCACGCTGCTGGAGGAGTGCTGGGTCACCCTCGGAAGCCTGGCGCCGCCGCTCTCCGGGCTCACGTCCCGGCAGCCGGAGACCACCGGGGGTGAGGACGCCCGCACCGCGGCCGGCCTCCCGGGGCCGGACGTCCTGTCGGAGGCGACCGCACCGGACGACGTCTCCGCCGCCCTCGCCCGCCTCGGCCAGGCCCTCGTCCGGGTCCGCACACCGCAGGACCTCGCCCGCTGTCTGCTGGAGCACCTCGCGCCCGACATGGGTGCCGACGCGGTGATGATCTACACCGGCAGACCCGGCGGAGGGCTCGAACTGGTCGGGTACGCCGGTATCGACGACAGCCTGGCCACCGAGTGGCATCAGCTGCCGCCGCTGAGCGGGGTCGCGGCGCTGGACGCGCTGCGGACCGGTGAGCCGCGCTGGCTGGAGAACTTCGCCGAGGACAGACAGCGGTACCTGCTGATCGGCGACCCGCCCGAGCAGTGGCGGTCCCGAGCCTGGCTGCCCGTGCCCCCGGGCCGCGCGGCGGAGGTCTGCGTCGGCGTGCTGCGCGGCCGCGGCGGCTCGTTCACCCCCCGCGACCGCGCCCACCTGCGGGGTCTCATGTGGTTGTGCGCCGGCTGGCTGCGCGCGTTCGACGCCCGGCCCGAACCGTCCTCCGGCGCCCCCGCGAGGGCCGTACAGGCGGTGTTCGAGGCGCTGCCGGTCGCGGCGATGCTGCTCAGCCCACTGCGTGCCCGGTCGGGCGAGATCGAGGACTTCCGCGTCGACGCGGCGACTCCGCAGGCGGGCAGCCTGCTGGGCCGCACCGACGCCGACCTGGCGGGGCGGCGGCTGCTGGAGTGCGCGCCGGCCGTGGCGGACGAGCCGCTGTGGCGGGGCTGCCTGCACGCGCTGGCCACGGGTGAGACCTATGAGAGCGAGCCGTACGCCCACCAGGACGTGGTGGACGGCGCCGCCGAGCTGTCCACGTACGCGGTGCGGGTCGCGCGGCTGGGCAAGACGCTGGTCGTCACCTGGGTCCGGCACGGCTCCTCCGACCGGCAGGAGCAGCGGCTGGCGGACCTCCAGCGGCTGGGCAACCTCGGCTGGGCGAACTGGCACCTGACCACGCACGAGGCCTCCTGGTCCACCCAGGTCTTCAGCATCCTCGACCGGGACCCCGCGCGCGGCCCGGTCCCCCTCACCGACCTGCCGGCCCTCGCGCTGCCCGAGGACGTGCCCGTGCTGTCCCGCGCGGTCGAGGGCCTGGTGCGTCAGGGTCGCGCGTTCGACGAGCCGTTCCGCGTCCGGACGGCGCGCGGCGTCCGGCATCTGCGGCTGGTGGCCGAGGCGGTGGCGGACAGCCGCGGTACGCCCGTCGAGGTGCACGGCTTCGTCCAGGACCTGACCGCCCGACGGCGGGCGGAACTGGCCCTCGTCGAGAGCGAGCGGGCGATCCTCACCCAGCACGACGTGCTCCAGGCCGAGCGGACCCTGGCCGCCCGGCTGCAGCACGCGCTGCTCCCCCTGCCCCAGCGGGTGCTACGGCTGGCCGGGCTGCGCGTCGAGGTCGCTTACCTGCCGGAGCAGTCGGGGGTCCACGTCGGCGGCGACTGGTTCAGCGCCATAGAACTCCCCGGCGGCGACGCCCTGTTCGTGGTCGGGGACGTCGCCGGGCACGGCGTCGACGCCGTCGCCACGATGGCGCAGCTCCGCTTCACCGCGAAGGGCATGGTCATCACGGGCTCGTCGCTGACCGGCGCGCTCGCCCGGCTCAACACACTGCTGCTGCACTCCCGTGACTCCCACGGCACCGCCACCATGGTGCTGGCCCGCTACAACCCCGGCGGGCGCCGCCTGGTCTGGGCGCAGGCGGGCCATCCGCCGCCGCTGCTGCTGCGGGACGGGGAGGTGCGCTACCTCGACCGCCCGCGCGGCCTGCTGCTCGGCGCGAGTGCCACGCCCTCCTTCGAGGAGGCCGAGTGCCACCTCGAACCGGGCGACCGGCTCATCCTGTACACGGACGGGCTGGTCGAGCGGCCCCCCGACAGCATCGACCGGGGCCTGGCCCGGCTGGCCGAGGCGGTCGCCACCCACCACGCCGACGGGCCGAGGTCCTTGCGGCCGCTGCTCGAGGCGATGCTGGAGGAGGATCGGCGGGACGACGTGTGCGTGCTGGACATCCGGGTGCCGGAGGGGGCGCAGGAGTAGGACTGCGGGCCGCTGCCTCTCGCTCGTGCCGCTCTATCGCCTCACTCGCCCTCGCCGCTGTGTCGGCGCGTGCGTCACCTCACGCGTGGCTCATTCGTCACCGCGATGTCGCCAGTACCAGCACAGGCCCACGACAAGGGCCAGCAGGAAGACGACGGGCAGCACCAGGCCCGGGATGCGGGAGCCGTTCATCGGCGTGGCCTTCGGTTCGCGGCGGGTGGGGCGCGCCTCGCGCATCGCCCCGGCCCGCTCAGGGTGACACCCGGCGGCCCTCGCTTCACCGCTCCGTGTCCGACACGTTGCCCGGCGTTCGAAATGGGTGGTGCCTGATCAGTCCGCCGGGTGACCGGGTGGGATGGTGAGGGCGTCGTGCAGGCGCAGCAGCGGGCCGTCGTACGCGGGCCGCTCGCCCCACTCGACCGGGTCGAGGACGAAACCGACGTGGTCGCCGCCGCCGGCGCGGGTGACGACGCGGCCGACGAACCAGGCCGGTGCGTCCTCCAGGACGACGGCCCCGCCGTGTGCCTCGTGCCAGCGCACGTGTGCGAACTTGTCCTCCCGGTCGCCGGTCCGTCCGCCGAACAGTTCCGCGAGCGCGCGCTGTTCGCGGGTCAGCAGATGCACGGCCAGGAACTGAGCGGACCGGGCCACCCGGAACGTGCGGTTGACCTCGGACAGCCACACCACGAACCGCACGGGCCGGATGGAGCACTGCGAGGCGAATCCGACCAGGCAGCCGGCCCGTTCGCCGCCCGCGGCGGCCGTGACCACGCACATGTCGGGGTCCAGCCGCCCGATGAACGCATCGATGTCCGCCATGCTCACGCCGCTCCCGTCCCCAGGGTGTACGTCTCCCGGCTTCACCTCACCACGTCGCGCGTGCCCATGCATCCGGCGCGCTGTTTTCAGCCGCCTGTCGCGGTCCGGGACTCCAGCGCGAGGCGGGTGTCGTCGCCGTACACGCCCGTCTCGTCGCCCCGGACGCCGTACCAGAGCTGGAAGCGGGCCACCGCTGCGGTCAGGGTGGCGTCGTAGCGGCCGCTGGCGGAGCCGTCCTGGTAGACGTTCGGGACGCGCAGGAGGCGTTCCTGGAGTTCGGTCACCTGGGGGCCGCTGTCTCCCTCACGGAGGATGCCGGGGTCGGCGGGGGCCGAGGAGGGCGCGGCGGGGGACGGCGCGGAGGGCTGGGGGGCGGGCACCGCACGGTCCTCGGTGGTCCGCTGGGTCAGCAGGAACGCGCTGCCGAAACCGATCACCGCGGCCGCCGCGACGGCGACCACGACGGCCGGGCGACACAGCGCCCGCCGGTCCCCGGGACGGCGGCTTCCCTCCCCGAAGGGCGGAAGTTCCTGCGTCTCGTCCTCGGATCCGGCCGACGGCCCGGGCACGGCGACGGGCTCGTAACCGCCGGGGTCCTGCGGCGGCTCCTCCCTGAACAGCTCCGCGAGCGCGTCGGTGCGGCGGGGGCGCAGGACGAAGATCGGTTCGAGGGGCGGGCCGTCGTGTGGCTGACGGGGTTCGGACGGTGTCGACACGCTGCTCTCCTTCCGTCCCGTGCGGGGCCCGCGTCTGGGGGCATCCGGGGCTCCTGGCGACAAGAGATACGCGGCCGGTGTCCCGGGGGTTCAGCGACTCGCTCAGTGCCGTGGTCGATGGTGTTCCCGCCGATGCGGCGCCGACGAGGGCAGCACTCAGTTCCGCCCTGGAGTGCACTGAGTGCCATGAGGCCCGGTCAGGTGCTACGTTCCCGTCCATGAGCTCCAGCAGTGCCGGTAAGCCGCCCATGCGGGACGCCCTGGTCGCCGCGGCCTTCCAGCTGTTCCTGGAGCGGGGTTACGAGCAGACCACCGTCGACGACATCGTCGCGCTCGCCGGTGTCGGGCGGCGGTCGTTCTTCCGGTACTTCCCCTCCAAGGAGGACGTGGTCTTTCCCGACCACGAGCGGTGCCTGGCCGACATGACGGCGTTCCTCGCCGCGAGCGCCGAGGACGACGAACCGGTGGGGCGGGTCTGCGACGCGGCCCGGGTGGTGCTGCGGATGTACGCGGAGAACCCGACCTTCTCCGTGCAGCGCTACCGGCTCACCAAGCGGGTGCCCGAGCTGCGCGCGTACGAGCTGTCGGTGGTGTGGCGCTACGAGCGCGCCCTGGCCGAGTACCTGCGCGGGCGCTTCGCCGGCCGCCCGGACGGGACCCTGCGGGCCGACGTGATCGCGGCGGCCGTGGTCGCGGCGCACAACAACGCGCTGCGTTCCTGGCTGCGGTCGGACGGGCAGGGCGACGCGAGCGCGACCGTGGACCACGCGCTGGGCTATGTGCAGGCGGCCTTCGGCAACCCGCCCGCGCCGCCCGCCGAGGAGCGGCCCGAGGACGTGGTGGTGGTCGTGTCCCGGCGCGGGGCGCCGCTGTGGCGGGTGGTGCAGGAGATCGAGTCCACGCTCGGGCGGGGCTGAGCGGTCTTCCGTCCCGCGATAGTGAGGGTCTCCCGTCCCCTGTCGAGGATTTCCCGTCCCCGATTTTGAGGGTACGGAGTGCCTTTACGCCTGGCACTGAGTGCCATACCCTGTCGCTGTGCACGGTGGCACGGCGAACCGCGCACGCGCGTGCACGGGTCACCGCGCACGCGGGATTCCGGCCGAGTGCAGGGAGTTGACCAGCGTGTACCACCACTCAGGAAGCGTCGCTCAGCAGGCAGCCGGCTCCGCGACGGGCGTGCTCGATCCCCACGGACGGGACTCGGAGGCCATCCTCTTCCAGCGCTGCACCTGGTGCGGCACCGCCATGTACCACCGCGTGCTGTGTCCGGTCTGCCGGGGCAGCGACCTGCGGACGGAGCGCAGCGAGGGCGTGGGCACGGTCCGCCACTCCACGGTGGTGCACCGCAACACCCCGGCGGCCCGCAACGTGTCCCTGATCGAGATGGCCGAGGGCTTCGTCGTCCGCGGCCGGGTCATGGGCCCGCCCATCGGCATCCACAGCGGCGACCGGGTACGGCTGTCGACCGCCAAGGACCCGGTACGGGGCGAGCCGGTCTTCCAGCTGGTCGACGAGCCGTACCGGGCCTGGACCTGACGGGCGGTCCGATCACCGGATCCCGGGGAGCAGTTCGTCGGTGCGCACCGGCCGCCCCGTCTCGAAGCTGCGGTTGGCCGCGAGGCCGACGGCCAGGGCGAGGGCGCCGTCGCGTTCGCTGGCCGTCGGGTGGGTCGCCGCCCCGGTGTCCGCCGGGCCGGCGGGGTCGGCGGGACCGAAGAGCGCGTCGAGCATGCGCGGGTCGCCGCCGCCGTGCGCCTCGTGAGCGACCGTCAGCGGGATGTCAGCCGGGGGCTGCCACAGCGGGCGCAGGGTGAGGCGGGCGCCGCCCGCGTGCTGGGCGGCCGTGTCCCCGTGCAGCGCGCCGGCCGCCGAGGTGACCCGGGTCAGCGGCGGCTGCCACCGGCTCTCCTCGACCTCCAGCTCCAGCCGCCCGGCGCTGCCGTTGACCATGACCCGGTAGCCCTCCCACGGGGAGTACGCGGTCAGGTGGTACGTCATCGTCGCACCGCCCGCGTACCGCACGAGGACCGCCATGTCGTCCTCGATGGTGATCGGGCCGTCGAAGACGTTGCGGTCGCGCAGATAGCCGTCGTCCTGCTCGGCGTCGAGGTAGAGGGCGCGCAGGGTGTCGTTGGCCGCGAGGTCCAGGGCGTACGGGTCGTCGGCGGCCTCGTCGGCGCCGTGGGCGCGGGCGTAGTCCCGGCGCAGCCCGTGGCGTTCGCCCGCCTCCCGGCCGTAGAAGCCGAGCCGTCCGTAGCCGAAGGCCTCCTCGGGTACGTCGCCGAGCCACCAGTTGACCAGGTCGAAGTGGTGGGACGCCTTGTGCACCATGAGGCCGCCGCTGTTGTGCTTCTCCCGGTGCCAGCGGCGGAAGTAGTCGGCGCCGTGCCGTACGTCGAGGAGCCACTCGAAGTGGACGGACAGAACGTCGCCGACCGCGCCGTCGGCGAGCAGGGCGCGCACCTTCTCGTGCACGGGGTTGAAACGGTAGTTGAAGGCGACGGTCAGGGAGTTGCCGGTCTCGCGGACGGTGTCCAGGATGCGGGCGCAGCGGTCGGCGTCGACGGTCATCGGTTTCTCGGTGACGACCCGGCAGCCCGCCTTCAGGGCCGGGACGATGTAGCGATCGTGCTCCGCGTCGACGGTGGTGACGACGACCTCGTCGATGTCCTCCTCGGCGAGCAGGTCGGTGAAGCGGTCGGGCTCCCACACGGTGGCGGCCGGTACGCCGGCCTCGGCCAGCAGCCGGTTGTGGAAGGCCATCCGGGTCGGGCTGGGGTCGCACAGCGCGGCGACGAGGTGGCCGGGGCGTGTGGCGAGGGCCCGGGTGAACATCTGGGCGCGGTGGCCGGTGCCGACAACTGCCGCGCGCAGGACGGGGGTTCGGCTCATGGGGGTGGCCTTTCCCGTCGGCGGGCCGTCCACTCCCCCGGTTCCGAAAGCGCTTGCTGCGACTCAGGGCGTCAGGGTGACACGTATTCCGACGGTGCCCTCCAGGCCCCGGCGCAGTCGGCTGCCGAGGAGGGTGAGGAGGCCGGTGAGGCCGTACTTGCGGGCGATCAGCCGGCGGTAGCGGGCGGTGGTGGCCGCGTCGCAGAACTCCGCGGTGGCCGGGATCTGGTCGCCGGTCGGGTTGCCGCGCTGGTCGCAGGGGCCGACCAGGACGTCGGCGCGGCCCCGTATCCGCTTCACCTTCCAGGAGTCGGCGGCGGTCCACACGCCGAGGGCGTCCCCGTCGGGTACGACCCAGACCGGGGTGGCGACCGGCGTACCGTTCCTGCGGTAGGTGGTGAGCAGCAGGTACTTGCCCGTGCCGAGCCGGTCGAGCCGCGTGTGGTTCATGGCGGGGAGTCTAGGTCAGCCCCGCTTCAGTCCCGCTCCAGGGATGCCGCCATGCGCCGCACCCCTTCCCTGATCACCTCCGGGGAGGTCGCCAGGTTCAGCCGTGCGTGCCCCGCCCCTCCGGTGCCGAAGGGGATGCCGGAGTTGAGGGCCACCCGGCCGCGGGTGAGGAAGACCTCCGCCGGGTCGTCGCCGAGGCCGAGCGCGCGGCAGTCGAGCCAGGCCAGGTAGGTGGCCTCGCCCGGGCGGTAGCGGATGGCGGGCAGGTGCTCGGCAAGCAGGCCGGTGAGCAGGCGCCGGTTGGCGTCGAGGCCGGCCAGCAGGGCGTCCAGCCAGGCGGTGCCGTCGCGCAGGGCGGCGGTGTGGGCGATGGCGCCGAGGTGGCTCGGGCCGTGCCCGACCTCTTCGGGCAGCCGGGCGAGGTCGGCGGCGGCCCCGGGTCCGGCGAGGGCGAGCGCGGCCTTGAGCCCGGCCAGGTTCCACGCCTTCGAGGCCGACATCAGCGACAGGCCCCGTTCGGCGCCCGGCACGCTCAGGTACGGCACGAACTCCGCGCCGCCGAGGACGAGCGGCGCGTGGATCTCGTCGACGACGACGCGTACGCCGTACCGCTCGGCGAGGGCGGCGACGGCGGACAGCTCGTCGGCGGTGTGCACGGTGCCGGTCGGGTTGTGCGGGCTGCACAGCAGGTAGGCGGCCCGCCGGCCGGGGGCGACCCGACGGAACGCCTCCTGAAGGACGCCGAGGTCGAGGCGCCCGTCCGCGCCGAGCGGGGCCTCGACCACCTGCCGGTCCATGTGCGCCACGAACTGGTAGAACGGCGGGTACACCGGCGGGTTCACCACCACCGGATCCCCGGGCCCGGTGACCAGCTTGAGCATCTCCACCACGCCCAGCATGACGTCGGGCACGATCGCGGTGCGCTCCACGGCGAGCCCGTCCCAGCCCCACCGCTTCTCCGCGAAGGCGGCGAGCGCCTCGGCGTAGGCGGTGCCCGCGGGATAGCCGGTGTCCCCGAGTGCGAGGGCGTCGGTGAGGGCGCGCACCACGGGTTCGGCGAGCGGCACGTCCATCTCGGCCACCCACAGCGGCAGCACGTCCTCGGGGTAGGTGCGCCACTTCATGCTGGTACGGCGTGTGAGCTGGTCGAGGGTGAGGGCGCGCAGCGGATTCGGTTCACCGGACGTCTCGTGCGGGATCCTGGTCATGGGCACACGATAGGGGGCCGTGGTGTGAGCGGAAATCGCGAGAACGCGGGGCGGGGCCTGCCGGACGGGCCGTTCCTGGAGGTCGCCTGCGACGAGTCGGGGTCGGACGGCGAGAACCTCACCGGCGGGAACACCGATGTGTTCGCGCACGCCAGTGTGCGGCTGCCGGTGGCGTCCGCCGCCGCGTCCGTGCGGGAGGTCCGGGACCGGATCCGCTCGCCGGCCGAGGAGTACAAGGCGAACCACCTGCTGCGGGAGAAGCACCGGGCGGTTCTGGAGTGGCTGCTCGCGCCGGACGGGCCGATCCACGGGCACGCCCATGTGCACCTCGTCGAGAAGTCGTTCTTCGTGGTGGACCGGGTGGTCGCGCTGCTGCTCGGTGACGAACCGGCACAGGCGGTCGGCCTGTTCCGCGCGGGGCGGCGGACCTTCGGGGCGGAGGCGTGGGCCGGATTCCTGGCGGCGGCCAACCAGTTGCTGCGCGTGCGCAACGACGGGGAGCCGGACGCGCCCGCCGACGCGTTCTTCGGCACGGTCGACGCGCTGCGGCGCGCGCACGCCCGGACGGCCGCGGCGGCGACGCTCGGCCGGCTCGCGGCGGGCCGGTCGCGCGCGGACGCCTACCGGACCGGGATCCTGGCCGGGCCGACCCTGGTCCCGGTCCTCAATCCGCTGCTGCCGGCGATCATCCGGACGGCGGCCCACTGGAGCGCGGGCGGACGCCCCGTCCTCCTGGTGCACGACCGGCAGAACATGCTGACGCCGGAGCGCATCGCGTGGATCGAGGAGACGGCCCGCTCGGGCGGGATCGTCCTCGGCGGGATGCGGCTGGTCGCCGCGCGGCAGGATCCTCGGGTGCAGCTCGCCGACTTCCTCGCGGGGATCGCCCGCAAGATCGCCTCCGACGAGCTGAACGGCCGGGGGGACACGGTGCTCACCGCGCTGCTGCGCCCGTACGTGGATCCGTCCTCCGTGTGGGGCGACGCCCGCAGCTGGGCCATGATCGCCGCCTCCCCCGGGGACGGCGGCCCGTCGGCGCGCGGCGGGTTGATGTGCGGCACTGCAAAGAGGAGATCGCCCGCACGCTGAACACCGCCGGGCTGGGCCCCGTATGGAAGGAGGGTGCTCAACTCAGGGAGAGCCCCGCGGCGTTGCCGCCGCGCTGTTGAGGTTCGGGAGCCATGCATGAGGCACGCACGACGACGGGTCGTCCGGCGAGTGACACGGCTGGCGGCCGTCGGCGGACTCCTTCTCGGAGGAGCGATGGTCACACGCGCCGTGGCGAGCGAGCCTCCTCCGGAGGTGTCCGCCGTCCCGTACTCCTCCGCCCGCGCGGCCACCGACACCGGCGCCGACCTCGTGGCACGGCTCGGCACGTCCCGTACGGCGGGCAGCTGGGTCGGCGAGGACGGGCGGCCGGTCGTGGCGGTCACCGACAAGAAGGCGGCCGCCGAGGTCCGCGAGGCGGGCGCCGAGGCGAAGATGGTGCGCCACAGCATGCGTGACCTGAAGTCGGCCACGGCGACGTTACGTTCGGCGCCCCGGGTGCCGGGGACGGCCTGGGCGATGGACTACCGGTCCAACGAGGTGGTGGTACGGGGTGACAGCACGGTCTCCGCGGCCGACTGGTCCCGGCTGACGAAGGTCGCGGACGGCATCGGCGGTTTCGTCCGCATGGAGCGCACGGAGGGCACCTTCACGACCCGCCTCAACGGGGCGGAGCCCATCCTGTCGACCGCCGGGCGCTGTTCGGCGGGCTTCAACGTGACCGACGGGAAAAGCGACTTCATCCTCACGGCCGGGCACTGCGGACCCGACGGCTCCGTCTGGTTCGCCGACGACCGGGGCCGGGAGCAGGTGGGGACGACGGTCGACCGGAGCTTCCCCGGCGACGACTACTCCCTCGTGAAGTACGACAGTGGCCGGGCGGGTCAGGGCGCCGACATCGTCGCGGTCGGCGACGACAAGGGGGTACGGATCACGGGGGTGGCGGATCCGGCCGTGGGGCAGCGGGTGTTCCGCAGCGGCAGCACGACCGGGCTGCGGGACGGGCAGGTGACCGCGCTGAACGCGACGGTGAACTACCCCGAGGGCACCGTCAGCGGGCTCATCGAGACGAACGTGTGCGCCGAACCCGGCGACAGCGGCGGCCCGTTGTTCTCCGAGGGCATCGCGCTCGGTGTGACGTCGGGCGGCAGCGGGGACTGCGCGACGGGCGGGACGACGTACTTCCAGCCGGTGACGAAGGCGCTGTCCGAGCTCGGCATGAAGCTGATCGTGTCCGCGCGGGGCGGTGACGGCGCGGGTGCCGCCTCCTCGCCGGCGCCGTCCGCCTCGGCCGGCCAGGGCGGTGCCGCCGCTCCGGGTGCCGCCGGGCCCGGCTCGTCGGCACCGGTGGGCGGCACGGACGCCTCCACGCTGCTGTCCCGGCTGGCCGACCCGCGGAACATCGGTCCCGGGCTGCTGGTCATCGCGGGCAGTCTGGTCGCGCTGGTGGCCACGCGATGGATCAGGGCGGAGCAGGACCGCAAGGCGTACCGCCAGTACTACTCGGCGACGTGGAGCTGAGCCGGTGGGCCGCCGGGCGAACACCGGACCGCCACCCGTCGTCGAGACCGGCCGCCACCGGGCGAACGCCGCCGCCCCTCACCGCGATCGACTGCCACCAGAGTGAACGCCCGACCGCCACCTCTCACCGAAACCGACCGCCACCAGGCGAACACCCGACCGCCACCCCTCACCGCGACCGACCGCCAGCGGCTCTCTCAGCCCAGCGTCAGCAACACCGTGGCGAGGCCCGCCCCGAGCAGCCCGGCGGCCTGGCCCCGCGTGATCCGCTCGTGCAGGAGGGCAAGGCCCAGGACTACGGGGAGGGCCGGGTAGAGGGAGGCGAGGACCACGGCTACGGCGAGCAACTGGCGCTGGGCGGCGAGGAGGTAGAGCACGAGGCCGAGGGCGGCGCCCGCGCCGACCAGCAGGGCCTGGGCGCACAGCTTCGGCGGCAGCTTCAGGCGCCGCGGGTGGCGTACGGCGTCCGGCAGCAGGACGAGGACGGCGGCGACACGGCCGGCGGCGACGGGCCACAGTCCGCTCGCGGCGCCGGCCTGGCCGAGGGCGAGGTACTGCACGGCGACACCCACGCTGGCGAGCAGGCCGTCCGCCGTGCCCTGCCCCGATCCGGAGTCCAAGTGACTTCCGTCACCACGGGAGAAGTCGGGGAGACTTCCGTCACCACGCGATACCAGCCACAGCGCGGGCCCGGTCACGACGATGCCGGCCCAGGCCAGGCCGCCGGGGCGGTCGCCGAGGACGAGCACCCCGCACAGCACGGACAGTGCGACGCCGGTGACGGCGCTCACCGGCACGACCACGCTCATCGCGCCGCGGCTCAGCCCACGGTTGAGGAAGTGCATGGCGGTGCCGCTGCCGACGCCCGACAGCGCGCCCCACAGCAGGTCGGAGGGGCGGACGGCGTCCGCGGGAACGAGGAGTGCGGCCGCGCAGGCGAGCAGCAGCCCGCCGAGTTGGCCGAGGAAGGTGACGGCGGTGTGGTGGGTGCGCCGGGACAGCAGTCCGCCGGCGAAGTCGACGAAGCCATAGCAGAGGGCCGAGGCCAGTGCGAGAAGGGCACCCATTGGATCAGGGGTGCCCCAGGACGGTGCTCCGATGCGTGCCGGCCGGCCTACAAGGTGCTCAGGCGGCCTTCACCGGCTGCGGAAGGGCGGAAGCCCACTCCAGGACGAGGCGCTGGTACTCCTCGCGCTGCTCGGTGCTCAGTGTCCCGCCCGACCGGAGCCACAGGGCCCGGATCTCCTCGTTGACCTCGGCAGCCGATCGCTCGGAGGAGGGTTCAACAGTGGTGGACATGGTGTGAATCTTACGGCTCCCGAGGTGAAGGCGATGTGAGTAATCACGAGCTAAGCGGACATTTCCGACAGTGTCGCTGATCACGTCCATCTGCCAAGGAATGTGGGCCAGTTCACCACCGCCCGGGTCAGCCCTCGGCCGTCCCCAGGACCAGCACCTGGATCGCCAGCACGGCCGCGCCCCGCGCCCAGTCGTGAAAATCGGACACCTTGGTCTCCAGATCGACCGGTGCGGCGAGCGGATGACGGTTGACGCGGATGGTCTCCTCCACCGTCTTGCCGGCCACGTCCATCAGGCCGACCCCCTCCCCGGCGAGCAGGATCTTCTGCGGCATGGCGAAGTTGGCGATCTGCGCCACCAGGGCGCCGAGGGCGCGTGCGGCCTCGTCGATGACGCGGGCGGGCATGGCGTCCCCGGCGGCGGCGAGCGCGAGGATCTCCTCGTACGACAGGTCGCGGCCGGTGGCGGCCTGGATCTGGTAGCGGATGCTGGGGATGGTGAGCAGCGACACGGCGCTGCCGCGCTGGCCGTCCGGGGTGAGCGGGCCGTTGGGGTTGAGGATCCAGTGGCGGCCGAAGCCGCGGTCCTCCTCGGCGCAGGGCACCCGCTTGCCGCCGAGGACCAGGCCGTAGCCGATGCCGGCGCCGATGGTGAGGACCACGAAGCGGTCCAGGCCGCGGCCCGCGCCGAACCAGGTCTCGGCCTCCACGAGGGCGGCGACGTCGTTCTCGACGACCACCGGCAGCCCGGTGCGCTCCTCGACGAGTCCGGCCAGGGGCACGTCCCGCCAGCGCAGGAACGGGGACTCGCCGACCACGGCGCGGTCCTCGACGAGGCCGCCCACACCGATGCCGATACCGGCCAGGCCCGGGTGACGGCCGGCCAGTTCGGCGGTCATCTCCGCCAGCACGTCGGCGACTTCGGTGGGGTCGTGGGTGGTGAGCGGGCGGTCGTGGCGGGCGACGATGTCGCTCCTGAGGGTGGTGACGACGCCGTAGACCATGTCCTCGGTGATCTTGAAGCCGAGGAAGGAGCGGGAGTCGGCGACGACGTCGAGCGGCTGGGAGGGGCGGCCCTGGCGCGTCGCGGCCGGGGTGCCGTTGTCGGGGACCTCGACCAGCAGCCCCGACTCGATCAGCGGCTTGGTCAGGCGGGTCAGACTGCCCGGCGACAGGTCCAGCCGCCGGGCGAGCTCGGTGCGCGACAGCGGGCCGTGGACGAGCACCTCGATCGCCACCGCGCGTTCGCCGGGGCTCAGCGGCAGCCAGCTGGCAGGACGTGCGCTCATGGATGTCAGACCCCCAGTTTTTTCCATCCCAGAATCAACAAGACCACTCTACGGCGGACATTCGCCCAAACAAAAGAGTCCGCGCACCTCTTGACGCGGAGATTATTCCGCACCAAAAGTAAGTGGCCACCAGGTCGAGCCGCCGCAGACGAGGGAGTCTCCGATGACCATCGCCTCCAGCAGCCCCCCACCGAGTGTGCCGCTCAGCGGCACGGAGGGCGCGCTGACCGTACCGAAGACCCGTGGGGCGAAGGCCCGTGAGAGCCGGGAGGACGGGCGTCTCGCCGCGCTGTTCGTGGCGCCGGCGATGCTGGGCTTCCTCGTGTTCCTGCTGTGGCCGACGCTGCGGGGCATCTACCTCAGCTTCACCCGCTACAACCTGCTGACCCCGGCCGAGTGGGTGGGCCTGGACAACTACGTCCGCATGGTCAACGACCCCATCTTCTGGAACTCGCTGTGGGTCACCGTCGAGTACGTGGTGATCAACATCGGGGTGCAGACGGTCGCCGCGCTCGCCATCGCGGTCCTGCTGCAGCGGCTGACGCAGTCGGCGGTCCTGCGCGGCATCGTGCTCACGCCGTACCTGATGTCGAACGTCGTCGCGGGCATCGTCTTCCTCTGGATGCTCGACACCCAGCTCGGCATCGGCAACCAGATCATCGGGGCCCTGGGCTTCGACCACATCCCGTTCCTCGCCGACGAGACCTGGGCGATTCCGACGATCGCGCTGATCAACGTGTGGCGGCACGTCGGCTACACGGCGCTGCTGCTGTTCGCCGGTCTGCAGGCCATCCCGAACGACGTGTACGAGGCGGCGAAGGTGGACGGCGCGAGCGAGTGGCGGATGTTCTGGCGGATCACGCTGCCGCTGCTGCGTCCGGTGCTGGCGGTGGTCCTGATCATGACGGTGATCGGTTCGTTCCAGGTGTTCGACACCGTCGCCGTCACCACGGCGGGCGGCCCGGCGAACGCCACCAACGTGCTCCAGTACTACATCTACGGCGCCGCCTTCGGCCGCTTCCAGTTCGGCTACGCCTCCGCGATGTCGGTCGCCCTGCTGGCCGTGCTGACCGCGATCACCATCCTCCAGTACCGGCTCACCCGGGCCGGCCGGACCGACCTCGGCTGACGGAAGGGAGTGACCGACATGGCTGCCGTTGCCACCACCACGACCACGCCCGTGCGCGTACGCCGCAGGCCGTCCGCCGGCCGGATCGCCGCCTGGACGGTGATGGGCGCGATCGTCCTCATGACCCTGCTGCCGTTCTACTGGATCCTCAGGACGGCGCTGTCCACCAACGCCACGCTCGCCGCACAACCCGGCAATCCCCTGCCGGTGGACTTCACGCTCGGAGGCTTCGAGCGGGCCCTCGGTCTGCAGTCCACCGAGGAGGCCATCGCCCAGGGCGGCGCGGGCGGCGGACTGCAGTTCTGGCGCTACCTGCTCAACTCGGTGGCCGTCTCCACGCTGATCACCGTCTGCCAGATCTTCTTCTCCGCCATGGCCGCCTACGCCTTCGCGCGCCTGCGGTGGCGCGGCCGGGACAAGGTGTTCGCGCTGTTCCTGGCCGGCCTGATGGTGCCGTCCATCTTCACGCTGCTGCCGAACTTCGTGCTCATCAAGGAACTGGGTCTGGTGGACAGTCTGCTGGGGATCGCGCTGCCGACGATGTTCATGACGCCGTTCGCGGTGTTCTTCCTGCGGCAGTTCTTCATGAACATCCCCCGTGAGGTCGAGGAGGCGGCCCTGCTGGACGGCGCCGGGAAGATCCGGGTCTTCTTCCGGGTGATGCTGCCGATGGCGTCCACGCCGATCCTGACGCTGGGCGTGCTGACGTACATCACCGCCTGGAACGACTACTTCTGGCCGCTGATGGTCTCCTACAGCGACAGCTCACGCGTGCTGACCGTGGCGCTGGCGATCTTCCGGGCGCAGACCCCGCAGACCGGTTACGACTGGTCCGGTCTGATGGCGGCGACGCTGATCGCCGCACTCCCGATGCTCGTGCTCTTCGGCTGCTTCGCACGCCGCATCGTCGGCTCCATCAGCTTCACCGGAATCAAGTAAGGGGGCAGGTATGCGAATTCGTACGATGGTGGCGGTCACGGGTGCGCTTGCGCTGTCCCTGGTGACCGGATGTGCCAAGGGAAACGGCACCGGAGCGCCCGCCAACACGGTGACGTACTGGCTCTGGGACGCCAACCAGTTGCCCGCCTACCGGGCCTGCGCGAAGGGCTTCGAGCAGGAAAACCCGGGGCTGAAGGTCCAGATCACGCAAATGGGCTGGGACGACTACTGGACCAAGCTGACCGCGAGCTTCATCGCGGGCACCCAGCCGGACGTGTTCACCGACCACGTCCAGAAGTTCGGCCAGTTCGCCGACCTGAAGGTGCTCGAGCCGCTGGACGACCTGGGCATCAACCCGTCCGACTACCAGGCGGGACTGGCCGACAGCTGGATCGCCCAGGACGGCCACCGCTACGGCGCCCCGAAGGACTGGGACACCGTCGCCCTCTTCTACAACAAGAAGATGACCGAGCAGGCCGGGCTGAGTGCCGGGGAGCTCAACAGCCTCGACTGGAACCCGAAGGACGGCGGAAGCTTCGAGAAGGCCATCGCCCACCTCACCATCGACAAGAACGGCAAGCGCGGCGACGAGCCCGGCTTCGACAAGAACAACGTCATGGTGTACGGCCTCGCCAGCAACGGTGCGGGCTACGGCGACGGGCAGACGCAGTGGAGCCCGTTCACCGCCTCCGCCGGCTGGAACTACACCGACAAGGCACGCTGGGGCACCAAGTACCAGTACGACAGCGAGACCTTCCAGTCCGTGATCAAGTGGTACTTCGGCCTGGCGAAGAAGGGCTACCTCGCTCCGCTGACGGTCTACAGCGGGGGCGCCAACCAGGCCAACGCGCAGGTGGCCTCGGGCAGGGCCGCGATGGCCTTCGACGGTGCCTGGATGATCTCGACGTACCACGGCTTCAAGAACATGGAGATCGGCACCGCCTTCGCTCCCGTGGGCCCCACCGGCAAGCGGGCCACGATGATGAACGGCCTCGCCGACTCCATCACCAAGAACGCCCGTAACAAGCCGGGCGCGATCAAGTGGGTGAAGTACCTGTCGTCGGACAAGTGCCAGCGGGTCGTGGGCCGTTACGGCATCGTCTTCCCGGCCACCCCGGCCGGCACCAAGGCCGCCGTCGCCGCCTACGAGAAGAAGGGCATCGACGTCACGGCGTTCACCAGGCCCCTCGCCGACAAGAAGGACTTCACCACCTTCACGTACCCGATCACCAACTACGCGGCCGACGTGACCGCGCTCATGAACCCGGCCATGCAGGACATCTACGGCAACGGCAAGCCCGTGAGCGGCCTCGACCAGACCAACGACCAGATCAACCTGATCCTCGACCAGTGAAGGGCACGCATTTCATGACGTTCTCGCTCGGAATCGTCGGCGCCGGCCAGTTCTCCGGCCAGTTCGCCACGTTGTTCCAGGCCCACCCCGGCGTCAGCGACGTCTACGTCACCGACCTGCTGCCCGAGAGGGCCGAGCAGCTCGCCGCCGCCCAGGGGCTGGCCGGCACCTTCCCCTCCTACGAGGCGATGCTGGAGTCGAAGGCCGTCGACGCGGTCGCGATCTTCACCCAGCGCTGGACCCACGGGCCGCTGGTCCTCCAGGGCCTCAACGCGGGCAAGCACGTGTACTCCGCGGTCCCCATGGCGATCACCACCGAGGAGATCGCGGCCATCATCGACACGGTCAAGGCGACCGGGCTGACCTACATGATGGGCGAGACCAGCCAGTACAACCCGGCGACGGTGCACGCCCGCAACCAGATCGCCAAGGGCGCCTTCGGGCGGCTCTTCTACGCCGAGGGCGACTACGTCCACGACATGGACCTCGGGTTCTACGAGGCGTACCAGTACAGCGGCGGCGAGAACTGGAAGGCCACCGCCAGCTATCCCCCGCTGCTGTACCCGACGCACGCGGTGGGCGGGGTGCTGGGCGCCTGGCAGACGCACGCGGTGAGCGTGTCCGCGATCGGGGTCGTGGACGACCGGGACGACGGCGTCTTCGACAAGTCGGTCAGCCAGTTCGGCAACGACGTCTCCAACGCCACCGCGCTGTTCGAGGTGGCGGGCGGCGGGTCGTTCCGTACGAACGAGTTCCGGCGGGTGGGCTACCCCTCGCACATACGGGAGTCGCGGTTCCGGTTCTTCGGGACGGAGGCGAGCATGGAGCAGCTCGCCACCGTCGCCCTGTGGCAGGACAAGAACGGGGTGGAGGACATCAGCGAACTGCTGGAGCCCAAGCCCACCATGTCGCCCGACGACCCGTCGCTGCAGCACATCGCGCCGGAGCTGCGGGCCGCCTTCACGTCCGGTTCGGCGCCGGTGCACGACCGCTCGCGGCTGCCGCGGGAGTTCGACAACCTGCACAACGGCCATGAGGGCAGCCACCACTTCCTGGTGGACGACTTCGTGACCGCGGTCAACACCCGCACCCTGCCGTCGGTGAACGCCTGGGTCGCGGCCCGCTACACCCTGCCGGGCATCATCGCCCACGAGTCCGCGCGGCAGGGCGGGGTACGGCTGGAGATCCCGGACTTCGGAGACGCCCCGGAGGCCTGACACTGAAGGTGCCGGCGGCGGCCGGGCTCCTGCGCTGCGTCAGGTGCCCGGCTTGCGGCCGTACACGAAGACGTCGTCGCCCTTCTTCAGCAGCGACCAGTACTTCTTGGCGTCGGTCGTGGTCATGTTGACGCAGCCGTGCGAGCCCGGCGGATTCCACATGCTGACGCCGACCGAATGGAAGGCCTGGCCGCCGTCGAAGAACTGCGCGTAGGGCATCGGCACGTCGTAGATGGAAGAGACGTGGTCGATGTTGCGCCAGTAGATCTTCTTCAGCCCGGTGCGGGTCTCGTACCCGTCGCGGCCCGTGCGGACCGGGACCGGGCCGTAGACGAGCTTCTTGCCGTCCTGGATCCAGCTGAGCTGGAGCGTGAGGTTCACGCAGGCGATGCGGCCCTTGTTCACCGGGCACTTGCCGTCCTTGTTGGGATTCGTCCCCACGGCCTTCTGCTTCAGCATCAGGTCCATCACGCCCCACGTGACGGGACCGGCGTAGCCGATGTTCGGCTTGATGCCGTGCTTGTTCTGGAAGGCCTGGATCGCCTTGCAGTCGGCGGCGGACTGCTTGCCGTCGACCGGGCGGCCGAGGAACTTCTCCACCTGCTTCTGGTAGGGGCCGGTCTGCGTGGTGCAGCTCGCGGCGTGCGCCGGCGTGGTGCCGAGCGCGAGCGTGAGCGGTGCCACCAGGCCGGTGATCCCCAGGGCGACGGCTCCCCGTCTGCGTAGGTCCCCCATGGTCGGTCTTCCCTTTCGCGTCGTCGGCCGCATGGTCTGCGGTGTCTGCCAGCTAGACCGGTGTCCGGGGGAATCGGTTGTAGGGGTGTCAGGGCTGCGACGAAACGGTGACATTCGGGTGCTCCCGGCACCGGCCTCGCCGGGGCGCGACGGCGATCGGGCGGACCGGGGCGGTGACGTGGCTGTCCGTCGTCACGTGCTGCTGCCGTGCCGGAGCGCCTGGTGGAAGCCCGTGTTGACGGCGGTGAGACCGCCGTCGACGACGAGTGTGGTGCCGGTGATCCAGGACGCGTCGCGGGAGGCGAGGAACGCGACGGCGGCCGCGATGTCCTCCGGCTCACCGACCCGGCCCAGGGGATACAGCCGCCGCGCCGCTTCGAGGTCCTCGTCTCGCCCCTCCCAGGCGCGGGTGCGCACGGTGCCGGGTGCCACGAGGTTGACGCGGACGCCGCGGGCGGCGGCGTGCCCGGCGAGGGTGCGGGTCAGGGAGCCGAGGCCGGCCTTGGCGGCGCTGTAGGCGTGGTTGCCGAAGTCCTGCAGGCCGTTGACCGAGCCGATGCCGACGACGGCACCACGGCCGGAGGCCGCCAGGTGCGGCAGCGCGGCGCGGCAGCAGCGGTACGCGCCGGTCAGGGTGACGTCGAGGTCACGGGTCCACGCCTCGTCCGGTTCGTCCTCGAAGCGGGGCGCGTCGGGCGAGCAGTGGGCGGCGTTGTTGACCAGCACGTCGAGCGAGCCGAAGGCGTCCACGGCGTGGGCGACGGCCGCCTCGACCGACGTGCGGTCCGTCACGTCGCAGACGAAGGCCTCGGCCGCGAGCCCGCGCTCCCGCAGCACCGTCGCGGTCCTCTCGGCCTCGGCCTGGTCCGCGTCGGTCACCAGGACCCGCGCACCCTCCTCGGCGAACCTGCGGGCGGTGGCCGCGCCGATGCCGCGTGCCGCGCCGGTGACGAGAACCCCGTACCCCTCGAAGCGCCTGGTGTGCGTCATGGGCCGACGGTACTGCCCGGACGATCACCCCGGGCAGATGCCGTACGCGGGCGCCCTCAGCGGTAGCCGGTCGTGTCGGCCGGTTTGCCCGCGTCCTGGACCTCGACGAGGTAGCGCCAGGCGTCGGGGCGGCTGCCGTCGAGGTCGGTGAAGCCGTACACCTGGGCGAGGCCGCCGCTGGAGAGGGAGGTGCCGTTGAAGCGGGACACGTCCGGGTCGGCGGCCAGGGCGGCGACGGCGCGGCCCACGTAGCGCGGGGTCTCGGAGATGGCGAAGTGGGGGACGTGGTCCAAGGCGTCTCGCCAGTTCTCCTCCCGGACCCCGTAGTGCTCGAGCATGATCTCCGAGCGCAGCCAGCCCGGGGTCAGGGCGACGGACGTGGCGCCGCGCGGGCCGAGTTCGTGGCCGAGGGCGAAGGCCATGCGCAGCACGGACGCTTTGGCGAGGTCGTAGAAGAAGGAGACGCGGTAGTGGTCGCGGTTGTAGTCGGCGGTGCCGTCGGTGACCTCGACGACCAGGCCGCCGGGGTGCCGCAGCAGCAGGGGCAGGGCGTGGTGGCTGGTGATGGCGTGCGTCTCGACCGCGAGCCGGAGCAGACGCAGGCCCTTGTCGAGGTCGTGCTCCCAGACCGGCTTGTCCCACTCGACGAGCGTCTCGCCGCCCCAGATGTCGTTGACGAGGATGTCGAGGCGGCCCCGCTCGTCCGCGATCCGCTCGACGAGCGTGCGCACCTGCGCCGGGTCGAGATGGTCGGCGGGTACGGCGATGCCCTGCCCGCCGGCCTCGGTGACCAGGTCGGCGGTGTCCTCGATGGTCTCGGGGCGGTCGTACCCCGAGCGCCGGGCGCGGGTGCTGCGCCCGGTGACGTAGACCGTGGCGCCGGCCGCCCCGAGTTCCACGGCGATGCCGCGGCCGGCTCCCCGGGTCGCCCCGGCGACCAGTGCGACCTTGCCGTTCAGCGGCTGCGACATGTCCGACCTCCCGTTGCGGTGATTCCGTGGTGCTGCCAGGGTCACGGGTAAGCCGGACATCTTCTGTCGCCTTTTCCTGCCGGTCTTCGGTCAGTGGCCGCGGGCGATCCACTCCTCGAGGTGCGGGGCCTCGGCGCCGATGGTGGTCGCATCGCCGTGGCCGGTGAGGACCTTCGTCTCGGGCGGCAGGGTGAGCAGCCGGTCGCGGATCGAGTCGATGATCGTCGGGAAGTGGGAGTAGGAGCGGCCGGTGGCGCCGGGGCCGCCCTGAAAGAGGGTGTCGCCGGTGAAGACCGTGGCCAGGCCCGGGTCGTACAGGCAGACCGCACCCGGCGCGTGCCCCGGCGTGTGCAGGACGCGCAGGTCGGCGCCGGCGGCCTCGATCACCTGGCCGTCGACCAGCCAGGCGTCGGGCTCCCGGTCGGGGTGGGTCTGCTGCCACAGCGGCAGGTCGTCGCGGTGCAGCCAGATGGTGGCGCCGGTGCGCTCGGCCAGGGCGGGGGCGGCGTCGATGTGGTCGTTGTGGGCGTGGGTGCACACGATCGCCGTCAGCCGGCGGTCGCCGACGGCCTCGGCGATGGCGTCGGCGTCGTGGGCGGCGTCGATGACGACGGCCTGGTGGTCGTCGCCGACGATCCAGACGTTGTTGTCGACGTCCCAGGTGCCGCCGTCGAGGGTGAACTGGCCGGAGGTGACGAGGCGTTCGACGCGGGCGGTCATCACAGCACCACCACCGAGCGCAGCACGTCGCCGTGGTGCATCCGCTCGAACGCCTTCTCCACCTCGTCGAGTTGGATGGTCTCGGTGACGAACGCCTCCAGGTCCAGGCGCCCTTGCAGATGCAGGTCCACCAGCATCGGGAAGTCCCGGGAGGGCAGGCAGTCGCCGTACCAGGACGACTTCAGTGCGCCGCCGCGGCCGAAGACGTCCAGCAGCGGCAGCTCCAGCTTCATCTCCGGGGTGGGTACGCCGACCAGGACGACCGTGCCGGCCAGGTCGCGGGCGTAGAAGGCCTGCTTGTACGTCTCCGGGCGGCCGACGGCCTCGATGACGACGTCGGCGCCGAATCCGCCGGTCAGTTCGCGGATCGCCTCGACGGGGTCGGTCTCGCGCGAGTTGACAGTGTGGGTGGCGCCCATCGAGCGGGCGGTCTCCAGCTTCCGGTCGTCGATGTCCACGGCGATGATCTTCGCCGCCCCGGCCAGGTGCGACCCCGCGACGGCCGCGTCGCCGACACCGCCGCAGCCGATGACCGCGACCGAGTCGCCCCGGCCGACACCGCCGGTGTTGATCGCGGCGCCGATGCCGGCCATCACGCCGCAGCCCAGCAGCCCGGCCGCCTGGGCGGAGACGGCGGGGTCGACCTTGGTGCACTGCCCGGCCGCGACGAGCGTCTTCTCGGCGAAGGCGCCGATGCCCAGCGCCGGGGAGAGCTCGGTGCCGTCGGCGAGGGTCATCCTCTGCTCGGCGTTGTGGGTGTCGAAGCAGTACCAGGGGCGTCCGCGCAGACAGGCGCGGCACTTCCCGCACACCGCACGCCAGTTGAGGATCACGAAGTCACCCGGCGTGACGTCGGCGACCCCGTCGCCCACCTCCTCCACGACGCCCGCGGCCTCGTGGCCCAGCAGGAAGGGGAAGTCGTCGCTGATGCCGCCCTGCTTGTAGTGCAGGTCGGTGTGGCAGACCCCGCAGGCCTGGACGCGTACGACCGCCTCGCCCGGGCCCGGGTCGGGCACCACGATGGTCTCGATGCGCACCGGCTCGTTCCTGCCCGGCGCGATCACGCCGCGTACTTCCTGCGCCATGGTGCTGACTCCTTCGTCGGCCGTGTCCGTCCCTTCGACCCTACGCGCGACTGATCAGTAACGGGGGCGTCTGCCGGCCGGACTGCTCACCGGCGCGTTCGCCTCGGCGCGCCCGCCCACCGGCCGTACCGGGAGTCGAATTTCGCAGGCCCTGACCGCTGCCGCCCACGTAGCCTGAGTGCTTCGCAGGCCTCCGGAGGAGAGACGTGAGCATCGCAGCGACGGACACCGACCGGCCCGCCTGGCGGCTGCTCCTCGGATACGTACGGCCGCACCGCCGGTCCCTGCTGGCGGGGGCCGTGCTCTCGCTGGTGACGGGGGCGACCGGGCTGATGCTGCCGCTGGTGGCCCGGGACCTGATCGACGACCTGGCGCACGACCGGGCCATCACCGGCGCGCTGCTGGCGATGTCGGCCCTGGTCGTCGCCAACGCGGCGGTGGGCGCGCTGGGTTCGTACGTGCTGCGGCGCACCGCCGAGTCGGTGGTGCTCGGCGCGCGGCGCTCCCTGTCGTCGTACCTGCTGCGGCTGCGGATCACGGCCGTGGACCGCACCGAGCCCGGCGACCTGATGGCCCGGATCACCTCCGACACGACCCTGCTGCGAGAAGTCACCACCGACTCCCTCGTCGGACTGGGCACGGGCGGTCTCACCCTGGTCGCGACCGTGGTGATGATGGGCCTGGTGGACCCGGTGCTGCTCGGGGTCACGCTCGCGGTGGTCCTGGGCGCGGGAACGGTCCTCGGCGTGATCGTGCCGCGCATCAACCGGGCGAGCCGGCAGGCGCAGGACGCGGTCGGCGTGATGGGGGCCTCGCTGGAGCGGATCCTCGGCGCGCTGCGGACCGTGAAGGCGTCCGGCGCCGAGCACCGGGAGGAGCGGACGCTGCACGAGGCCGCGCAGGAGTCCTGGCGGCAGAGCGTGCGCGCCGCCAAGTGGTCGGCGGCGGCGGGCAATACGGCGGGTCTTGCGATGCAGGTCGCCTTCATCACGGTGCTCGCGGTGGGTGGCGCGCGGGTGGCGACCGGGGCCGTCGACATCGGCACGCTGGTCGCGTTCCTGCTGTTCGTCTTCTACCTCATGTCCCCGATCCAGCAGGTCGTCGGCGCGATCACGCAGTACCAGACGGGTTCGGCCGCCCTCGCCCGCATCCAGGAGGCGCTGCGTCTGCCCGCCGAGCCGGCCGCGCCGCCCGCGCCGTTGCCCGCGCCCGGTGTGGAGCCCGCCACGCTCGCCTTCGAGGACGTCCGCTTCCGGTACGCCGACGACCTGCCCTACGTCCACCACGGGGTGACGTTCACCGTGCCCGCCCGGGGCATGACGGCCTTCGTCGGCCCGTCCGGCGCGGGCAAGACCACCGTGTTCTCCCTCATCGAGCGGTTCTACGAGCCCGACTCCGGCGTGATCACGCTCGACGGCCGCGACCTCGCCGACTGGGACCTGCCCCAACTGCGGGCCGCCATCGGCTATGTGGAGCAGGACGCGCCGGTCCTGTCGGGCTCCCTGCGGGAGAACCTGCTGCTGGGCAATCCGGACGCGGACGACGACGCCCTCGCGCGCGTGCTGAAGACGACCCGCCTGGACGGCCTGGTCGCCCGGTTGCCGGACGGCCTCGACACGCTCGTCGGGCACCGCGGCACCAAGCTGTCGGGCGGCGAACGCCAGCGCGTCGCCATCGCCCGCGCTCTGCTGCGCCGTCCCCGGCTGCTGCTGCTCGACGAGGCCACCTCGCAGCTGGACGCGGTGAACGAGGCGGCGCTGCGCGACACCGTGGCCGACGTGGCCCGTACGACCACGGTCCTGGTCGTCGCGCACCGGCTGTCCACGGTGACGATGGCCGACCGGATCGTGGTGATGGACGCGGGCCGGGTCCGGGCCGTCGGCAGCCACCGCGACCTCGTGACCGCCGACCCGCTCTACGCGGAGCTGGCGGCGACCCAGTTCCTGGGCGTGGACGACTGAGCGCGGACAACTGAGCACCGGCGACGTTCAGCGTACGCAGCCGGTCACCCGTCAGGCGCAGGGCCCGGTTGCGCTTGCCGGGCCCGCCGGGCCGGAGGAGCCTCGATAGGAGAGGTCCTTCGCGGCCCGCTCCTCATCGGGCCGTGCCCCCGAAGGAGGTCACCATGGGAACCGCCGCACACCCCGCCTTCGACACCGAGACACTGCGCCGGGGCGTGGAAGGACACACCCCGGAGACCCTCCTGTCGCTCTACGCGGACGACGCGGAACTGCGCATCGTGGACCGCAACGCTCAGCCCAGCCATCCCAAGGTGCTGCACGGCCGGGAAGAGATCGCCGAGATGTTCGAGGACATCTACGGCCGCGAGATGACGCACAAACTGGAGCGGTGCGTCGTACAGGGCGACAGCGCCGCCTACAGCGAGTCCTGCGAGTACCCGGACGGCGTCCGCGTCCTCGCCGAGTCGATGATCTCGCTGCGGGACGGCAAGATCACCGAGCAGACCATGATCCAGGCCTGGGACGAGTAGGAAGGCCACGACCACCGGGGAACTGGTCGGCACGCTCCGGTTGCGGACCTGCTCACCACCCGGACCGAGCCTCAACACTCACCACCCCGGCCCGACCTCAACACTCATCCCCGGCCCGGCCCTGACACTCCCCCGGCCCGGTCCCTGAAGCCCGATCACGGCGTCCCAGCCGGACTCCACCCCGGTGGCCGCAGGATCCCCAGCAGTTGCCGGACCAGTTCCTCCACGACCTCGTCCAGCGTCGCGTCCACCCAGCCCGCGCTCCAGTCGTGGAGCAGGCCGTTGACGCTGCCGACGAAGCCCGTCGCGGCGAGGCGGTAGTCGCGCGGCGCCGCCTCCCCGCGTGCGGCGGCGGCCTGGGCCTCGGCGCAGATGAGGTCGATCCAGCGGGCGCGGCGGGCGAGCCGCTGTTCCTCCAGGCGCGGGCTGACACCGATGATCTCGACGAAGGTGATGCGGATCCGGCGCGGGTCGGCCGTGACGTTCCCGGCGTACGCGTGGAAGATCGCGGCGGCGCGGTCGACGAGCGGCAGGCCGGCCGCGCCGGCCGCCGCCTTCAGGACCGCTTCCTCCGCCCAGTCGTTGACCTGGAGGTGCAGTGCGGCCAGGACATCCTCCAGGGTGCGGAACTCCTCGTAGAACTGGCGCGTGGACAGTCCGGCGGCCTCGCTGAGCGCCGCGACCGTGGTGGAGCGGTAGCCGGGGCTGTCGCCGAACAGCTGGAGCCCGGCGTCCAGGAAGCGCCGGCGCCGCTCGGCCTGCCGTTCCTCGGCGGTCTTGCCGGCATAGCGGCCGGTCGGCGCCCTGAGTCTGCCCGGCACCGGCCCTCCCTTCCTCGGTAGAGGTCAATTTTGTCGTGCACGCGGTCTTGTGGAGAAGCCCCACCCTTCCTTACTTTGCAGTAAGTTCAATCTGAAAGTACGACTGTTCAGATACGGCCGTCCAGCTTTCTCGGCCCGTCCTTGGCATGTCCTAGTCACGACATCGCCCACCCCAGAGGAGGGAGCAGTCATGCCTGTCCTGCGAACCAGGCACCTGTGCTCCGTAGCCGCCGCTCTCGTTCTGACCATGACCGCTGCGACCGCCGCCACGGCCGCCCCGCACTCCTCCGCC
The DNA here is from genome assembly GCF_054782695.1 of Streptomyces deserti. Taxonomy (NCBI): domain Bacteria; kingdom Bacillati; phylum Actinomycetota; class Actinomycetes; order Kitasatosporales; family Streptomycetaceae; genus Streptomyces; species Streptomyces deserti. The sequence continues at coordinate 125,069 of NZ_BAAGRZ010000013.1, forward strand.
GCGCTGCGCGAGGTGCTGTTCGTGGGCAACAACTGGGACGGCACCGCTGACGTCATCAGATCGACCGGCGACTTCGGAAAGATCGGCCGTATCAACGTCATCCCCGACAAGGAGCAGCGGCTGGCCGAGATCAACGCCGACCCGATCAAGTGGATCTACTTCATGGCCATCCGCAACAGCGTCGGCGAGGGCCACGACCAGTTCGTCGACGACATGTACTCCACGCCGGACGGGAAGTCGGTGGTGGTCTCCCGGCCGAGCTTCGCCGACGTCGTGTCACTCGATCTCGCCACCGGGCGGATCAACTGGCGTTTCCCGGTGGCCGGTTACCGCTCCGACCACATGGCGGTCTCCCCCGACGGCACCCGGGTCGCGGTATCCGCCTCCACCGCGAACACCGTGCACGTGCTGGACATCACCACCGGCAAGCAGCTCGGTTCGTTCGCCACGGGCGACAAGCCGCACGAGAACATCTTCTCCAGGGACGGCAAGCACATCTGGAACATGTCCATCGGCGAGGTGAACACCGCGCTCGACGCCACCTGGCTGGACTGGACGAAGGGCGACCGGCGCATCACCGTCGTCGACGCGACGACGTTCAAGCAGGTCAAGGTGATCGACATGCGCGAACGCCTCGACGCGATCGGTCTCAGCGACCACTCCGACGCCGTCCGCCCCGCCGTCTTCTCCCCCGACGAGTCCAAGCTGTACTTCCAGGTGTCGTTCTTCAACGGCTTCTTCGAGTACGACCTCGCCACCGACGAGATCACCCGTACGAAGACGCTGCCGAAGAACCCGGCGACCAGCGACGACCGCACCACCTTCGTCAACGACTCGCGCCACCACGGCATCTCGATGAGCCCCGACGGCAGCAAGCTGTGCGTCGCGGGCACCATGGACGACTACGCGACGGTCGTCGACCGCGGCACGCTCCGGCAGGGCCCGCTCGTCACCGTGTCCAAGCCGTACTGGGCCACCGTCAGCGGTGACGGCAGGAGCTGCGTGGTCTCCGAGAGCGGCGCCGACCAGGTGACGGCCATCGACTTCGCCACCGGCGGGAAGACGGTGTCCGTGCCGGTCGGCGACCATCCCCAGCGCGTACGTCTCGGTCATGTGCGGGCCGGCTGGACCGGCCCGTCCGTCAGTTGATCAGCCGACGGAGCGCGCGGCCCACGCCGCCAGCTCGGCGCGGGCCGCGCCCAGCAGGTCCGGCGAGGGAGCCGTCGCCCCGTTGGTCACCAGCGCGTAGTGCAGGACGCCCGCGTCCGGCGCGGTGAGCAGCAGGCGGCGGCTGCCCGTGCCGCCGGGTTCGGCGGCCACCCCGATGGGGGTCTCCGGAGTGTAGGACGGCGGGCTGTGGACGGTGCCCAGGTCGGAGACGACCGTGGTCGCCGAGGCCGGGAAGGACGCCGGCAGATGCAGTTCGGTGGGCGCCGAGCCGCCGTCGGAGCGCCACAGCAGCAGCCCGTACTGGCCGGAGCCGACCAGCCGCGCCACGTTCGGCAGCGAACTCGGCACCGGGTTCCAGGTCAGGGTCGCCGAGCCGTCCCGGGAGCGGTCCTCGTAGGTGAAGGCGACGGTCGTGCCGGACGTGGCGCTCGGATAGAGCCGGTCGAGCAGCCGCGCGTCCTGACGCAGCGTCACCTTTCCGGTGTCGTCGAGGCGTACGGCCGACAGGTCCTCGTCGTTCCAGGCGTCGCCCTTGGAGAGCACCTTGTCGGGGTTGCCGTTCATCAGCTCGCGGTGGCGTCCGTTGTAGATGTCCCACTGCCACTGCGTCCCGGAGAGCACCGGGCCGGAGGCCGCCGGGTCCGACCACCAACGCGCGCCCGGGAGACGGGAGTCGAGGGCCTGGTACATCGCCTTCAGGACGGTCGGGGCCTTGTCGGAGACGGTGCCCGACAGCGGATGCCCGAACTCGCTGACGACGGCGGCCGTGTCCGCCGCCGCGGCCCGGTCGCGGACCGTGCGGAAGTCGCCCGCGTACTGGCCGTCCGCCGCCTTGCCCGGCATGAAGATCCCGGAGATGGCCTTCTGGTCGTAGAAGTGGGTGTTGAAGACGTAGCGCGGTCCTAGCCTGCCGGCGTCCAGCAGGCCGCCCTCCTGCTTCTGGAAGTCGAGGTTGGCGTTCCAGAACAGGTTCGGCTCGACGAAGGCGGGCTTGTCGCGCCAGCCGGCCGCGTCCATGCGGGCCCGGAACTTCTCATAGAAGGGCCACAGCACGTCCCGTTCCCAGGCCCGGCTGGTCTGCCCGGAGTCGTACACGCCCGCGTGCGGCTCGTTGTAGGGGTCGAAGCCGACGACGCCCGCGAACTGCCCGGCCGTTAGGTGCAGTTGAACGTACGCCATGGTCTTCTCGGCGGTGGCGAGGAAGGCGTCCTGCACCCCGTGGGCGTTGTGCCAGAAGTCGTACGACGCCTGCTTCACGGCCTCGTTCTGGGTGATGTTCTGCCCCCAGAAGAAGCAGATCCCGCAGGACTCGTCGGGGTAGTTCCCGGCGTCCACGGCCCACTTGGGAGCGCCGTCGCCCGTGTACCAGCTGTCCTGGTCGAAGAGGTACCGGGAGTACAGGTCCTGGTGGAAGTCGGGGTAGACGCGGATGCCCGCGTCGAGGAAGGCGCGCATCTGGTCGGTGGCGGCGGCCAGGTAGGCCGTGTCCACCGTGCCGCGTCGGGGTTCGGCGTGCGCCCAGGACAGCAGGAAGCGGATCGTGTTGCCGCCGCCCAGGGCACGCAGCGCGGCGGCTGACTTGCGCGCGTCGGCGACCGAGGCGAAGGGCAGGCCGCCGTTCTCCTCCAGTTTGGTCTCGCCGGAGACGTTGTAGCCGCGCAGCACGACCTCGCGGCCGAAGCGGTCGGTGAAGCGGCCGTCCCGCACGGTGAGGGGTGATCCGTCGAACCAGAGGGAGCGGGGAGTCGGTGCGGCGGTGGCGGGCGAGGGGCCCGCCACCGTCAGGCACGCGGAGAGGACGACGAGAACGACAAGCAGCCGGGCACGTATATTCGGCATGTCCACTACAGTCCGGCGATATCAGGACACCGTCAACACCCCTGACTCCGGAGTAAGTTCAGTCTCGGCCATCTCGGCCGCCCACGCGCCGCGTCACGTTCGACGGGAACTCCTTCCTGTTCGTCCGCGGTACGGCCCCGAGCCCCGCCAGCACCGGCAGCAGGGCGTCCGGCGTGTCCACCGGCCCCTCGGTCCGGAAACCGTGCACCGGCTCGTACACCCGGGTGGCCGCCCGCCGCAGCGCCTCGACGACCGGCGGGCGCGGTGCCGACCGGTGGCGGGTACTCGGCAGGTGTGCCCGCGGTGGAAGGAGCGGATCGTGCGTGAGATTCTCCCGGTGCTCGGCCGCTGGTACGCGGCCCGGATTCCCTTCGGCCTGGCGACCGTGGTCGACGTCAGCCGCAGCGCACCGCGCGACCCGGGCGCGGCGATGGCCGTCGGCCCGGACGACGAGGTCGTGGGCAGCGTGTCCGGGGGGTGTGTCGAGGGCGCGGTGTTCGAGCTGGCGCGGGAGGTCGTGGCGAGCGGCGAGGCGCGGCTGGAGACCTTCGGGTACAGCGACGAGGACGCCTTCGCGGTGGGGCTGACCTGCGGCGGTGAGATCACCGTACTGGTGCGTCCCGTGACGCCGGAGCGGGATCCGTCCTTCGGTGCCGTGGCGACGTCGGTCACCGCGGGCGAGCCGGTGACCGTGGCCACGGTGACCGGCGGACCGTCGCCGCGCGGGGTCACGCTCGCCGTCTGGCCGGACCGGGTCACCGGCACGCTGGGCACGGCCGGCCTGGACGCGGCCGTCACCGCCGACGCGCGCGGCGAGCTGGCCCTCGGCGGCACGGGACTGCGGCACTACGGGCCGCGCGGCCAGCGCCGCGAGGACGCGGTCGGCGTCTTCCTGCAGTCGTTCGCTCCCCCGCCGCGCATGCTGGTCTTCGGCGCGATCGACTACGCGGCGGCCGTGGCCCGCATCGGTGCCTTCCTCGGCTACCGGGTCACCGTCTGCGACGCCCGCCCGGTCTTCGCCACGCCCCGGCGCTTCCCGGACGGCGTCGAGGTGGTCGTGCAGTGGCCGCACCGGTACCTGCGCGAGACCGGCACCGACGAGCGCACCGTGATCTGCGTCCTCACCCACGACCCGAAGTTCGACGTGCCGCTGCTGCGGGAGGCACTGCGCCGCCCGGCCGCGTACATCGGGGCGATGGGCAGCCGCCGTACGCACACCGACCGCATGAAACGCCTGGTCGAGGCCGGTCTCGGCGAGCGTGAGCTGTCCCGGCTGCGCTCGCCGGTCGGGCTGGACCTCGGGGCCCGTACGCCCGAGGAGGTGGCCGTGTCCGTCGCCGCGGAGATCATTGCGCTGCGCTGGGGCGGCAGCGGTGCCCCGCTGACCGCCACCGAGGGGGCCGTACACCCGCCCCACACCCGGGGCGGCCAGGAAGGACCGGGTGCCGTTCAGGGAGTGTGAACGTACTTGGGCCGGGGCCCGGTGCGGCGAGAGTGCGTGCATGGCGTCGCGGACCAGGCGGGAGTTTGACGACAGGGCCTAGCGCGGCGGCAACCGGTGCAGCTCGACCTCGCCGAGCCGGCCGTCGGCGACCGTTGCGGTCATGTACGTGCAGTACGGCTGGCGGCGGCGGTCGGTCGGGGAACCCGGGTTGAGCAGGCGCAGGCCGGTCGGGGCGGTGGTGTCCCAGGGGATGTGGCTGTGGCCGAAGACGAGGACGTCCAGGTCGGGGAAGCGGGCGGCGCAGCGCGCCGCACGGCCCTGCGCGGGCCCCGTCTCGTGGACGACGCCGAAGCGCAGGCCGCCGAGTTCGGCGTACGCCACCTCCGGCAGCCGGGCGCGCAGCTCCGGCCCGTCGTTGTTGCCGTACACGCCGACGAGCCGGCGGCAGCGGCTGTCCAGCAGGTCGAGGGTGGCCGTGTCGACCCAGTCCCCGGCGTGGAAGACGACGTCCGCATGCGGGAGCTCCGCCAGCAGCGGGGCGGGCAGTTCCTTCGCGCGCTTGGGGAGGTGGGTGTCGGACATGAGAAGCAGACGCACGACATCAGCCTAGAGGGTGGCCCCGAAGCGCACTTATGCGGATGAATCGGCATCCGAGTTGAAGGACGGGTGAAGATCGCACCATCCTTCCTCCATGTCTCTCGCCTCACCCGCCCTCGATATGTCCGTCCTGCGCGACTACGCCCACGAGTGGGCGGTGGTGGACGTGGAGACCTCCGGCCTGGTCGCGCGCCGGGACCGGGTGCTGTCCGTGGCGGTGGTGACGCTGACGCCGGACGGGCAGCAGACCGGCGAGTTCTCGACGCTGCTCGACCCCGGCTGCGATCCGGGCCCGGTGCACGTCCATGGCCTGACCGCCGAGCGGCTGCGCGGTGCGCCGGCCTTCGACCGGGTCGCGGAGCGGATCGGCGCGCTGCTGCGGGACCGCGTGTTCGTGGCGCACAACGCCCAGTTCGACTACGACTTCCTCGCCCACGAGTTCGCCCGTGCCGGAGCACCGCTCCCGGTGACCCGGCGGCTGTGCACCCTCGCCCTCAACCGGCGGGTGGACCCACCGACCGACGACCTCACCCTGGGCACGCTCGCCGCCCACTACGGCGTACGGCAGGTGAAGGCGCACGACGCCCTCGACGACACCCGCGTGCTGGCCGGCGTCCTGCGCGCCTCGCTGCGGGAGGCGGCCCGCCTCGGTCTGCCGCTGCCGCTGGTGCCGTGCCCGCCGCGCCAGGACCCGCGGTTCGCGCCCCGGGCGCCCAAGACGCCCTGCGCGTACCGCAATCCGGGACGGCCGGCCCCGGACGGGCCGCTGGTGCAGGGCATGAAGGTCGCGATCACCGGGGAGACCCAGGCGCCGCGGGCCGAGTTGGAGCGGCGTGCCGTCGAGGCCGGGCTGAACGTCATGACGTCCGTCAGCCGGCACACCAGCGTGCTGGTCGCCAACGACGCCTCGTCCGGCTCCGGCAAGGCGCGACGGGCCCGCACCGAGGGGGTGCCGGTGCTCGACGAGGCCACGTTCCTGCGGCTGTTGGGGGACGTACGGCCGGGGACGCCTCATGAGCGGGGGCGGTCCGGGCAGCAGGCGGAGGTGCCTTCGGCCGCCGCATCCGCGGCGCCCGCGCTCGTCCCTGTTCCTGCCCCTGCCTCGGTTCAGCCGAGCTCATCCCCCAACTCGCCCGACTCCCCCACCGTTCCGGCCCCGAGGCCCTCGGCGTCCGCCTCACCACCCCACGGGCACCAGCCCGTCCGCCCCCTGTCCGGACGCCGTGTCCTGGTGCTCGGTGGCACGCATCCCGAGGCCGTGGCCGCCCGGGGCCGGATCGTGGAGCTCGGCGGTGCCGCGGCGATCAACCTCTCCGCGAGCGTCACCGATGTCGTCCTCCTCGACGGGGGCGAGCGGGACCGCCGTATGAAGCGGATCACCGCCCTCGAGGTCCCGACGTACGACGCCCCCTGGCTGGACGCCCCGGTCGTCGCCCCGCTGTCGTACCGGGAGGGGCGGCGGACCGCCGCGTACGTCCTGCCGCGCGGCGGCGTCGTGGACCTGCCGCGGCCGAACGGGCCGGTGCCGGCGCCGCGGTGGACCGTCACCGCGTCCTGGGCCCAGCAGACGTCCTGCGAGATCGACGTGGTCGCCTTCGTGGTCGACGAGGACGAACAGGTCGCCTGCGACGAGGACTTCGTGTTCTACGGCGCTCCGGAGAACCCTGGCGGCACCGTGCGGCTGCACAGCGACGGGCCGACGGAGCAGACCGTCAGCGTCGACCTCGCGGCACTGCCGCCCGCGGCCCGCAAGGTGGTGGTCGCGGCCGCCATCGACGGCGCGGCCACGTTCGGGGACGTCGGCGCGGTCCACATCGGCTCCGGCCCGGGCACGAGCGCCGCGCCCCTGGTCCAGGCGACCCTGGACGCCGCCACGACCGAGCGCACCCTGCTGCTCGCCGAGCTCTACCGGCGCGGTCCGCTCTGGCGGCTGCGCACCGTCGGCCAGGGCTACGACCACGGCCTGGACACCCTCGCGCGGAAATACGGCGTCGACGTCGCCGGCTGACCGGCGCTCCACCCCAAGTGGCCGGGTCCGACGGCCCGGTGAGAACCGATGGCGATGATCACGTCAGGGTCTCAGCGGTGGCCGAGCGGTGAGACCATGTCCCCCAGAGGGTTAGCATCAGGCAACGCGCACCAAACCAGCACGTCAACGGCAAGCAACCCGAAGGGGCCCGGAATCCCGATGCCGGTCAAGGTCAGCGTCATCATCCCGGTCTACAACCCGGGGAACTACATCGAGGACTGCATCTCCTCGTTGCAGCGGCAGTCCCTGCCGCCCGACGAATACGAGGCGATCTTCGTCGACGACGGTTCCACCGACGAGACCCCGGCCCGGCTCGACGCGCTCGCCGCCGAGGACCCCCGCATGCGGGTCATCCACCAGGAGAACTCCGGCTGGTCGGGCAAGCCCCGCAACGTCGGCATCGAGGCCGCCCGGGGCGAGTACGTGATGTTCGTCGACAACGACGACTACCTCGGCGACGAGGCCCTGGAGCGGATGTACGACTACGGCGTGGCCAACGACGCCGACGTCGTCATCGGCAAGATGGCCGGCAAGAACCGCGGCGTGCCGGTGGAGCTGTTCCGCCGCAACCACCCGCGCGCCACCGTCGACAACGCGCCGCTGATCGACAGCCTCACCCCGCACAAGATGTTCCGCCGCGCGTTCCTCGACCGCATCGGCCTGCGCTTCCCCGAGGGCAGACGGCGCCTGGAGGACCACGTCTTCGTCACGGAGGCGTTCCTGCGCGCGGACAACATCTCCGTGCTCAGCGACTACGTCTGCTACTACCACCTGCGGCGCGACGACGCCTCCAACGCCGGTTTCCAGCGCTTCGATCCCGTTGGCTACTTCAACAACCTCCGCGAGGCCCTCGACGTCGTCGAGCGGTACACCGAGCCGGGGCCGCTGCGCGACAAGCTCTTCCGGCGCTGGCTGCGCGTGGAGATGGTCGAGCGGCTGCGGGCCCGGCGCCTCCTGGCGCTGCCGGACGACTACCGCAGGGAGCTGTTCACGGAGATCCACAAGGTCGTCGTGGAGCGGTTCGGCCCCGGCGTCGCGGCCGGGCTGCAGCCGACGCAGCAGGTCGTCGCCGCGCTGACCGCGGCCGACCGGTACGAGGACGTCGTGGCCTTCGCCGAGTGGGAGGCCGGTGTCGCGCCCAAGGCCGCCCCCGGGACCGTGGAATGGCGGGACGGCGCGCTGCGGATCGGGTTCACCGCCGAGTACGCCTGTGCCGGTGAGCCGCTGACGTTCCCCGCCGACGTCGTCCGCACCCCGCTGGAGGACGCGCCGAAGGACGTGTCCGAGGCGGTGGCGTGGGTGGGCGCGGAGACCGCCGCCCGCTTCGGCCAGGCCACCGCTGATCTGCTGCTGCGTGAACGCTCCAGCTCCGCCCAGTACTTCCAGCCCGTGGAGTTCACCCGCGAGACGGTGCCCGTCGGGGACGGCGAGCGGGTCCGGCTGGTGCTGCGGGCGACGGCCACCGTCGACCCGGCCGCCCTGCCGGGAGGCGGGGTCTGGGACGCGGTGGTCCGGGTCAAGCTGGGCGGCTGGACCAAGGAGTGCCGGCTGGGCCCGGCCCCGCGTGCCGGCCGCCCCACGCCGCCCGCCGGGCTCTTCGCAGGCCGCCCGGTCCTGCCGTACTGGACCCAGCCGCACGGCAACCTCTCCCTGGACGCCGGCGTCGGCGGCAAGCGGCTCGGCCTGGGCGGGGTGAAGCGTACGGACGTCACCGTGTCCGGCGACCGCCTCACGGCCCTGCTGCCGCTGCACGTTCCCGCCGACACCGAGGTGCGGCTCAGGCTCACCTCGTCCGGCAGGTCCGTGCACGTGCCCGGCACGCTGTCGCCCGCCCCGGAGGGACCGGGGGCGCTGCTGGTGGCCACGCTGCCCTCCGCCCGGACCCGCGGGATCTGGCGGCCCGCGCTGTGCCTCGACCCGGCCGCCGCCGAGCCGGGCTTCACGGTGCTGCCGTTCGCGCTGCGCGGCGGGGCCGGCGGAGTGCGGGTGGTGCCGGTGCCGGTGCCGGGTGTCGTCAGGCGGCTGGTGCGCAGGGCGCGGCGGGTGCTCGGCACCGCCCGTGGAAAAGTGATGTCCCGCGTCAACTCTGGAGGACGGTAAGTCATGCGACCCCTGGGAATCGACGGCGCCTGGGTGCTGGAGCCCAAGGTCTTCCCGGACGACCGGGGCAGCTTCCACGAGTGGTATCGCGGCGCCGAGTTCCGTGAGGCCCTCGGCTACGACCTTCAGCTGGCGCAGGCCAACTGCTCCGTCTCGCGCCGGGGCGTGCTGCGCGGGGTGCACTTCGCCGATGTGCCGCCCGGGCAGGCCAAGTACGTCACGTGCGTGCGCGGCGCGGTGCTCGACGTGGTGATCGACATCCGGGTGGGTTCGCCCACCTACGGGCGGTGGGAGGCCGTACGGCTCGACGAGGGCACCCGGCACGCGGTGTTCCTCGCCGAGGGCCTCGGGCACGCCTTCATGGCACTGACCGACGACGCCACGGTGGTGTACCTGTGCTCGACCGGCTACGCGCCGGAACGCGAGCACGGCATCCACCCGCTGGACCCGGCGCTCGGCATCGAGTGGCCCGAGGGGATCACGCCGGTGCTGTCGCCCAAGGACGAGCAGGCGCCGTCGCTCGCCGAAGCGGAGCGCACGGGCCTGCTGCCGTCGTACGAGGCCTGCCGCGCGTACTACGAGGAGCTGCGCGGCCGGGGGCTCGGCGGCTGACCGGCCGGGAGCCGGTGTCGGCCGCTGCCCGCGGGCGGCGGGCCGACACCGTCGCTCAGCGGCTGACGCCGACCTGCTGCAGGGCCCGGCGCAGCGGCTCCCAGCCCACGGAGCGGGGCAGGCCACGGTTGCGGGCCTGGGTGAGCGCGCGCCAGAAGCCCGCCTCCAGCAGCGCCTCGGGCGGCACCGCCCCGGCCCGCTCCAGGATCGCCTCGGGCACCTTCTGCGGGTCGGGCACCTCGTACTCGGCGATGATCTCGTCGTACTTCTCGTGCAGCACGGTGTTCTTCGGGTCGGCGCCGAAGACCAGCAGCTGGCCGGTGGGCTGGGTGTCGACCTGGACGGTCACCAGGTCGGGGCGGTATCGCGTCAGAATCTCGATGATCTTGTAGACGTCGCCGGTCCAGGCGTTGGTGTGCCGGTCGCGGGCGGCCTCGTCGATGCTGCGCGGCAGCATGTCGTCGAAGACGATCACGCTGGCCCAGTCCGAGTGCTTCTCGACGTTCATGAAGTCGCGCAGCGCGTACTCGAACAGGTGCATGCCGTCGATGAACGACAGGTCGAGCGTGGTGCGGCGCCAGTAGCCGAAGGGGCTGCGGCCCCGGCGCAGGTTGCGCAGGGGGTGACGGCCGCCCTTGAGGTGCTGCAGGGGGTTGTCGCGGGCGAAGAAGTCGTCACTGGTGGCCTTCACCAGGTGGACGTCGCACTTCAGCTCCGAGACCACCTTGAAGGCGGGGTCGATCGCGATGCTGGGCACGCGGGACAGCCGCAGGCTGCGGCCGTCGTTGACACCGATCTCCAGGTAGTTGCGGTTGGCGCTGACCTTGTGCAGTTCCCGGAGGAACTCGTGGCGTTTCACGAAGGGGACTCCTTGCGGATACGGGGCAGTGCTTCGTCCAGGGCGGCACGCCAGTCGCGCAGCGGCGGCAGGCCGATGTCCTGCCACCTGTCGTGCGCGAGGGCGCTGTAGGCGGGGCGCGGCGCGGGCCGGGGGAAGGCCGCGCTGGTGGTGGGCCGCACCCGCTCCGGGTCGGCGCCGATCAGGCGGAACACCTCCCGGGCCAGGTCGTACCAGGTGGCCTCGCCGGAGCTGGTGGCGTGGAGGACGCCGTTGACGCCGGGTCCGACGCGGGGGCCGAGGTCGGCGATCCGCTCGGCGACGTCCGCGCTCCAGGTCGGCTGCCCGCGCTGGTCGTCGACGACGTCGACGGTGTCGCGACGGGCCTCGAGGCCGATCATCGTGCGGACGAAGTTACTGCCGTGCACCCCGTAGAGCCAAGCGGTTCTCACGATCACGCTCGCCTCGGGCAGTTCCTCGCGCACGGCGCGCTCTCCGGCGAGCTTGGTGCGGCCGTAGGCGGTGCGCGGGGCGGGGGGATGGTCCTCCGGGTAGGGGGTGGCACGGGCGTCGCCGTCGAAGACGTAGTCGGTGGAGACGTGGACCAGGCGGGCGGCGTGTGCGGCGCAGGCGCGGGCGAGCAGCCGCGGCCCGTCGCCGTTGACGCGCAGCGCGCGGGCCTCGTCGGTCTCGGCGTCGTCGACGGCGGTGTACGCGGCGCAGTTGACCACGATGTCGGGACGGTGGTCGCCCAGGGCCGCGTCGAGGGCCTCGGGCCGGGTGATGTCGAGGGCGGCGCGGTCGAGGCCCGTCACGTGTGCGCCGCGCCGGGTCAGTTCGTCGACGACGTCCCGGCCGAGCATGCCGCCCGCGCCGGTGACCAGCCACCTCATGCGCGCTCCTTCGCGACACGTCGCTTCAGGGGCTCCCACCAGGCGCGGTTGTCCCGGTACCAGGCGACGGTGTCGGCGAGACCGGTTTCGAAGTCGTGGCGGGGGCGGTAGCCGAGCTCGTCGCGGGCCTTGCTCCAGTCGACGGAGTACCGCAGGTCGTGGCCCTTGCGGTCCTCGACGTGCTCCACCATGTCCCAGGTCGCCCCGCAGGCTTCGAGGAGCAGGGCGGTCAGTTCCTTGTTGCTGAGCTCGGTGCCGCCGCCGATGTTGTAGACCTCGCCGGGGCGGCCCTTGGTGCGGACGAGTTCGATGCCGAGGCAGTGGTCCTCGACGTGCAGCCAGTCGCGCACGTTCAGGCCCTCCCCGTACAGCGGGACCTTCTTCCCGTCGAGGAGGTTGGTGACGAACAGCGGGATGACCTTCTCGGGGAACTGGTGCGGGCCGTAGTTGTTGGAGCATCTGGTGACCCGCACGTCCAGGCCGTGGGTGCGGTGGTAGGCGAGGGCCAGCAGGTCGGAGGATGCCTTGGACGCCGAGTACGGGGAGTTGGGGCTCAGCGGGTGTCTCTCGGGCCAGGAGCCGGACTCGATGGAGCCGTAGACCTCGTCGGTGGAGATGTGCACGAACGTCTGCACGCCGTGCCGCAGGGCCGCGTCCAGCAGGGTCTGTGTGCCGAGCACGTTGGTGCGCACGAAGTCGGCGGCGCCCTCGATGGAGCGGTCCACGTGGGACTCGGCGGCGAAGTGCACCACTTGGCCGGCGTCGGCCATGAGTTTGTCGACGAGGGCGGCGTCGCAGATGTCGCCCTGCACGAACTCCAGTCGTGGGTGGTCGAGTTCGAGGTTGTCGAGGGTGCCCGCGTAGGTGAGCTTGTCCAGCACGGTGATCCGCGGCGCGTCGGGCGCGTCGGAGTCGAGCAGCATGCGGACGTAGCGGGAGCCGATGAACCCGGCGGCGCCGGTGACGAGGAGGTTCATGAATGGATCTGCACCTTGCTGTGGTCTCCGAGGACGAAGCGGTGGGCGCTGGGGACGCTGGGCGCCGGCGTCACCTCGACGTGCCGGCCGATCAGCGAGGCCTCGATCCGGGCGACGCCGAGGATCGAGGAGTCCCGCAGCACGATGGAGAACTCCAGTTCACTGTCGGTGATCCGGCAGTTCTCCGCGATCGAGGTGAAGGGCCCGACATAGGAGTCGCTGACGACGGTCCCCGAGCCGATGATGGCGGGCCCGACGATGCGTGAGTTGACGACCCGGGCGCCCTCTTCGACGACGACCCGCCCGATGGTCTCGGACCCGGCGTCCACGTCGCCGTCGATCCGGCGCTCGATGCCTTCGAGGACCGTACGGTTGACCTCCAGCATGTCGCCGACGTTCCCGGTGTCCTTCCAGTAGCCCTGGATGACCGTGGAACGCACGTCGGCGCGGGAGTCGATGAGGTGCTGGATGGCGTGGGTGATCTCCAGTTCGCCGCGCCAGGACGGCTTGATGGCGCGGACCGCCTCGTGGATCCGGGGCGTGAACAGGTACACCCCGACCAGGGCGAGGTCGCTCTTGGGCCGGTCGGGTTTCTCCTCCAGGCCGATCACCTGGCCGGAGTCGTCGAGTTCGGCGACGCCGAAGGCGCGCGGGTCGGCGACGCGCGTGAGCAGGATCTGGGCGTCGGGCCGGTTGCGGCGGAACTCGTCGACGAGGTCGGTGATGCCGCCGACGATGAAGTTGTCGCCCAGGTACATCACGAAGTCGTCGTCGCCGAGGTAGTCCCGGGCGATCAGCACCGCGTGGGCCAGGCCCAGGGGCTTCTCCTGGGGTATGTAGGTGACCTGCAGGCCGAACTTGGAGCCGTCGCCGACGGCTTCCTCGATCTCGGGCGCGGTGTCCCCGACGATCATGCCTACTTCGGTGATGCCGGCGTCCGCTAGGGACTCCAGCCCGTAGAAGAGCACGGCCTTGTTGGCCACGGGCACGAGTTGTTTGGCCGATGTGTGCGTGATCGGCCTGAGCCGTGTTCCGGCGCCGCCGGCGAGCACGAGAGCCTTCATCTGCCTCACCTTAGCCGCACTCCGGCGGAACGGAACATCGTCTGTTTACTTGTTGATTACGACGGGTTGTCGCGGCCGTCGGCCGTCAGTCCTCGCCCCTGACGATGTTGCCCTCTTGGGCCGGCAGAGGTGTACCGGGGGCACCGCGGTCCTCGACGGCCGGCAGGCAGGTGCGCAGCGCGGCCTTGCCGCGCAGTCGGCGGGCTCTCGCCCAGCCCGTCTCGGGCCGGCGTACGGCGGGCTTCTCACTCGTCTGTGAGGTCACGACACATCATCTTCCTTCTGCATCCGCTGCTTGTTCGAGTCCCCGGCGTCGATCCGAACAAACCCGGGCAGTCGTGACGTGCGGAGCAGGTCGGGGCGTGAGGGTGGGCGCCGGCCGGACATGCGGGGGCCGAACCCACCCGCGCGGGGCCCCAGTTGCCGGCCGGGCATACGCACGGTCCCGCGCACGGCCCCCGTTCGGGGTGTGCGCGGGACCTTGAGGTACCGGCGTCCGTGCCGGGCTTACGTGTTGGGCTTGGCCGCGCTGATGTCGCCCAGTGCCGACTCCGGGTCGCGTTCCATGGCCAGGTCGCCGATGGAGACGATGCCCACGGGGTGTCCGTGGTCGACGACCGGGATGCGGCGTACGGAGTGCTCGCGCATCAGCTGCACCGCGTGGTCCAGGTCCTCGTCGGGCGTGACGGTGACCAGGTCCTCGCTGCACGCGCCGGCCACGGTGATCTGCTCGGGGTCGCCGCCCTGACAGATCGACCGGACCACCAGGTCGCGGTCGGTCACCAGGCCCCGCAGCTCGTCGCCGTCCGTCACCAGGACGGCTCCGAGGTCCTCGTCGCGCATGATGCGGGCCACCTGGGCGACGGAGGTCTGCGGCTCGACGGTCACCGGATCACTGGTCATGATGTCGCGGACATGCTGAGCCATGACGTGCCCCTTTCCTCGGCTTTTCCTCGGCTTTTCCTCGGTTTTCGTGGGTTTTTCGTCGGCTTTTCGTCTGCTTTTCGTCGGTTCTCTCGGGTTCGCGCTCCGGGTACCCGTGGGCGCGCCCTGATCACCAGGCGCGGGCCGCCTGCAGCAGGCGGTCGCGTACGAGGGCGACGTGCGGGTTGTCCGAGGTGCCCGGCCGCTGGACGAGGAAGCCGGTGTTGATCGGCGCGTCCTCGGGTTCGTCGAGCGGGACGAGGGCGCCGGCCGCCAGTTCCTCGGCGCACAGGTAGCGCGGCAGCACGCTGAAGCCGGCGCCGGCCGTGACCAGGGCCAGGACCGCTCTCAGGTCGGGCACGGAGACGGCGGCGCGACCGTTCAGGCGCCTGCCGAAGACGTGCCGCCAGTAGCGACGGACGATCGGCAGGTCCTCGGCGTAGGTGATCAGCGGCACGTCGTGCAGGGCGACCGGTCCCTCGGCGGCCAGGCGGTCCCTGACGCGGTCGGCCCAGACGGGTGCGGCCACCAGGACGAACTCCTCGTCCGTGAGCGGCACCGCGGACAGGGTGCGGCCGCGCGGCCGGGTCGTGGCGATCACCAGGTCGTGGCGGCCGGTGCGCAGTTCGTCGAGCAGGGGGTCGGTCAGGCCCGTGGTGACGCGCAGCCGTACCCCTTGGGTGACGAGCGGGGCGAGTGCGGGCAGTGCCCGCGTGGACAGCAGCTCGGCGGGGCCGGCCAGGTGGACCGGCTCGGGCCGCGCCCGTGCGGGTGTGCCGTGCCCGGTGGCGGCGGCGAGCGCGTCGAGCGGTGCGGCGATCCGGGCGGCGAGCTCGTCGGCCACGGCGGTCGGCGCGACGCCGCGCGGCAGCCGTTCGAACAGTTCGCGGCGCATCTGCCGCTCCAGCGAGCGGATCTGCGTGGTGACGGTCGGCTGGGACAGGCCCAGGAGGTGCGCGGCGGCCGTGAAGGACCCCGACCGGTACACGGCGAGGAAGGTGCGCAGCAGGTTCAGGTCGGGCTGCGCGGTCGAACCGAGCGGGTCGCTGTGCCTCACGGACCCGAGCCTAGAGCAGCCGACCCATGAACATTCCTATGGCAGCCATTGGATCCGGCATTGGAATTCCTGGGGACGGACGCCCTACCGTCGTGGTATCGCTCGAGTCAAGGAGAAGCATCACCATGTCGAAGATCCTCTTCGTCGTCACCGGCGCCGACCACTGGACCCTGGCCGACGGCACCCGGCACCCCACCGGGTTCTGGGCCGAGGAGGCCGTCGCCCCGTACGAGGCGTTCAAGGCGGCCGGTCACGAGATCGTCGTCGCCACGCCCGGCGGTGTCGTGCCCACCGTCGACCAGGCCTCCCTCGCGCCCGAGGTGAACGGCGGCCAGGAGGGCGCCGACCGGATCGCCAAGGCGCTGGACTCCTTCACCGAGCTGCAGCGGCCGGTCCGGCTGGAGGACGTGGCGCTGGACGACTACGCGGCGGTCTTCTACCCGGGCGGCCACGGCCCGATGGAGGACCTCGCCGTGAACGCCGCCTCCGGCCGGCTGCTGGCCCTGGCCCTGGAGTCGGGCAAGCCGCTCGGTGTCGTCTGCCACGGTCCGGCGGCGCTGCTGGCCGCGGTGCGGGCCGACGGGAGCAACGCCTTCGCGGGCTACGACGTGGCCGCGTTCACCAACGCCGAGGAGATCCAGGGCGGCCTCGCCGACCGGGCGAAGTGGCTGCTGCAGGACCGCCTCACCGAAGCGGGCGTCAGCGTACGGGCCGGTGAGCCGTGGGCGCCGAACGTGGTCGTCGACCGGAACCTGGTCACCGGCCAGAACCCGGCGTCCTCCGCGCCGCTCGCCGACGAGCTGCTGAAGAAGCTCGCCTGAGGGCCGAGGGCCCGGGGCCCGAAGGTCCCGGGCCGCTCAGCGCGCGGGCCGAAGGCCCGGGACCTTCGGGCCCCGGGCCGTTCAGCGCGCCAGCACCAGCTCGGCCCACACCTGTTTGCCGCCGCTGGCCGGGACCGTTCCCCACGCCGCCGACACCGCCTCGACGAGCAGGATGCCGCGGCCGCCCGTGGCCTCCCAGCCGATGCTGGTCGGCTTGACCGGCGAGCGGGGCGAGGTGTCGGCGACCGCGATGCGCAGCCGGTCGTTGATGAGGGTGATGTCGAGGCGGACCTGGCCGTCGGTGTGCACCAGGGCGTTGGTGACGAGTTCGGAGACGACCAGGAGGACGGGGTCCAGTCCCTTGGTGACACCCCACGAGCGCAGCGTGCGCCGGGTGAAGCGGCGGGCGTGGCCGACCGCCTGGGGCACGCGCCACACCGTCCAGCTCTCCCGCAGCGGGCGCAGCGCCATCCCGTCGTAGCGCAGGAGGAGCAGGGCGACGTCGTCGCTGCGCGGGGCGTTGCCGAGGAGGGCGTCGGCGACGAGCCCGAGGTGGGCGGGGTCGGCGGCGGACAGCTGCCGCACGAGGCGGTCGACGCCCTCGTCGATGTCGGCCCTGGCGGACTCGACGAGGCCGTCCGTGGTCAGGGCGACCACCGTGCCGGGCTGCAGTCTGAGCGGGCTCATCGGGAAGTCGGCCTGCGTGACCACACCGAGCGGCGGGCCGCCCTCGGTCTCGGTGACCTCGGTGGTGCCGTCGGGGTGGCGCAGCAGCGGCGGCAGGTGTCCGGCGCGCACGCACCAGGCGGAGCCCTCCTCCAGGTCGACGTCGACGTAGGCGCAGGTGGCGAACAGGTCGGTCTCCATGTCCACCAGCAGCCGGTTGGCGTGGGAGACCACCACGTCCGGGGGGTGTCCCTCGACGGCGTAGGCGCGCAGTGCGGTGCGCATCTGGCCCATGAGGGTGGCGGCGCCCGCGCTGTGGCCCTGGACGTCGCCGATGACGAGGGCGACGTGGTTGTCGGGCAGCGGGATCACGTCGTACCAGTCGCCGCCGAGCTCCAGACCGGCCGTGCTGGGCAGGTAGCGGGCGACGGCGACCGCGCCCGGCAGCCGGGGCAGGCGGCGCGGCAGCAGCTGGCGCTGGAGCATGCCGACGAGTTCGTGCTCGGCGTCGAAGGCGCGGGCGCGCATCAGGGCCTGCCCGGCGAGGCCGGCGGAGGCGGTGAGCAGGGCACGTTCGTCGGCGCCGAAGTCGTGCGGGCTGTCCCAGCCGATCAGGCAGCAGCCGGCCATGCGGTTGCCGGCGGGCAGCGGCAGGACGGCGAGGCCGCCGCGGCCCACGTCGGCGAGGGCGGGCTCCAGCGGGGTGCCGGCGGGCCAGATCCGGGCGCGGCCCTCGCGCAGCGCGGCGGCGAGGGTGGGCATGGCGCGCACCGGCGCGTCGGGCCACTCGGTGCGCCACTCCGTGCGCCACAGCTCGGGCCAGGCCTCCGGTTCGGGCGGGTCGAGGACGGTGACGACGAGGCGTTCGTTCTCCAGCTCGGCGAGTGCGATCCGGTCGGCCCTGAGCGGCCGGCGCAGGGCGGCCACGACGGCCTTGCCGACGTCGCGGACGGTGACCGCCGTGGCGAGCGCCGCGGCCAGGCGCTGCACGCGGGCCACGTCGGTGATGTCGGGGCGCAGCTTGGAGGCGTCGACGACGGTGCCCACCAGGCGGGCCGGCCGGCCCTCGCCGCCGGGCACCAGACGGCCGCTGAGCCGCAGCCACTTCGGCGGGCCGGCGGGCTGCAGCACCCGGAACTCCAGCTCCCGGTCGCCGATCGACATGTGGTCGGCCTCCACCACGGACATCAGCGACGGCAGGTCCTCCGGCACGGTCAGGCCCAGCAGGGTCTCGACCCGGCCGTCGAACTCGGCCGGGTCCAGGCCGAACAGGTCCAGGATGTCGTCGCCGACCCGGACCCGGCCGGTGTCCATGGCGAGGCTGAAGGCGTTCGGCGGCAGCTCCCCGCCCTCGGCGGCCGCGGCCGGGGCCGGGAAGGCGACGGCCTCGGCGATGAGCTCCAGGCACTTGCGGTCCTCGGTGTCGAAGCCCTCGGGCCGCTCGCTCACGGCGAGCAGACAGCCGCCGCCGTCCCCGTGCACGGGCAGCGCCGCCAGGGAGAAGTCCCGCGCCGAGGCCCGCCGCGACTGGGCGTGCCCGGCGAGTTCCGCCGGGCCGAGCCACACCGGCCGCCCCGCGCGGTACGCCTCGGCCGCCGGGGACCGTCCCGCGATGGGATAGCTGTCGCGCACCCCGTACAGCGTCCTCGGCACCCCGGCCGACTCCACCAGGCACAGCAGTTCGCCGTCGTCACCGGGCGTGTACGCGGCGGTGAACGCGGCACCGGCGAACACGAGCGCCTGTTCGAGGACGCGGCGCGCCCGCTCGGGCGGATCCTGATCGGCCGCGATCGCTCTGAGGGCGCTTTCGGCACGCAGTATTCGCGTTCTGCGTCCCTCGGTGCCCTCGTTGACCACGTTGGCCATTACAGCGCTTATGAGACACCTGCGCAGCCCCTGTGAGCGTTCCGTGGAAGCGCGGAGGCGCAGCCGCTCGAAACACACCGAACATGTCTTTACGTATGCGTTCCGCACGGGGTTCTCGTGACAGGCGTGACTGTCCGGGCCCCTCGGCCGGCTGGAAGGCTCGGTGCCGGTCACGGAGGGGGACGCATGGACAAGCGGTACGAGGTGTACGCGCTCGCCGACCGGCACTTCTACGACACGCCGGACCGGCTGTCCCGGGACGGGCAGGACGCGGCACCACTGTTCGACACGGCGCGCCGGCCGGTGCCCGAGGGCTGGGAGGCGGCGCGGATCGGCGACTGGCTGACCATGACGCCGCTCGGCCCGGACGGCGCGCCGGTGCCGGGCCCGGGCCAGGGCTGGAAGATCCACGCCTCGGCCACCCGGGCGAACGCCGAGGACGTCGCGGCGGCCGTGTGGGACTACTGCGTGCCGCGGCGCATCCCGTTCAAGTTCGTGCCCGGCCCGCATCTGCTGCACCTGCGGAACACCAAGTACGCGCCGCGTGACGGCAGCGGCAAGTTCGTCACCGTCTACCCGGACGGCGAGGAGCAGCTGCACCGCGTGCTGCGCGAGCTGGGCGCCCTCCTGGAAGGCTTCGAGGGGCCGTACATCCTCACCGACCTGCGCTGGAACGAGGGCCCGCTCTATGTCCGCTACGGCGCCTTCGCGCGCTCGTTCGTCGTCGACGAGCGGGGCTCGCTGGTGCCGGCGGTGCGGGACGGCGAGGGCCGGCTGGTGCCGGACCGGCGGACCCCGTCCTTCCAGGTGCCGGAGTGGGTGACGCTGCCGGAGTTCCTCCGGCCGCATCTGGACGCGCGCAACACCACGACCGTGGGCGAGCTGCCGTACCGCATCGAGAAGGCGCTGCACTTCTCCAATGGCGGCGGCGTATACGCGGGCACCGACACCCGTGACGGCCGGAAAGTGGTGCTGAAGGAGGGCCGGCCGCACGCGGGGCTGGCCGCCGACGGCGCGGACGCGATCGCCCGGCTGGAGCGGGAGAAGCGGGCGCTGGAGCGGGTGGCGGGCACGGGTGTGGTGCCGGAGGTGCGCGACTGGTTCGAGCTCGGCGGGCACCGCTTCCTGGTCATGGACTTCGTCGAGGGCCGCCCGCTGAACTCCTTCTTCGCCGAGCGGCACCCGCTGCTCGCCCCGGACCCCGATCCGGACGCGGTGGCCTCGTACACGGCGTGGGCGCTGCGCGTCCACCGCAGGGTCGAGGAGGCGGTGGCGGCGGTGCACGCGCGCGGCGTCGTCTTCAACGACCTGCACGTGTTCAACATCATGGTCGCGCCCGACGAGGAGTCGGTGTTCCTGATCGACTTCGAGGCGGCGGCCCCGGCCGAGGAGCGGGGCCGCCAGGTCGTCGCCCACCCCGGCTTCTTCGCCCCGCCCGACCGCAGGGGCGCCGACATCGACCGGTACGCCCTGGCATGCCTGCGGCTCGCGCTGTTCCTGCCCGTCACCACGCTGTTCGTGGTCGACCGCGGCAAGGCCGCGCACCTGGCCGAGGTGATCGCGGGCCAGTTCCCGGACGTGCCGAGGGACTTCCTGGACGAGGCGGTCGCGGAGATCACACGGGAGGTGTCCGGCCGTACCGCGGCCGCCCCCTCCTCCCTCGTCGAGCCCGGCGACTGGCCGTACAGCCGCGACTCGATGGTCAAGGCGATCCTCGCCTCGGCCACCCCGGAGCGCGAGGACCGGCTCTTCCCCGGCGACATCGCCCAGTTCTCCGATGGCGGCGGACTCGGCCTCGCGCACGGCGCGGCCGGTGTCCTGTACGCGCTGGACTCGGTCGGCGCCGAGCGGTACGAGGAGGGCGAGCGCTGGCTGCTGGCCCGCACCGGCCCGGCTCCGGCCGGCACGCCGCTCGGCCTGTACGACGGGCTGGCGGGTGTGGCGTACGTCCTCGACCGGCTCGGACACCGGCAGCGGGCGCTGGACCTGGTCGAGGGCATCCTCGCGGAGCGGTGGCAGAACCTCTCCTCCGACCTGCACGGCGGACTGGCCGGACTCGGACTGGTCCTGGGCCACCTGGCCGAGACGACCGGCGAGAGGGAACTGCGTGAGCGGGCCGCCGAGGCCGCGCGGATCCTCGTACGGCGGCTCGGTGAGCCGCTCCCGGCCACGCCCCGGCGACGTGCCGGACTGCTGCGGGGCGCGAGCGGGCCCGCGCTGTTCCTGCTGCGGCAGTACGAACGGACCGGCGAGCCGGAGCTGCTGCGGGCCGCGGGCGCGGCGCTGCGCCGGGACCTGGAGTACTGCGTGGCGCGCGAGGGCGGCGCGCTGGAGGTCGACGAGGGCTGGCGGACCCTGCCCTACCTCGGCGACGGCAGCGTCGGCCTCGGCATGGTCCTCGACGACCACCTCGCCCACGCCCCGGACGACAGCGGGGAGTTCGAGGCGGCCCGCGCCGGCATCCGCACGGCCGCGACCTCCCGCTTCTACGCGCAGCCCGGGCTCTTCCAGGGCCGCGCCGGAATGATCCTGCACCTCGGCCGCACGACCACGCCGGGCGCCACCGGAGACCGGCTGGCCGGGCAGATCGCCGGACTGGGCTGGTCCGCGATGGCGTACCAGGGCCAACTGGCCTTCCCCGGGCACCAGATGATGCGGCTGTCCATGGACCTCGCGACCGGCACGGCAGGGTGCCTGCTCGCGCTCGGCGCGGCGCTCGACCCCGCGACCGGCGCCCACCTGCCGTTCCTCCCGCCGCTGCGGCGGCCCTCATGACGCGGCTCCGCGATTCGACGGAGTCGTGACACCACCCCGTCCCCACGGATGGACACGGACGGACTGACACCGGAAAGGAAGGACACACGATGGCACTTCTCGACCTGCAGACCCTGGAGTCCGAGGAGCGGACGGACGGCGCGGGCAACAGCACCGTGAGCCTGATCTCCTGCATCAGCGCGGCGAGCGTCATGCTCTGTCTCTGACGCACCCCGCAACCCCAGGCCCCGGGCGGCCCGCTCCCTCGTGGAGGGGCCGCCCGGGGTCCGTGCACCGCTCTCTGAATCCCGGACGCGAAGGGGCTGCATGACGACGCGTGCCGACGACGACCCGGCGGCCGGACACGCCCGCACGCTGCTGCGCGACTGCACCCGGCACAGCGCGCCCCGCTGTGTGGCACTGTGCCTGGTCAGCGTCGCCGCGACCGGTGCCGGCCTGCTGCTGCCGGCCGCGCTGGGCCGGACCCTGGACCTCCTGCTGGCGCACGCCCCGGCGACCCGCTGGGTGCTGTACTGCGCCGGCCTCCTCCTGCTGCTCGCCCTGCTCGACGCGGCCCAGACGGTGCTCACCGGCACCGTGGACGCCCGCTCCACCGCGTGGCTGCGCCGCCGGCTGACCGGGCACGTCCTGGACGTCGGCCCCCGGGCGGCCGACCGTTTCGGCTCGGGCGACCTCGTGGCGCGGCTGGTCGGCAACGCCGCCGAGGCCGGGACGACCCCCGCCGCCCGCGCCGCGCTGCTGGCCGCGCTCGCCGGGCCGGTCGGGGGCGTGGTGGCGCTCGGCCTGCTCGACTGGCGGCTCGCGGCCGTGTTCCTCGCCGGAGCGCCGGTGCTGACCCTGCTGCTGCGGGCCGTCGCCCGCGACACGTCGGAGTGCGCGGCGCGCTACCAACAGATCCAGGGGCGGATCGCGGGCGCCCTGGCAGAGGCTGTCGACGGGTTCCGTACCGTCCGGGCGGCCGGTACGGCGGACCGGGAGACGGCGCGGATCCTGCGGCCGCTGCCCGAGCTGTCCCGCGCGGGCCACCGCATGTGGCGGGTGCAGGGGCGGGCCGCCGGACAGGCGGTCGCCGTGGCACCGCTGCTCCAGCTCGGCGTCGTCGCCATGGCCGGTGTCCTGCTCACCCGGGACCGGCTGTCGGTGGGCGAGGTGCTCGCGGCCTCGCGGTACGCCGTCCTCGCCACCGGCGTCGGTGTCCTGGTCGGCCGGCTCGCGGGCCTGGCCCGGGCGCGTGCGGCGGCCCGGCGCCTGGGTGAGGTCCTGGCGGAGCCCGCGCCGGTGCACGGCGAGCGGCGACTGCCCGACGGCCCCGGCCGCCTGGAGCTGCGCGGCGTGACCGCCCGGCGCGGCGAACGCACCGTGCTCGACGGGCTCGACCTCGTCGTGCCCGGCGGAACGACCCTGGCGGTGGTCGGCCGGTCGGGATCGGGCAAGTCGCTGCTCGCCGCACTCGCCGGGCGGCTGGCCGACCCGGACACCGGTGAGGTCCTGCTCGACGGGGTGCCGCTGCGCGGCCTCACCCACGAGGATCTGCGCGAGGCCGTCGCCTACGCCTTCGCCCGCCCCGCGTTGCTGGGGGCCACGGTGGAGGACGCGATCGGCCTCGGCCCGCGCTCCCCCTCCCCCGACCGCGTCCGCGCGGCGGCCCGCACGGCCCGCGCGGACGACTTCGTGCGCCGCCTGCCCGACGGCTACGCCACGCCCCTCGCCGACGCCCCGCGCTCCGGCGGCGAGTCCCAACGGCTCGGCCTGGCTCGCGCGTTCGCCCACGGCGGGCGCCTGCTGATCCTCGACGACGCGCTCTCCAGCCTCGACACGGTGACCGAACACCACATCACCCGGGCGCTCCTCGACGGCGGCCCGGGCGATACCCGGCTCCTGGTCGCCCACCGCGCCGCCACGGCCGCCCGCGCGGACGCGGTCGCCTGGCTGGACGGAGGGCGGGTGCGGGCGGTGGGACGGCACGAGGAGCTGTGGCGGATCCCGGAGTACCGGGCGGTGTTCGGGACGGAGGCGGAGACCGGCAGGGCGGAGTCCACGGGTGTGGTCCCGACGGACGGAGCCCGGACATGACCGGCGGCGAGGTCTACGGACGCGGCATCCGGTTCCTGCGGGCCCGGTGGCGCGTTCTGCTCCGTTTGGGGGCCTGGTCCGTGCTCGAGACGGGGCAGACCTTCCTCCTCGGGTACGCGCCGGCCCGCGCCCTGGACGAGGGGTTCCTGCGCGGACGGCCGGACGTCGGGCTCGCCTGGCTGGGCGTGGCCGGTCTCGGCGTCCTGGTCGGCGCGTACGGGACCGCGCGAGTGTACGCGGCCGTCGCCGCACTGGTCGAACCGCTCCGGGACCGGCTCGTCGGGCGGGTGGTCTCCCGCGGGGTGCGGACGGGTGACGCCGGGGCGCTGTCCGGGCTGACCCAGCAGGTGGAGATCGCCCGGGACACCTTCGCCGGGCTGGTGATGGTGTCCCGCTCGTTCGTGTTCACCGCCGCCGGCGCCCTGGCCGGGCTGTTCTCGCTGGCACCGGCGCTGCTGATGGTCGTGGGGCCGCCGCTCGTGATCGGAGTGGGGCTGTTCGCGGCGACGCTGCGGCCGCTGGCCCGCCGCCAGGAGGCGTTCCTGGTCACCGACGAGGCCCTCGCCGGGCAACTCGGCGCCGTCTGCCCGGGGTTGCGCGACATCACGGCGGCCGGTGCCCAGGCGCGCATCGCGGCCGACACCGGGGAACGCGTCGAGGCCGAACTGCGGGCGGCCCGCTCCCTCGCCCACTGGGGAGTGCTGCGCGTGGCGTCCCTGGCGATCGGCGGCCGGCTGCCGATCGTGCTGCTGCTCGTCACCGCCCCCTGGCTCCTCGCCCGCGGCGTCACCCCCGGCGCCCTGGTCGGCGCCCTCGCCTACGTCACCCAGTCCCTGCTCCCCGCCCTGCACAACCTGGTCCACGGCCTGGGCACCAGCGGCTCCCGCCTGGCGGTGGTCCTGCGCCGCCTGACGCCGAACGGAGCGGAAGAGCACAAACCCTGCGCGGGCCCGGACACCGCGCGCCTTCCCGCACCGCCCACGCCAGGCACTCCTCCCCCGGCCCTCTCCCTGTCCTCCGTCACCTTCGCCTACGGCCGCACCGGTGTCCCCGTCGTCCACGACCTCGACCTCACCCTCCCGCCCGGCGCCCACCTCGCCGTCGTCGGCCCGAGCGGCATCGGCAAGTCCACGCTCACGGCGCTGGTCGCCGGGCTGCTCACGCCCGTACACGGCACGATCCGGGTGGGCGGGCATCCGGTGCCCGGCCCCGAGGCCGCCGCCCTGCGCGTGCTCATCCCGCAGGAGGCGTACGTCTTCACCGGCACCCTCGCCGAGAACCTCGGGCACCTGCGGCCCGGCCCCGTACCCGAGGAGGAACTGCTCGCCGCGGCCGAGGCGGTCGGGCTCACCCCGCTGCTGGAACGGCTCGGCGGGCCCGGCGCCCCGGTGGACCCCACGGCACTGTCGGCCGGCGAACGGCAGCTGATCGCGCTGACCCGGGCCTACCTGTCGTACGCCCCGCTCGCCCTGCTCGACGAGGCCACCTGCCACCTGGACGCGGAGACGGAGGCGCGTGCCGAGCGGGCCTTCGCGGGGCGGCCCGGCGGCACCCTCGTGGTCGTCGCCCACCGCATCAGCTCGGCCCGGCGCGCGGAGCGCGTCCTGGTGATGGACGGGCGGGAGACGGCGTACGGAAGCCACGAGGACCTCCTGAGGACCTCGGCCCGGTACCGGGATCTCGTCGGCGGCTGGACACCCGCGTCCCCGGCGGGGCGGTCACAGCCAGCCCTGCCCCTGCGAGATACGGATGGCGTCGATGCGGTTGCGGGCGCCGGTCTTGCGGGTGATGGCCGCCATGTAGTTGCGCACGGTCCCGTGGGACAGGTGCAGGCTTCCGGCGATCTCCGCGATGGAGGCTCCCTCGGCGGCGAGGGATAACACACTCAGCTCGCGACGGGTCAGCGGCATCTGCGCGGCCTGGAGGAAGCCGAAGCCCAGCGAGTCATTGACGAAACGTTCCCCCTCGGCGACCCGGCGGATGCCGCGCACCAGGTTCTCCGGTGAGCCCTCCTTGTCCACATAGCCCAGGGCCCCCGCCTCGACCGCCCGCTTCAGCAGCCCCGGCCGGTTCGCGCCGGCGAGCACCAGCAGACGCGGGCGGGCGACGCCCGGGCCGCGCGCCGTCAGCTCGCCCAGGGGCGGGATGCCGTACGTGTCCGAGCACTCCAGGTCCGCCGCGCAGACGTCGGGCCGCTCGGACCGCACCCGGGCGGCCGCGCCGCTCCAAGGGGTGTCGTACACCTGCAGGTCGGGTTCTTTCCGCAGCCACTCCGCCAGTACCGATCGGACCAGACACGCGTCGTGCACCAGAAGCACCCGGATCACTGCCACCCCTTCAGCTCGCCGTACGCCGGCCATGGTGTTGAGCGCGTGCCCCATTGTTCGCGATCGTGACCACCTGTGGGCGCGAAGAACCGGCCATCGAGGTGCGCGGGGGCGCACGCGCGGCGCCCGCACACCGCCACGCGCATCGGCTGCGGTGGCATGGGACGGGGCCGAGGGGGTACACGGGTGCCCTTTTCACCGTGGCGTGGGTGCCCCGTGCGCCCATGACCGGGCGGTCACGGGCCGTCTCCCCTGCCGCTCGCCGTGCGCGATGAGCCGACAGGGAGCAGATTTGACCTCGGGATCCGTCGCCCGGCCGTGCGAGGAGGTGGTCGGCGTGTCCGAGGGGCAGTCGTCCGCGCAGGCGCCGTCAGCCGCCAGGACGCCGGTCGGCCGTCCGCTGCTGTCCCTGGCGCTGGCGGCGATGATGGACGAGGTGCACGCCCACTCCGGCGCGGTCTATCTGCTGGCGCCGGACCAGCCGGTCCTGGAGATGGCGGTGATGGCGGGCCTGCCGCGGGCCTTCGCGGCGCCGTGGGAGCGGGTCGGCCTGAACGCGCCGATCCCGGTGGCCGACGCGGTGCGGGAGCGGCGGCTGGTCTGGGTCGGCGGCGAGGAGGAGATGGCGCGCCGCTATCCGCGCATCGCCGTGGTGCTGCCGTACCCGTTCGCGCTGGCCGCGCTGCCGGTGGCCACCAGCAAGACCGCGTACGGCGCGGTCTTCGTGACCTGGCCCGGCTCGCATCCGCCGGAGCTGTCCGACTGGGAGCGCGACCATCTGACCGCGGCCTGCGACCGGCTGGCGCTGCGGCTGGAGCGGGCCGCCGAGCGGGGCCACCCGCTGGTCCCCGAACCCGATCTGCTGGGCGGACCGACGGTGGGCGGCGTGGCCGGCACACTCGGCACGGTCGAGGCGGCGCGGATGGTGGGACGACTGCCCTACGGGCTGTGCTCGCTCGATCTGCACGGACGGGTCGGTTTCGCCAACGCCGCGGCGGCGGAGCTGCTGGGCGTCCCGGTGAACAGGCTGCTCGGCACCCAGCTGTGGGCGTCGGTGCCGTGGCTGAACGACCCCGTGTACGAGGACCGCTACCGGGCCGCGCTGTTCAGCCAGCAGACCACCTCGTTCGTGGCGCTGCGCCCGCCCGGCGACTGGCTGTCGTTCCGGCTGTATCCGAGTACGACCGGGCTGAGCGTCCGCATCAGCAGGGCGCGGGCGGTGTCGGAGATGAACCGCAGCGTACCGGCGCCCGCCGGCGCGCCGTCCCGGCTGGTCACCATCTCGCAGGTGCTGAGCCTGGCCGGCGCGCTGACCGAGGCGGTGAGCGTGCAGGACGTCGTGCAGCTGGTCGCGGACGAGATCGCCCCGGCGGTGGGCAGTCAGGGTCTGGTCGTGCTCGGGTCGCGGGCGGGCCGGCTGCGGCTGCTGGGGCATCGCGGGTACCCGGACCCGCACGTGGTGGAGCAGTTCGACGGGCTGCCGCTCACCGAGCTGACCCCGGGCACACAGGTGCTGCGCAGTGGGGTGCCCGCGTTCTTCGAGTCGCTGGAACGGCTGGAGCACCTGTATCCGGCGCGGCAGGCCACCCGCGACGGCTACGCGGCCTGGGCCTACCTTCCGCTGATCGCCTCGGGACGCCCGGTGGGGACCTGCGTGCTCGCCTACGCCGAGCCGCACTCCTTCCCCACGGAGGAGCGGGCGGTGCTGACCAGTCTGGCCGGGCTGATCGCCCAGGCGCTGGAGCGGGCCCTGCTCTACGACACCAAGCACCGGCTCGCGCACGGCCTGCAGGAGGCGCTGCTGCCGCACTCGCTGCCCTCGCTGCCCCGTATCGAGGCGGCGGCCCGGTACCTGCCGGCCACGCAGGGCATGGACATCGGCGGCGACTTCTACGACCTGGTGCCGATCGAGGGACTGGCGGCGGCGGTGATCGGGGACGTGCAGGGCCACAACGTGACGGCGGCCGGGCTGATGGGGCAGGTGCGCACCGCCGTCCGCGCGTACACGGCCGTCGGGCAGACGCCCGAGGAGGTCATGCGCAGCACCAACCGGCTGCTGCTCGACCTGGGGGCGGACCTCTTCGCCAGCTGCCTGTACCTGCGGCTCGACCCGGCGCGCGGGCGGGCCGTGATGTCCCGGGCGGGGCATCCGCCGCCGCTGCTGAGAAAGCCGGACGGGCGGGTGCGGGTGCTCGACCTCGCGGGCGGTCCGCTGCTGGGCATCGACGCCTCGGCCACGTATCCGACGACCGAGGTGGACCTCGCCCCCGGCTGTCTCCTCGTCCTGTACACCGACGGGCTGGTCGAGGCGCCCGGCGTCGACTTCGAGGAGGCCCTGGCCGGTCTGAGCCGGCGGCTGGCCACGGCCGGGGACCTGCCGCTGGACGAGCTCGCCGACCGTCTCATACACCAGGACGGGCCCGGCACGGACGGGGAGGAGCGCCTCGACGACATCGCGTTGCTGCTGCTGAGGGCCCAGGCGGACGGCGACGGGTAGGCCGACCGCGTTGGACGGCCAGTGTGCCGTGTCGGCCGCTCACCCGTGCAGGACGGGCCGCCTCATCCGTACAGGAGGGGTCGCCTCATCCGTAGAGGACGGGTCGCCCGCCATACAGGACGGCCGCACCCGCACCGAACGGGTCCCCACCCGCACAAGACGGCCTCACCCGCACCGAACCGGGCGCCACAACCACGCAAGACGAGCCGACCCTCCCGCCGGAGGGCCGGCCCGGTTCACCGCCGACCGGAACCGCGGGTGAAGGCCGGCGGTGGCTGTGCGCGCCGGTGGACCGGCCCGGCCCCGCCACCACAGCCGGGGCCGGGCCGGCAGCCTTGGCTCACCGGCCGGCCGGGGTCAGCGGGTCTGCGTCAGGCCGGAGCCGTCCCCGACGCCCTGCCCCGTTTCCTCACCTGCGCCGGCCTCGTCACCGCCGCCGACACCCTGGCCGTTGTCCTGGCCGTCGCCGACACCCTGGCCGTTGCCCGCGCCCTGGCCGTTGCCCTGGCCGTTCCCGGCGCCCTGGTCACCGGCGCCGGCCTCCTCGCCGCCGGCGCCCGCTTCCTCGCCACCGGCCTGGTCACCGGCGCCGCCGCCCGCCGCGCCGCCGGCGCCGAGCGTGGCGCCGACCGCCTCCAGGGCGGTGGTGACCGGCTGGAAGAACGTCTCGCCGCCGACCGTGCAGTCACCGCTGCCGCCCGAGGTGAGGCCGATCGCGAGGCCGTCCTGCGTGAACAGGGAGCCGCCGCTGTCGCCGGGCTCGGCGCAGACGTCGGTCTGGATGAGGCCGGTGACCGTGCCCTCCGGGTAGTTCACGGTGGCGTCGAGGCCGAGGACCTGTCCGTCGGCGAGACCGGTGGTGCTGCCCATCCGGAAGACCTCCTGGCCGACCGTGGCCTCGGCGGCCTCGGTGATCTGGACGGTCTGGTCGCCTAGGTTGACCTCGCTCGGGGCCTCGGTCGCCGGGTCGTCGTACTTCGCGAGTGCGAAGTCACCGTCGCCGGGGAAGGTGGCCTGGTCGATGGTGGCGATCGGCTGGCCGCCCTCCGTGTCCGACCACTGGTCGCCCGCCAGGGCGCAGTGACCAGCGGTCAGGAAGGCGGGAGAGCCGTCGCCCGCGGTGACGTTGAAGCCGAGCGAGCAGCGCGAGCCGCCGGCGAAGATGGCGTCACCGCCCGAGGCGAACGTCTTGAACGTCCCCTGGGACTTCTTGATGGTCGCCATGCCGGAGCCGAGGCTCTGCACGGTGGACTCCAGTCTGTCCCACTTGGCACCGGTGACGGTGCTGTCGGCGGTCACCAGGATCTTGTTGGTGCGCGGGTCGACCGCCCACGAGGTGCCGGGGATGGTCGCCTTGGCCTTCAGGGTCTGAGCCCCGGCCTCCAGCTCGGCCATGCTGTTGTCGACCTCGCGGACTTCCGCGCCCGCCTTCTTCGCCTGGACGATCACGTTGTTGTTGTCGCCCGGTACGACGTTGACGACGAGCTGCTTGCTGCCGGCGTCGTAGTAGGAACCGGCGAACGCGTCGCCGAGGAGTCCGGCGAGCTGTGAGGCGAGATCCGAGGCGTCCGCCGCCTTCAGGGTCTTCGGCGCGGCCGCGGCGTCGTCCGACCCGCCGTCCTGCGACGCGTTGGCGTTGGGGAGCAAAATCGCGGCCGCGCCGAGCGCCACCACGCTGCCCGCCGCTATCGCGGCCTTGCGCTTCGGAATTCGCTTGTGACTCAAACTTCTCATCCTCCTGAGGGACCGGAGTCTGTATGCCGCCGTTCGGCAGCTGACGGGGGCGCCTGGATGGCTGTTGGTACGCACGGGCCGCGTGGGGCGTTCAATTCCGTTTGCGGACGCGTCGTGTTGGGCGCCGAATCGGCCATCTCCGCGTCGGGCGGCCCTGCGGCGGGAACAATCCCCCATATGACGATGACCACCGCCGAAGCCGACAAGATCCTCTCCGCCAACTTCGCCCCCTGGGTCCTCGAACTGGGCCTGTCCGTCGAGGCGTTGGGCGACGACCGCGCGGTGCTGCGTCTGCCCTGGTCGGACCGGCTCGCGCGAGAGGGCGGGGCGTTGTCGGGGCAGGCGCTGATGGCCGCCGCCGACACCGCGACCGTGATCGCCGTGTCGGCGGCGCGAGGCGCCTATGTGCCCATGACGACCGTGCAGCAGTCGACGTCGTTCCAGCGCGCGGTGACCGGTTCGGATGTCCTGATCGAAGCGGTGCTGACCAAGCTGGGCCGCCGGATGGCGTTCGCCGACATCACCCTGACCGCCGAGGAGACGGGTGGGCTCGCGGCCCGGGCGAGCACGGTGTACACACTCCTGGGCTGACACGTTCCGTGTTCGGTCATCAACGATCTGTTGTGACCACGGAGTTGATTCCTGGCTTCAGCGAATCTGCACATCGAATGCTCAACCCGGTCACGGGAGTCGGCGGTCGCCCTCCCGCCGAGGGCGTCGGTCACGCCTTTGGGGAGGGAGTGCCGGATTCGCCGTGGCGGATCCAAGGACCCGGATGAGCCGATGCCGTGACGCATGTGAAGGGCTCGCCACCAAGACGTGCAGGCACCTGCACGCTTGGTGGCTCATGGGACGTAAGTTCCCTGGTGAGACAGGTGGTTGATTGGAAGCGCGGACCGGCGGCGTGCTTTGATCCATCGCACCGCGGGGGCCGCTCAGGGCGTCCGGAGACGGGCGCCCGGTGCTCGCGGCCGCGGCCGTCCCATCTGTCCCCAGAGGGGGCCGCTCCCCCCTTGTGAAATATCCATACGAAGGGAAGTTCCATCATGAACTCCACCCCCCAGGTTGAGACCGTCGAGATCGCCGACGCCGAGCTCGACGCCGTTTCCGGTGGCCTGTCCGTGAACGCCGTGAACACCGTTACTGGCGCGGTGGACAGCATCGCCCCGGTTTCCGGCCTGGTCGGCACCGTCGTCGACACCGTCGAGGGCACCACGGGCCTGAACACCGCCCCGGTCACGAACCTGGTCGCCGGTCTCTGATCGCGCCTTTGTGCCACTGAGTCCCGGAGCCGCAGCCGGCGGTTCCGGGATTCTCCCGTGCTGTAACGCTCTCTTCTACGGGTGAGGGAAGTTTCTTGCAGTTCCGCCAACAGGCCCTCGCCAAGCTTCAGTCACCGGAGGAGCTCGACCTCCCGGTGCGTTTCGCCCGCCCGCAGGGCTGGCTCGTGCTGTCCGTGACCGTGGTCGCGATGGCCGCCGCCTCGGTGTGGGCGGTGACCGGCTCGGTGGCCTCCACGGTCAGCGCGCCCGCCATCCTCACGCACGGGCAGGGCAGTTACGTCCTGCAGAGCCCCGTCGCGGGCCAGGTCACCGCGGTCCTCGCCGAGCAGGGGCAGCGGCTGCCCGCGAATTCCCCCGTCCTGAAGGTCCGTACGAGCAAGGGCGAGACCGTCGTCCGCTCGCTCGACGCGGGCCGGGTCTCCGCGCTCGCCGCCACCGTCGGCCAGATCATCCAGACCGGCGCGAACGTCGCCGCCGTCGAGAAGGTCGCCCACGCCAAGGACCCGCTGTACGCGACCGTGTACGTCCCCGCCGAGAACGCCGCCGCCATCCCCGACCGCGCCTCCGTCGACCTGACGGTGCAGTCGGTGCCGAGCCAGGAGTACGGCGTGCTGCGCGGCCATGTGAAGTCGGTGGACCGCTCGGCCCAGTCGGCGCAGCAGATCGGCGCGTTCCTCGGGGACAGCCAGCTGGGCGAGCAGTTCACGAAGAAGGGCAGGCCGGTGGCCGTCACGGTCAGGCTCGACAAGTCCTCGGCCACGAAGAGCGGCTACGAGTGGTCGTCGGCGGACGGGCCGCCGTTCAAGCTGACCTCCATGACCCTGGCCACGGGTTCGATCCGGCTGTCCGACCAGCGTCCCGTCGATTGGCTGCTGCCGTGACCACCGCACAGGAGACCCGGGGCAGGCGCCGTGCCGCCCCGCCGAAACGCAAGGTGCCCAAGGTCCGGGCGAAGACGATCCGCACGCCCACCGTGCTCCAGATGGAAGCCGTGGAGTGCGGTGCCGCGTCCCTGGCGATGGTGCTCGGCCACTACGGCCGGCACGTCCCGCTGGAGGAGCTGCGCATCGCCTGCGGCGTCTCCCGGGACGGCTCGCGCGCCAGCAACCTCCTCAAAGCGGCCCGCAGTTACGGCCTGACCGCCAAGGGCATGCAGATGGACCTGGCCGCCCTCGCCGAGGTGAAGGCGCCGGCCATCCTGTTCTGGGAGTTCAACCACTACGTCGTCTACGACGGCATGGGCCGCCGCCTCGGCCGCCGGGGCGTCTACATCAACGACCCCGGCAAGGGCCGCCGTTTCGTGCCGATGGAGGACTTCGACGGCAGCTTCACCGGCGTGGTGCTGGTGATGGAGCCGGGCGAGGACTTCACGCGGGGCGGCCGCAAGCCCGGCGTGCTGGGCGCCATGCCCGCCCGGCTGCGCGGCACCGCGGGCACGATGCCCGCCGCCGTCCTGGCGAGCCTGCTGCTGGTGGCGGTCGGCGCGGCGGTGCCCGCGCTCAGCCGCACCTACATCGACGAATTCCTGATCGGGAACCAGACCTCGCTGCTCCCGACGCTGTTCACGGCGATGGCGGCCTGCGTGCTGCTCACGGTCGTCCTGACCTGGCTCCAGCAGGCCAACCTGCTGCGCGGCCGCATCATCTCCTCCACCCTCTCCAGCGCCCGCTTCCTGCGCCATCTGCTGCGGCTGCCGGTGACGTTCTTCTCCCAGCGCAGCCCGGCCGACCTGGTGCAGCGCCTGCAGTCCAACGACGCCGTGGCCGAGACGCTGGCCCGCGACCTCGCCGCGGCGGGCGTGGACGCCGTGGTGGTCGTGCTGTACGCCGTACTGCTCTACACGTACGACCCGCAGCTCACCTTCGTCGGCATCGGTGTGGCGCTGCTGAACATCGTGGCGATGCGGGTCGTCATACGCCTGCGTGCCACCCGTACGGCGAAGCTGCGCGCCGACACCGCCCGGCTCACCAACACCTCCTACACCGGTCTCCAGCTGATCGAGACGATGAAGGCGACCGGCGGCGAGGACGGCTACTTCCGCAAGTGGGCCGGGCAGCACGCCACCACGTTGGAGGAGCAGCAGCGGCTCGGCGTGCCGAGCGCCTGGCTGGGCGTGGTCGCGCCGACGCTTGCGACGCTGAACAGCGCGCTGATCCTGTGGATCGGCGGAATGCGCGCGATCGAGGGCCACATCTCGGTCGGCCTGCTGGTCGCCTTCCAGGCCCTGGTCACCCGCTTCACCGCCCCGCTGACCCGTCTGAACGGCGTCGCGGGCCGCATCCAGGACTTCGCGGCGGACGTGGCCCGGCTGAAGGACGTGGAGAACTTTCAGGCCGACCCGCTCTACGGCCGCCCCGGCGGCGGCGAGTCGACGCGCCGCCTCAGCGGGCACGTCGAGCTGCAGAACATCACCTTCGGCTACAACCCGCTCGACAAGCCCCTGCTCACCGGCTTCGACCTGACCGTCGGCCCCGGGCAGCAGGTCGCGCTGGTCGGCGGCTCGGGCAGCGGCAAGTCCACGGTGTCCCGGCTGATCTCGGGCCTGTACACGCCGTGGGAGGGCGTCATCCGTATCGACGGGCAGCGCATCGAGGACATCCCGCGCGGGGCGCTCGCCGCCTCCGTCTCCTTCGTGGACCAAGAGGTGTTCCTGTTCGAGGGAACGGTCCGCGACAACGTGGCGCTGTGGGACCCGTCGATCCCGGACGACGCCGTGGTGGAGGCCCTCAAGGACGCCGCGCTGTACGACGTGATCATGCGCCGCCCGGGCGGCATCCACAGCAAGGTCGAGCAGGACGGCCGCAACTTCTCCGGTGGACAGCGCCAGCGTCTGGAGATCGCGCGAGCGCTGGTCCGCAGGCCGAGCATCCTCGTCCTCGACGAGGTGACGAGCGCGCTCGACGCGGAGACCGAGCTGGTCGTCATGGACAACCTGCGCAAGCGGGGCTGCGCCTGCGTGGTGATCGCGCACCGGCTCAGCACGGTGCGCGACAGCGACGAGATCGTCGTCCTCCAGCACGGCACGATCGTGGAGCGCGGGCGGCACGAGGAGCTGGTGGCGCGCGGCGGCGCGTACGCGGCGCTGGTCAGGGAGCGGTGAGATGACGACCGTGCAAGGCGACGACTACGTGCTCGGCGCGTTCGGGTCGCTCGGCACCCGGATCGACTGCGCCGGGTTCAGCCGCCTGGACCTGGCGGGCCCGCAGGTGCTGTGGCTGGTCGCGGCCGGTGCCGTGGACCTGTTCGCGGTGGACGCCGAGCAGCAGGGCCAGTGGCACCACCTCGGCCGCCTGGAGGCGGGCTCGCTGCTGCTCGGCCCGGTGGCCGGACCCCAGCACACATTGGTGGCCCGGCCGCTGCGGGACTGCGTGGTGCACCGCATCGGCCTGCGCGAGCTGTACCAGCCCGCGAGTACGCAGACCTGGTCGTACGACGAGTACGGCAACCCCCAGTACGTGCCGCCGACGACGAGCCCGCTGGAGTACGCCCTCGCGCTCGGCGTCGGCCGGAGCCTGTCGATCCTCTTCCAGGCGCCGATGGCCGAGCGTACGGAGGAGGTCACCGACGACGACGTGTTCTGGATGCAGGTGCCGCCGGGCAGCGTCCAGTACGGCTCGCTGTACGGCGCGGAGGCCGCGGCCGACCTGCTGATGGACCCGGCGCTGTGGCAGTCCATGGTCGACCAGCAGTACCGGCTGCTGACCACGCTGGACCGCTGGATCGAGCAGCTGGAGCGCACCCACGAGACCCGCACGGCCGAGGGCATCAAGGCCGGTGAGGCCGTGCGCGCCCAGGCCGACCGGACGCTGCTGGCGTCCATCGGCAAACGGTCGGCGCAGCGCACGACCGCGGCCGACGCCGACGCCACGTACGCGGCGTGCAAGCTGGTCGCCCAGGCGGCCGGGATCACGCTCGCCGAGCCCGCCCAGTCCGGCACGGGCGGCGACCGCCTCGACCCGGTCGAGCGGATCGCCCTGGCCTCCCGGGTGCGCACCCGGGCCGTACGCCTGGACGGCCGCTGGTGGCGGGACAACGTCGGACCACTGGTCGGCCACCGGGCGCTGTCGGGTGCGCCCGTGGCGCTGCTGTGGCGGCGCGGCGGGTACGTGGCCGTGCATCCGTCCACCGGCCGCGAGACGCCGATCGAGAAGTCCAACGCCGACGAGTTCGAGCCGCGCGCGGTGATGTTCTACCGTCCGCTGCCCGACCGGCGGCTCAGTCCGCTGCGGCTGCTCAGGTTCTGTCTGCGCGGTACGCGCGGCGATCTCACCAACCTGGTGGTCAGCGGCCTGGTGACGGTGGCGATCGGGGCGCTGGTGCCGATCGCGACCGGCAAGGTGCTCGGCGAGTTCGTGCCGAAGGCGCAGAGCGGGCTGATCGTGCAGGTCTGCCTGGCCGTGATCCTCAGCAGTGTGGTGGCGGCCGCGTTCATGCTGCTGCAGAACCTGACCCTGCTGCGCCTGGAGGGCCGTATCGAGGCCACGCTCCAGCCGGCCGTGTGGGACCGGCTGTTGCGGTTGCCGACGACGTTCTTCACCGAGCGGTCCACCGGTGAGCTGGCGAGCGCGGCGATGGGCATCAGCGCGATCCGCAGACTGCTGGCGGGGGTCGCGCCGACGGTCGCCCAGTCGGTGACGGTCGGGGCGATGAACCTGGGGCTGCTGCTGTGGTTCAGCGTGCCGATGGCCCTGGCCGCGATCGGCATGCTCGTCGTCATCGCCGCCGTGTTCCTCGGGCTCGGGCTGTGGCAGGTGCGCTGGCAGCGGCGGCTGGTCGTGCTCACCAACAAGCTGAACAACCAGGCGTTCCAGACGCTGCGGGGCCTGCCGAAGCTGCGGGTGGCGGCGGCCGAGAACTACGCCTACGCCGCCTGGGCGTCGCAGTTCGCGCGCAGTCGCGAGCTCCAGCAGAAGGCGGGCCGCATCAAGAACCTCACCGCGGTGCTGGGCGCGGTGTACCTGCCGGTGTGCTCGCTGCTGATGTTCATGCTGCTGGCGGGCCCGGCGCGCGGGTCGATGTCGGCGGCCGCGTTCCTCACCTTCAACACGTCGGTGACGATGGTGCTGACCTCCGTCACCCAGCTGACCGGCGCGTTCGTCTCGGCGGTGGCCGCGTTGCCGCTGTTCGAGGAGATCAGGCCGGTGCTGGACGCGACCCCCGAGGTGCGCACCGGCAGCACGCGGCCGGGCCCGCTGTCCGGGGCGATCGAGGCGCGACGGCTGTCCTTCCGGTACTCGGACGACGGACCCCTGGTCCTCGACGACGTGTCGTTCGAGGTGCGGCCGGGCGAGTTCGTCGCGATCGTCGGCCCCAGCGGCTGCGGCAAGTCGACGCTGCTGAGGCTCCTCATCGGCTTCGACCGGCCGCTGTCGGGGAGCGTCCTGTACGACGGCCAGGACCTGGCGGCCCTCGACCAGTCGGCCGTGCGCCGCCAGTGCGGGGTCGTCCTCCAGCACGCGCAACCGTTCACGGGCTCGATCCTGGACGTCATCTGCGGCACCGAGCCGTACACGCCCGAGGAGGCGATGGCGGCGGCCGAGATGGCGGGGCTCGCCGAGGACATCAAGCGGATGCCGATGGGCCTGCACACCATCGTCTCGGGCAGCGGCGCCGTCTCCGGCGGCCAGCGGCAGCGCCTGATGATCGCCCAGGCGCTGATCCGCCGCCCGCGCATCCTCTTCTTCGACGAGGCGACCAGCGCCCTCGACAACGAGACGCAGCGCACGGTCATCGAGAGCACCAAGGCTCTCAACGCCACGCGGATCGTCATCGCCCACCGCCTGTCGACCGTGATGGACGCCGACCGCGTCATCGTGATGGAGGACGGCAAGGTCATCCAGCAGGGGCCGCCCGCCCAGCTCCTCGCCGACACGGGCGGCCGGCTGCACGAGCTGGTGCGGCGGCAGATGGCGTGACCCTGCAGCCGAATCGCCCTCGGCACAGGAAGGCGTCGAGGCCGGGAACGGGCGCGCCGGAGGGCACGCCGGTCGCGGCATAGGCCGCATGTCGGTCAGGGTGAAGCGGGTGCGCTTCTCGTCGGCCTCCTCGAGGTCGCAGTGGAGTTCGTCGCCGAAGTGGAGTTCGTCGCCGTCCCAGTCGGTGCGGGGTCCTCGGGGGTGTCCGACGTCGCGTCGAGACGGCGGCCCAGCGCGTCGAGGCTCTCGTTCCAGAGCTTGCGGTAAGGGGCCAGCCAGGCATCCAGTGCGGCGATCGGCGCGGGGTCCAGGGCGTAGACCCGGCGCTGCGCGTCCTGCCGTACGCGCACCAGCCCGGCGTCCCGGAGCACCTTCAGATGCTTCGAGGTGCTCGGCTGGCTCAGACCGCACGCCGTCACGATCTCGCCGACGGGCCGCGGCCGCTCCAGGAGCAGCGCGACGATGGTCCGCCGGTGCGGATCGGCGAGGGCGGTCCAGAGCGAGGCGTCGGACATACAGCCAGTATGCCCGGCTAGTTATATGCCTGACGAAGAATACAAGGGAGGTCCGCGAGGTTCGATGTGACGGCTGCCGTGCACCGAGGGGCCGCCGTGCGCAGGGAAGCGGCGGGCCCGCTGCGCGTGGTGGCGCGTCTTCGCCGGACCTCGCAGGTCGTTCCGTTGGTGCGGCGCGGAAGTGGGTACCCATCGCGCATGCGAATCAGCGTCGTGGATGTGGGATCGAAGACGGTCAGACTGGTGGTGGCGGACGCGGAGGGTGGGGTACCGCTGCCGGTGCACACCGCCAAGTGGCGGCTCAGGCTGTCGGAACAGATCACACCGGGCGGGCCGGTCCCGGAGCGGGCCGTCGAGCAGCTCGTCGACGCGGTCACCGAGGCGAGCGCGACCGCGACCCGGTGGGGCGCGGCGGGGCCGCTGGCCTTCGCGACCGCCGTGGTGCGCAGTGCCCCGAACCGGCACGAGGTGCTGCGCACGGTGCGGAGCCGTACGGGCGTGGAACTGTGCACGCTGCCGGGCGAGGTCGAGGCCGAGCTGACGTTCCTCGCGGCCCGGCGCTGGATGGGCTGGCGGTCGGGGCCGCTGGCCCTGCTGGACATCGGCGGCAGCTCGCTCGAAGTCGCCTTCGGGCGCGGCCGGTTGCCCGACTTCGTGGCCTCACTGCCGCTGGGCGCCGGACGGCTCACCCACGAGTTCTTCGACGGGGGGCAGGATCCGCCGTCGCCCGAGCAGGTGCGGGCCCTGCGCCGCAAGGTCCGCCACCAGCTCCGGGACGTCGCTGCCCGCATCCGCTGGGAGGGACCGCGCACCGCGGTCGCCACCTCGCGCACCTTCCAGCAGCTGGGACGGCTGTGCGGGGCGGCGCCCGGGCGCCACGGGCCGTTCGTGGAACGGCAGTTGTACCGCGAGGACCTGCGGGAGGCGATCGGCCGGCTGGCCGCCCTGCCCGCCGCCGAACGCGCCCGTCTGCCCGGCATCTCCGCGCCGCGGGCCGCGCAGAGCCTGGCCGGGGCGATGGTCGGGCACACGGCGATGAAGCTGACCGGGCTGACGACGGTCACCATCTGCCCCTGGGCGATTCGCGAGGGGATCATGCTGCGTCACATCGAGGACGGCCCGTCCTGGTGGGCACAGATCAGCCGTAGCAACGAGGAGGTGGCGCCGCCGGATCCGGTGCCGCTGCGCATCGCGACCGCCACCAGCTGAGGGGAAACCGTACGGCGACCGTGGGGACCGTACGGCGACCGTACGAAACCGTACGGCGACCGGAGAACCATACGAACCGTACGGCGACCGTGCGAGACCCGAGGAGGAAGGAGACACCATGTCCGAGGACGCCCACCGCAAGGAGCCGGAGACGGCCCTGGAGGAAGTGCTGCGCGAGGTCGAGGAGGCCGAGCAGCGCACTCGGGACTCCGAGGAGCAGCGGCGCCACCGCGGTGAGGCCGGCGAGGCCATCACCCCCAACATCCAGGCGCAGGACGAGTCCCGCGGGGACTGACGGCGGGCGCGGCTACTGCGGCGGCGGCCCGAGCGGCCGCCCCGCCGGCGCCCGTGCCACGCCGAGCAGGCCGGCGGCCATGGCCCGGCCCGACGACCGCGACCACCGGCGGCCGCGCTCTGCGTCGAGGCAGCTCGCACAGAGGATGGCTGGCCGGCCGCCACCCGGGTACCCGGAGCGCATGGAGCACGACCCCGAAGGACCACATCTGCCGACACCGCGCGGCCCTCTGTCCGCAGCCGTCGAGGAGTACCTGCTGGGCACGGGCCCGCTGCCCCGCCCCGCCGAGGTGGCCGCCGCGTCCGTGTACGGCGACGACGTCCAGCTCGCCCTGTACCTGTGCTACGAGCTGCACTACCGCGGTTTCGCGGGCGTGGCCCCGCAGCGCGAGTGGGACCCGGACCTGCTGCGCGTCCGCGCGGCGCTGGAGCACCACTTCCTGTCCGCCCTGCGCGCGGACGTCCCTGCCCACGACAGCGTGCCCGACGCGCTCGCGGAGCTGCTGGTCGAGCCCGTGGACGGCACGGGCGTCACCCACTTCCTGTGCGACGAGGGAGAACTGTGGCAGCTGCGCGAGTACGCGGCCCAGCGCTCCCTGTACCACCTGAAGGAGGCCGATCCCCACGCCTGGGTGCTGCCGCGACTGTGGGGACGAGCGAAGGCGGCGATGGCCGCGGTGGAGTTCGACGAGTACGGCGGCGGCCGGCCCGACCGTGTGCACGCGCAGCTGTTCGCCGACCTGATGAGGGACCTGGGCCTGGACACGACATACGGGCATTACCTGGACGCGGCGTCGGCCGAGGCGCTCGTCACCGTGAACCTGATGTCCCTCTTCGGCCTGCACCGGGCCCTACGGGGCGCCCTCGTGGGCCACTTCGCGACAGTGGAGATCACCTCGTCGCCCGGGTCCCGGCGGCTCGCCGAGGCGATGCGCCGCACCGGGGCGGGGCCCGCGGCCGAGCACTTCTACGACGAGCACGTGGAGGCCGACGCGGTCCACGAGCAGGTGGTGCGCCACGACGTCATCGGCGGCCTGCTGGAGCGGGAGCCGCACCTCGCGCCGGACGTCGTGTTCGGCATCGACGCCACCGTGTTCGTGGAGGACCGCTTCGCCGCCCGGCTGCTCGCCGACTGGCGCGCCGGCCGCTCGTCGCTGCGCACCCCACTGGTTGCCGATATGACCCATACCTCCTGAATGACCGGGTACCTGAGTGCTGTGAATCCACTGGTACCGCCGGGCGTCTATGCCCCGCAGGAGGACACCGAACTGTTGACCGACGCCCTGTCCGAGGAGCCGCTCCCACCGGGGGCGGAAGTCCTCGACGTGGGGACCGGGACCGGCGCGCTGGCGCTGGAGGCCGCCCGGCAGGGAGCCCGCGTGACCGCGGTGGACGTGTCGTGGCGTGCGGTGTGGGCCGCCCGCCTCAACGCCCTGCGGGCCGGGCTGCCGCTGCGCATCCGGCACGGGGACCTGTTCGATCCGGTGCGGGGACAGCTCTTCGACCTGATCCTCGCCAATCCGCCGTACGTACCTTCGCCGGCCGCCGGGCGGCGGCCGCACGGGGCGGCCCGGTCCTGGGACGCGGGCGGTGACGGACGGCTGGTCCTCGACCGGATCTGCCGGGAGGCGCCCGCCCTGCTGCGGCCGGGTGGCATCCTGCTGCTCGTCCAGTCCTCGCTCAGCGACCCGGACCTCACGCTCGGGCGGCTGCGCGCCGCCGGCCTGAAGGCCGCGGTGACCCGCCGCCGAAGGATCGCGTTCGGCCCCGTCCTGCGCGGCAGGGAACACTGGCTGCGGGAGCGGGGTCTGCTGTCCGCCGCCGAGAA
This sequence comes from Streptomyces deserti, assembly GCF_054782695.1. Lineage (NCBI taxonomy): Bacteria > Bacillati > Actinomycetota > Actinomycetes > Kitasatosporales > Streptomycetaceae > Streptomyces > Streptomyces deserti. Next base: position 166,416 of record NZ_BAAGRZ010000013.1, read on the forward strand.
CGAGGAAGAGCTGGTGGTCGTTCGTGCCGAACTCCCCGTCTGACGCCCCGCGGCGGATCACCGTCCAGCGCAAGGGCCCCCTGCTGGTGGAGGGCCCGGTGGAGGTGGAGCTGGAGGACGGTACGACCGTCAGCTCCGACCGCTTCCGCGTGGCGCTGTGCACCTGCCGCCGCAGCCGCCGCTACCCGTGGTGCGACACCAGCCACCGCGACAGGTCCTGAGCCGCCGCGCCCGGTGCCGCGCCCCGGTGCCGGGGCGGGGCCAGAGGCCGGCGGGCGGCCCCACTCCGCCCGCCGGCCCCCTCGCACGAGACCGCCGGTTCCCGCGACAGGGGCTCGCACTCCCCATCTGCGGCCCGCTTCGAGTGCACGGGAACCATGACGATCCCGGTCCTCAGAACGTGAAGACGCTGGAACTCTGGGCGTTCTTCACGCACTCGTTGGAGAAGGTGCGCTCATAGGAGACGCGCTGCCCCTGCCACACCCCGTCGACGGTGACGACCACCGGGTCGTACTCCTTGGTGCACAGCACGTCGTTCCGGGCCGTCAGGGCGTCGAAGTCACCGCCCACGCCCTGCAGTTCGGCGCACGCCCGGCCGGCGGCCGGGTGGGTGCCGGAGGGCCGGGGGGCACAGGTCAGGGTGACCGCGCGTTCCGGGGTGGCGGTGGCCGCGCTCTCACCGTGGCCCGTGGTGAGCACCAGGGCCGACGGGGCGTAGAGCGCGGTGGGGGCACTTCCCGGGGCGGCGAGTGCGGCCCCGGAGAGGGGAGCGCAGACGGCGGTGGCCGTGAGGCCGAGGGTCGTTGCCCAGCGCGCGGTGTTCCGCATTGTGTGCATCCTTCCGCTCGTTTCGACGAGTGCCGGTCCGTGCTCGGTCGGTGCCGGGCCGGCGAGCGCGAGTCTGCCGAGTCCGCCGCGGAAACTCACATCGACCCCACCGCTTTCAGTAACATTGCGTGTTGAATCAGTGGCGTGAAGTCACGGAAACGGAAAGCAGAAACCCCGTGACTGAGCCGCCGGCGGCCGCACGATGCGGCCACATGGCCGAATACCACACGTTCGTCAATAGGCCTGAAACATTCCGATTCCGCTCTCGGCCGACCGCTTCCCGACCCCTTGTGTTCATGCTCGGGCCGAGTAATCGTCATTACATGATTACGACAGAGCAGCGAGAGAAACTGCGCGGCTGGTTCACCGGCCGCCTGCCCGACGACCTCTTCGAGGAGCTGGTCGAGCTCACCGTCGACCGCGAGGAGATCACCGTGATCGGCCGCATCGCCGAACCCCGACTGGCCGAGGACGCCTCGGCCGCCGAACGGGAGGCGGCGGTCCAGGGCCGGATCCAGGAGTTCCGGGAACGCACCCGCGAGGCGCGGATCGCGGTGGCCCGGGAGGCCGAGCACCGGTTCGCCCGGAAGGTGTCCTGGGGGGTGGAGTGCGGCGGGCGGCGCGCCCTGTTCACGCACGTGGCCGCCCCCGTCATGACCCGGCTGCGCCAGCCCGAGCGCCAGGTCCTCGACACGCTCATCGCCGGCGGCGTCGCGCGCAGCCGCAGCGACGCGCTGGCCTGGTGCGTGCGCCTGGTCCAGCGGCACACCGACGACTGGCTCAGCGAACTGCGGGAGTCCCTGGAGCACGTCCAGCGGGTCCGGGCCCAGGGACCGGACACCGAACCGCAGGACGCGCCCCCGGCGGACGAGGAGTGACCTGCGGATGGAGGATTGATCACACACCACCCGAGAAATGGATGATCGGCCCTCTGGAGGGGTCCTCGCACGCCGCCCTGCCGTCGGCAGACCCCCGAGGACGACATCCTCGCGCCGCCGCACACCTCCCGGCGAACGGTGTCGCCATCGGCCTGCCGCTGTCGCCGGCCGTGGCGGCGGTGCTGTTCCTGACGCTGCTGCGACTGTTCCCCGAACCGCGTGCGGTGTACGGACCAGAGGGCGCGCGGCTCGTCCGTACCGTCGACGTGCGTGGCGCCGATCACCGGCCCAGGCGTCGAGGGGGGATTGTCAGACCCCCGGCTAGGTTGCCCGCATGACCAACTTCCTACTGGTGGCGGGGACATGGCTCGGCGCGTGGGCGTGGGACGAGGTGGCGGCCGAGTTGCGCGCGGCCGGGCACGGCGTCCATCCGCTGACGCTGTCGGGCCTGGCCGAGAAGCAGGGAATGCCGGCCGGGCAGCAGACGCACGTCCAGGACATCGTCGACGAGGTCGAGCGCCTCGACCTCCGGGACGTCGTCCTGGTGGGGCACAGCTACTCGGGCATACCGGTCGGGCAGGCCGCCGGGCGGATCGGTGACCGGCTCGGCCGTGTGGTGCTGGTCGACGCCGACGCCGCCGTCGACGGGGAGTCGTTCCTGTCGGGCTGGCCGAGCGACCACGTGCGGCAGTCGATCGCCGACCACGACGGCTTCTGGCCGCCCCTGGCCGCCGACGACTACGCGGGCCAAGGACTGACGCGCCATCAGGTCTTCCGTATCACCGGCGGGTCGACCCCGCATCCAGGCGCCGCGCTGACCGAACCGGCCGTCATGGCACGCCCGCTCGGTGAGCTGCCCGGCACCTACGTCAAGTGCCTCCTGGACGGCGAGGAGCCGTGGGGCGCCGCGGCCGAACTGCTCGGGAGCGACCGCTGGGAGCTGGTGAAGCTGGACACCGGGCACTGGCCGATGTTCTCCCAGCCCCGTGAACTCGCCCAGGTCCTGCACGAGTCGGCCGCCAAGGCCTGAAAAGGCCAGAAAACGCCTGAAACGACCCGAAGTCAGGGGTCCGCCCCGTGGACGGACCCGCTCCTACTCGCCAGTATCGTCGGGGCGGCGCGTTCTCAGCGACGAGAAGCGACGAAGGGCGGTACGGAGCGATGGGCAAGCACTGGTCGGACTTCCAGTACGAGATCTATCTCCACGGGATGACGGGTGCCGTACCGCGGCTGCCCACCGATCTGACCCGGCTGGAGCGGCTGACCGAGCAGCGCCTGGGCCCCGGCCCCGTCGGCTATGTGGCGGGCAGCGCGGGCGACGGCAGCACGGCCCGCGCCAACCGGGCGGCCCTGGAGCGCCGCCGGATCGTGCCGCGCATGCTGCGGGACGTGCACGAGCGCGACCTGTCCGTCGAGGTGCTGGGCCGCGCCCTGCCCGCCCCGCTGGCCCTCGCCCCGGTCGGGGTGCTGTCGATCATGCACCCGGAGGCCGAGTCCGCCGCCGCCCGGGCCGCCGCCGCGCAGGGCGTGCCGTACGTCCTGTCGTCGGCGTCCAGCACGCCGCTGGAGGAGGTGGCGGAGGCGATGGGGGATGCGGAGCGCTGGTTCCAGCTGTACTGGCCGACGGACCCGGAGGTGGCCCGGAGCTTCCTGAACCGGGCGAAGGCGGCCGGGTACAGCGTCCTCGTCGTCACACTGGACACGCCGCTGCTGTCGTGGCGGCCCGCGATCTGGACCAGGCGTATCTGCCGTTCCTGCGCGGGGTGGGCACCGCCAACTACTTCTCGGACCCGGCCTTCCAGGCGGGTCTGGCCAAGCCGGTGCACGAGGACCCGAACGCGGCGGTGCTGCACTTCGTGGGGATGTTCGCGGATCCCGCCAAGACCTGGCCGGACCTGGCGTTCCTGCGGGAGAACTGGGACGGCCCGATCGTCCTCAAGGGCGTCCTGCACCCGGACGACGCCCGCCTGGCCGTTGACGCCGGGATGGACGGAGTCGTCGTGTCCAACCACGGCGGCCGCCAGGTGGCCGGTGCCGTCGCGGCGGCCGACGCGCTGCCGGGCGTCGTGGCAGCGGCCGGCGACCGGCTCACCGTCCTGTTCGACAGCGGCATCCGCACCGGCGACGACGTCTTCAAGGCACTCGCCCTCGGCGCCCGGGCCGTGCTCGTGGGACGGCCGTACGTCTACGGCCTCGGCCTCGACGGCCAGGCGGGCGTCGAGCATGTGATCCGGTGCCTGCTCGCCGAGCTCGACCTCACCCTCGCACTGTCGGGACACGCCACCACGGCCACGCTCGGCCCCGCCGACCTGGTCGAGCAGACCTCGTGAGCGCGCTGCGCGGAGCGGCCCGGCCGGGGTGGGCGATGCCATCGCCCACCCCGGCCCGCGTCCGCACACGGCGCCTTGTGAAGCGTCCTAGAGGTCGGGCAGCTCCACGGCTCGCGCGTCCGGTGCCCCGGTCCCCTCGATGGACAGCGACCCCTCGGCCGTCGGCACCGGCTCGGTCCGCCAGCGCTGTGCCGCGGAGCGGTCACGGACCTTGACGACGATGTCGGCGTCCGCGTCCCCGGTGGTGGGGCTGAGGGCGAGCCGCTCGTCCCAGCGGGGCAGCAACTCCCCCTGCACGGTCAGGTCGTAGCGCACGTCGTCACCGCGGTCGTCGTCCTCGTCGGCGCACGTGCCGAGGATGACGACGCCCGCGTCCTTGTGCGAGTCGAGGCACAGCCCCGGGTCGGCGACGCTGCGCAGCATCCCGTCCTCCTCGTACGTCCACTGCTGTGTCCACGCCGACGAGCACACCGCCAGCCGGGCGCCCGCGCCCTCCTTCGCCTCGCCCCGGACGTCCAGGCACAGATCGGCGGCCACGCTGCGCAGCCGCGTCTGCCCCGGTGCCGTGGGGAGTCGGGCGGTGCCGGTCGCGGACGCGCCGGGCGGTACGGCGCCGCTGCCGCCGACGGCGCTGGTGGAACCGGTCGGGTCGGCGCCCCCGCCGCCCTGCGAGGACGTACTGATGATGAGCACGGTGGCCAGCACCCCGGCCGAGACCGCACCGAGGCCCGACAGCAGCGCCCGGGAGGACCGCAGCGCGTCCGGGATGCGTGCGCCGCCCGATGTCCGTCGGCCGGGCGCGGGAATCCGGGACAGCAGCCGTGGGCGGCCGGCGCCGGGCCGACCGGACCTTCGCCGCCCGGCACGGCGGCCGGCGCGCGCGCCGCCCGACGTACGGCCCGGGCGGGAGTCGAGATAGCGGCGGGCGCCCCAGCCGAGCACCGCTTCGGCGATCAGCGTCCCCAACCCGCCCTCGAAATGGCTCAGTTGATCGGCCGCGTGCCGGCAGTACGAGCACTCCGCCAGATGCTGCTGGACGTCCGGCAGCAGGGCGCCGCCCCGGCGGATCGGGACATCGAGGAGACGGTTGTAGAAGCGGCAATCCATGGTCGGCGAGAGTTCCCGATGGGCCTGGACACAGCCCTCGCGGAATTTTTCACGCGCCTGTTCGAGGAGGGCCGACGCCGTGTCGGTATCCATGCCCAGCAGACCGGCCGGGACGGTTAAGGGCTCGGCTTCCACCTCGACATGCCAGAGCAAACAGCGCGCGACCGCGGGAAGGGCCTGGAATGACCGCTGTGCCAGGGCGCGGTTTTCGGGCGTCATGGACTTCGCCGCACGAAGGCCGCGGCCGCCGGCGGGTTTCTGCAACTGCGGCAGAACCTCGCATATTCGATCGTCTCCGGACCATTCCCGGACCGTGTCGCGCACGGTCACCAGGAGCGCCGGGCGCAGCGCGACGGCCGATTCACCGAAGGCGAGGCGGTTGAGGGTCCGATGGAAGGCGGTCGTGGTGATCATGGCGGCGACCTGCGCCGACGAGGCCAGGCAGAGGACCGCGTAGTCGTACACCGGCTGCCAGTGCCGCGCCATCAGCAGCGCGACGGAATGGGCGGCGGCCTCGCTCTCCGGACGGCCTCTCAGCCGGGCGGCGAGGGATTCGTCGGATTCCCCCGGATCCCCGCCGGGCGGGGGATACGGCGGACGAGGGGGGTGGGGGGTGGGCACTGAGATGTTTCCTTCCCACGCGCACGTGACACACGGAAGTTCCGTCGCCGAAAAGAGGCCCGGTCGATGCGGACCTCTATGGGCGGGCGCGGGGGGCGCGAATTCACCGACGGTGAAATCGGACCCGGTTCATCAACGCGCGTGCGACACCCGGCCATTACCCCCCGCACGGGTGATTCACTCTCGCACAACCCCCACATGGCCAACAAGGCACTCGGGCAACATCCGCGCCTTTGACAGAGAGTCAGACACGGGTCCGACCCGCGTCCCTCGCATGGGCTTTCGACATTTCATGCGCCCCGTGTGAATCACGCACCCATACCCGGTGCGCCGCGCACGCTCCCGGCGCACGCCCCGGCGTAGTGCACTGGGTGCGGCCCTTCTCGGAGGCCACGCGCAGGACGGCGGCTCTCCTGTGCGAAGGGCCGCCGGCCCCGTTCCTCCCGCCCTCGGCCGGCGGCCCCGGGGGGCGGGCGCGGCGGAGGCGGTTTCCTCAGATCTGCCAGGAGCGCAGCCGGTCCGCCGCGCCGTAGACATCCGTCGTACCGGACATCAGATCGCGGGCGAGGTCGACGAGGGCGCCGTAGGGCGGGTCGATGCCGACGCCGCTGACGAACATGTACGCCACGGCGGTCGCACAGGCGAAGCGGGCGTTGGCCGACGGCAGCGGCCTGAGCACGGCGAGGGTGTGCAGCAGTGCGGCGGCCCGCCAGGCCGGGTCGGAGTCGACTCCGAGGCGGGGCGGGTCGACGCGGTGGCGGGCGACGGCGGCCACCAGCGCAGAGAAGTCGTTGATGGTGGGCTGGTCCGGCAGGACCTCCTCGTGGCGCTGGAGCAGCCAGGGCACGTCGATGTGGATGACGGGTGTCATCGGTCAGGCGGCCCGCCCCTCGCCCTTGGCGGGCGGTTCGTCGTCCGGGAAGGCGGCCGCGAACTCGTCGGCGTGGGACGCGAAGAACCGGCGGAAGGCCTCCGCGCCTTCCTGCAGCGCCCGGTGGCGGGCTATGTCGGCGGCGGCCGCCTCCCGCACCAGGGCCTTCATGGACGTACCGCGTTCTTTGGCGATCTGCCGCAGGTCCTCCAGCTCGCGGTCGCTGAACTCCACGTTGAGAGCAGGCATGCCCACACGGTACCGCTCGGGTACTGACTCGTAAATACCCCCAGGTCAGCAGCACGCTTGAACGGTACCGAAGGGGTCGCGCCCCGTATGGCGAGACTGAGACGTGGGTCACATTCCGCCGTGGACTGTCACATTCCGGCCGGTGCCCGGCCTCGCAGTGGTGAGCGCGCTCTGGGAGGCCACCATGTCCAAGACCCCTGTTCCCGCCACCGACGTCCCGGTCGACGAGGCGACCGGGGTGTTCCTCGACCATCGCGACCTGCTGTTCGGGGTCGTCTACAACATCCTCGGCAGCGTCGCGGACACCGACGACGTCCTGCAGGAGACCTGGCTGTCGTGGACGGCCCGCGGCGGGGGCGACCCCCTGGCCGGGGTCGCGAACCCGCGGGCCTACCTCGTCCGGGTCGCGGTCAACCACGCGCTGCGGCGCCGGGCCGCGATCAGCCGCAGCCGGGAGACGTACGTCGGCCCATGGCTGCCCGAGCCGCTGGTCGCCGGGGAGGACGCCGGCGATCCGGCGCTGCGCGCCGAGTCGGTGTCGATGGCGATGCTGGTGGTGCTGGAGTCACTGACTCCTCTGGAACGCGCGGTGTTCGTGCTGGGCGAGGTGTTCGGCTACCCGCACGCCGAGATCGCGGACCTCCTCGACCGGACCCCGGCGGCCGTACGGCAGCTGGCGCACCGGGCGCGGGCCCATGTGCACGCGCGGCGACCCCGGTACCGGGCGCATCCGCGGGTGCGGCGGGAGGCGACCGAGCGGTTCCTGCGGGCGGCGTTCGGCGGGGACATCACCGCGCTGATGGAGGTCCTGGCGCCGGACGTGACGGTGTGGACGGACGGCGGCGGCAAGCGCAGGCCGTCGCCGCTGCGCCCGGTGCGGGGCCGGGACAAGGTGGCCCGCCTCTTCGCCTCGTACGGGTCCGGACGCGGCGGCCCACGCGGTCTGGAGCTGCGCCACCGGTGCGTGAACGGGGACGACGCGGTGGTGCTGTTCCAGGGCGACGCACCGTTCGCCGTCCTGGTCCTGGACCTCACCCCGGAGGGCGACCGGGTCTCGGGCGTCTACGTCGTCTCCAACCCCGACAAGCTCACCCACGTCCGCAAGGAGGAGGCGTGACCGCCACGGAAACGCCCGGCCGGGGCGAACGCCTCGCCGACTGGTTCGACGGGCGGCTCGGCATCCACAGCCTGGGCAGGCGCTACCTGCGGAAGGTGTTCCCGGACCACTGGTCCTTCCTGCTCGGCGAGATCTGCCTGTACAGCTTCGTCGTGCTGATCCTCACGGGCGTGTACCTGACGCTGTTCTTCCATCCGTCGATGAACGAGGTGACGTACCACGGCAGTTACGTCCCGCTGAACGGCGTCCGGATGTCCGAGGCGTACGCCTCCACGCTGGAGATCAGCTTCGACGTGCGCGGCGGGCTGCTGATCCGGCAGATCCACCACTGGGCGGCGCTGGTGTTCGTCGCCGGGATGCTCACGCACATGATGCGGCACTTCTTCACGGGCTCCTTCCGTAAACCCCGCGAGGTCAACTGGGTGTTCGGCTGGCTGCTGCTGTTCCTCGGCCTGTTCGAGGGCCTGTTCGGCTACTCGCTGCCGGACGATCTGCTGTCGGGCACGGGCATGAGGTTCGTCGACGGCGCGCTGCTGTCGGTGCCGATCGTCGGGACGTACCTGTCGATGTTCCTCTTCGGCGGCGAGTACCCCGGGGACGACATCGTGGCCCGCTTCTACTCGCTGCACGTCCTGGTGATCCCCGGCATCATGGCGGCGCTGGTGGTGGCCCACGTGCTGCTGGTCATCTACCACAAGCACACCCAGTTCGCGGGCCCGGGGCGTACCGAACGCAATGTCGTCGGCGCCCGTTCATGCCGGTCTACCTGGCGAAGGCGGGCGGTTTCTTCTTCCTCGTCTTCGGGGTGCTGGCGCTGCTCGCGGCGGTGGCGACGATCAACCCGGTGTGGGCGTACGGCCCCTACCGCGCCGACCAGGTCTCCACCGGCGCGCAGCCCGACTGGTATCTGGGCTTCGCCGAGGGGCTGGTGCGGATCATGCCGGGCTGGGAGATCACGCTGTGGGGTCACACGCTGGTGCCGGGCGTGCTGATGCCGATCCTGGTCTTCCCGCTGCTGCTGGTCTTCATCGGCGTGTATCCGTTCCTGGAGGCCCGGTTCACCGGGGACCGGCGCGAGCACCATCTGCTCGACCGGCCGCGCAACCGCCCGGTCCGTACGGGCATCGGGGCCGCGTGGATCAGCCTCTACCTGGTCCTGCTCGCGGGCGGCGGCAACGACATCGTGGCCACCCATCTCCATCTGTCGATCAACACGGTGACGTGGGCGGTGCGGATCGCGGTGTTCGTCGTCCCCGCCGTCGTCTTCGTCGTCACCCGGCGCATCTGCCTGGGCCTCCAGCTCCGGGACCGGGAGCTGGTGGCGCACGGCCGGCCGACCGGCGTGATCAAACGGCTGCCGCACGGCGAGTACGTCGAGGTGCACGAGCCGCTCGACCGGGCCCGGCTGCACACGCTGACCGCGCACGAACGGCCCGGGGAACTCGTCGAGCACCCGGCGACGAGCCGTTCAGCGCTGGAACCCCTCACGGGTGAGCGCGGCGGAACTCCCGGATCGCCCGGTTGAACCGCTCCGGGTCCTCAAGGCTGCGGACGTGCCCGGCCCCGGGGATCACCACGAGCGTGGCGCCGGGGTCGCCTCCTGGCAGCGGTGGGCGACCTCCACGCCGCTGACCTGCACCGTCGCCATGAAACCGAGGCTACGCGCGCGTGCCGGGGGTGTCCTGCCGGATGGCCGGACGGCTCCCCGGCACGCGCGCGGTCACACGACCCCTACGCCTGGTCCGCCACGAAGGCGGCCATGCGGGTCAGCGCGGCGTTCCAGTTGATGGTGTGCTCGTTCGTCGACCAGGACTGGATGTCGTCGATGTAGCAGAACTGGCCGACGCAGCCCCGCAGTTTCATCTGCGCGACCGGGTCCTGGATGCTCGAGTTCGGCCCACCGGCGAGCGTGCCGTCCGGCGGGTTCGGCAGCTTCGGGTCGAGCTGCCGGGCGTACCAACGGCTGTGCTGCTTGTGGGCGTTGACCTCGCCGTAGCCGGTGACGTACGAGATGTTCAGCGCGTTGCGGCCCAGGATGTAGTCCATGCTCTGCAGCGCGCCGTCCCGGTACTTCGCGGCGCCGGTGAGGTCGTAGGCGGTGGCGAGGACGACCGCGTTGTTGAGGACCTGGTGGCTGGAGCCCCAGTCGTACGTGTTGTCCTCGGGGGCGTACGGCATGCCGTACGGGTGGGCCTTCAGCGTGGCCAGGTAGCGGTCGGCGCCCTTGACGACGGACTCGCGGACCTTGTCCCTGCCCGGCAGCCCGCTCGGCACGAGCGCCAGGTCGAGGCGTCCCGCCGCCGCCGTCCGTGCCCAGTCGAAGCCGAGGGGGCCGAAGATGTCGGCCGTGTGCACCGGGGAGTTGAGGACGTGGCGCTCGAACTGCTTCTCCCCCGTGGTGAGATACAGCTCGGCCGCCGCCCAGTAGAACTCGTCGGTGACGGTGGTGTCGGGGTACGCGCCGCCGCCGATGCCGTCGTCCGGGTCCGCGTACACCTCGGGGTGGGCGAGGGCCGCAGCCCAGGCCTTGCGCGCGGCGGACAGGGTCTTGGCCGCGAACTCCTTGTCGTAGGACTTGTACAGGCGGGCCGCCTGCGCGGCCGTCGCCGCCAGGTTGAGCGTGGCGGCGGTGGTCGGCGGGTGCAGCTCACGCTTCTGCGGGTCGTCGCTGGGCAGCAGCGGCAGCCCGGTCCACTGCTCGTCGTGGATCTTGTGGTGGGCCATGCCGGCCAGCGGCTGGCCGTCGGGCACCTGCATCTTCAGCAGGAACTCCAGCTCCCAACGGGCCTCGTCGAGGAGGTCCGGCACCTTGTTGCCGCTCTCGGGGATGTTCAGGGTGCCGTCGCCGAGCTTGTCCGACTCGCCGGTGCGGGCGTGCAGGGCGCGCTCGTAGGTGCTGAGCACCTCCCAGGTGGAGATGCCGCCGTTGACGACGTACTTGCCGTGGTCTCCGGCGTCGTACCAGCCGCCGGAGACGTCCAGGGTGTAGTCGCACACGCCGGGCTGGCAGGGCACGGCCGTGTCGCCCTGGTTGGGGGCCACGCCCACGTGTCCGGCGGGGCGGCCGTAGCCGGGGCGCAGGTCGTCGCGGATCGCGGTGCCGCTGCGCTGGGTGTAGTAGTACTTCGCGGCGTCCAGCCGCAGCCGCTCGTAGGCGCTCGCGTCGATGTCGAAGGGCCGGCTGGTCTGTCCGTCGGCGACCAGGGTGAAGCCCGCGCCCCGCTTCCAGTACGCGCCGAAGTCGATCGAGTGGACGTTCTGCCCGGAGGAGGCGTCGACGCCGCGCGGCACCGTCCAGCCGCGCGCGACCACCGCCCCGCCGGCGTTCTTCAGCTGCCAGGGCAGTTTGGCGGTGGCGTCGGTGACCAGGGTGGCGTTCTTTGGTCCGGCGGGCAGGTAGGCGACCTGGTTGACGCGCACCCGGGGTCCGGTGTCGGGCTCGTACGGCTCCGGCTTCACCCCGCCGAGCAGGGACACGTCGTCCATGCAGAACCGCCAGGGGTCCGCGCTGCCGCCGAGCTGGAAGCCGACCTGGCCCCGGGTGGTGTCGACCGGCGAGGTGAAGGTGTAGGAATACGTGTCGCCGGAGACGCTGAGCTGCGGCGACACCTCGTAGTAGGTGTCGTACGGCGCCACCGACAGGCCGACGATCGCCCGCACCACGTGCCCGGCGGGCGAACCGGTCGCGCTGAAGGAGAACCGGTACGACTCCCCCTTCACGAGGGTGAGGTCGTTCTGCCCGACGGCGGCGTCCCAGCGGTTGACGGTGCCGCCGGGGACGTCGGCGCACAGGCGGCCCTCGGACAGTCCCGCGGTGACGTTGGCGGTCGTCCACCAGGGCTCGGTGGTGGTGTCGAAGGTGCCGTTCCTGACCTGCTCGGCCTCGTCGGCCCCGGCCGGGGCGGCGGGCAGCGCGGTGAGGGCCGTGGCCAAGAGGCCCGTCAGGGACAACAGGGCGGTTCTGCGTCTTTTCACGTCTGGGCTCCTCGTCGGAGGTGGGGGTGGCGCTCGACAACACCGTGGGAGCGCTCCCAGATGCGGACGCCTGCCATGTTTGTGGCAGATGTGACAGCCCGTCAACCGTCCGGACGGGACGGGTTGCCCGCATCCCGTCCGGACGGCCTCGCTGTGACGGCTCAGGCGGCGGGCGCCTCCAGCCTGCTGATGCGGATCGCACCCCGGGCCTCGTCCGGGTAACGGCTCGTCAGGGTGAGCCGGATCCGCGAACCGCGGACGGCGTCGAAGGTGATGACGGACGGCGCGCCGGAGGCGGTGGCCCAGTCGATCCGGGCATCCCGCACCGATCGCCACGCGTGGCCGTCCCACACCGCGACCTCCACCGCGGCGGGCAGGTTGTGGGTCGCGTCCACGGTGAAGGAGACGTCCACCCGGTCGAAGCCGCGCCTCCGCCCGTAGTCGACGCAGACCCAGTCCTCGGTGCGGGCCCCGTCGAAGGCGGGCAGCAGGGCCGTGGCCTGCTTGTGGAAGCCGTTGGACCAGCCGGTGGCCGGGTCGCCGTCGAGCATGGCGGCGGGGAGGGTGTCCGGCCGTCCGGAGAAGCTGGCGTCCGCGTGGGGGTAGGTCAGCGGCGCCGGGTGGTCGGGCTTGAAGGCGGGCGGCGCGGTGGTCGCGCGGTCGGCGGCCGGGGTGGCGCGCATGGTCGCCGTGCCCGTGCGCAGCCCGTCGGCGTGTGCCGTCACCTTGACCGTGCCCGTTCTCGTGCCGGAGCGGACGATGGCGAGCGCCTTGCCGTGGAAGGCGGTGCGGGTGCTCGCCTGGTAGCGCTCGGCACTCTCCTGGCGGCCGTTGTCGAGTCCGGCCAGCGAGCCGCCCGCCACGTCGAAGGAGATCAGGTGCTCGGCGTCCGGCACCACCACCCCGCGCCGGTCGACGACCTCCGCGGTCACGAACACCAGCGAACGCCCGTCCGCCGCAAGGGACTTGCGGTCCGAGGTGAGCCGTATCGCGTACGGGGCGCCGGCGGTGCGCAGTACGTCGGTGGCGACCACCTTGCCGTCCTGCCGGGCCACCGCCTTCAGCTCGCCCGGCTCGAACGGCACCTTCCACGTCAGGTGGCGCTTGCCCGCGCTGCCGTTCGGGCTGGTGTAGCTGCCGGGGTAGGGGCCGTCGGTGAAGGTCTTGTCGTCGCCGGTCGCCTCCGTGGTCTCCAGGTACTCCCGGCCGTCGACGGTCTTCTTGGTGTCGAACCGCCGCACGCCCAGCGACCTGCCGTTGAGGAACAGCTCGACGGTGTCGACGTTGGCGTACGCCCACACCTCGACCGTGTCGCCCTTGGCGTGGTTCCAGGTCATCGGCAGCAGATGGACCATCGGCTCGCTGGTCCACTGGCTCTGGAACAGGTAGTACATGTCCTTCGGGAAGCCCGCGGTGTCGACCGCGCCGAAGAAGGAGGCCTTCACCGGGAAGACGTCGTACGGCGTGGGCTCGCCGATGTAGTCGATGCCCGACCACAGGAACTGCCCGGCGAACCACTTGCGGTCCCGGTCCTTCTTGTGGCCGTACTCGCCGCTCATGGTCCAGGAGGCGAGGTTGTTGTCGTAGGAGGAGGTCGCCCGCCTGCCCGGGGTGTAGTTCTCGCCGGTGTTGAGGTGCTCGGGCTCCTGGTACGTCCCTCGCGTCGAGGTCTCTGACGAGGACTCCGACTCGAAGAGGAACAGGTGCGGGTAGGCGGCGTGCAGGGCGTCCACCGACTTCGCGGTGTTGTAGTTCAGACCGAGACCGTCCAGCTTGGCCAGCATCAGGTCGGCGGCGGAGCCCTTGGCGGGCAGGCGGCGGTACTTGTCGGAGCCGATGACGATCGGGCGGGTGGGGTCGGCGGCCCTGATCGCGTCGATGATCCGGTCGGCCATGGCGAGGCCGGCGGTGGAGGTGGAGTCGGGGACCTCGTTGCCGATGGACCACATCAGCACGGCGGGCGAGTTGCGGGCCGCGAGGACCATCTCGGTGGCGTCCTTCTCGCCCCACTCGTCGAAGAACCGGCCGTAGTCGTACCGGTTCTTCCCGGTGCGCCAGCAGTCGAAGGCCTCGACCAGCATGATGATGCCCAGTTCCTCGCAGACCTGGATCACCTCGGGCGCGGGCGGGTTGTGGGAGGTGCGCAGGGCGTTGACGCCCATCGACTGCATGATCGTCATCTGACGGCGGATGGCGTCGATGCTGACGGCGGCGCCGAGTGCGCCGAGGTCGTGGTGCAGGTCGACACCCTTGATCTTGTGGTACGTGCCGTTGAGGAAGAAGCCCTCGTCGGGGTCGAAGCGGAAGGTGCGGAAGCCGAAGACCGTGCGATAGGTGTCGGTGGTCCGGCCGGCGACCCTCAGCTCGGTGTGCAGGGTGTAGCGGTGCGGGGCGCCGAAGTCCCACAGCTTCGGGCCGGCGACGGTGAGTTCCTGCGTCTCGGTCTGCCGGTCGGTGACGGCGACCGTGGAGGACGTGCGGGCGACCGTACGGCCCTTCGGGTCCCTGATCCGGGAGATCACCTCCACGTCCGCGCCGGTGCCCGAGGCGTTCACGACGGAGGTCTCGACCCGGACGGTGGCCCGCTCGGCGGTGATCCGGGGGGTGGTGACGTCAGTGCCCCAGCGCGCCACGTGCACCGGTTCGGTGACCACCAGGCGGGCCTCGCGGTAGATGCCGCTGCCGGAGTACCAGCGGCTGCTGGGGAGCCGGTTCTGGACCTTGACCGCGAGCACGTTCGCGGTGCTGCCGTCGGTGTGCAGCAGGTCGGTGAGGTCGAAGGCGAAGCCCGTGTAGCCGTAGGGATGGCGGCCGACCTCCCTGCCATTGCAGTAGACGTACGCGTCCATGTAGACGCCGTCGAACTCCACCGAGATCCGCTTCCCGGCGTAGGCCGGCGGCAGGGTGAAGGCGAGGCGGTACCAGCCGAGGCCCCCGGGGAGGAAGCCGGTGCCGCTGGTGGTGCCGTGCTCGGTGGTGGGGGCCTGCTCGATGCTCCAGTCGTGCGGGACGGCGACCTCCCGCCACGCCGAGTCGTCGTAGCCAGGGGTGGCGGCGTCGGCATACGCGCCGGTCGGGTCGGTGATCCCGCCCGGATCGACCAGCGCGAAGCGCCAGCCGTCGCGCAGGGCGACGGTGCGGCGGCCGGACGCGCCGCGCCCCTCCTCGGCGGCCCACGCCGCCGGGGCGCCCAGGAGCGCTCCGGCCGCGGGCGCGGCTGCGGAGGCGAGTAAGACGGATCTGCGCGTGACCGACATGCGGCTCTCCCTCATCAGGGCCCAGAAGTACTCACAACTCATCGTGAACAAACAGATTCTGTCGGCGGGTCACACGGGGCCGTCAAGAGTGCGGCAGCGTCCTTCTGCACCACTGCCCCATCGGCCGGGTGACGCCGGGGGCGGGGGCGCCCCTGCGGCCCTGGGCCAGTGACCCACGTGGGACGCCGACGCACTAGGCTGGACTAAAGTGGCGCAGCTGTTCACTGAGAGTGTGCGCAATGGAGTGGCGACGATGAGCCCGGACCATCCGTTCGACGATGTCGCGACGGCCCGGGCCGTCATCGACCCCGATGGCACACTCACCGAGTGGAGCGAAGGCGCCCGCCGTCTGCTGGGGCACACGGCCGCCGAGGTCGTGGGGCGCCCCGCCGCCGACCTGCTGGCCGACGGCCGCGAGTACACGCCGCCCGGGCCCCGCGACGCACGCTGGAGCGGCACGCTCACCCTGCGGCACCGCGCCGGTCACAGCGTGCCCGTGTGGGTGCTCGCCCACCGCAGACGGCCGGACGGCGGCGGCCGGGGCGACTGGCTGGCCGTCACGCCCTTGGGCAGCGACGTTCCCGATCAGCGGACCGACCCCCTGATCGGGGTGGCGCTGACGCAGTCCCCCTGTGCCACGATGATCTTCGACGAGCGGCTGCGGCTACGCGGTATGAACGACGCCATGGCCGAACTGATCGGCCTGCCGGCCACCCGCGTCCGCGGCCTCAGGCCCACCGACCTCGGCGTCAGGCCGCAGAACCGGGAGTTCGAGCAGCACGTGCTGCAGGTGCTCGCCACCGGCCGGCGACGGGAGATGGAAGCGTTCCTCAAGGCCGGCGGAGAGAGCCGGGCGCACGCCTGGCTGGCCCGGCTGGCTCCGCTCGCGGACGCGCAGGGACGAGTACAGGGCGTGTGCGTGACCGCCCACGACTTCACCGAGCAGTACCTCGCCCGGGAGCGGCTGCAGCTGGTCAACGAGGCCAGCGTGCGCATCGGCACCACCCTCGACGTCACCCGTACGGCCCAGGAGCTGGCGGACGTGTGCGTGCCCGCGCTCGCCGACTTCGTCAGCGTCGACCTGCTCGATCCGCAGGAGCACGGCCATGAGCCCAGCGGCCCGCTGACCGGCCCGGTCAGCCTGCGCCGCGCCGCGCACCAGTCGGTCACGGCGGGCACCCCCGAGGCCGTGGTCAAGCAGGGACAGGTCGACGTCTACCCGGCGGCCTCCCCCCAGGCCGACTCGCTGATCGCGGGCCGCACGATCGTGGCCACGGCGCCCTCCGCCGACCTCGAACGATGGCTCGCCTGGGACCCGGTCCGCTCCCAGCGGGTGCGGGAATACGGCATCCACTCCACGATGTGCGTGCCGCTGCAGGCGCGGGGCACGACCCTGGGCGTCGCGGTCTTCACCCGCTTCCGGCGCCCGGACCCGTTCACCGACGACGACGTGCTGCTGGCCGAGGAGGTCACCGCACGCGCCGCCGTCTGCATCGACAACGCGCGCCGCTACTCCCGCGAGCGTGAGACGACCGTGGCCCTGCAGCGCAGCCTGCTCCCCCGCAGACTGCCGCGCACCGCCGCGGTGGAGGCGGCCTCCCGCTATCTGCCGGCGACGCGCTCCAGCGTGGGCGGAGACTGGTTCGACGTGATCCCGCTGTCCGGGATGCGGGTCGCCATGGTCGTCGGGGACGTCGTCGGCCACGGCATCCAGGCCTCGGCCACCATGGGCCGGCTGCGCACCGCCGTCCGCACCCTCGCCGACATCGACCTGCCC
The DNA here is from genome assembly GCF_054782695.1 of Streptomyces deserti. Classification (NCBI taxonomy): domain Bacteria; kingdom Bacillati; phylum Actinomycetota; class Actinomycetes; order Kitasatosporales; family Streptomycetaceae; genus Streptomyces; species Streptomyces deserti. The sequence goes on from NZ_BAAGRZ010000013.1 coordinate 183,426, forward strand.
CCCGACGAGTTGCTCACCCACCTCGACGACCTGGTGGTCGCCCTGTCCGCGGAGTCCGGCGAGGGCACCGGCGAGGTCGGCGCCAGTTGCCTGTACGCGGTGTACGACCCGGTGTCCCGGCGCTGCACCATGGCCGGGGCCGACCATCCCCCGCCCGTCATGATCCCGCCGGGCGGCGCGCCCCGGCTGGTCGACCTGCCCGAGGGCCCGCCACTGGGCGTGGGCGGGTTGCCGTTCGAGTCCGTCGAGCTCGACCTGCGCGAGGGCACGGTGCTGTCGTTCTACACCGACGGGCTGATCGACAGCCGCGAACGGGACGTCGACGCGAGCCACGGCCTGCTGTGTGACGCCCTGTCGGCCGCTTCCGGCTCGCTCGACGAGACCTGCGACCGTGTGCTGCGCGCCCTGCTGCCGCCGGGTGGCGCCGTCGACGACGTGGCCCTGCTGCTGGCCCGCACCCGGGGGCTGGCCGCCTCCCAGGTCGCGACCTGGGACATCCCCGCCGACCCCGCGCTCGTCGCCCCGATCCGCAAACAGGTCCTCGACCAGCTCGGCACCTGGGCGCTGACGGAGGCCTCGTTCACCACCGAGCTCGTGGTGAGCGAGCTGGTCACCAACGCCATCCGATACGGCGCCCCGCCCATCCGGCTGCGGCTGATCCATGACGCGTCGACGCTGATCTGCGAGGTGTCGGACACCAGCCCCACGGCTCCGCACCTGCGCCGCGCCAAGACCTGGGACGAGGGCGGCCGCGGTCTGCTCCTGGTCGCCCAGCTCACCCAGCGCTGGGGCAGCCGGCCCACGGCCGAGGGCAAGACGATCTGGGCGGAGCTCGGCCTGCTCGACGAGGGCTGAACGCCTTCTTCCGGTTGTTGCTCCTTGTGTTGCTCCGGGCCCACTGTGCGGGGCTTCTCGCAGTTCTCTTACCCGGGCTTGGTTTCATGGGCGGGCATCACATGATCACGTCCTGAGGACCCGCCCTGCACACCCCGCTCGCCGAAGCCCTGTCCGTGGCGCTGCTGGTCGCCGTACTCGCCTGGGCCGTACTCCGGCCGCGCGGTCTCCCCGAGGCCGTGCTCGCCGTCCCGGCCGCGGGGGTGGCCCTCGCGGCCGGGACGGTCTCGCTGGAGCACGCGCGGGAGGAGGCCGAGCGGCTCGGGCCGGTGGTCGGTTTCCTGGCGGCGGTGCTGGTGCTGGCCCACTTCTGTGACGTCGAGGGGCTGTTCTCGGCGTGCGGGGCGTGGATGGCCCGGTGGGCCGAGGGGCGCCCAGGACGGCTGCTGACCGCGGTGTTCGCGTTGGCCTCGGTGATCACGGCCGTCCTGAGCCTGGACGCCACCGTCGTCCTGCTGACTCCGGTGGTGCTCGCCACCGCCTCCCGGACGGGCGTGCGGGCCAGGCCGCATCTCTACGCGTGCGCCCACCTGTCGAACACGGCCTCGCTGCTGCTGCCGGTCTCCAACCTCACCAATCTGCTGGCGTTCACGGTGAGCGGGCTGAGCTTCACACGGTTCGCCGCGCTGATGGCGTTGCCGTGGCTGGTCGCGATCGGTGCCGAGTACCTCGTGTTCCGGCGCTTCTTCGACGCCGACCTGACGGCGCCCGTCCACTCCCCCGAGGCCGCCGGGGCCGCCCGGCTGCCGCTGTTCGCGCTGGTCACCGTGGGCTGCACGCTGGCCGGGTTCGTGGTGGCCTCCGCCGTCGGCATCGCACCGGCGTGGGCGGGCCTGGCGGGCGCGCTGGTGCTGGCCGGTCGTGCGCTGCTGCGGCGGCGGGCCGCCCCGCTGACGGTGGTGCGGGCCGCGGCCCCCGGCTTCCTGGCGTTCGTACTCGCGCTCGGCATCGTCGTCCGCGCGGTCGTCGACAACGGGCTCGCCGGTGCGCTGCACCGCGTGCTGCCCGACGGGTCGGGGCTGCCCGCGCTGCTGGGCCTCGCGGCGCTGGCCGCCGTCCTGGCGAATCTGATCAACAACCTGCCGGCGGTGCTGGTCCTGCTGCCGCTGACCGCGGGGGCCGGGCCCGGTGCCGTCCTCGCGGTGCTGCTCGGAGTGAACATCGGCCCCAACCTGACGTACGCCGGATCGCTGGCGACGCTGTTGTGGCGGCGGATCGTGCGGCGGGACGGACACCGGGTCGGCCTCGGGGAGTTCACCCGGCTGGGGCTGCTCGCCGTACCGGCCGCGCTGGTGCCGGCCGTGGTGGCGTTGTGGGTGTCGCTGCGGGTCGTCGGGGGCTGACGGGCCCGACCGCTCAGCGGCGGCCGTCTCCGCCATGGCCGCCGTACCCGTAGCCACCGCCGTAGCCGTAGCCGGGCCGGCCGCCGTACTGGCCGTCCCCGGAGCAGTAGTAGCCGTAGCAGGGGGTGCCGGTGGGGGACGGGCCCGTCGGGGTGGGCTGCGGGGACGACGGGGGCGTGGACGGGGTCGGTGTGGGGGTGGGCGTCCTCGACGGCTCGGCGGTGCGCTTCGGCGTCGGGGACGGTGCCCGGGCAGGGGCGTCCGCGTCCCAGTTGACCGCCTCCATCTGCAGATCGGGCTTGGAGGTGTCGATCGCCCAGCGCTGGGTGTCGTCGTCCGTGCGGGTCTTGACGACCAGGGCGCCCGAGCCGTCGGTCGCGGCGGGGGCCAGGGCCAGCTCCTGGTCCCAGCGGGGCACCAGCGCGCCCTGGAGGGTGAAGTCGTAGCGGACGTTCCTGGCGTCCGAGGTGCCCGTGCACGGGGCCAGCCGCACCGAGTAGCCGAGGCGGGAGTCCAGGCACAGGCCGGGCTCGGCGACGCTGCGCAACAGCCCGTCGGTCTCGTACGTCCACTGCTGGGTGGTGGTCGAGGAGCAGGTGGTGAGCTCGGTCTCGGCGCCCTTGACGGCCTTGCCGCCGACGATGCCGACGCACAGGCCGGAGTCGGCGTTGTGCAGCCGGCCCCGCAGTGCGCCTTCCGGCGCGTCGCCCGCCCCGATCCAGGACGGGTCGTCGCTCGACGTGCCCGTGCCCGGGCCGGGTGTCTCGGCGGGCAGGCCGTCGCCCGCCGGAGGGGTCCCGTCGCCGGAGCCGCCGGTGGCCCACAGGGCCAGCGGGAGGACGATCAGCCCGCTCACGGTGAGGATGCCCACGGTGAGGTTGCGGCGGCGGGCGGCGCGGCGGGCCGCCTTCTGGGCGGAACGGCGGGTGGCGCCGCGCGGGGCGGTACCGGAATCGGCGCGGGAGGCGGCATCGGGACCGGTGCGGGAGGCGGCACTGGAGGCGGTTCGGGACGTGGCGCGTGGTGCGGTGCGGGGGGCGGGGGGTGCGGTGGGGGATGCCGGGATGCCGGGCGGTGGCGAGAGGGGTTCGGCGGCGGCATGGGCGGGGGGTGCCGAGAAGGGCCCAGCGGCGGCGTGGGCGGGCGTCGCCTTGGTGCCGGCGGGGTCGGCGAACGTCTCCCCCGCGGGCCCCTCGGGATGGCCGACAGGGTCGGTGAACGCCTCGCCCGCCGGTCTCTCCGGGCGGGCGACGGGATCGATGAACGCCTCACCCGCCACGCCCTCCGGACGGCCGACGGGACCGGTGAACGCCTCACCCGCCGCGCCCTCCGGACGGCCGACGGGATTCGGGAAGAACTCGGCGGCGATGTCCTCGGGACGCATCTGCGCGCCGCCGACACGATCCGGAGACGCCTGACCGATCAGGCCCCGGGCGGGCGCCTCCGCCGCACCGGCAGGGTCGGCGAACGCCTCACCGGTCATGCCCTCGGGATGCGCAGCCTCCGCAGCACCGGCGCCCGCGAACGCCTCACCGGCGATGTCCTCGGCGCGTGCCGCCCGCGCGGTACCGGCGTCGGCGGCGCCGGCCATTCTGCTGACCACGTAGTCCCGCGCGCCCCAGCCGAGCACCCCCTCGGCCAGGGCGATGCCGAGGCCCTTGTTGAACTGGGCGAGCTGGTCGGCGCCGTACCGGCAGTGGCTGCATCCCTCCAGGTGCGCACGCAGATCGGGGTCGAGGTCGACACCGCCGCGCCGGTAGGTCACGTCCAGCAGGCGCAGATAGCGGCGGCACTCCTGGTCCGGGGCGAGTTCACGGTGGAGCTGGAGGGCTTCCTCACGCAGCCGTTCGTGGGCCCGGCCCAGTTCGACGCGGGCGCCCTCCTCGTCCAGGCCGAGCAGTCCGGCAGGGACGGCGAGCGGTTCGGCCTCGACCTCGGCGTGCCACAGCAGACAACGGGCGGACTGGGGCAGCCGCTGGAAGGCGCCGGACAGCAGGCGCCGGTCCGCCTGCGGCAGCAGACGGGCCGCCAGGCGCTGCCCGTCGCCGGCCGCGGCCCGCAGATCAGGGTGGAGCATGTCGCGTCTGTGGTCGGTGTCCCACTCGGCCGCGATACGCCGCACGGTGACGAGCAGATGGGGCCGCCACGCGGCGGTCGGGCCGTTCTGCCGCAGGGTCTCGCCGAAAAGCCGCGTGAATGCGGCAGTGGTGAGCATTCCGGCGGAATGCGGGCCGTCGGTGCACAGCCGCGCGTAGGCGAAGGCCGCCTCCCAGTGCCGGTCCAGCAGTTCCCCGACGGGGTGAACCGCGGGCGTCGCCCCCGTCCACTTCCTGAGCTCGGCGCTCAGCTGCTCGTCCGTCGCGTGGAACTGGCGGGCCGAAGCCGGGGAATTCGACAGCCCTGCGTCTTTCACGGCGGCATTCCTCTCAAGGACGTGCGGGACAAAAGTCCATACCAAGGGGTATGCGACCCGTCGGCGGCGCGACGGGGCCCGTCCGTACAGGATTCGGCGTCCCGAACGTGCGCCACGGACGGCTCTTTTGAAGCAGGGGCACGTACGGGAGCGGCCTCGCGCATGCAGAGGGCGACATATTGTCTGCACACCGACGACGCACACCTTTGCACAGGTCAGCGAGACGGAACAAGGGATCTCGCGGTTTCGTGCATTGCGTGCGCCGCAAGGGCCTTTTGACAAGGTGTCAATCGGCCGCGCCCGGGCAATCCCGTGCTATCGGCACGGCATTTGCCGTGAGTATTCACCCGCCTCGCCGGCCGGTGTACGGAAACCATTGAACGGGCGCTGCGGAGCAGCTCACGCCGGTCCGTCTTCCCGCACGTCGCCGATTCGGCCCCTCCCCGAAAACCAATGGCGCGGCCGGCGCTCAGGCGGAAGCACCGCCGTGCCCCGCGCGGTACGCCCCGGGCGGTGTCCCGTAGCGCGCGCGGAAGGCCCGGTTGAAGTGGAACGGGCTGGCGAAGCCGGAGGCCGCGGCGACGCGTTCCACGGACAGGTCGGTGCTCTCCAGGAGCCGGGCGGCGTGGCGCAGCCGTGCCTCGCGCAGCGCCCGCATCGGCGACTGGCCGAGTTGCTGGGTGAAGAGGTGGGCGAAGCGGGACGGCGACAGCGCGACGCCCTCGGCGAGCGAGCGCACGGTGTGCGGGGCGCCCGGGTCGGCGGCGATCAGCGCCTGGGCGTGGCGGATCCGGGCGTCGAGGCCGGGGCGGGGTGCCGGGGTCCGCGCGGTGGTGGTCGTGAGCAGGACGGCCTCTTCCAGGGAGCACAGGGCCAGTTCCCGGGCCGCGCTGCCGTGTGCGACGGCGACCTGCCCGTCCGGGGGCGCGGCGGTGGGCGGTGCCTCGGTGCCGGTCCAACGGGCGTCGGCGAGTATCCGGCCGAAGGCCGCCTCCACGCGCGCGTGCAGGCCGGCCGGGGTGGGGGTGACGACGTACATGCCGTCGCCGGCGTCGTACGGCCGCAGCCAGGACGCCCAGGCGGGCCGGGCCTGGCAGTGCGCCCACCAGAACCGCCAGTGCCGGGCGCCGGGTTCGGTTCCGTAGCCGTGCGGGACGCCCGGGGCGAGCACCACCAGGTCCCCGGGGCCCGTCCGCGCCTCGGTCCCGCCCTGGCGCAGCCGGCCGTGGCCGCCGGTCGTCCAGGTGAAGAGCCAGCTGTCGGCGCCGTGCGGCCGGCTGACGCCGTAGCCCTGGGGCTGGTCGAAACGGCCGACGACGACCAGACCGGACGGCGGGGCGGGATCGCCGGCCGCGGCAGTGTCGGGCAATCCGTCAGCACACACGGGCATCCCCCTCGTCGGCTCGGCGGCCTAGCGTGGCGGCCGAGGACACCTGATGCGAGGAGTGCGCGCATGACAGTCACGGGCATCGGCGCCGCCGGCGCTCCCATCCTGACCCGGGCGGGCCTGAGGCGCTACCAGGAGGACGGGTTCACGGTCGTACGAGGGCTGTTCGGGTCCGGCGAGATCGACCGGCTGTGCGCCGAGTTCGCGGCGCTGCACGCGGCCGGTCCGGTGCCGGGGCACTTCGAGCCCGTCCCGTCCGCGGATCCGCTGCGTGCCTGTCCGAGGGTGATGCATCCGCACGAGATCAACGACCTGGCGCGCAGCGTGCTGCTGGACGCGCGGCTGCGCGGGGTGCTGGAGGTGCTGCTCGGGGAGGAGGTGCTGGCGGCGCAGAGCATGTTCTACTTCAAGCCGCCGGGGGCCCGGGGGCAGGCGCTGCACCAGGACAACTTCTATCTGCGGGTGGAGCCGGGCACGTGCGTGGCGGCGTGGATCGCCTGCGACGTGATCGACCGGGAGAACGGCGGCCTGGAGGTGGTGCCCGGCACGCACCGGATGGACCTGTTCTGCCCGGAGGAGGCGGACGCCGAGCTGTCCTTCGCCCGGGAGTACGTACCGCCGCCGCCCGGGCTGAGCCCGGTGCCGGTCGACATGGCGCCCGGTGACGTGCTGTTCTTCAACGGCAGCCTGGTGCACGGCTCGCAGCCCAACCGGAGCGCCGACCGGTTCCGCCGCTCGTTCATCGGCCACTACGTGGGGCGTTCGGCGGAGCGCATCGGGGCGTACTACCGCACGCTGACGATGAGCGGCGAGCGGGTCCGGCTGCCGGAGAGCGAGGGCGCGGGGCCGTGCGGCACGGAGTTCGCGCGGCATGGGCCCCACTGACGGCGCGCACCGCTCGCATCAGTGCCCGGCGATCGCGTGCGTGCACTGAAAGCTCAGTCCCGTTCGATCAGGTCCAGTGCCCGTTCCCAGCCGAACTCCGGCCGCCCGCCGTCTTCCCCCGGCTCTCCGGCGTACGGCTCCCCGAAGCGCACGCCCATCCCGCGCAGTCGCGTCAGGCTGTCCCGATACGCGGGGTGGGCGGCCAGCGCGTCGGCCACGCACGGCAGGACGGCGATGGGCACGCCGAGGCCCGCGGCCTCGCACAGGGTGCCCAGGGCGAGGGTGTCGGCGATGCCGGCCGCCCACTTGTTGATGGTGTTGAAGGTGGCGGGCGCGACCACCACGGCGTCGGGCGGCGGGAAGGGGCGCGGTTCGGCCGGCGTGCGCCAGGCCGAGCGGATGGGGCGGCCGGTCTGCGTCTCGACGGCGGCGGTGTCGAAGAAGCCGTTCATGGCGACCGGCGTCGCGATGACGCCGACCTCCCAGTCCCGCTCCTGGGCCGCGGTGATCAGCTTGCTGACGTCCGTGGCGATGCCGGCGGCGCAGACGACGACGTAGAGGAAGGGTTTCCCGGGGCTCCCGGGGCTGCCGGAGCTCTCGGAGCTCCCGGGGCTCCCGGAGCTCTCGGAGCTCTCGGGGTTGCTGAGGTTCTCGGGGTTGTCGGCCTGTTCGGTCACCAGGAAACCCTAATGAATTTCCCGGAGTTCACCGCAGCGACGGGCCCGCGCTCAGACGGCGGCAAGCCGTCTCATCTCCGTGCGTGCCACGGCCAGGGAGGCCGCCGCCAGGTCCTCCAGGCCGGCCGGTCGGGGCAGGACGTCGACGCGCGTCAGCTCGGCGGACACCAGGTGGAGGTGTTGCGGTGGCACGCCCAGATTCCTGAAGTAGGCCCGCAGGTACGGGGTTTGGAAGTCGTCGTGCTCGCGCGGGGTGCCGGAGCCGTAGCCGCCGCCCCGGGCCATGACCGCCACCACGCGGGTGTCGCGCAGCAGGCTCTCTGCGGTGTCCGGGTCGGTGAACGCTCCCGGGAAGGTCACGCGGTCGATCCAGGCCTTCAGGGCCGCGGGCACCGAGAAGTTGTACATCGGGACGCCGAGCAGCACCGTGTCGGCGGCCAGCAGTTCGGTGATCAGGGGCAGGGTGAGCTCCCATTCCCGTTCCTCGGCGGCGCTCTCGATCAGCGCCGGGACTTTGTGCGGCGGCACGAAGCCCGCGCGCTCCACGCGGCGGCCGAGGGTGGTGTACGCGGGGGTCAGCGGCGGAACCGGGGCGGCCGACAGGTCGCGGTGGCGGTGGTCGGCCGCCGGGTGCCGGGTACGCCAGGCCGTCGCGAACAGGTCGGTCAGGCCCCGGGTCACGGAGTCGGCGGTCGTGTCGGCGCTGGAGTCGATGTGCAGCAGCATCGGGTGGTCACCTCTGGGGGGTCGGATACGTCGACCAGGTGACGGAGTGGGACGGAGAAAGGTGACCGATGAACGGGCACGACGAGCTGGCGCGGCGGTTCGAGGAGCGGCGCGGCCGGCTGCGGGCGGTCGCGTACCGGATGCTGGGCTCGGTCAGCGAGGCCGAGGACGCCGTGCAGGAGGCCTGGCTGCGCCTGGACCGCGCGGGCGGCGACGGCATCGGCGACCTGGGTGCCTGGCTCACGACGGTCGTCTCCCGGGTCTGCCTGGACATGCTGCGCTCCCGCACGGCCCGCCGGGAGGAGCCGTACGGGCAGTCGATGCCGGAGGTGGGCACCGGCGACATGCCCGAGGACGAGGTGCTGCTGGCCGACTCGGTGGGCCTCGCCCTGCTGGTCGTGCTCGACACCCTGAGCCCGGCCGAGCGGGTCGCCTTCGTGCTGCACGACCTGTTCGGGGTGCCCTTCGACCGGATCGCGCCGGTCGTGGAACGCTCGCTGCCGGCCGCCAAGAAGCTCGCCAGCCGGGCCCGGCGCAAGGTGCGGGGCGTCCCGGCGGTCTCCGGGGCCGAGCTGGAGCGGCACCGGCATGTCGTCGAGGTGTTCCTGGCCGCCGCGCGGGGCGGTGACCTCGGTGCGCTGCTCGACGTCCTGGCCCCGGACGTGGTGCGGCGGGCCGACCCGGCGGTTCTGCCACCGGGAATGCCGTCCGAGCTGCGGGGCGCCCGGGCAGTGGCGGAAGGGACGGTGCTGCTGCGCGGACGGGCCCGGTTCGCCGCGACCGCCCTGGTCGATGGCGCCGTGGGGGTGGTGGTCGCGCCGCGGGGGCGGCTGCTGTGCGTCCTCACGGTCGCCGTCGAGGACGGACGCGTCACCGCGTACGAGGTGATCGCCGAGCCGGCGCGGCTGCGCCGGCTCGATCTCGCCGTCCTCGACCCCGCCGTCCTGGGGATGCCGGGCGTCAGCTCACCGTCTCCGACACGGTGATGGCGCTCACGGGGCAGGCCCGGGCCGCCTCCCGTACCAGAGGGCTGCCACTGCCGTCCTCGCGGCCGGGCAGGAGCGTGCTGTAGCCGTCGTCGTCCTGGGTGAACACGTCCGGGGCGGTCAGCGCACACTGGCCCGCGCCGATGCAGACGTCCTTGTCGATGTGGATGTGCATGGCCGTCACGTCTCTTACCAGGTCACGGGGAGTTCGAGCATCCCCTGGATCGTGTCGCCCGGTTTGAAGGGGATCTGGTCGGCCGGTGCGGCCGGCCGCAGCCCGGGCAGCCGGTCGAAGAGGGTGCGCAGCGCGATCTCCAGCTCGGCGCGGGCCAGGTTCTGGCCGAGGCACTGGTGGATGCCGAAGCCGAACGCGATGTGGTGGCGGGCCGGGCGGTGCCAGTCGAGGGTGTCCGGTGCGGGGTAGACGGTCTCGTCACGGTTGATGACGGAGGTCGCGAAGATCACGCCGTCGCCCGCGCGGATCGTCGTCCCGGCCACCTCGATGTCCTCGACGGCCAGGCGCAGCAGCCCGTCCGCGATCGACAGCATCCGCATCAGCTCCTCCACCGCGGCGGGCAGCAGCGTCGGGTCTGCCCGCAACTCGGCGAGCCGATCGGGGTGTTGGAGCAGGGTGTAGGTGCCCAGCGAGATCATGTTGGCGGTCGTCTCGTGGCCCGCGACCAGCAGGATGGTCGCCAGGGCGACCAGATGCGCGCGGTCGACCGAGCCCTCGCGCACCTGCCGCTGGACGAGGTCGTCGAGCAGACCGGTGCCGGGGTCCTTCTGCTTGCGGTCGATCAACTCGCCGAAGTACGCCTCCAGTCGGTTGCGGGCGTCCTCCACGTCGGCGGCCGCCGGGCCGCGCAGCAGCCGCCGTGACTGCGTCTCGAAGAAGTCGTGGTCGGCGTACGGCACGCCGAGCAGGGCGCAGATCACCATCGACGGCACGGGCAGCGCGAAGGCGCTCACCAACTCGGCGGGCGGGCCCTGCGCGATCATCGCGTCGAGCCGCTCGTCCACGATCTCCTGAATGCGCGGGCGGAGTTCGACGGCCCGTTTGTAGGTGAAGTCGCCGGCCACCGTGCGCCGTTGGTCGCGGTGTTCGGGGTCGTCGACGCCGAGCAGGGCGGTCCGGCGGTCGCGGACCGCGGCGAAGCGTGCCGTGGGCATCGGGAAGGCGGGGTGGTTGCGGTTGGACGACAGGCGCGGGTCGGCCAGCAGGTCGCGGGCCACGGCGTGCCCGGTGACCAGCCAGACCTCACGGCCGTCGAAGAGGGTGACCCGGGCCAGGGGCCGGGTGGCGCGCAGCGGGTCGTAGGCGGCGGGCGGGTGGTAGGGGCAGGTCCGGTCCTGGGGGAAGGCGACGGGTGTCGTCGTGTCCGGCATGGGAAGACCTCGCAGACGAAGTGTGCGTCGTGCCGATCTTCATTAGATGCCCAAGGCACTTATGGGACGTACGCGAAGTTCGGCCAGATCGGATGGGGACGCGATCTGGCCGAGTAGCGCCGTCCGTCGTTCGAAAACCTGCCTCGTCTCCCTCACCGCGTACGCCAGTACCGCGGCCACCGGCTCGCCACCCGGTCCGCCCCGCCTCCCCCGAGCCGGCGCGGGCGTACCTGGGGCTGCTCGGGATCGCCCTGCTCAACCCCACCACGCTGATCTACTGCGAGGCGCTGGTGCGGATGGCGGTGGCGCCCTCGTGACCGGCCCGCGGTCTACGGCGCGAAGGCCCGGGCGACCGCGAGGCTGTCCTCGTACACGTGGTGGCGGACGATCCGGCCGTCCCGCACGGTGAGGTGCAGGGCGAACCTGGCACGATACGGGCGTCCGGTGGGCCGGGCGGTCTGCCGGATCTCGCCGAGCACCACGGCGTCGTCGCCGTCCACCAGGATGCGCTCGATCTCGGTGGCCGCCTCGCCGGGCACGTGATGGGCGGCCAGCTCCCGGTAGTGGGCGGCGGCGTCGCCGCGGGTGGAGCGGTGCCGGATCCAGGGGGTGGCACTGCGGCCGTGCTCGTCCTGCGGCCAGCTCAGCTTCCAGTCGCCGTGCTCGGCGTACAACTCGGCGATGCGCTCCGGGTCGCCCTCGCCGATTCGGCGCAGCAGCTCCTGCACCACGGAGCGGGTGCTGGTGTCGGTGGTGACGGTCATGGGGTACTCCGTAAGTTGTTGGGTGGCCCGGGAGGGCCGGATGTGGCTGATGGGGTCTTGCCTTCAGTGGCTCCGCAGGAGTGGCCGTCCGGCTCTCCGGGGC
>NZ_BAAGRZ010000014.1:0-189868 GCF_054782695.1 Streptomyces deserti
GTTGAGTTCTCAAGGAACGGACGCTTCCTTCGTACTCACCCGAGAGACTCTCTCGCGGCTTTCCTCCGGGCGCTTCCCTTCGGTGCTTCCAACTCTATCAGATCCTTTCGGACCCGATTCCCAGTCGGCGGGATTCGCCTTTCGGCTGCCTTTCCAGGTTCCCGCTTCCGCGTTTCCCTTTCCGGCGCATCCGACTTTATCAGAGGTTTCAGACCGGACTGACCGGCCATCCATTTCCGATTCATCGGGAGGGCTTCTCTGAAATCACTGTTTCAAGAAGCAGATAGATGCTCACTGTTACCCCGGAGTGGGTGCTACCTCATCTCCAGGCAACTGTTCAAATCTACCTCCCCACCTGGTCCGTGTCAACGGCTCCCGTGGGGCGAAGAGGAGACTAGCAGCTCGGCAGAGGCGTCCGCACATCAGGCGGCCGTGGGCACCGTGGCGCTGCGCTCGGCGGTCTCGAGGTCGCCGGTCTCCCCGGTGCGGGCAGCACGTCCACCTAGGACGTAGACATAGGCCAGGAAGGCCAGCTCGGCGGCGACTCCGATGCTGATGCGGGCCCAGGTGGGCAGGCCGGATGGGGTGACGAAGCCTTCGATGGCGCCGGAGACGAAGAGGACCAGGGCCAGGCCGATCGCCATGCCGATGGCGGCTCGGCCCTCCTCCGCGAGGGCGGTTCGCCGGGTGCGTGGGCCTGGGTCGATGAGGGTCCAGCCGAGGCGCAGGCCGGTGCCGGCGGCCACGAAGACCGCTGTCAGTTCGAGGAGGCCGTGCGGGAGGACGAGGCCGAGGAAGGTGTCGAGGCGGCCGGCCGAGGACATCAGGCCGAAGCCGATGCCCAGGTTGAGCATGTTCTGGAAGAGGATCCACAGGACGGGCAGGCCCAGGAAGACGCCCAGGATGAGGCACAGGGCGGCGGCCCAGGCATTGTTCGTCCAGACCTGGGCGGCGAAGGACGCCGCGGGGTGGCTCGAGTAGTACGTCTCGTACTGGCCGCCGGGGCGAGTGAGCTCGCGCAGTTCACTGGGGGCGGCTATGGAGGACTGCACTTCGGGGTGGGCGCCGATCCACCAGCCGAGGAGGGCCGCGACTGCGGTGGACAGGAGCGCGGTGGGAACCCACCAGTGGCGCGACTTGTAGACGGCGGCCGGGAAGCCGTGGGCGAGGAAGCGGGTGGCATCGCGCCAGGAGGCGCGGCGGGTGCCTGTCACGGCGCTACGCGCGCGTGCCACCAGTTGACTGAGGCGGCCCGTGAGCTGCGGGTCGGGAGCGCTGGACTGGATGAGGGAGAGATGGGTGGCGGTGCGCTGGTAGAGGGCGACGAGTTCGTCGGTTTCGGCGCCGGTGAGGCGGCGCTGGCGGCGGAGCAGGGCGTCGAGGCGGTCCCACTCCGCTCGGTGGGCGGAGACGAAGACGTCGAGGTCCATCGGTGTGCCTGCTCCTCGGCTGTGCGTCGGCTCGTCGTGGATCAGCTTGTCGTACTGCGGCGCGCTGCGCCCTCAGCTTGGCAGACTGGCCTTGTCGGGGGCAGGCCAGGGGAAGGGCGGCGGGCGTGAGTGAGCTGGTGACGGGCGAGGCGGTGGCGTTGGAGCTGCGCCCCGCGAGGCTGCCCAGCAGGGCGCTGGCCGTGTTGCTCGATCTGGTGGTGGCCGTGGCGGTCTACGTCGCCGTGACCATCGCTCTGGTGGCTGCCACCGCTTCACTGGACGAGGCGGCGCAGACGGCTCTGTCGATCGCGTCGTTCGTCCTGCTGCTGGTGGGCGGGCCGATCGCGGTCGAGACGCTCAGTCATGGGCGGTCGCTCGGGAAGATGGCGTGTGGGCTGCGCGTGGTGCGGGACGACGGTGGGCCGATCCGGTTCCGGCATGCGCTGGTGCGGGGCTTGATCGGGGTGATCGAGATCCTGATGACGTTCGGGGTCGTGGCCTGCATCGCCTCGCTCGTGTCGGCGCGCGGGCGGCGGCTCGGGGATGTTTTCGCCGGGACTCTGGTCGTACGGGAGCGGGTGCCGGTCGCGCGGACCGGGTTCGTGCCGCCGCCTCCGCCCTGGTTGGCCGGGCGGTTTGCGGGGCTCGACCTGTCGGCGGTGCCCGACGGTCTGTGGCTGGCCATACGCCAGTACCTGACGCGGATGCAGCAGCTGGACCCGCAGGTGGGGTGGGCCATGGCGGAGCGGCTGGCCTCCGATCTGGCGGATCGTACGGGCGCTCCGGTCCCGCAGGATGTTCCGCCGCCGGCGTATCTGGCGGCCGTGGTGCAGGAGCGGCAGGCGCGGGAGGCGCGGCGGGCCCTCCGGGATGAGGGGGGTGCAGGCGGCGCGACCGGCGTGGGGGCGGAGTACGCGTCCGAGGCGCCGGGAGCGTACGCGCCGCCGGTCATGCCGGCCGCTTCGACGTCTGCGTGGACTGGCGGACCTGCCGTACCGCACACCGCCGGAAGCGGGATTCCGCGGTCTGCCGAGTCCGGCACGGGCGCGGATCCGGCCGGTGGTCAGGGCGAGGGCGGGCCCGCTGCGCCGCAGGACGGGCGGGCGGCCGACCGGCCTGCCACCGGGTTCGCGCCGCCGGCGTAGATCCGCCCGGCTCGCCGCTCCGTCAGGGGAACACCGACGGCGGTGATTCCAGGTCTTCCAGTTCGATGCCGGGGGCTGCCAGGACCACGTCGCCGGCGATGTGCACGGTGTGCTGCTCACCCGTGTCCAGGGCTGTGACCTGGTATTCGTCCACGATCAGAGGGCCGTTGTCAGTGGCGTGTGCTTCTCTTTTCCGCAAGGCCCAGGACTGGTCCACGGTGCGCGGGGCGAGGACCGGGTCGGTGAAGGCGACGAGGCGTACGCGGGTGGCCGAGTCGGAGGGGGTGAGGCGCAGGAGTCGGGTGGTGGCGATGAGGAAGGCCGGGGACGTGCCGGTGAAGGCATGGGCGCGCACATTGCCTTCGGTGGCTTCCGTTCCCGTGGGGTCGGTGCGGACCCAGGTGACGCCGTCGAGGGCGGCGCCGCGCACCTGCCAGTTCGCGGCGTGCAGTTCGAGGCGAATGGGGCGGCCGAGTTCGTCGAGGGTGAGGTCGACGGAGCCGCGGTGATCGCCCGAGGGGGTGGTCAGCTGGGAGACGTAGCGCCAGCCGGACGGGCCGGTGGCGCACTGGAAGTGTTCGTCTGCGAGGGGGGTGTGATCGTGCGGATCGTGGAGCGAATAGCGGCCGCGGGGCATGGAGGTCCTGGGTCTTGACGGGCTGGTCCGGCCGGATGCGCTGGTCCGGTCAAAGGGGCAGGCCCCCGGCACGGGGGTGCGGGGGCCTGCCACGGAGGACCTGCTGCTGAGGGGCGCGTCGGTGCACGGACGCGCCCACAACAGGCCGGCTCAGTAGCGGTAGTGGTCCGGCTTGTACGGGCCCTCGACCTTCACGCCGATGTACTCGGCCTGCTCGGGGCGGAGCGTGGTCAGCTTCACGCCGAGCGCGTCGAGGTGGAGGCGGGCGACCTTCTCGTCGAGGTGCTTGGGCAGCACGTAGACGCCGATCGGGTACGCGTCGGTCTTGGTGAACAGCTCGATCTGGGCGATGGTCTGGTTCGCGAAGCTGTTGGACATCACGAACGACGGGTGACCGGTGGCGTTGCCCAGGTTCAGCAGGCGGCCCTCGGAGAGGACGATGATCTTCTTGCCGTCGGGGAAGGTCCAGGTGTGGACCTGCGGCTTGATCTCGTCCTTGACGATGCCGGGGACCTTGGCGAGGCCGGCCATGTCGATCTCGTTGTCGAAGTGGCCGATGTTGCCGACGATGGCCTGGTGCTTCATCTTGGCCATGTCCGAGGCCATGATGATGTCCTTGTTGCCGGTCGTGGTGATGAAGATGTCGGCCGTCTCGACGACCTCGTCGAGGGTCGTGACCTGGTAGCCGTCCATCGCGGCCTGGAGGGCGCAGATCGGGTCGATCTCGGTGACGATCACGCGGGCGCCCTGTCCGCGCAGGGACTCCGCGCAGCCCTTGCCCACGTCGCCGTAGCCGCAGACGACCGCGGTCTTGCCGCCGATCAGCGTGTCGGTGGCGCGGTTGATGCCGTCGATCAGGGAGTGGCGGCAGCCGTACTTGTTGTCGAACTTCGACTTGGTGACGGCGTCGTTGACGTTGATCGCCGGGAACAGGAGGGTGCCTTCGCGCTGCATCTCGTACAGGCGGTGGACACCGGTGGTGGTCTCCTCGGTGACGCCGCGGATCTCGGACGCCAGCTGGGTCCACTTCTGCGGGTTCTCGCTGAGGGTGCGGGTCAGCAGTTCGAGGATGACGCGGTGCTCGTCGGACTCGGCGGTGTCGGGCGAGGGGACCTTGCCGTCCTTCTCGTACTCGACGCCCTTGTGGACGAGGAGGGTGGCGTCGCCGCCGTCGTCCAGGATCATGTTCGGGCCGCCGGTGGGGCTGTCCGGCCAGGTCAGGGCCTGCTCGGTGCACCACCAGTACTCCTCCAGGGTCTCGCCCTTCCAGGCGAAGACCGGGATGCCCTGGGGGTTGTCGGGGGTGCCGTTCGGGCCGACGGCGATGGCGGCCGCGGCGTGGTCCTGGGTGGAGAAGATGTTGCAGGACGCCCAGCGGACCTGGGCGCCCAGGGCGGCCAGGGTCTCGATGAGGACGGCGGTCTGCACGGTCATGTGCAGGGAGCCGGTGATGCGGGCGCCGGCGAGGGGCTGGGCCTCGGCGTACTCCTTGCGGATCGCCATCAGGCCCGGCATCTCGTGCTCGGCGAGGGTGATCTCCTTGCGGCCGAACTCGGCCAGGGAGAGGTCGGCGACCTTGAAGTCCTGTCGCTTGTCGACAGTCGTCATTACGAGCTGCTCCTCGGGGTTGGGTCGAGGTGGGTACGGCTGATCTGCGCGGCGGCGGACACAGGGGTGCCCGAAGAGGGCACAGGCATGCCCGCGTACGCGCAGCGCAGTCCGTCGGAGGCCCTCTCTCCCTCGGCCGGCCAACGTCGGGGCCGCCCGACCGCCATCAGCAGCGACGTCTGGCTCCGTCCCAAGCTACACCGGACGCCCCCGCCATCCCCAGTCCGCCTCCGAACACATCAGGACGATCACGAAACGTGCAGGAGGTCCGCTCGGGTGGCACGGAGAGTTCACGGTCGGCCGCTACCCTCTGCCGCCGCGGATGGGCCGCGTGGGGAGGGTGAGGGATGGGGACGGTACGGAAACTCGCGGTCCTGGCGGGGGTGTTCGGGGCGTTCGGGCTCGTGCTGGCGAGCGGGTGCGTCGTGGTTCTGGTGACGGGCTACGCGGCGAGGACGGTGGCGAGCGACAGCATGGCGCCGTCCTACGCGGCCGGGGAGCGGGTCGTCTTCGCGCGGGTCGGTGGGGACGAGGTGCGGCGCGGCGATGTGGTGCTGTTCAGCGCGCGGGAGCGGTACGGTTTCGACGCGGGGGTCATGCAGCGGGTCGTCGGCGTGGGCGGTGATCGTGTGGCGTGCTGCGCGGGCGCGGGTACGGCCGGCGAGCGGATCACGATCAATGGGAAGCCGCTGGATGAGCCGTACGTGGCGGACGGGGTCGCCGACGGGCTGCGGCGGCCGTACGACGTGCAGGTGCCCGAGGGGCGGTCGTTCCTGCTCGGTGACCACCGGACGAACTCGATGGACTCGCGGTTCTTCAGTCAGGACCAGGGTGGGACGGTGCCCGTCGGCGCTGTGCGGGGCAGGGTGATCGACGACTGGACCGGGCCGGCGCTGCTCGCGTCGGGTGCGTTGCTCGGGCTGGTCGCCTCGCTCGCCGGGCTGGGGCTCGCGATCGCCGCCGTGGTCGTACGGCGGCGGAGGGCGGCGGCCGCGGCGGCGCCGTGGCCGGTGCGGGTCTGACGGGTGGCAGGCGGCAGGCAGCGGGCAGAAGGCAGAAGGCAGAAGGCAGAAGGCAGCGGGCAGCGGGCAGCGGGCAGCGGGCAGCGGCGAACGGACGGGGCCCGCCGAAAGTTCGGCGGGCCCCGTGGGCGTAGTGGGGGTCAGTGTGCCTCGGGGTGCGGGGCGGGGCCGCCGGGGCTCGCCTCGCGGTCGGGGCCCTTGACCGCCTCGGTCTCGCTGTAGATGTCCGGCTCGAGGTAGATCACGCGGGCGATCGGGACAGCCTCGCGGATGCGGGTCTCGGCGGCGTTGATGGCGGAGGCGACCTCGGCGGCCGTGTCCTCGTGCTGGACGGCGATCTTGGCGGCGACCAGCAGCTCCTCGGGGCCGAGGTGGAGCGTGCGCATGTGGATGATGCGGGTGACCGTGTCGCCGTCGACGATGGCGGCCTCGATCTTGTGGACCTCCTCGACGCCCGCCGCCTCGCCGAGCAGCAGCGACTTGGTCTCCACGGCGAGGACCAGGGCGATCAGGATGAGCAGGACGCCGATGCAGATCGTGCCGATGCCGTCCCAGACGGCGTCGCCGGTGGCCAGGGCCATGCACACGCCGCCCAGCGCCAGGATCAGGCCGACGAGCGCGCCGAGGTCCTCCAGGAGGACCACCGGCAGCTCGGGGGCCTTGGCGTGGCGGACGAACTCCTTCCACGAGCGCTTGCCGCGCAGGAGGTTGGACTCCTTGATGGCGGTGCGGAAGGAGAAGGTCTCGGCGATGATCGCGAAGACGAGTACGCCGACCGGCCAGTACCAGTGCGTCAGTTCGTGCGGGTGCTTGATCTTCTCGTAGCCCTCGTAGAGGGCGAACATGCCGCCGACCGAGAACAGGACGATGGAGACGAGGAAGGCGTAGATGTAGCGCTCGCGGCCGTAGCCGAAGGGGTGCTGCGGGGTGGCCTCGCGCTTCGCCTTCTTGCCGCCGACCAGCAGCAGTGCCTGGTTGCCGGAGTCGGCGACCGAGTGCACGGACTCGGCGAGCATCGACGACGAGCCACTGAAGATGAACGCCACGAACTTCGCTACCGCGATCGCGAGGTTGGCGACCAGTGCCGCCACGATCGCCTTGGTGCCGCCTGACGCGCTCATGTGTTCGCGTTGTCCCTTCGTACGCCGTTTCCGGGCTCTGTCGTACGCCGTCGTACGCCGTCCCGGACATTGCCCGTGCTTGACGGTGGGCCATTGTTGCAGCCCGGTCGGGCAGCGGTATGTCAGGTAGCCGTCATGGGGACATTCATGCGACCACGGTGGCGCGGAAGAGGGTGCCGGTGCCGGACACTTCGGCCTTTTCGCCTGCGGGGACGAAGACGGACCGGCCCGGGTTCAGCTCGTGCTCCCCCGCCCGTACGGTGCCGGCGGTGCAGAGCAGGATCTGAGCGGTCGCGAGGGTGAGGTCGTGGGCGGCGGCGCCGGGCGGGAGGACGTACCGGGAGAGCCGGAACTCGTCGATCGGGGTCTCGTAGACCTCCTCGCCGTCGGGGGACGCCTCGGGGCGCAGCACGCCGGGGTCGCTCGGCTCGAAGCGGACGATGCGCAGGAGTTCGGGGACGTCGACGTGCTTGGGGGTCAGGCCGCAGCGCAGGACGTTGTCGGAGTTGGCCATGATCTCGACGCCGAGGCCGCTCAGGTAGGCGTGCGGGACGCCGGCGCCGAGGAACAGGGCCTCGCCGGGCTGGAGCCGGACGTGGTTGAGCAGCATGGCGGCGATGACGCCGGGGTCGCCCGGGTAGTGGTGGGCGATGTCGGCGTACGGGGTGTAGGCGCCGCCGAGGCGGGTGCAGGCGGCCGCGGCCTCGGCGACGGTGCGGGCCATCTCCTCGGGGTCGGCGCTGAGGATCGCCGTGAGGACCTCGCGCAGCGCCGCGTCCTCGGGATGGGCGTGCAGCAGGTCGACGTACGGCTTGAGGGAGTCGACGCCGAGGTCGTCGAGCAGGCCGGCGGCCTGGAGTGGGTCGCGGAAGCCGCACAGGCCGTCGAACTCGGTCAGCGCGCAGATCAATTCCGGCTTGTGGTTGGCGTCCTTGTAGTTGCGGTGCGGGGCGCCGACGGGGATGCCGCGGCGCTCCTCGTCCTCGTATCCCTGCTTCGCCTGCTCCCGGTCGGGGTGCACCTGGAGGGAGAGCGGGGCTCCGGCGGCCAGGATCTTGAGGAGGAAGGGCAGGCGAGGGCCGAACTTGGCGACCGACGCCGGTCCGAGTTCCTTCTCGGGGTCCGCGTCGATGACCTCGACGAGCGTGCCCCGGTCGGTGCGCGAGGGTGCGCCCGGGTGGGCGCCCATCCACATCTCCGCCTGCGGCTCGCCGGTCGGTTCGACGCCGAGCAGATGCGGGATGGCGGTGGGGGAACCCCAGGCGTAGGGGCGGATGGTGTTGTCGAGGCGGTCCATGGGGTTCTCTCTGCGGGTTCTGTGTGCGTACGCGCGCATGCGGTGGTTTCGGCGGGCCTACGACGGTCAGGGTCAGGGCGTCGTGGGCAAGGTCAAGCCCTCGAAGCGAGCGCCAGGTAAACGGCGGCGAAATCCGTCATGGCGATCAGTTCCGCGAGGGTCTCCAGTTCGTCGCCCGCCTCCGGCTCCAGCTCGCTGATCGGCGTGTCGTGGCTGAGGGCCAGGTCGCGGGCGGTCGGGGCGGCGGTGAGGTCGCCGATCGGGCGGTCGCGGAGCAGGACCACGCGCGCGTGCAGGGCGGGCGGCTCCTCGACGCGGTCGCGGAAGAAGTCCTCGGGGTCGGCGCCGGCAGCGAGAGGGCCGGCGAGCAGGGCGCTGTGCGCGGCAAGCGCCTCGGGCAGTTCGGCGACGACCGCGGGGGTGCCGGACAGTTCGGCGAGCGCGGCGGCGAAACGGCGGCCGGCCGGGCCGGCCGAGATGCCCTCGGTCCACACGATCGGGAGGGCGTCGGCGAGCTCGGCGGCCAGGGTCTTGGCGGGGTTGCTGTATGTCGCGATGGCGGGCCCGCAGCGTTCGGCGATGTGGTCGAGGCGGTCGGCGACCTTCTCGATCGCGTCGGGCGGGGCCGCGAGCAGGCCGGTGCGGTCCAGGAGCGCGAGGAACGGGGTCAGCAGCGCCCACAGCACGCCGGGCGCGGACGCGGCGAGCGGCTCGTCCTGGTCGTACGGGGCGGTGGCCATCGGGACGAACAGGCCGTGCGAGCCGTGCAGGGCGTCGGCGAGCGGGGAGCGGGACGGGGCGACGGCGACGACGGTGCAGCCGCGGCGGTAGGCCTGCTCGGCAAGGAGCGCCAGGCCCGGTTCGGAGCCGTCGGGCGTCGCGATCAGGAGCAGGTCGACGGAGCCGGCCCAGCCGGGCAGTTCCCAGCGCAGGGCGCCCGCGGCGGGGGCGACGCCGGTGGGGGCGAGGCGGGTGACGGGGCTGCCGGCGCCGGCGAGGGTGCCGAGCAGGTCCGCGGTGTGGGTGGCGGCGGCGCCGGGGCCCGCGATGAGGACGGCGCGGGGGCGGCCGTCGGGTTTGAGGTCGTTGATGCCGGCCTCGGCACAGTGCCGGGCTGCGGTGCGGACCCGGGCACCGGCCTCTGCGGCGCCACGGAGCAGGCCACGGTGGTCGGCCTGGGCGAGGCCCTCCGGGGAGTCGAGCAGCGATTCGTCGAGCATGGGCGGGCGCCTCCGATGGCCGGGGTCCGTTACGACGTGTCCGTTACGACGGTGTCCGTTGCGCCGGTTGTGTATGCACCGGGCGCCGGGCCGGATGGGTTCGCACCGGGCGCGTGAACGGGGTGAGGGCGCCGGGTGTGTGCCCTGCGGGTGGTGGCACCGGGTGTGCGCCGGGGCGTTACGCGGGGCGGCGGGCCTCGTCGACGAGGAGGACGGGGATGCCGTCGCGGACGGGGTACGCCAGGCCGCAGTCCTGGCCGGTGCAGATCAGCTCGGTGTCCTGCTCCTTGAGGGGGGCGTGGCAGGCCGGGCAGGCGAGGATCTCCAGGAGGCCGGCTTCGAGCGGCATGGGGGTTCCCTTCGAGGGCGGGTGTGCGCGTGTGGCTGTGGTGTTGTCCGTGTGCTGTGCGGATGTGCCTGGTCAGGGTACCGCCGGTGGGGGTGGGATGGCGGGGGTTGGGAGGGTCGGCTGGGGAGCTGGGCTGGGGCGGGTGTGTGGGTCGCCCCCGCCGCCCCTGCCCGTCCCATCCCGAGGGGCTCCGCCCCTTCGACCCCGCAGGGCGCTCGCCCCCCTGGCCCCCCGGCCTCGCCCGCCCACCACCCGGATCGGTTGGCCAGAGGGGCGAGGCAAGGTGTGGGGCTCTCAGCCTCTGATGATGGCCAGGGCCTCGTCGCGGATCTTGGTCATCGTCGTCTCGTCGCGTGCCTCCGCGTTCAGACGCAGCAGCGGTTCCGTGTTGGAGGGGCGGACGTTGAACCACCAGTCGGCGGAGGTGACCGTGAGGCCGTCCAGTTCGTCCAGTTCGATGCCCTCACGGCCCTCGTACGCGGCGCGGATGGCGGCGAGGCGGTCGGCCTGGTCGGCGACCGTGGAGTTGATCTCGCCGGAGCCCACGTAACGGTCGTACTGGGCGACCAGGCCGGACAGCGGGCCGTCCTGGCCGCCGAGGGCCGCCAGGACGTGCAGGGCGGCCAGCATGCCGGTGTCGGCGTTCCAGAAGTCGCGGAAGTAGTAGTGCGCGGAGTGTTCGCCGCCGAAGATGGCGCCGGTGCGGGCCATCTCCGCCTTGATGAAGGAGTGGCCCACGCGCGTGCGTACCGGTGTGCCGCCGTTCTCCTTTACGACCTCCGGGACCGACCAGGACGTGATCAGGTTGTGGATGATCGTGCCCCTGCCGCCGTGCCTGGCCAGCTCGCGGGAGGCCACCAAGGCGGTGATCACCGACGGGGAGACCGGGTCGCCGTGCTCGTCGACGACGAAGCAGCGGTCCGCGTCGCCGTCGAAGGCGATGCCGAGGTCGGCGCCCTCCTCACGGACCCGCTTCTGCAGGTCGACGAGGTTGGCCGGGTCGAGCGGGTTTGCCTCGTGGTTGGGGAAGGTGCCGTCCAGCTCGAAGTACATGGGGACGAGGTCGACGGGCAGGCCGGAGAGGACCGTCGGGACCGTGTGGCCCCCCATGCCGTTGCCCGCGTCGACGACGACCTTCAGGGGGCGGATGGAGGTGAGGTCGACGAGGGAGCGCAGGTGTGCCGCGTAGTCGTCCAACGTGTCGCGCTGCGTGATCGTTCCCCGGTGGGTGACCGGCTCGGGCGCGCCCGACTCGCTCCAGCGCTCGACGAGTTCGCGGATCTCGGCCAGGCCGGAGTCCTGGCCGACCGGGGCGGCGCCCATACGGCACATCTTGATGCCGTTGTACTGGGCCGGGTTGTGCGAGGCCGTGAACATCGCGCCCGGCAGGTTCAGCGCGCCCGAGGCGTAGTAGAGCTGGTCGGTCGAGCACAGGCCGATCTCGGTCACGTCGGCGCCCCGTGCCGTCGCCCCGCGCGCGAAGGCGCGCGACAAGCCGGGGGACGAGGGCCGCATGTCGTGCCCGACCACGATGGCGCTCGCGCCGGTCACCTGGACGAAGGCGGCCCCGAAGAGCTCGGCCAGGGACTCGTCCCACTGGTCGGGGACGACACCGCGTACGTCGTACGCCTTCACGACCTGCGACAGATCAGCAGCCACGGCCAGCCTTCCTTGAAGTCCTATCGGTCATCCCAAACTACCCGCACCCGCTGACACTCCGCTGTCCGTCCGCCGAGCGGACCACGAGACGTAACCTCAGGTCAGGGCAGCATCAGCTCAGGACCGGCGTGCTCTGCCCGACGACGACCAGGCACATCACCAGCAGCAGCCCCAGGCTCCACGGCAGCACCTCGCGCAGCAAGTCCCCCTCGCGGCCCGCCAGTCCGACGGCCGCGCAGGCGATGGTGAGGTTCTGCGGGGAGATCATCTTGCCGAGCACACCACCAGAACTGTTGGCGGCGGCCAGGAGTTCCGGCGACAGCCCGGACTCGCGGGCGGCGGTCACCTGCAGGGCGCCGAAGAGCGCGTTGGCCGAGGTGTCCGACCCGGAGACGGCGACGCCGAACCAGCCCCGCACCGGTGACAGGAAGGCGAGCCCGGCTCCGGCCGCCGCGACCAAGTGGCCGATGGTCGCGGCCTGCCCGGAGAGGTTCATGACGTAGGCGAGTGCCAGGACGGAAGTGACCGCAGGATCGCGAACCGCAGCTCGTGCACGGTCGCCACCCACTCCTTGACCGCCACGCGCCCGTGCACCCCGATCACGGCCGCCGTGCCCACCCCGGCGAGCAGTACGAGCGTGCCGCCGGTGGAGACGACCGGCCAGGTGATGAGGTTGCCGCCGACCGGCTCACCCTCCGCGTCGGCCACGTTCAGGAAGGGCCAGTCGTAGGTCTGCGTGGCTCCGGCCAGCCAGTCCTTGACGGCCGGGATCTGCGCGACGGAGAAGATCGCGACGACGAGCGCGTAGGGAGCGTACGCGCGTACGACCTCCGGGCGCGGGTCGTGCTCGTCGAGTTCCTCACTGCGTACGCCGGTCAGCACGGACGCGCGTACGGACTCGGTCGCGGGCACGCGCGCGTGCGGGACGGCGACCAGGGCGCCCGCTCCCGCCAGGGCCGCTGCGATGACGGCGAGTTGCGCGGAGACGTGGTTGGCGGCGGCGAACTGGGCCACGGCGAAGGCCGCTCCGCAGGCCAGCGCGGGCACCCAGGTCTCGCGCAACCCGCGCCGCCCGTCCACGAGGCCGACCAGCACCAGGGGCACGACGAGGGCCAGCAGCGGTGTCTGGCGGCCCACCACGGAGGCCACGGAGTCCAGGGGCAGCCCGGTGACCTGGGCGAGCGTCACGACGGGCGTGCCCATCGCGCCGAAGGCCACCGGCGCGGTGTTGGCGACGAGCGCGACGACGGCGGCCCGCACCGGCTCGAAGCCGAGCGCGACGAGCATCACCGAACAGATCGCGACAGGCGCCCCGAACCCGGCGAGCGCCTCCAGCAGGGCACCGAAGCAGAAGGCGACGACGAGCGCCTGGATGCGCGGATCGTCGGACAGCCGCCCGAACGACCGGCGCAGGATGTCGAAGTGCCGGGTGCGGACGGTCATCCGGTACACCCACAGGGCGTTGACGACGATCCACAGGATGGGGAAGAGGCCGAAAGCGGCTCCCTGTGCGGCGCTGGAGCGCGTCTGGCCCAGCGGCATGCGGTACGCGAGCCAGGCCACGAGAACGGCGGCCAGCAGGCCCGTCAGCCCCGCTACTGATGATCTTCGCGTCGTGTCGCGCTGGTGCTGGCGATCGCCGCAGCTCAGGCGCGCGGTCGTCGGCGACATCACGCGGCGAAATTCAGTAAGTGCGCTTTCATGCGGACACCGCCGAGCAGCACCAGGACGAGCACGAGGGGCAGGGCCGCCACGAGGGCGGACAGGCCGAGCGAGCCGGCGACGGGTTCCCGTTGCTGCACGTACACGGACGCCTCCCCGGATTCCGTCATGCGAAAGCGATTTCTCGCACTCAACCGGAATGGTCGTGTCCGCGCCAATTCGGCGTCAATGGGCCCGTGACACCGGGCGCAGCGGAGAGGGATGGCCGTGCTCAGGGGGGCCGGGCTCAGTTGTCAGGCGACCGCAGGACCCGCAGATGCCCGCGCCGCGCGACCTCCATCGGGTCCGCCGCCCGCGCTGCGCCGCCGGCCCCGGCCGCGCGCCCCTGAGGGCGAGCAGCCTCGCGTACGGCGTTGGCAAGCGCTTCCAGGTCGTCACCGCTGGGCCGG
Source organism: Streptomyces deserti (assembly GCF_054782695.1). Lineage (NCBI taxonomy): Bacteria > Bacillati > Actinomycetota > Actinomycetes > Kitasatosporales > Streptomycetaceae > Streptomyces > Streptomyces deserti. Next base: position 13,600 of record NZ_BAAGRZ010000014.1, read on the forward strand.
GCCGGAGCCGAGCCGTCGAGGAGCCGGACGACCTCCCAGCCGCGCGGGGCGGTGAGGCGCTCGGAGTGCTCGGCGCACAGGTCGTAGCAGTGGGGTTCGGCGTAGGTGGCGAGCGGGCCGAGGACCGCGGTCGAGTCGGCGTAGACGTACGTCAGCGTCGCGACGGCGGGACGGCCGCAAGCGGTGCGCGAACAGCGACGTACAGGGCTCACGATGTTGGACGGTACCGCACTCTTGAGCGGGCCGCGACGACTCTCCACCAGGTCACTCCACCGTGTCGTGCTGTGAAACGCCCCACACACCCCTCCTGACCCGCCTCTCTGACCTGCCCGGACAGCCCCGTCCGGGATGCCGAACGATCCTGAAACCGGTCACCACTCGATACAAATCCCATCAATTGACTTGTTCTCGCCGGTCTCGGAGAGAACGGAAACGAGCCCAACCTTGGCTGGAATGGTCATGTAGCGACATGCCGTACGGGTCGGCGGGATGCGGTCCGGGTTGCCGTGCGGTGCCGGGCACGCGGGCGCGGCGGGGACTACCCTTCACCAGTGATGGACAACCCCGTAACGCCCCGTGCCGCCGGCCGCGGGCCCCGCCGCCGTGATCGCCACGGTCGGGGCATGCGCGGCCCGATCGCACCGCCGCAGGTGCCGCTCGCCGCGAGCCGCGCAGAGGCGTTCGCGGACCTGGTGCAGGACTCCGTGGAGCGCCTGGAGCGACGCTGGCCGCAGCTCGCCGACATCGATTTCCTCGTCCTTGAGGTGCCGCGGCTGGACGGGCCCGGCCAGGCATGGAGCGACGAGGCGGTTCCGCTCGGCGGCACGATTCCCGCGCGTGAGGGACGTCCGGCGCGGGTGGTGGTGTATCGGCGGCCGGTCGAGATCCGCACGAAGGGGAGGGACGAGCGGGCGGCGCTGGTGCACGAGGTCGTCGTGGAGCAGGTTGCCGAGTTGCTCGGGTTGACGCCGGAGACGGTGGATCCGCGGTACGGGGAGGACTGAGGGGCGGTTGGGGGGCGGGTTGTCTTGCCGCTGGTGCTTGCAGGTGCACGTTGCTGCGGCTGGGACGGGCCACAGACCCACGGGCCACGGGCCCGCCCGCCCTACCGCTGCAGTACCGACAAGTCCTCGTCCGCCTCCGGTACCGCCACCGTCCCCCGGTCGTCCGGCAGGGTCTGCACCGTGAAGCCGGGGACCCCGTCCTCCGTCGCCGACAGCGTCCGAGCCGCGTAGACCGGGCCGCCCGACAGCGGCTCGACCGTGAGGGCGTACGTGCCCTTCAGGCCGTTCGGGAGCGGCGGCTCGACGTCCTGGGTCGTGCCGGCCTTGATCGTGTACGTCTTGGACACCGCCGTACCGCCCTCGCTGCCCGCCGACGCGGTGACCTTGACGGTGGCGGTACGCCCGGGAGCGGTCAGGGACAGGGTGCTGCCCTTCGCGCTGTTGTCCGCGGACGTCGCGCGCGTGCCGACCGGCCGTGTGGCGGGGATGAACGCCGTCTCCTGCTTGTCGCCCTTGCCCCGCACGACCCGGACCGCCGCCACGACCGGCACCGACCGGTCCGTCGGCGTCAGCACCAGGGACCCCGCCTCGCCGCGCGTGACCTCGCCGAGGTCGACGGCGGTCGTCATGCCCCCCTTGACGTGCAGCGTCTCGTGTCCGGCCGGTGTGATCAGCCCGGAGGGAGACGCCAGTCGCACCTTCAGGTCCGCGTCGGCGTCTCCGGGCGTGAACGCGATCAGCCGGACGGCGGTCGCGTCCTTGGGGATGCCCGGCAGGACCAGGCTGCCCGCCGGATCCGTGGACGCGGCCAGCCAGTCGCCGCCGAGCTTGTCGTCCAGGGCCTGCACGGCCGCGCCGATCCGCCCGCTGCGCACGCTGACGTGCACGGTGAGGTTGGTCTGCGGCTCGTCGGTGAGCGTGGACAGCAGGATCGGCTCGCTGGAGTGCGGCTGGACGGTGATGCCCTCCCCCGTCGTCGACTTGAGGTCGCCGTCCTTGCCGTACAGCTCGAGGTCGACCACGGCGGCCGAGTCGTCGGGGTTCGTCAGGTGCACGTAGTCGGTCCGGTCGGCCGCGGTGCTCGCGCCCGGGAACCAGAAGTCCGTGTCGGGCGGCGTGCAGTTGACGCCCTGCAGCCCCCGCCCCGTGCCCGCGGCGACCTCCGTCGTCTCCTGCACCGTCCAGCCGGGCGCGAACTTCCCCTCGGCGGTCCCGACGAGCGCGGGCGCGTCGGCGCCGGAGGTGTCCCCGGTCACCGGCGTGCCGGGCTCCTTGGGTTCCAGGACGGGCTTGTCTGCCGCCTTCTGGTCGTCCTTGCCCTTCTCGCCGCCGGTGTCCGTGTCCCCCGACTCCCGTTCGGCCGCCCGCAGTTCGGCCTTGCCGCCACTGTCCGCGCCCTTCGTGACGGGCGTGAACGACGTGTACGACGTCTCGGCCAGATCGGACGTGCTGGGCGCCGGACACAGCAGGCTCGTGCGCTCCACGGGCAGTTGGGCGGCCGCCTTGGCGGCGGTGTCCGGGCCGGAGGCGTCCGGCGAGGACAGCGCCGCGAATCCGGTGACGGCGGCGAGCGCGCTCGCGCCGGCGATCAGGGACAGGGTGGTGCGGTTCACTGCTGGCTCCCGTCGGGACGCTCGCTGCCCGTGCCGTGGGGGTGGTGCGGTTGCGCGGGGTCGTACGCCGGGTCGTAACCCTGCTGGTACGTCTGGTCGTACGACGGGTCGTACGAGGCCGGCTGGGACGAGCCGCCGTACGCGTACGGGTCGTACTGGCCGCCCTGGTACGGGTCCGCCTGGTACGGCTGCCCGTACCCGCCCTGCGTGTACTGCTGGCCGCCCTGGTACTGCTCACCGCCGTACCCGCCGTACTCGGCACCCGGGTAACCGGCCCCGTCCCACTGGCCGTGGGACTGCTGCTGCGGAACCGCCACCGGGGTCTCCTGGGGCGGCACCGGCGCAGCCGCGGGCGGCTGGGGGAACTCCTCGCCCCGGCCCGCCTCTCCGGCCTCGGCCTCGGCCTGGGCGCGCAGACGCCGCGCCCGGCGGCCCTCGCCGGCGACGGCCTGCGCGGGAACCACCGGCTCGTCGGGCAGGTCGTCGTCGACGTCGCGGCGCCGGCCGGGCAGGGCGAGCACGACGAGGACGACGGCGAGGAGGCCCTGCGCCCACAGCCAGACGGTGTGGCCGAGCGGGTCGTCGTAGGTGACGTCCAGCTTGCCGCCGCTTGCGGGGAGTTCGAAGCCCTGGGCCCAGCCGTCGACGGTCGTGCGGGTGAGCGGCTTGCCGTCCAGGGTGGCGGTCCAGCCCTCGTCCGCGGAGTCGGCGAGGCGCAGGATCCGGCCTTCGGAGCCGGACGGGATCGTGGTGTGGATCTCGACGGGCCCGGCGGCGACGGGCTGCGGCTCACCCGAGCCCGTGCCCGAACCCGAGTCGGAGCCCGACTCAGATCCGGCGCCGGCGCCGGATCCAGCCGCAGAGCCGGAACCGGAACCGGACACGATCGTCGCCCGCGCCACCTCCTGGTCGACCCGCCACAGTGCCCCGCCCGCCTGCTGGCTGAGCCGGGTCAGGCCCGGCGTGGCGTCCAGCACGCGGGTGACCTCGCGGGGCGCGCCCTTGTGGACGAGGACGTAGCGCACGGCGAAGCCGCCGAGCTGGTCGGCCTGGTCGGCGCCGGAGCCGGCGACGAGGTTGGCGACGACCTTGTCGAGCTTGGCGTTCTCACCGTCCGCCGCGGCGAGTTCGCCGTCGCCCATGCGCGCGCCGGAGCCGCGGACGAGCATGTAGCCGACGTGGGCGGCGGAGTCGCTGTCGAGGACGAGGGTGCGGGCCTGGTCGCGCGTGCCGCTCTCCTCGGCGACGAACGCGGGCACCTGTGTGGGGTCGCGCCGCTCCAGCGGACCGTCGGCGCCGCGGATCATCCAGCCGGCGGCGACGAGCAGCGGACCCGCGGCCGAGGCGAAGGCGATCAGCACGGCGACCGGCTGGCGCCAGCCGAAGCTCTGCTCGGCCACACGCGCGCGTGCCCCGTCGGCGCCGAGCACGGCGGCCGCCAGGAGGGCGATGCCGTAGACGAGGGTGGCGGGCCCGGCCCACGTGGAGCCGTTGGACAGGACGGCGAAGACGAACCCCACCAGCGCGACAGCCCAGGCCGTCCAGATTCCCAGCTGGCGCTCGGAGCGCAGCAGGGCGGCGAGCGCGGCCAGCACGACGCCGATGAGCATCAGCCCGCTGACGGTGCCGGGCCCGCCGGGGCTCGCGCCGAGCAGGTCGAGGGCGGACGCGGCGGAGGAGCCGTACTCCAGTCCCGCCTGCTGGAAGAAGCCGAACGGGAGCAGCGACAGCGACCAGGGCGCGAGGACCAGCAGCGGCGTTCCGACCTGTGCCAGGAAACGCGGTCCGTACGCCGTGATGTCGCCCCTGCGCAGGACCAGCACTCCGGCGCCGAGGAGCAGGGCGATGGGCCACACGATCGGCGTGAACGCCGTGGTGATCGTCAGCAGCAGCGCGTACGCCCAGGTGGCGCGCCAACTGCCGCGCGCGCCCGAGGGGTTCGCGAGGCCGCTCGCGGCGATGCCCGCGCGGGCGACGAGCGGCAGCAGGACGGCGAGGACGGCGGTGCCGATGCGGCCGCCGGCGAGCGCGCCGGTGGCGGCGGGCAGGAAGGCGTAGACGACGGCCGCCCAGGCGCGCAGCAGCCGGGACGGGACGAGGGGCCGGGAGGCGAAGTAGGCGGCGAGGCCGGCCAGCGGCACGGAGCAGACGAGCAGGACCGTGACCGCGAGCCCGGTCGAGCCGAACAGCAGGGAGGCGAGCAGCGCCACGATCGCGAGGTACGGGGGCGCGGCCGAGGTGCCGCCGGCGCCCACCGGATGCCAGGCGTCCGCATAGCGCGACCACAGCTCTCCCGAGCCCGCCGGGGCGGGCAGCAGGGCGCCGCCCGCGAGGGCTCCGCCGCCGAGGAGGGCGCGGCAGGCGACCAGGGAGACGAACAGCAGCACCAGGAAGAGCACCGGGCCGGGCTTGCGGGCGATGCGCTTGAGCCGGGCGAACTGCTCGATCTCCAGGAAGTCGGCATCGTCGCCGCCGGGGCCCGACTCGACGGCGCCGCCGTGCCGTCCCGCGCCGAAGGTGACCTCGGGGTCGGAGCGGCCGACGAGGTTGCCCGCGACCTGTTCGACGGTGACGCGGACGGTCGCGCCGGGCGGCGGGAACAGCGCCCGCAGCTCGCCCTTGTCGATCTGAGGGGCGCCTCTTCTGCGCCGCCCGGCGATGATCCGCTCGGGCCGCAGCAGCGTGCCCATGAGACCGCGGATCTCGTCGACGGCCTGCCCGGGGACCTTGCCGACGAGGTAGGCGAGGGTCCGCAGCAGCGTGCCCACAACGAGGCGCAGCAGCACCCAGGGCAGCACGGCCGTACGGGCGTTGACGAGGAGGGTGTAGACGGCGCCGGCCTTGTCGACCTTGTGCGGGGAGGCGGACGTACGGCCCACGCAGTCGACGGTGCGGCGCTCGCGGGAGGCCGCCTCGGCGTGTCGGACGACCGCCTCCGGGGCGACGAGGACCCGGAATCCGGCGGCGTGCGCGCGCCAGCACAGGTCGACGTCGTCGCGCATCAGGGGCAGGTGCCGGTCGAATCCGCCGAGCTGTTCGAAGACGTCGCGCCGGATGAGCATGCCGGCGGTGGACACCGACAGGACGGGACGGACGTGGTCGTGCTGGCCCTGGTCCTGTTCGCGGCGGTCCAGACCGGTCCAGCGGCGGCCGGAGTTGGCGATGGTGACGCCGACCTCCAGCAGCTGCCGGCGGTCGTACCAGCCGCGCAGCTTGGGGCCGACGACGGCCACGTCCTCGCGGCCGAGCTCGTACTCGTTGTCCACGACCCGCAGCAGCTGGGCGAGGGCGTCGGGTTCGGGGGCGCAGTCGTCGTGCAGCAGCCACAGCCACTGCACCGGCTCCCCGTGCGGGAGGTCGGGCAGGTCGTAGGTGTCGTCGCGCCACGTGCGCGTGACGGGGTCCCAGCCGCTGGGCCGCTTCAGGTACGGCAGGTCGTCCGGGGTGAGGTGGGGCGCGATGCGGTGGCACTCCTCGACGGCCTGGCCGAAACCGGTGCGCCGGGCGAGGTGCAGCACGCGGTCGTCGCCGAGCGCCTCGGTGACCAGCCGGGCGGAGGCGTCCGCGCTGCCGGTGTCGGCCGCCATGGCGTACTGAACGGGGCGCTCCTGGCCGAGCAGCCCGGCGAGCGCGTCGGGCAGCCAGCGGGCGCCGTCGTGGGAGACGAGGACCGCGGTCACCACATGACGCGGAAACTCAGGGGTGGCAGCCGTGTCGTGATGGGCTGCCGTGTGGCTGTGCACGGACATCGAGGTACGGGCCCCGGTTCGGTGGACTGCGGTGGACGCCTGTGCCCGGTGGGGGCAGCGTGGCGTCTCGGACGAGCGACCACACTATCGGCTGGGCAACACGGCGGCCCGCCGCCTGTGGATAACCCACCTGCGACGGGCCGTTCGAGACGTATGTACGGAAGAGTCCGTATGACGTCGGTACGGAAGCGTCCGTGCCGCCGTGTGCAAGAGGCTTCAGGAGCCTTACCGCTGCCGGTGACGTACCGGTGCGGCCGGTCGGTCAGACCGCGGCCTTCTTCAGCCTGCGACGCTCCCGCTCGGACAGGCCGCCCCAGATGCCGAAGCGCTCGTCGTTGGCGAGGGCGTACTCGAGGCACTCGGAGCGCACCTCGCAGGCGAGGCAGACCTTCTTGGCCTCCCGGGTGGAGCCACCCTTCTCGGGGAAGAAGGACTCGGGGTCGGTCTGGGCGCACAGCGCGCGCTCCTGCCAGCCGAGTTCCTCGTCCGCGTCGTCGACCAGCAGTTGCTGCACCAGCTCGGTCATGTGCGCCCCTCGTCTGTTCTTTCCGCGTCCCCGTGATGTAGCCGTTACCGATTTCGGCTGAACGACACGAGTGAAATTACAAGTGTGCTGCTCCGGGCGAGTCAAGCCGAGATCTGCTATTGAGCCCCTTATTCACTCTGCGGAACCAAGGCCATGCGGAAAGTGTTCAAATCGGCATAAACCTTGACACACGGACGAGGCTCACGCGGGTCACCTGTCCGCACAGAGCCTGTACGGAAAAGGACGCCCAGGCGTTCGATCTCGTTCCGGCGCGCGCGTCGAAGCGAACCGGATCACAGTCGGATCACGAGATCGCAACGAGGCTCGGCCGCCCGGTTGGACGCCATGTGTCCCGGGAGGGCCATGAGTAAACCTTTCACCTTCCAGGTGAACCGGATGAGGTGAAGCACATCCCACATATCGGGCGCCGAGTTGACAGTGGAGGTGTGAACCGGTGTCCTTGTGGGCATGCTCGCGAATTCGGCACTCACCCCGACCCGCTCCGCCGGGTCCCTCGGTGCTGCCCGCGCTCGCTGTAGCTGTTGCTGTTCCAGCTGTTGAGCCCAACGCGCTCCGGCTGCCGCTGAGTCACCCACGACTCGGCGTCCGATTCCTTCGCTCACACCAGGGCATCCCTCGTCGTCGCCCGCGACCCGGGCACAGGCGGCGCGACACCCCCCACCTACTTTCCTCTCCTGGCCAAGGAACCACCGCACCCCATGAACAGCGACAGCGACCTTCAGATCGCCGGCGACATCCTCGAAGTCCCGCACCTGCTCCAGGCCCCGCGCGAGCACCCGGCCACCGTCGCCGAGTTCGTCGGACTGGCCCGCTCCATCGCCGCCGACCGCTCCCAGTGGGAGCACCTCGTCCAGTACGACGCGACCACCCGCTGGTACCACCGGCTGCGCACCGGCCCCGGCTACGAGGTGTGGCTGCTGTCCTGGGTGCCCGGGCAGGGCAGCGGGCTGCACGACCACGGCCGCTCCTCCGGGGTGCTGACCGTGCTGGACGGCACGCTGACCGAGCGCACAGAGCGCGGCACGCGCGCGTTGCGGGCGGGCGCGGTGGGGCTCTCCCCGCTCGAGCGGAGCCGAGAGTGGGGGAGGGTGTTCGCACCCGGCTACGTCCACGAGGTCGTGAACGACGCGCTGGAGCCGGCGGTCAGCCTGCACATCTACTACCCGGGCCTGACCGAGATGCAAATGCTCCCCCAGTCTCAACTTCGTTCGACCGGGGGGACCCCCATCACCCCGCACTGCGAGGCGCGCCCGGAATCCCGCACCGTGACCGCCTGACGCGCGAACGCCACACCGTGACCGCCTGACGCCCCGCATCCCGCGACTGGCCGACGCGTTGTCGTACCCGCCTGCAAGACTGCTCCCATGCGCATTGTGGTTCTGGCAGGCGGCATCGGCGGTGCCCGTTTCCTGCGCGGTCTGAAGCGGGCCGTGCCGGACGCGGACATCACGGTCATCGGCAACACCGGGGACGACATCCACCTCTTCGGGCTGAAGGTCTGCCCGGACCTCGACACGGTGATGTACACGCTCGGCGGCGGCATCAACGAGGAGCAGGGCTGGGGGCGGGCCGACGAGACCTTCCATCTCAAGGAGGAGCTCGCGGCGTACGGCGTCGGGCCGGAGTGGTTCGGGCTGGGCGACCGCGACTTCGCCACGCACATCGTCCGTACGCAGATGATCGGCGCCGGATACCCGCTGAGCGCGGTGACGGAGGCGCTGTGCGACCGCTGGAAGCCGGGCGTGCGGCTGATCCCGATGACCGACGACCGCGTGGAGACCCACGTGGCCGTCGAGATCGACGGCGAGCGCAGGGCGATCCACTTCCAGGAGTACTGGGTGCGGCTGCGGGCCTCGGTCCCCGCCGAGGCGATCGTCCCGGTCGGCGCCGAGCAGGCCAAGCCGGCGCCGGGCGTGCTGGAGGCGATCGCCGAGGCGGACGTGATCCTCTTCCCGCCGTCCAACCCGGTCGTCTCGGTCGGCACGATCCTCGCCGTGCCCGGCATCCGGGAGGCGATCGCCGACGCCGGGGTGCCCGTCGTGGGCCTGTCCCCCATCGTCGGGGACGCGCCCGTGCGGGGCATGGCCGACAAGGTGCTCGCGGCGGTCGGCGTGGAGTCCACGGCCGCGGCGGTGGCCGAGCACTACGGCTCGGGCCTGCTGGACGGCTGGCTCGTCGACACGGTCGACGCGGCCTCGGTGGAGCGGGTCGAGGCGGCGGGCATCCGCTGCAGGGCCGTACCGCTGATGATGACCGACGTGGAGGCGGCCGCGCAGATGGCCCGGGAGGCGCTGGCGCTGGCGGAGGAGGTGCGGGGGGCGTGAGCGGACCGCTCACCGACGGCTACCGGGTCTGGGCCGTGCCCGGCCTGCCCGAGGTCCAGCCCGGCGACGACCTGGCCAAGCTGATCGCCGCCGCGGAACCGGGGCTCGCGGACGGTGACGTGCTGCTCGTCACGTCCAAGATCGTCTCCAAGGCGGAGGGCCGGATCGTCCAGGCGGCGGACCGGGAGGCCGCGATCGACGCGGAGACCGTACGGGTGGTCGCCCGGCGGGGCGCCCTGCGGATCGTCGAGAACCGGCAGGGGCTCGTCATGGCCGCGGCCGGGGTCGACGCCTCCAACACCCCTGCCGGGACGGTGCTGTTGCTGCCCGAGGACCCGGACGCGTCCGCGCGAGCGATCCGGGCCGGGCTGCGTGACGCCCTCGGCGTCGACGTCGGGGTCGTCGTCACCGACACGTTCGGCCGGCCCTGGCGCTCGGGGCTCACGGACGTGGCGATCGGCGCGGCCGGCATCCGCGTACTCGACGATCTGCGCGGGGGCACGGACGCGTACGGCAATCCGCTCAGCGCCACCGTCGTCGCCACGGCCGACGAACTCGCCGCCGCGGGCGACCTGGTCAAGGGCAAGGCCGCCGGGCGGCCCGTCGCCGTCGTGCGCGGCCTCCCCCACGTGATGGCCGAGGAGGACGGAGAGGGGGCGCGGGCCATGGTGCGCGGCGCGCGCGACGACATGTTCCGGCTCGGCACGTCGGAGGCGGTACGGCTGGCGGTGACCCAGCGCCGCACGGTCCGGTCCTTCACGGACGAGCCGGTCGACCTGGGGGCCGTACGACGTGCGGTCGCCGCCGCCGTCACGGCACCGGCGCCGCACCACACGACGCCGTGGCGTTTCGTCCTGCTGGAGTCGGAGGAGTCGCGCACCCGCCTGCTGGACGCCATGCGAGACGCCTGGATCGCGGACCTGCGCCGCGACGGCAAGACCGAGGAGTCCATCGCCAAGCGGATACGGCGTGGGGACGTGCTGCGCAACGCGCCGTACCTGGTGGTGCCCTGCCTGGTCATGGACGGCTCGCACACCTACGGGGACGCGCGCCGCGACGGGGCCGAGCGGGAGATGTTCGTGGTCGCCGCGGGCGCCGGGGTGCAGAACTTCCTGGTCGCGCTGGCCGGGGAACGGCTGGGCTCGGCCTGGGTGTCCTCGACGATGTTCTGCCGGGACGTGGTGCGCGAGGTGCTGGAGCTGCCGGCCGACTGGGACCCGATGGGGGCGGTGGCGGTCGGGCATCCGGCCGAGGAGCCGAGGCCGCGGCCGGAGCGGGACGCGGGGAGGTTCATCGAGGTGCGGTGACACAGGCCGGCCGGCGCCTACTCTCATAGGGCCCTACTCCTCACTCCGGGACTTCATTCGTGGCAGGACGGTTCGCTCCCCGGCCCACGCGTACGACGGTGCGCGGCGGCCATGTCGCCGTGCCCGCCGGCATACCGCGCCAGGCGCCGGCCACGGGGCGGGTGCGGACCTGGGTGCCGGACGGGCCGCTGGACCTCGGGCTGGTCCTCGGGCCGCTGCGGCGCGGGCCGGCGGATCCCACGTTCCGGGCGACGCCGGACGGCTCCGTGTGGCGAGCCAGCCGGACGCCGTGCGGGCCCGGGACGCTGCGGGTGCGGGCGTACGGCGACCGGGTGCGCGGTGAGGCGTGGGGGCCGGGGGCCGAGTGGCTGCTGGAGCAGTTGCCGGAGCTGCTCGGAGCCGCCGACGATCCGTCGGCCTTCGAGCCCCGGCACCGGCTGGTGGCACTCGCCCGGCACCGGCGGCCGGGACTGCGGCTGACACGGACCGGACTGGTGCTGGAGTCGCTGATTCCGTCGATTCTCGAGCAGAAGGTCACGACGGATGAGGCGTACCGGGCGTGGCGGCTGCTCGTACGTAAGTTCGGGGAGCCGGCGCCGGGGCCCGCGCCCGGGCGGATGTACGTGATGCCGGAGCCGCGGACCTGGGCGCTGATCCCCTCCTGGGAGTGGCACCGGGCCGGAGTCGACAACAAGCGGGCGTCCACGATCCTGCGGGCCGTACGGGTCGCTGCGCGGCTGGAGCAGGCGGTGGGGATGCCTCCGGCGGACGCGCAGGCCCGATTGGAGGTCGTGCCGGGGATCGGGCCGTGGACGTCGGCGGAGACGGTGCAGCGCAGTCATGGGGCGGCGGACGCGGTGACCGTCGGGGATCTGCATCTGCCGCGGATCGTGGGGTGGGCTCTGGCCGGGGACCGGGACGCGGACGACTCCGTGATGCTGGAGCTGTTGGAGCCGTATGCCGGGCAGCGGCATCGGGCGGCTCGGTTCATTCTGCTGAGCGGGCGGGTGCCGCCGCGGCGGCACCCGAAGATGCCTCGGGTGGATATCGGGCAGCTGTGACGTCAGCGCCCGTCTCCCCCGGCCGGGCCGGCCGGCGGCTGGCCGACGTGGCGCCGGAGGGCGGTCGGCGCCGCCGGGGAGCGGTGTCCTGCGCAGGACGGCTCCGCCCTCACGCAGGCCGGCCGGGGCACGAGCTTCGGCGTCGCGGGTTGCCGCCTGCCGCGCGTCTGCCGGAGTGGTCGTCGGTGCTGCTCGGTCTCGCGGGTGCCGGGCTGCTGGGTGTGGCGGCACGTCGGCGGTTCGGCGGGAGGAGGGTGGGCGGGCGTCCGTGACGGATCGTCACGGACGCCCGCGACGGGCGGTGGGCCGTCGCCCGCGCCCCGATTCCCCTACTGGTCCGAGGAGAAGCGCACCGCCCCCGCCGGAATCCGCGCGTCACACCACACCCGCACGCCCTCCCGCAGCTCGTTGTCCGCGCCGACCACCGCGCCGTCGCCTATCACCGTGCCGGTGAGGACGGAGCGTTCGCCGACGCGGGCGCGGGTGCCTATGAGGGAGTCGGTGATCACCGCGCCGGGCTCGATCACCGCGCCCGGCAGGATCGTGCTGCCGAAGACGCGTGCGCCCTCCGCCACGAACGCGCCCTCGCCGACCACCGTGCCGCCCGCCAGCTTCGCGTCGGGGGCGACTCTCGCCGTCGGCAGGACCAGACGGTCGCCGCAGCGGCCGGGGACCGCCGGGGACGGGGCACGCCCCAGCACCAGGTCCGCGGAGCCCCGTACGAACGCGGCCGGGGTGCCGAGGTCCAGCCAGTACGTCGAGTCGACCATGCCCTGCAGATGGGCCCCGGCGGTCAGCAGGTCCGGGAAGGTCTCCCGCTCCACCGACACCGGGCGGCCCAGCGGAATCGTGTCGATGACCGACCGCCGGAAGACGTACGCCCCCGCGTTGATCTGGTCGGTGACGATCTCCTCCGGGGTCTGCGGCTTCTCCAGGAACGCCAGGACCCGGCCCGTGTCGTCCGTGGGGACCAGACCGTAGGCCCGGGGGTCCGTCACCTTCGTCAGGTGCAGGGACACGTCCGCGCCCGTCGTCTCGTGGGTGCGGACCAGGGCCCTGATGTCCAGGCCGGTGAGGATGTCGCCGTTGAAGATCAGCACCGGGTCGTCGGGGCCCGAGTGCAGACGCGACGCCACGTTGCGGATCGCGCCGCCCGTGCCGAGGGGCTCCTCCTCCGTCACGTACTCGATGTGGAGCCCGAGCGACGAGCCGTCGCCGAAGTACGGTTCGAAGACCTCGGCCAGGTACGAGGTCGCCAGCACGATGTGCTCGACGCCCGCCGCTCTCGCTCTGGCCAACTGGTGTGTGAGGAAGGGGACCCCGGCCGCCGGGACCATCGGCTTCGGCGTGTGCACCGTGAGCGGGCGCAGCCGCGTGCCCTTGCCGCCGACCAGGAGGATCGCTTCTGTCACCTGTCGTCTCTGCTTCCTGCCGGGACCGGCCGAACTGTCTTTCGGCCGGCCAGTGTATGCAGACCGTTCCGTGGCGCCTTCGATGGCCGTGCGGTGTCCCGCCCCCTGCCCCCCGATGGCGGTGAACGCGGTCTCCGGCAGGTCAGCCGCCGTCTCAGCCGCCCGGCTCAGCGGCCCGGCTCAGCGGCCCTGGTAGCGGGCCGCCGTCTTTCGGGCCGAGCCGAGCTTGCCGTAGAGCTTCCCCCCAGGGCACTCCGTGGCGAAACCGTCCCGGTGACCGGAGATCACGTTCAGTCGTACGTTCTTGCCCTTTCGGTAGAGATTGCCACCGCCGGACTTCAGGTATGTCTTCCCTTTGGGATTCATCCCGTACAGACCGAGCTTCCACGCGGTGAGCCGGGCGATGGCCTTCACGGCGGAGGACGAGGGCTTGGTGGAGCCGTACGAGCCGATGACGGCGATGCCCATGCTGTTGGAGTTGAAGCCGAGGGTGTGCGCGCCCAGGACCGGCTTCGCCACGCCCCCGGCGCGGCCCTCGTAGATCCTTCCGCACTTGTCGATGACGAAGTTGTAGCCGATGTCGCGCCAGCCCATGCTCTTGACGTGGTAGCGGTAGATACCGCGAATGAGTGAAGGCGCCTGCGAGCAGCGGTAGTTGTTGCCGGAGGCCGTGTGGTGCACGAAGGCCGCCTTCACCTTCTTCGTGTAGACGAACTTCTTCTCGCGCAGCTTCTCGTTCGCGCCCCAGCCGCGGCGCGTGACGATGCCGGGGCGCGGGCCGATGTACGGCTTCGCCTGCTGCTGTCCCGTCAGGCCGGCGCCGCGCAGGGCGAGTGTTTCCCGCTCGGTGGCGGCGCGGCTCAGCGCCGGGATCTCGGTGGCGCCGAGGGGGGCGAGGTCGGCGTTGGCGGCCGAGGCGGCGGTCGCCTCGGCGTTCAGCCCGCCGGCGCGGAGGCCGCCCACGGCCGCGCCGGGCGGTGGGGCGGCCTCGCCGGGGTCGACGAGTTCCAGGCGCAGGCCGGCGGGAAGCAGCCGGGAGGCGGGCGTCACGGCCCGCGTACCGGCGTGGTCGTCGTGCCCGGGCTCCGCCCGGACGCGGACCTCGACACCGTCCGAGTCGCCCACCCACAGCGGTGCCGTGGCGCCGCGTACCCGGCCCGAGGTGCGCTCGGGGGTGTCCGGGTCGGCGGCGTGGTCGGCGTTGTGCGTCTCGACGTCCTGCCAGCCGGCCCAGGTGCCGGTGGCGACCGAGCGGGTGCGGACCTGGACGCGGCCGTGCAGTTCGGTGTCGGGGTCGTCCCAGACGACGCCGACGAGGGAGAAGTGCCGTACGTCCCGGCGGTGCAGGCCCTGGTCGGCGGCGCCGAGGGTGCGGTCCTGGGTGAGGGGTTCGAGGGGCAGGGACTGGGTGCTGCCGGGGACGTACGGCTCGGCAGCGGGCCCCGCGGGGCGGGCGACGGTCGTCCGTCCGGCCGCCGGCGCGGCGGTCGTGGCCGCTTCCGCGGTCGGCGCCGGGCTCGCGGTCGACGCGACTGCGGGCGGGGCCAGCGGAAGAACGAGGGTGGCCGCGCAGGTGACACCGATTGAGGAAGCAAGGAATCCACGCATGCCCCTGATCTTGGACATATCTACTTATATCTGTCCATCGGGGAGTTGACGGGGCGTCGGGGGGTGTTGGTCCGAACCGGTGGCGTCCGCGTGGCGATCCGGTGACCCGGTCGCGCGGTGCGGGACGGCCGCGCCGCGTAGGCTTGCACGGGTGAACGCCACCGATCGCACCCCTGCCGACCTGCTGAGTTCCGCGCTCGCCGCGGACCCGGGACGCCCCCTGGTGACCTTCTACGACGACGCCACGGGCGAGCGCGTCGAACTGTCCGTGGCCACCTTCGCCAATTGGGTGGCCAAGACCGCGAATCTGCTGCAGGACGAGCTGTCCGTCGAGCCCGGGGACCGGGTCGCGCTGCTGCTGCCCGCGCACTGGCAGACGGCGGTGTGGCTGCTGGCATGTGCGTCGGTGGGGGTGATCGCGGATGTCGCGGGGAATCCGGCGGCGGCCGATGCCGTGGTGAGCGGGCCGGACTCGCTGGAGGCGGCGCGGGCCTGTTCCGGTCCGCGGGTCGCGCTCGCGCTGCGGCCGCTCGGAGGGCGCTTTCCGCAGGCCCCGGAGGGGTTCACCGACTACGCCGTGGAAGTGCCGGGGCAGGGCGACCGGTTCGTGCCGTACGCGCCGGTCGATCCGGAGGAGCCGGCGTTGATCGTGGCCGGGCGGGAGTTCAGCGGGGCCGAGGTCGTCGAGCGGGCCCGGGCGGAGGCGACCGGGCTGGGGCTGACGGGGCCGGGGTCGCGAATTCTGTCGGGGTTGCCGTACGACACGTGGGAGGGGCTGAACGCGGGGTTGTACGGGCCGTTGGCCACGGGCGGTTCCGTGGTGCTGTGCCGGCATCTGGAGCGGTTGGGGGATGAGGCGCTGGACAAGCGGGTGGAGAGCGAGCGGGTCACGGCGATCGCCCGGTAGCCGAGCCGGGTCTGTGGGCACCCGGCGCCGGGGCTCCCCTCCCCCATTCGGCTCAGCACCACCCAGCCCCCACCGCTCCCCCGGGCCATGGTCGTAAGAG
The DNA here is from genome assembly GCF_054782695.1 of Streptomyces deserti. Taxonomy (NCBI): domain Bacteria; kingdom Bacillati; phylum Actinomycetota; class Actinomycetes; order Kitasatosporales; family Streptomycetaceae; genus Streptomyces; species Streptomyces deserti. The sequence continues at coordinate 29,232 of NZ_BAAGRZ010000014.1, forward strand.
CAGCAGCACGCACCGCAATGCGACGCGACGCACCGCACGCTCGTACGCCATGAGGGGTGGAGCCGGTCATGAGCGACACCGCAGGGGGTCTCGGGTCCGGGAAGGCGGGGGCCTTTGCCACTGGGCGGGGGCTGGGGAGGCGACGTCGGCGGCGGTGGGTGCGGGGGGCCGGGCTCGTGACGGCCGTGGTGGTGCTCGGGGCCGCCGGCGTGGGGTGGGCGGTGTACGCGAAGCTCGACGGGAACATCACGCCCGACGAGGCGGCCGCGGCCGAGCTCGCGCGGTTCGAGAAGGAGCGGCCCACCTCGCTGGTCAAGGACGCGCGGAACATCCTGTTGATCGGGTCGGACTCCCGCTCCGGCGACGAGAACCGCCGCTACGGACGGGACTCGGGCACCGAGCGGTCCGACACCACGATCCTGCTGCACCTGTCCGGAGGCCGGCGCAGCGCCACCGCCGTGTCCATACCCCGCGACCTGATGGTGGACGTGCCCGGCTGCCGCCGGCCGGACGGCAGCCGCAGCGAACCCACGTTCGCGATGTTCAACTACGCCTTTCAGGTGGGCGGTTCGGCCTGCACCATCCGAACGGTCGAGAAACTCACCGGCATCCGCATCGACCATCACGTCGTCGTCGACTTCCACGGCTTCAAGGAGATGGTCGACGCGGTCGACGGTGTCCAGGTGTGCCTGAAGGAGCCGGTCGACGACAAGGCCGCCAAGCTCAAGCTGCCCGCCGGGCGGGTGACGCTCAACGGCGAGCAGGCCCTCGGCTACGTCCGCGCCCGGAAGTCCCTCGGCAACGGGAGCGACACCGACCGGATGGAACGGCAGCAAAGGTTCCTCGGCGCGCTCGTCAACAAGGTGCAGAGCGATGGCGTCCTGTTGAATCCGGTGAAGCTGTACCCCGTGCTGGACGCGGCCACGTCGTCCCTCACCACCGACCCGGCGCTGGCGAGTCTGCGTGGTTTGTACGAACTCGTGCGCGGCCTGCGCGACATCCCTACCGAACGGGTGCAATTCCTGACCGTTCCCAGGGAGTCGTATGTCTACAACGCCAATCGCGACCAACTCGTGGAACCCGAGGCGGAGAAGCTGTTCGAGCGGCTGCGCACGGACGCGCCGTTGGTGGTCGCGCGGGGCGTTCCCCGGAGTTCTGCCGCACAAAGCCGGGAAAGCGGGGATTCGTACGAGCTGTCGTACGGGAATTCGTACACGGATTCCGCCGCAGGGTCTACGGAGTCGTACGACCTCGGCACGGACGGTGACGGAAAGGCCGAGGGGAAGCAGGGTGGAAAGGCCGACGGGAAGGCCGCCGGGGAGCGGGCCGACGAACCGTCCGCCCCCACTTCCCCCGCACCGACCTTCCGCGGGAACACCGCCGCCGAGGACGGCTGCGGGTAAAGCCCTCGCAACGCGGTGAACTTTTGTCCGAGGAAATGGGCGAATTGCCCAGTTGTAGGGACGTGGAATTTGTCACCGGCGTCGCCCGACGCTGAACTGGGCGGTTAGTGTGAGCGATCCGGTGCGTCCGGCCCTGAGGTCCGTAGGTCCGTCCTGAGGTCGCGCACTGCAGAACGAGACCCGAGCGCCTTGGAGGGGAAAGGCGCCGCGTGGCCCCGACGGAGGATTCGGACAACCGTGGACGCGCAAGGCCGTGGGCGGGCGGAGAACATCGACCCCGCAGACCAGTGGGTGCTCAATCCGAACACCGGCGAATACGAACTGCGACTGGGCCCTTCCGCACCGCAGTCGGCGGTCCCCGGGCCCCGCAGACCGGCCTCCCCCGGCGCGGGCGCGAGGGTGCGCGGTCGGACGGCCGCACCCGGCCGTACGCGGCCGTCCGAGACGCCCGGCCGTGACGTCCCGCCCCCACGCAGGCGCCGCGGGGCGCCCGCCGAGCCGCCGCCGGGGCGGCGCGGGCGGCGCCCGGCGAAGAAGCCGAAGGCGAAGAAGGTCCTGCTGTGGACGGGCGGCACGATGGCGTTCGTGCTCGTCGCCGGGGCGGGTGCCGGTTATCTCTACATCGAGCACCTCAACGGCAACATCACGTCCGTCTCGGACGACGGCGCGAGCACCGGTGGCTTCAGCAAGGACAAGGCGATCAACATCCTGCTGATCGGCACCGACAAGCGCACCGGCAAGGGCAACGACAAGTACGGCGACCACGGCAGCCCCGGCCACGCCGACACCACGATCCTGCTGCACGTCTCCAAGGACCGCTCGAACGCGACCGCGCTGAGCATCCCCCGCGACCTCATCGTCGACATCCCCGACTGCCCGACCACGCAGGAGGACGGCTCGACGAAGATCATCCCGGGTTCGCAGGGTGTCCGCTTCAACACCAGCCTCGGCCAGGACGGCCGTACGCCGAGCTGCACCATGCGGACCGTCACGGAACTGACCGGGGTCAAGCCCGACAACTTCATGGTCGCCGACTTCAACGCGGTCAAGACGCTGACCACGGCGGTCGGCGGTGTGGAGGTGTGTCTGGCCAAGGACATCGACGACCCGGACTCCAAGCTCAAACTGTCCAAGGGCACGCACACCATCGAGGGCGAGCAGGCGCTGGCGTACGTGCGGACCCGGCACTCCGTCGGGTTCGGCGGCGACCTGAGCCGCATCGGGCTGCAGCAGCAGTTCCTCAGCGCGCTGATGCGGAAGCTCAAGTCCAACGACACGCTCACCAGCCCGTCGAAGATGATCAAGCTGGCCGAGGCGGGCACCAAGGCGCTCACCGTCGACTCGCAGCTGGACAGCATCAACAAGCTGAAGGACCTCGGCCTGGAGCTGGGCAAGCTCAACACCAAGAACCTGACGTTCACGACGATCCCGGTGAACGACAACCCCGCGGAGAAGGTCAAGGCGACCGTCGTCCTCGACGAGTCCAAGGCCCCGCAGGTGTTCAAGATGATCCGGGACGACGTGTCGTTCACCGAGGTCAAGCAGAAGGAGAAGCAGAAGAAGACCGCCGTCGCCGCCCGTCTGAAGGGCACCAAGGCGCCGGCCTCCGAGGTGCGGGTGCGCGTCCTCAACGGCGGAGCGGCCCCCGGCAGCGCCCAGGAGACCCTGACCTGGCTGCAGACCGAGGAGGGCGTCACCAAGTCCGAGAACGCGGGCAACGCGCCGGCCGTACTGAGCAGGACCACGCTCGAGTACGCGCCCGACCAGGCCGACCAGGCCCGCCGCCTCGCCGACATCATGGGTCTGTCCGCCTCGGCGATGAAGCCGGGCGAGAGCGTGACCAACTCGCAGGGGCTGCCTGCGATCACGCTGACCCTGGGCAAGGACTTCGAGGGCGCGGGCGTGCCCCTCACCACTCCGTCGAAGGCGCCGGAGGGGGTCCAGAAGTCCACGGCGGACAAGGTCGAGTGCGCCAAGTGACCTGACGGGCCTGCCGTACGTCCTGCGGGGCGTACGGCAGGCCTGTTCGATGCCGTACGCCGCACCGGGCGTACGCACGCCGTTCGACGGCGCAGGGGTGGGAGGCAGAACGATGACGCGGAGCGGTGTGCACGGGGAGGGAACGCGACCGGGTGTCGTACCTCGGCAACGGGGCGCGGACGACAGGGCGGCGCGGGACGGCGGCGGTGAGGGCCCCGGCAGAGACGGCGGCAACGACGGCGGGGGCAGACCCGGCGGCAGCCGGGGCGGAGGCGGCCGGGGCGGAGGCGGCCGGGGCGAAGGCGGCCGGCGCGGCGGACCGCGGTCCGGGCGGGGGCGCCGCGCGGTGCGCTGGTCGGCGACGACCCTGGCGCTGCTGATCTTCCTCACGGCCGGGGCGGGTTACCTGTACTACCGGCACCTGAACGGAAACCTCCACAAGGGGCAGCGCAGCAGCGGCGACTCCAAGGTGCGGAAGGCGGAGCCGAACGCGGCCGGGCAGACGCCCCTGAACATCCTGCTGATCGGCTCCGACAGCCGGAACACCGCCGCGAACCTGAAGCTCGGCGGCAGCAAGGACAGCGTCGGCAGCAAGCCGCTGGCCGACGTGCAGATGCTCATCCACCTGTCGGCGGACCGCAGGAGCGCGGCGGTGGTGAGCATTCCGCGCGACACCCGCGTCGACATCCCCGAGTGCACGGACCCGAAGACCGGCGAGACCTATCCGGCGACCAACACCATCATCAACGCGACGCTGGCCCGTGGCGGAGCCGGCTGCACCCTGGCCACCTGGCAGAACCTCACCGGCGTCTACATCGACCACTGGATGATGATCGACTTCGCGGGCGTGGTGAAGATGGCGGACGCGGTCGGCGGCGTCGAGGTCTGTGTGAAGCAGAACGTGTGGGACCGCCCGCTGCCGGGTGTGCCCGGCGGCTCCGGGCTGAAGATGACGGCCGGCACGAAGAAGGTCAAGGGCAAGCAGGCGCTGCAGTGGCTGCGCACGCGGCACGCCTTCTTCAGCGACGTGGGGCGGGCCAAGGCCCAGCACATGTACATGAACTCGATGATCCGCACGCTCAAGCAGCAGAACGTCTTCACCGACACCGGGCGCCTGACGGACCTGGCCGAGGCGGCCACCAAGTCCCTGAAGGTCTCGGAGGAGATCGGCTCGGTGAAGAAGCTCTACGACCTCGGCACGCAGCTCAAGACGGTGCCGACCGACCGGATCACCATGTCGACCATGCCGACCGCGCAGGACGCGCAGAACCCGAACCACCTCCTGCCGGCCGGGGCCGACGCCGAGAAGATCTGGTCGATGATCCGCGACGACGTGCCCTTCGACGACAAGGGCAGGCAGTCGGGCGCGAAGAAGATCCCCGAGAAGACCCCCGAGAAGACCTCCGAGGACCCCGCTGCCCCGGACGACGAGATCGGCGTCCTGGTGCGGAACGCCACGCGGTCCGCCACCCTCGGCCCGGTCGGCGGCCGCGCGGGCGCGCTGGCCCGGCTGCTCGTGGACAAGGGCTTCACGAGGGCCGCTGCGGACACCTCGGCGCCTGTGTCGGAGGAGAAGACCGTCGTCCGCTACCCGAGCGCGGATCTGGCGGGCGATGCCCTGCGCGTCGCCGAGTCGCTGGGGATTCCGGCGAGTTCGGTGCAGCGGTCGACCGGCGTCTCCGGTGTCACGCTGGTGGTGGGCGCCGACTGGCGGGAGGGCTCGGCCTATCCCAAGGAGCCGGCGCCGAAGCCCGGGGACGTCCCGGAGAGCGCCGACGCCATCAACGGGTCGGACAGCGGCCAGTGCATGGACGTGTACGCGCCCTACCGCTGGTAGCGGGCCGACCCCGAACGCCCTGGTGCGGTGGGCGAATCGGTCACCGGCCTCACGGTCCCTCACTGCTCCCGCCAAGGCGCCGGACGGGGAGAGGTCCACGGCCGACAAGGTCACCTGCGCGAGTTGACGTTTCCAGGGCAACTGACGGGCCCGTCGTGCGTCTAACAGGACGCATGACGGGCCTGTTCCATGGCGTGAGGGGCGGGAGGGACGGGGAGAGTGACCCAGAAAACGGTGGGACCGGACGAGACGGTCCGGGACGTCCGGGCTGAACCCGCCCCGAACGGCGGCCCGTTGGACGACGGCGGCCCGTCGGGCGGCAAGGCCGACACCCTGCACGGCCGGCGGCGTCCACGGCCCGGGCGCCGCGTGCTCAAGTGGTCGGCGGCCGTCCTCACGGTCCTGGTACTCGGCACGGCCGGCGCCGGCTACCTCTACTACCGGCACCTGAACGCCAACATCGAGCAGGACCCCCTCAACCTGGGCGACAGCAAGGTCGCCGCGCCGACGCCGAACGCCGCGGGCCAGACCCCGCTGAACATCCTGGTCATCGGCTCCGACGCGCGGGACACCGAGGAGAACCGGGAACTCGGCGGCGCCCGGGAGACGTTCGGCTCCACACCCCTCGCGGACGTCCAGATGCTGGTGCACCTGTCCGCCGACCGGACGAACATGTCGGTGATCAGCATGCCGCGCGACACCCTCGTCCACATACCGAAGTGCACCGACCCGGACGACGGGAAGGTGTACCCGGCGAGCAACGGGCGGGTGATGACGAACCAGAGCCTCGGGCACGGCGGCCCCGGCTGCACGGTGGCCACCTGGCAGGAGCTGACCGGCATCCACATCGACCACTTCGTCATGGTCGACTTCGCGGGCGTGGTGTCGATGGCGGACGCCGTCGGCGGCGTCCCGGTGTGCGTGGACGCCAACATCCACTCGCGCACCTCCGACGGCAAGGGCTCGGGCCTGAAGCTGGAGAAGGGCACCACGGACATCAAGGGCGAACAGGCCCTGCAATGGCTGCGGACCCGCTACGGCTTCGAGGACGGCAGCGACCTCGCCCGCGCCAAGGCCCAGCACATGTACCTGAACGCGCTGGTCCGCCGGCTGCGCGAGAACGCCACCCTGAGCAGCCCGAACAAGCTGCGCAGGCTGGCCGAGCGGGCCACCCGGGCCCTCACGGTCGACCCCGGCCTCGACACCGTCAAGAAGCTCTACGACCTCAGCGACGAGCTGCGGAAGGTGGAGCCGGAGCGGGTCACCATGACCACGATGCCGAACCGGTACGTGGGCGCACGGGTGGAGCCGACGGAGGACGCCGAGAAGCTCTTCCGGCTGGTGCGCGAGGACATCGCCCTGGACGGCAGGGACAACAAGAACAACGAAAACAACAAGGACGACAACGACAAGAAGGGCGCGACCGGCGAGAAGACCGAGGAACAGGCCTCGGACGACCCGGCCGCGGCCGACGGCGAGATCGCGGTCCAGGTGCGCAACGGCACGCGCACCGACACCCTGGCCGCGGCCCGCGGACGCGCGAGCGCCGTGGCCGGCGTGCTGGCCGAGAAGGGGTTCACCCGGGCGTATCCCGACACGACCGGGTCACTGAGCGAGGACCGCACCCTCGTCCGCTACCCGAGCGCCGACCTGGAGGGCGACGCCCAGCGGATCGCCGAGTCCCTCGGTATTCCGCCGAGTTCGGTCCAGCGCTCCACCGACGTCTCCGGCGTCACGCTCGTCGTGGGCGCCGACTGGCGCGCGGGTACGACGTACCGGGCGCCGAAGGAGGACGACAGCGTCCCGGAGTCGGCCCACGCGCTCAACGGTGCGGACGACAAGGCCTGCATGCACGTGAACCCGGCGTTCACCTGGTGACCGGGCCGGGGCCCGGCGGGCTCAGCCGCTCACCTGACGGGAGCCGAGCACCGCCGGACGCCGGGACGCGATGACCTTCCTCGCCAGCGACCGAGGGCTGGTCAGGAAGCCCCAGCCCCACGACATGTGCATGGTGGCCAGCGCGACGGGGATCTGCAGCCGCGCCTTCAGCGGCAGCCCCTTGCCCGCCGGTATCGAGCCCAGGACGATCGCCGCGAGGTAGCCGCCGGGCACCACGAAGCCCCACGGCGTCAGCACGGCGCCCACCACGATCCCGGCCGCGATCGCGCACACCGCGGTCGGCGGGGCCAGGTAGCGCAGGTTGATGGAGCCCTCGTGGTACCGGGCGACGACGTGCCGCCACCGGCCGTAGTCCTTGTACTGCTTAGCCAGCGCGCGCACGCTCGGCCGCGGCCGGTACGACACCTTCAGCTCGGGCGAGAACCAGATCAGCCCGCCGGCCTCACGGATGCGGTAGTTCAGCTCCCAGTCCTGGGCGCGGATGAACTCCTCGTTGTAGCCGCCCTGCTGCTCCAGCGCCTCCCGCCGGAACACGCCCAGGTAGACGGTCTCGGCCGGGCCGGCCTCGCCCCCGGTGTGGAAGGCGGCGTTGCCGACCCCGATCCTGGACGTCATCGCGGCGGCCACCGCGTGCTCCCAGTCGTTCTCGCCCTCGGCGTGCATGATGCCGCCGACGTTCTGCGCGCCGGTCTCCTTCAGGAGCCGTACGGCGGTGGCGATGTAGTTCGGCGAGAGCATGCCGTGCCCGTCGACCCGGACGACGATCGGATGCCGGGAGGCCTTGATCGCGGCATTGAGCGCGGCCGGCGTACGGCCGCTCGGGTTGGGCACGGTGTGCACGCGCGGGTCTTCGGCCACGAGCTCGGCGGCGATCTCGTCCGTACGGTCCGTGGACGGACCGAGGGCGATCACGACCTCCATCTCGCCGGCGTACTCCTGCGCGAGGATCGCTTGGACTGCTCCGCGCAGATGCCGCTCCTCGTCGAGGACCGGCATGATGACAGACACGGCGGGCAGCTGCACGTCGGGATTGGCGTTCATAGGGGGCTCACGTTACCGCGAACGGGGGACACCGTTGCGCGCCGCCGGAGCAGGTGACCCGGGCCACAGATCGTATGGGCCTACGGTGCTTCCGGATCCCACGTACGGCCGTCGTCCGGAGGAGTCCCCTTGCCCACACCGCCCCGGTCCCCCCGGCCCCAGCCCGCCCCGCAGCGCCGCCCGCAGCCGTCCCGCCGTCCGGCCCGGCCGCCCGTACCGCGCGGGAAGCCGCGCTGGGCCATGCGGGCCGTGACCACGCTGTCCGTGGTGGTGATGGCGTCCGCAGGGATCGGGCACACGGTGATGTCCAGCCTCGACGCGGACATCGACCGGGTCGACCCCTTCAAGGACATGAAGAACCGTCCCCGCGCCGGGCACGGCATGAACGTCCTGCTCGTCGGCACCGACGGCCGCGAGGAGATCTCGAAGGAGGAGCGGCGCAGGTACCGGCTCGGCGGGGCGCCCTGCCACTGCACCGACACGATCATGATCGTGCACATCTCGGAGGACCGGGAGCGGGCCAGTGTGGTGAGCCTGCCGCGCGACTCGTACGCCGTGATGCCCCCGCACACCGACCGCAACAGCGGGAAACGGCACGGCGGGCACGCCATCAAGCTCAACGCGGCGTACGCGGAGGGCGGGCCGCAGCTGACCGTGCGGACGGTCGAGCGGATGACGCGCGTGAAGATCGACCACTACCTGGAGGTCGACTTCACCAGCTTCATGAAGACGGTGGACGTGGTCGGCGGCGTGGAGATCTGCACCGCCGATCCGCTGAAGGACAGTCACACCGGCCTGGACCTGCCGGCCGGCCGCCACACCCTCAAGGGCGGGCAGGCCCTGCAGTACGTGCGCGCCCGGTACGTCGACGGGGCCTCCGACCTCAGCCGGATGAAGCGTCAGCAGCGTTTCATGGCGGCGCTGGTGGACCGGGTCACCTCCTCCGGGATCCTGCTGAACCCGATGAAGTTCCGGGAGGCGACCCGGGCGGTGCTCGGCTCGGTCCGGGCCGACAAGGGCTTCGGCACGGACGAACTGCTGGACCTGGGGCGGGCGATGCGGAACTTCTCCCCCTCCTCCTCCGAGTTCACGACCGTGCCGATCGGGCGCATGGGATACGCCGTGAAGGGCGTCGGCTCGACGCTGAAGTGGGATCCCGTGAAGTCCGAGCGCCTCTTCCGCGCCCTGCGCGAGGACCGGCCGCTGTCCGTCACGCGGCCCCGCAGCGCGGCGGTGCTCGTCCCCGTCGCCCCGCAGCAGGTCCGGGTCCAGGTGGAGAACGGCACGAACACGCCGGGCCTCGGCCGCAAGGTGGACGCGGCGCTGGCGGCGAGCGGGTTCCGTACGACCCGGTCGCCGGTGAACGCGAAGGACCGCTCCGTCCGGCGCACGATCGTCCTCCACGACCCCCGCTGGGACCGCTCCGCCAAGTCCCTGGCGACCGCCCTGCCGGGCAGTGAACTCCGGGCGGTGAAGGGGCTCGGGGCGACGCTGAAGGTGATCGCCGGGGCCGACTTCAGGCAGGTGCGCAAGGTGCGGGCGGAGAACCAGGCGGAGGGGGAGTTCGGGGTGGTGCGGGGGGATGAGGTCCGGTGCGCGTCTTAAGCCACCCGGCGCTGTTGTCAGGGGCCGGGTGGGTGTGCGACCCGCCCGGCACCACCAGCCCCGCACAGGCGCCGCGGGCACCAGTCAGTCCGCGTACCCCTCCGCCGCCCGCTTCTCGCGGAGTTCCATGATCGCGCGGCGGCGGGCCAGGCGGTGGGTGCGGCGGATCTGGGCCTCCTGGTAGCGGCGTTTGTCCTGTTCGGTCTCGGGGATGACCGGCGGCACCCTGCGCGGCTTGCCGTCGGCGTCCACGGCGGCGAAGACGAGGTACGCGGAGCCGACCTGGGTGGGCGGGGCGGACTCGTTCCAGCGTTCGGCCAGGACCCGGACGCCGACCTCCATGGAGGTCGAGCCGGTCCAGTTGACCTGGGCCTTCACATGGACGAGGTCACCGACCCGGACCGGCTCCAGGAAGGCCATCTCGTCCATCGACGCGGTGACGGCGGGACCGCCGCTGTGCCGCCCGGCCACCGCACCCGCCGCGTCGTCGACCAGCTTCATGATCACTCCGCCGTGCACGGTACCCAGCAGGTTCGTGTCGTTGTGCGTCATGATGTGGCTGAGGGTGGTGCGGGACGCCGAAGTCGGCTTGCCCGGGATATCCGGAGTTACCGAATCCGCAGCTGAGGCCTGGTCTGTCATGGCCTCCACCTTATGCCGAGGCGACATGCGGGGGATTTGTGTCAGCTTCGCCACAGCCTTGCCCTGATTTTCCGACGACCCTTGTATGGCGGACAGCCCTGGCCTGCACACTGGGGCGCATGAATGAGTGGCCCGAGGCATGGTCCGACGACAACCGCGGCAGACGGTACGGACGCGGAAGCGCGAGCGCACAGCCTGAGAGCGCACGTGTCATGCGGCAGGTCCGCCGCGGTCCGGCGGCGCCGCCCGGGCAGGGCGCCTACGGCGGCCCCGGCCGGCAGGCACCGCCGTACGGCGCCGCAGGCGTGCCGCAGCAGCCGTCGTACGTGGACGGCCGCGGCTACGGCGACGGCACCGCCGTCGACGGTTACGACAGCGGCTACAACACGGGGCAGGTCTACGGCTCGCCCGGCGGCCGGGGCCCCGGCGGCGACGGCACGTACGCGCCGCGTCCCGCGCCGAACTGGCGGCGCCGGATCAAGGTCACGGCGATCACGGTCGCGACCGTGCTGGTCGTGACGACCGTCGCCACGTACTTCTGGGCCGACTCCAAGCTCAACCGCGAGGTCGACCTGTCGAAGGTCATCGACCGGCCGGAGGTGGGCGAGGGCACGAACTACCTGATCGTCGGCTCCGACAGCCGGGCCGGCCTGTCCGACGAGCAGAAGAAGGAACTGCACACCGGGTCCGCCGACGGCAAGCGCACGGACTCGATGATGATCCTGCACACCGGCAGCAACGGCCCGACGCTGATCTCGCTGCCGCGTGACTCCAACGTCACCATCCCGTCGTACAAGGGCTCCGACTCCGGCAAGCTCTATCAGGCCACCGGCCGCCAGGTGAAGCTGAACGCGGCGTACTCGGAGGACGGCCCCGAGCTGCTGGTCCGCACGGTCGAGGCCAACACCGGTCTGCACATCGACCACTACGTGGAGATCGGCTTCGCCGGTTTCGCGAACATCGTGGACGCGGTCGGCGGTGTCGAGATCGACGTCCCGCAGGACATCAAGGACGCCAAGTCCGGCGCGGACCTCAAGAAGGGCAAGCAGACCCTGAACGGCGAGGAGGCCCTGGCCTTCGTCCGCACCCGGTACGCGCTCAAGGGCTCGGACCTGGACCGTACGAAGAACCAGCAGAAGTTCCTCTCGGCGCTCGCCAACCAGGTCGCCACCCCGGGCACGATCCTGAACCCGTTCAAGCTGTACCCGACCATGGGCGCGGGCCTGGACTCCCTGATCGTCGACAAGGACATGGGCCTGTGGGACCTGGCATCGATGTTCTGGGCGATGAAGGGCGTCAGCGGCGGTGAGGGCACGTCGATGAACATGCCGATCTCGGGCAACGCCCCCAACGGCAACCTCCAGTGGGACACCGCGAAGGTGAAGACGCTGGTGGACCAGCTGAAGAACGACGAGAAGGTCACCGTCTCGGGCAACTGAGCGGCCGGCACACAGGACTCGGGGGCACCCGGAAGGCAGGTGCCCCCGAGGGCTGTCGGACGGTCGTCACATCGTGGCGCCCGCCATCGCGCGGCACGTCTGTGCACAGCGGCGACACGCCTCGGCACAGCGCATCATCTGGGCGTCGTCCGGCATGGACATACACGCCTCGGCGCACATGTCGCAGGCCCGGGCGCACATCGCGCACATCTCGGCCGACATCGGCGAGCGGCGCATCATCATGTCGGCGCACATGCGGGTCATCTCGGCGCAGTCCATCAGCGCGCGCATGATCTGCATCTGGGCCTGGCCGCCCATCTGCAGGCAGGAGCTCATGGTCTCCTCGCACATGGCGTGGCAGGCCATGCAGGCGTCGACGCAGTCCTGCATCTCCTTGCTCATCGGGGTGGTGGTGGCGGGCTGCTGGGTCATGGTTCCTCCTGGGGGACGGCGGAGACCGGGTCGGCCCCCGGTCCTTCCGTCCTACGCCCACTTCCCCCGGTCCGCCACGGGGCGGACGGAAACAGCCCCCGGCCGGGTGGCGGGGGCTGTGCCGGAGCGGGAGCCGTTCGGTTACGGCAGGTTGCGCGCCATGACGATCCGCTGGACCTGGTTCGTGCCCTCGTAGATCTGCGTGATCTTCGCGTCGCGCATCATGCGCTCCACCGGGTAGTCACGGGTGTAGCCGTAGCCGCCGAGGAGCTGGACCGCGTCCGTGGTGACCTCCATGGCCACGTCGGAGGCGAAGCACTTGGCGGCGGCGCCCTGGTAGGTGAGGTCGGAGTCGCCGCGCTCGGAGGCGGCTGCCGCCTGGTAGGTCAGGGCCCGGGCGGCGGAGATCTTCATGGCCATGTCGGCGAGCATGAACTGGATGCTCTGGAAGTCGGCGATCGGCCTGCCGAACTGCTTGCGCTCCTGGACGTAGCCCTTGGCGTAGTCGAGGGCGCCCTGGGCGATGCCGAGGGCCTGGGCGGCGATGGTGATGCGGGTGTGGTCGAGGGTCTTCATCGCCGTGGCGAAGCCGGTGCCCTCCTCGCCGATCATGCGGTCGGCGGGGATGCGGACGTTGTCGAGGTAGACCTCGCGGGTGGGCGAGCCCTTGATGCCGAGCTTCTTCTCGGGGGCGCCGAAGGAGACGCCCTCGTCGGACTTCTCGACGACGAAGGCGGAGATGCCCTTGGAACGCTTCTCGGGGTCGGTGACGGCCATGACCGTGTAGTACTCGGAGACGCCCGCGTTGGTGATCCAGCGCTTGACGCCGTTGAGGACCCAGTGGTCGCCGTCGCGGACCGCGCGGGTCTTCATGCCGGCCGCGTCCGAGCCCGCCTCCGGCTCGGAGAGGCAGTACGAGAACATCCCGTCGCCCTTGGCGAGCGGGGTCATGTACTTCTTCTTCAGCTCCTCGGAGCCGGAGAGGATGACCGGGAGCGAGCCGAGCTTGTTCACGGCCGGTATGAGGGAGGAGCTGGCGCACACGCGGGCCACCTCCTCGATCACGATGACCGTCGCCAGCGCGTCGGCGCCCGCGCCGCCGTACTCCTCGGGCACGTGGACGGCGTGCAGGTCGTTGGCCACCAGTGCCTCGAGCGCCTCCTGCGGGAAGCGGGCCTCCTCGTCCACCGCGGCGGCGTACGGCGCGATCTTCGCCTCGGCCATCGAGCGAACGGCGTCACGGAGCATGTCGTGCTCCTCGGACGGGCGGTACAGGTCGAAGTCAGCCGATCCGGCCAAGGTCTCTCACGCTCCAAAACGCTGCGATGGTGGCGCTAACTACCGTTAAGTAATCAAAAGTTTATGGGGTCGCCCACACCAGTGATACGTGAGCTTGGCGACAGCGCGAAAGTCGCCCGGTGAAGCGCGTTCCCCTGCCCCGGATATGCTCGGGCGCGCACCACCTGCCGCAGACCTCTGGAGCATCCATGGCCCTCAAGATCACCGTGATCGGCACCGGTTATCTCGGCGCGACACACGCCGCGGCCATGGCCGAACTGGGCTTCGAGGTACTCGCCCTGGACATCGTCCGGGAGAAGATCGAGAAGCTGGAGCGCGGCGAGGCTCCGATGTACGAGCCGGGCCTGGAGGAGCTGCTGCGCAAGCACGTCGCCGGGTTCGAGGGGACCACGGGCCGGCTGCGCTTCACCCAGGACTGGGCCGAGGTCGGCGCGTTCGGCGATGTCCACTTCGTCTGTGTGAACACCCCGCAGCGGCACGGCGAGTACGCCTGCGACATGTCGTACGTCGACTCCGCGATCGCCTCGCTCGCGCCGCATCTGAAGGGCCCCGCCCTGGTCGTGGGCAAGTCCACCGTGCCCGTCGGCTCCGCCGACCGCCTGGCCGCCTACCTGGCCGACCACGCGCCGGCGGGCGGGGACGCCGAGCTGGCCTGGAATCCGGAGTTCCTGCGTGAGGGCTTCGCCGTCCAGGACACGCTGCACCCGGACCGGATCGTGGTCGGGGTGCGCAGCGAGCGCGCCGAGAAGCTGCTGCGCGAGGTGTACGCGACGCCGATCGCCGAGGGTTCGCCGTTCGTGGTCACGGACTTCCCGACCGCCGAGCTGGTGAAGACCTCCGCGAACTCCTTCCTCGCCACCAAGATCTCCTTCATCAACGCCATGGCCGAGGTGTGCGAGGCGGCGGGCGGTGACGTGGCCAAGCTGGCGGAGGCCATCGGCTACGACGACCGGATCGGCAAGAAGTTCCTGCGGGCCGGGATCGGCTTCGGCGGCGGCTGTCTGCCGAAGGACATCCGGGCGTTCATGGCCCGGGCCGGTGAGCTGGGCGCCGACCAGGCACTGACCTTCCTGCGGGAGATCGACTCCATCAACATGCGCCAGCGCGGCCAGATGGTGGAGCTGACCCGGCAGGCGCTGGGCGGCGGGCCGTTCCTCGGCAAGCGCGTGGCGGTGCTCGGCGCGACCTTCAAGCCCGACTCGGACGACGTACGGGACTCGCCCGCGCTCAACGTCGCCGGGCAGATCCACCTCCAGGGCGGCCAGGTCACGGTGTACGACCCGAAGGGCATGGACAACGCCCGCCGCATCTTCCCGACCCTCGGCTACGCCGACACCGCGATCGAGGCCGCGCGGGGCGCCGACGTCGTCCTGCACCTGACGGAGTGGCGGGAGTTCCGCGAGCTGGACCCGGAGGCCCTCGGCGAGGTCGCGGCGGCCCGCGTCATCCTCGACGGGCGCAACGCCCTGGACCCGGAGCGGTGGCGCAAGGCCGAGTGGACGTACCGGGCGATGGGACGCCCGAAGGCCTAGTAGCGGTACATACATACGGGTGACGCCGGTTCGGCCGAGGCTCAGTCGGCCGAACCGGCGTCTTGTTGCATTCTGCACCACCGGGCGTCGGCACGGCCGCGTCACGGCTCCTTCGCCCGGTACCGCCGCATCTTCGCCCGCGCCCCGCACACCTGCATCGAGCACCAGCGGCCCCGGCCCGCCGGGCTGCGGTCGTAGTACGCCCAGTGGCAGTCGGCGGCCTCGCAGGCCTTCAGCCGGGTCCAGGTGCCCGCGACCAGTGCCTCGGCGACGGCCGCGGCGACGCGGGAGAGCAGCGGGCGCCCGTCGGCGGGGGCGAGTGCGGCCGAGCCGTCCCCCGCGTCGACCGTCACCACCAGCGGCGCCCCGGCCAGCAGCTCGCCCAGCGGGGTCACCTCGCGGTGCGGGGCATGGCCGGCGTGGGCGAGCAGCGTCGCGCGCAGCGACTCGCGCAGCTCGCGCGCCGGCTCCACGTCCTCTTCCGTGAGCCCGAAACGCGCCCGGCCCTGCGCCGTGTCCAGCGAGTCGGCGCCCGACTCGATGTCCAGCGTGTTCACCAGGGACTCGACCAGTGCCAGGCCCCCGGGCGCGGGCGATCTCTCCGTCATGGCTGGACCGTACCTCCCGGGTTTCCCCTTGCGACGTTACCCCCAATAGGGGAGCATGGAGTAACGGTTACTGGTTACTCGCCTCTACAGGTAACTTCCGGCGGGTGACTTTCCGGCTTCGAGGAGGAAGTCATGGCTCTGGCCAAACTGGATGTCGTCGTCCTGGACTGTCCCGACCCGCACGCGCTGGCCGGTTTCTACGCCGAGGTGCTGGGCGGAACCGTCGAGGACCAGGGCGACTGGGTGGACCTGAAGGTGCCCGGCGGACCGTCCCTGGCCTTCCAGGCCGCCCCCGGGTACGTACCGCCGCGGTGGCCGGCGCCCGACCATTCGCAGCAGTTCCACCTGGACCTGACCGTCGACGACCTGGACACGGCCGAGAAGGGCGTGCTGGCCCTCGGCGCGCGGCCGCTGGACGCCGAGGACCGTTCGCGCAGCTTCCGGGTTTACGCGGACCCGGCCGGGCACCCGTTCTGCCTCTGTGCCTGCTGACAACCCGCTGATACCGGGAGGCCTCATGCCCGCTGCGGTACGTTTCCGTTCCGTCGTCGTCGACTGCCCCGAGCCGCTCGAGCTGGCCCGCTTCTACGCGCAGGTCGGGGGCGGCACGCCCGAGGAGGAGGAACCCGACTGGGTGGTGCTCCAGGTACCCGGCGGGCCACGGCTCGCCTTCCAGCGGGTGTCCGGGTACACCCCGCCGGAGTGGCCGCGCGCCGACCGCAACCCGCAGCAGTTCCACCTCGACTTCGACGCCGGGTCCACCTGGGAGGAGGTCGACGCGGCCGAGGAGAAGGTGCTGGCACTGGGGGCGCGGGTGCTGGACCGGGAGGACTACGAGAAGAAGGACTTCCGGGTGTACGCCGACCCGGCGGGGCATCCGTTCTGCCTCTGCCGGCTCGACCACACGTAACGCGTCGACCCCGCGCAACGCTCAGCCACGCCTCACCCGTCGAGCCCGGCGATCGTCGCCATGGACGGCTCGCGGCGCTGCTGGACCGCGCGGGCGGTGAAGTCGGCGCCGCGCAGTACGCGCTGGACGTTGCCCCAGGTCAGCAGCGCCACGTCGGACTCCTCCCAGCCGCGGTGCAGCAACTCGGCGATCAGCCGCGGGTAGCAGGAGGCGTCGCCGAGCTCCTGCGGGTGGGCGGCCCGGAGTCGTACGTGGCGGACAGGCCGACGCACTGCGGGCCGGCGACCGTACGGACGTGGTCGAGGTGGTCGGCGACGTCGCGGACGGTCGGCCCGGTCTGCTCGGCGGTCAGCGGCACCATGCACAGGCCCCCCGCGGCGCCCAGCTCGGCGAGCAGGTCGTCGGGGAGGTTCGCCGGGTGGGGGCGCAGCGCTCGGGCGGCGGAACGGCCGCACAGCACGGGTGCCCTGGAGACGGTGAGGACGCGGTGGATGGTCTGCGCGGAGGCACCGGAGAGGTCGGCGATCACGCCGAGCCGGTTCATCTCGCGCACGACCTCCTCGCCGAACCGGGTCAGCCCGGCCGGGCTCGCCCAGGACACGCCGGTCAGGGTGAGGATGCGCAGGCCGAGGGCGTGCAGCTGGCGCAGGATGCCCAGCGAGTCGCCGAGGGCGGCGGCCCCGGCCGGGCCGAGCAGCACGGCGACGCGTCCGCAGTGGTGGGCGTCCGCGGTCTCCCCGGCGGTGCGGGCCAGCCGTAGGGCCTCGTCGTGGGCCCGGACCACCGTCTTGACCAGGTCCAGCTGCTCCAGGGTGGCGCCCACGACCCGGTCGCCGTCGAGGCTCTCGGGCAGGTGCAGGGAGCAGAACAGGGCGCCCACCCGGCCCCGGCGCAATCTGGGCACGTCGGTGTCGACGGCGCTCTCGCCGAGCTCCAGGTCGTACCAGGACAGGTGCCTGAGCGCCCAGGGCAGTCCGTTGTAGCCGTCGGCGACGGGGTGCACGGCGAGGATGGCGCGGGCCCGGGCCAGGGGAGCGTCGTCCGGGTCGGAGACGGGCTCGCGGGGACCGTCCGGGACGACGGCCTCGGCGGGGTAGCCCGGCCAGGCCGTGGAGCTCGCCGACTCCGCCGGCGGAGTGCAGGTCGTCCTGGAGGTCTGCCATGGCGGGCTCCGTACGGTCGTCGTGCGGTACGGTCACCGTCCCACGGAGCCGAGGGGGTTTCCTGGTGGGCGGGGCGTTCGAGGTACGGGACACCGGGGCCCCGGGGCTCAGCGCTGCCGGGCCGCCTCGATCACCTCGTCCAGGGTCTCCGGGAGCGCACCAGTCGGCGATCATCCGGTCGCGCGCCTGCTGGCCGCCGGAGCCGACCTGATCGCCCTCGGCCGGCCCTTCCTCGCCAACCCCGACCTGGTGGCGCGGCTGCGGCTGGGCGCGCCGCTCAACCCGGTCCGGGACCGGTACCTGATGTACGTGGGCGGGGCGGACGGCTACACCGACTACCCCACCCTGGACGAGCTCGCGGGTCAGCCGTCCAGGTCCTCGATGCGGGCGTTGGACGGCGGGCGCGTGGCCTGAAGCTCCCGGGCCACGTCCTCAGCCGCGCCCAGCACCCGCACGGCGTTCCGCCAGGTCAGCTTGGTCAGGTCGGACCGGGACCAGCCGCGGTCCAGCAACTCGGCGATGAGGTTCGGATATCCGGAGACGTCGTCGAGTCCGTCCGGGGTGAAGGCCGTGCCGTCGTAGTCGCCGCCGATGCCGAGGTGGTCGATGCCCGCCACCTCGCGCATGTGGTCCAGGTGGTCCGCCACCGTCGCGACCGTGGCGACGGGGCGCGGGTGCCGCTCCTCGAAGGCGCGGTGCACCTTCATCGCCTCGGCGGTGGTGTCCAGGGGGTGGAAGCCGTGCGCGCGCATGTTCTCGTCGGCCTCGGCCGTCCAGTCGACCGCCGCCTGGAGCACGAACTTCGGGACGAACGTCACCATCGCCACACCGCCGTTGGCGGGCAGGCGTTCGAGGATGTCGTCGGGGATGTTGCGCGGGTGGTCGCAGACGGCCCGGGCGGAGGAGTGGGAGAAGATCACCGGGGCCGTCGTCGTGTCCAGCGCGTCCCGCATGGTCGTCGCCGCGACGTGCGAGAGGTCGACCAGCATGCCGATCCGGTTCATCTCCCGGACCACCTCGCGGCCGAATGCCGACAGTCCGCCGACGCCCGGTGCGTCCGTCGCCGAGTCCGCCCACGGCACGTTGTCGTTGTGGGTGAGCGTCAGATAGCGGACGCCGAGCGCGTACAGGCCCCGCAGGGTGCCCAGGGAGCACGCGATGGAGTGGCCGCCCTCCGCGCCCATGAGCGAGGCGATACGGCCTTCCGCGCGCGCGGCCTCCAGGTCGGCGGCCGTCAGCGCGGGGGCCAGGTCCTTCGGGTGGCGGGCCAGCAACTGCCGTACGCAGTCGATCTGTTCGAGGGTGGCCGCGACCGGGTCGGGCAGGTCCGTGCGGACGTACACCGACCAGAACTGCGCACCGACCCCGCCCTCGCGCAGCCGCGGGAGGTCGGTGTGCAGGTGGGCGCCCTGGCGGACGGCGATGTCGCGGGCGTCGAGGTCGTAGCGGACCTGTTCGCGCAGCGCCCAGGGCAGGTCGTTGTGCCCGTCGACGACGGGGAACTCGGCGAGGAGCGCGCGGGCGTCGTCGAGGGACGTCATGGGGGTCACTTCCCGAAGTTCATTTCCCGAAGGCCACGTGCCGAAGGTCACTTGCCGAAGCCGAAGCCGCCGCCCGTGCCGTCGACCTTGGCGCGCAGGCGCTTGCCCTTCTCGGTGGCCTGGTCGTTCAGGTCCTGCTGGAACTCCCGCATCTTCTGCAGGAGGTCCTCGTCGTGCGCGGCGAGGATGCGGGCGGCGAGCAGACCGGCGTTGCGGGCACCGGCGACGGAGACGGTCGCGACCGGGACACCGGCCGGCATCTGCACGATCGACAGCAGGGAGTCCATGCCGTCGAGGTACTTCAGCGGCACGGGCACGCCGATGACCGGCAGCGGGGTGACGGAGGCGAGCATGCCGGGCAGGTGGGCGGCGCCGCCCGCACCGGCGATGATCACCTTCAGCCCGCGCTCCGCGGCCTGCTCCCCGTACGTGATCATCTCGCGCGGCATACGGTGCGCGGAGACGACGTCGACCTCGTACGCGATCTCGAACTCGTCGAGGGCCTTGGCGGCGGCCTCCATGACGGGCCAGTCGGAGTCCGACCCCATGACGATGCCGACCAATGGAAAGCTGCGCGCGTCAGCGCTCGTTGAGGGGTGGTGGTCGGGCGACGGGTGGGCGGGGCTCATTCGGTGATCGTGCCTCTCAGGTAGCCGGCTGCGTGACGGGCGCGCTCCAGCACGTCGTCCAGGTCGTCGCCGTAGGTGTTGACGTGGCCGACCTTGCGGCCGGGCTTCACGTCCTTGCCGTACATGTGGATCTTCAGCTGCGGGTCGCGGGCCATGCAGTGCAGGTACGCGGAGTACATGTCCGGGAAGTCGCCGCCCAGGACGTTGACCATGACCGTCCACTTCGCGCGCGGGCGGGGGTCGCCGAGCGGCAGGTCGAGGACGGCCCGGATGTGGTTGGCGAACTGGGAGGTGATCGCGCCGTCCATCGTCCAGTGGCCCGAGTTGTGCGGGCGCATCGCGAGCTCGTTGACGAGGATGCGGCCGTCGCGGGTCTGGAACAGCTCGACGGCGAGGTGACCGACGACGCCGAGTTCCTTGGCGATGGTCAGGGCCATCTCCTCGGCCTTCAGCGCGAGGCTCTCGTCGAGATCGGGGGCGGGGGCGATGACCGTGTCGCAGACGCCGTTGACCTGCCGGGACTCGACCACCGGGTAGGCGACGGCCTGCCCGTGCGGGGACCGTACGACGTTGGCGGCCAGCTCGCGCACGAAGTCGACCTTCTCCTCGGCGAGGACGGGGACGCCCGCGCGGAAGGGGTCCTCCGCCTCTTCGGGCGAGTTCACCACCCATACGCCCTTGCCGTCGTAGCCGCCGCGGACGGTCTTGAGGACGACCGGGAACCCGTCGCCCTCGGCCGCGAAGGCGGCCACGTCCTGCGGATCGGAGACGATCCTGTGCCGCGGACACGGCACGCCGATCGCGTCGAGCCTCGCCCGCATCACGCCCTTGTCCTGGGCGTGCACGAGCGCGTCGGGGCCCGGGCGCACGGGGATGCCGTCCGCCTCCAGGGCCCGTAGGTGCTCGGTGGGCACGTGCTCGTGATCGAAGGTGATCACGTCACAGCCGCGTGCGAAGGCGCGCAGCGTGTCCAGGTCGCGATAGTCGCCGATGACGACATCGTTCACGACCTGCGCCGCGGAATCCTGTGGTGTGTCACTGAGGAGCTTGAACCTGATGCCCAGCGGGATGCCAGCCTCGTGTGTCATACGAGCGAGCTGGCCCCCGCCGACCATGCCGACTACCGGGAACGTCACACGCCTAGGGTATCGGCCACGCCGCAGTGGCTTGTTTCCCGGTCTTTCCCTGCCTTTCTTCGGCCTTTCTCCGGCCTTTCTCCGGACGCCTTCCCGTCTCCGGGGCTCGTCCGCAGGAAGATCGCGCGGAAGGGTGGTTAGCATGGCGGGGTTGACGCCAACCGACGGACGGGGGCCTGTACGACCATGGGACGTGGTTCCTCGGGGCTCCGACGGCTTGTTCACGAAGTCGCCAAGTTCGGCGCGGTGGGCGGCGCCGGTGTGCTGGTCAACCTCCTCGTGTTCAACCTGGTACGGCATGTGACCGACCTCCAGGTGGTGCGGGCGAGCGTCATCGCGACCGTCGTCGCGATCATCTTCAACTACCTGGGCTTCCGCTACTTCACGTACCGGGACCGCGACAAGAGCCGCCGCACCCGGGAAATGACCCTGTTCCTGCTGTTCAGCGCGGTCGGCCTGGTGATCGAGAACGGCGTGCTGTACGTGGCCACGTACGGCTTCGACTGGAACAGCCCGCTGCAGAACAACATCTTCAAGTTCCTCGGCATCGGCATCGCCACGCTGTTCCGGTTCTGGTCCTACCGCACGTGGGTGTTCCGGGCGCTGCCGGTCCCGGAGTCGGCGACGGGCGCGGAATCGTTCCTGAAGAAGGAGCGGGCCAAGCAGAAGGCGCGGCAGCGCGTTCCGTAGGCCGGGGGGCCACGGATGCTGGGGGTGTCCGGTGGTGTCGGGGGGTGTCTCCCGGTCCTCCGCCTATCGGACCGTCGGCGTCTCCTCGTGCGCCTTCTGCTTCGACGGTGGCGTGCGCGACAGGAACAGCCCGAACACCGGCGGCTTGGCCTGCAGCATCTCCAGGCGGCCTCCGTCGGCCTCGGCGAGGTCCCGGGCGACCGCGAGGCCGATCCCGGTCGAGTTCCGGCCGCTGATGGTCCGCTCGAAGATCCGCGCCCCGAGATCCGCGGGCACGCCGGGGCCCTCGTCCGTCACCTCGATCACCACCTGGTTCCCGGTGACCCGGGTGCGCAGCGCGACGGTCCCGCCGCCGTGCATCAGCGAGTTCTCGATCAGCGCGGCCAGCACCTGCGCGACCGCCCCCGGGGTGCCCACCGCCTGCAGATGCCGCTTGCCGGAGCTGACGATCGCCCGACCCGCGCTGCGGTAGGCGGGCCGCCACTCCGCGAGCTGCTGCTGGATGACCTCGTCGAGGTCGAAGGTGACGGCGGAGCCGGTGCGCGGATCGCGGGAGTTCGTCAGCAGGCGCTGCACCACGTCCGTCAGCCGCTCCACCTGCGTGAGCGCGATCGTCGCCTCTTCCTTCACCGTGTCGAGGTCGTCGGTGAGGGTGATCTCCTCCAGCCGCATCGACAGCGCGGTCAGCGGGGTGCGCAGCTGGTGGGAGGCGTCGGCGGCCAGCCTCCGCTCGGCGGTGAGCATGCGCCCGATGCGCTCGGCGGAGGCGTCCAGCACGTCCGCGACCCGGTCCAGCTCGGGGACGCCGTACCGCTTGTGCCTGGGGCGCGGGTCGCCCGAGCCGAGGCGTTCGGCGGTCTCCGCGAGGTCGGTGAGCGGGGAGGCGAGCCGGTTGGCCTGGCGGATGGCGAGCAGGACGGCGGCGATCACCGCCAGCAGCGCCACCAGCCCGATGATCAGCAGCGTACGGCCGACCTCCCGGGTCACCGTCGAGCGCGGCTCCTGGACGGTGACGGTCTCGCCCTCCTCGCCCGGGGCGGTGGCCGTGATGACGTCGCCGCTCGGTTTGGTGCCGACCTCGATGGGCTGCTCGCCGGGGATCCGGATGACGGCGTACCGGTCCTGCGTGACTTGGTCGCGCAGCACCTCCGCGTCGACCTGCTGCGCGACGAGGAGCCGGCTGTCGACGATGCTGGCCAGCCGGACCGCCTCGGACTCCACGCGGTCCTGGGCGCTGTTGCTGATCGTCCGGGTCTCGACGATCACGAGGGATACGCCGAAGACGGCGATCACGACGAGCACCACGGCGAGCGTGGACTGGATCAGTCGACGGCGCATGTCCTCTTACCCAATACGAACCCGGCGGGGGATCCCGGTGGGTTCAGCTCTTCTCGAAGCGGAAGCCCACGCCGCGCACGGTGGCGATGTAGCGGGGGTTGGCCGCGTCGTCGCCGAGCTTCTTGCGCAGCCAGGAGATGTGCATGTCGAGGGTCTTGGTGGACGACCACCACGTGGTGTCCCAGACCTCGCGCATCAGCTGGTCGCGCGTGACGACCCGACCGGCGTCGCGTACGAGCACCCGCAGCAGGTCGAACTCCTTGGCGGTGAGCTGGAGCTCCTCGTCGCCCATCCACGCGCGGTGCGACTCGACGTCGATGCGCACACCGTGCGTGGCCGGCGCCTGGTGCGGCTCGGCGGCGCCGCGCCGCAGCAGGGCGCGGACGCGGGCGAGCAGCTCGGCGAGCCGGAACGGCTTGGTGACGTAGTCGTCGGCGCCCGCGTCGAGGCCGACGACCGTGTCCACCTCGTCGGCGCGCGCGGTCAGGATCAGGATCGGAATGGTGTGACCCTCGGCGCGCAGCCGCCGGGCCACCTCCAGACCGTCCATGCCGGGCAGACCGAGGTCCAGTACGACCAGGTCGACGCCGCCCTGGATTCCGGCGTCCAGCGCGGTGGGGCCATCCTCACGTACCTCGACCTCGTACCCCTCCCGGCGCAGGGCGCGGGCCAGCGGTTCCGAGATGGACGCATCGTCCTCGGCGAGCAGTACTCGGGTCATGAAGTGATGGTAGTCCCGCCGGGGCAAGAGCCGGGGTGTGATCGCAGGCCTTGATTCTTACCGGCCGCATACGCGTTCTTACCCTCGGGCGTCCGTGCGCGGACCTCTGCCTGTGGGATGAGATCCTGTTATGGACCTTGGAAATACTGGCTGCGGTTCCCGCGACACCTGTGATCCGCGTCTCAAGTCCTTCCATATCCGGCTGTGTCCTGCCGTATGGTGAACCAACGCCTGTAGCACCGCAGGGACCTTCAGCGGGGATTTGACGCTGAAGGTCTCTTTTGCGTGCGGGCCGGCTCCGGCCGGCCCTCTCCAGCAATGACCTGTGGCCGGGCCTCGTGGCGCAGCGACGCGCGTAGAGGCGTGGATCCCGGTGGACGCCGTCCGCCGCTCCGTGATCCGGAGCGGACGCCCTGGGCGTGGGGTGGACGGACCGGTCCGCCGGTGCCGGCCGCCCCCACCGGGCGCGCACCCTCGCGCGACGCGTCCCCACCAGCAAGGAACGACCATGGCGTCCAGCCTGACGAAGGACTCGGCCCGCCCGGGCACCCCCGGTTCCGAGAAGACCTTCTTCGGCCACCCCCGCGGACTGGCCACCCTCTTCATGACCGAGATGTGGGAGCGCTTCTCCTACTACGGCATGAGGGCTCTGCTCCCGCTGTACCTCGTCGCGCCGGGCGGCCTGCATCTGAGCGCCGGCACCGCGACGGCGATCTACTCGGTGTACGTGTCGCTGGTGTACCTGCTCGCGATGCCGGGCGGCTGGTTCGGCGACCGCGTCTGGGGCCCGCGCAAGACCGTCGCCGTGGCCGGCGCG
The DNA here is from genome assembly GCF_054782695.1 of Streptomyces deserti. Taxonomy (NCBI): domain Bacteria; kingdom Bacillati; phylum Actinomycetota; class Actinomycetes; order Kitasatosporales; family Streptomycetaceae; genus Streptomyces; species Streptomyces deserti. Next base: position 53,894 of record NZ_BAAGRZ010000014.1, read on the forward strand.
ATCATCATGCTCGGCCACCTCACGCTGGCACTGCCCGCCTCGGGCACGTTCTACGCGGGTCTCGGCCTGGTCGCCATCGGTTCAGGCCTGCTGAAGGCCAACATCTCCACGATGGTCGGCCACCTCTACGACGGCCCGGACGACCCGCGTCGCGACGGCGGCTTCACCGTCTTCTACATGGGCATCAACCTCGGCGCCTTCGCCGCGCCGCTGATCATCGGCACGATCGGTGAGAGCGTCGACTGGCACCTGGGCTTCGCGCTCGCCGCGCTCGGCATGGCGCTGGGGCTGGCCCAGTTCCTGCTCGGCAGCCGCCACCTGGACGCCCGCTCCAGCGTCGTCCCGAAGCCGCTGTCGGCCGAGGAGAAGACCTCGACCCTGCGCAAGGCCGCGCTCTGGGCGGGCATCGCCGTCGTCGCCTACGCGGCCCTCGGCTTCTCCGGCCACTACACCCTGAACTGGATCCTGGTCCCGCTGACCCTCCTCGGCGTGATCATCCCGACCATGGTGCTGGTCCGCATCAAGCGCGACCGGGAGCTGGACCGTGCCGAGCAGTCCAAGATGTCGGCGTACATCTGGTTCTTCGTGGCCGCGGCCGTCTTCTGGATGATCTACGACCAGGGCGGCTCGACCCTGTCGATCTTCGCGGACTCCTCCGCCGAGAACAGCGTGCTGGGCTGGGCCTTCCCGGTCTCCTGGTATCAGTCGGTCAACCCGGTCCTGATCATGGCGCTGGCCCCGGTCTTCGCCTGGTTCTGGCTGGCGCTGAACCGGCGCGGCAAGGAGCCGAGCACGATCGTGAAGTTCGCCTCCGGCCTGGTCCTGGTCGGCGCGTCCTTCTTCCTCTTCCTGGCCCCGCTGTCCATCGCGGACGGCGGCCACAAGGCGGCCGCGCTGTGGCTGGTGGCGATCTACTTCGTCCAGACCGTCGGTGAGCTGCTGCTCTCCCCCGTCGGCCTGTCCGTCACCACGAAGATGGCGCCGGCCAAGTACGCCTCCCAGATGATGGGCGTCTGGTTCCTGGCCGTCACGGCAGGTGACGCCACGACCGGCCTGCTCTCCATCGCCGGGGTCGACCTGAACAAGACGGGCATCGTGGCCCTGGAGGCCACGCTCGCCGTCGTCGCCGGTGCGGCGGTGTGGATGTACCGCAACAAGGTCAAGGAGCTCATGGGCGACGTCCGCTGAGGCCTGGCCGACCGGGCCGAGCGGCGTTCCAGGAGGGCCATCGCACCCGAGGGTGTGGTGGCCCTCCGTGCGTGTGGTCGCCGCGACGCCGACCGAGACGGAGCGCAAGGCAGGTGCTGACCGCCGCACCTGAGGCCCCTACCGGCACGGGAGTGTGGGCCGTCGGCATCGGCGCACCCTGAGCTCTTCACGCGTGCCGCTTGCCGACGGGGGGCGCCTGGGCCGGGGGATCCGAGCCCGGCGGGCGCAGGGCCCGAGGGTGGGCCGGCCCCCCGGACCGCGGTGGCCGCACCCGGTCCACCACAGCCATCCCCGCCCGGAACACGGACGCCGGTACCACCAGGAACACCAGCACCCAGAACAGGGTCACCCCCCAGGGCCGGCCGACCGCCCACGGCTGTTCGGTGAGGACCCTCCCGCCGTACTTGAGCGTGACGGTGTAGTCGCCGTGCGCCCCGCCCGCGAGCTGCACCGGGAGCTCGATCCGCGCCTTCCCGCCGGGCCGGACCGTGCCCCGCCACCGCTGCTCCTCCCACTGCGGGGCGAACACGCCGTGAGAGGTGCCGATCTCGAAGACCGGGTTCTTCACGGCGGACGCGCCGACATTGCCGACGGTGACCACGAGCGTGCGGGCGGGCGGCGAGCCGAACCAGGTCAGCAGCCCGTCGGAGCCCTCCAGCCGAGGGTCCGCAACGACCGACAGCCGCCCGGCGGCCGACTCCGCGGGCAGCGGCTCGACCGCGTGCCCGGCGACCTGGAACACCGCGTCGGCCTCGGCCTTCGGCCCCGTGACCGTCGCAACGTGCACCACACACGGGCACGGCACCGGCGGCTCGACGACCGGCAGCGCCCGCCGGAAGCGTCCCTCGGCATCGGTGGTGACGGCCCGTCCGTCGCCGTTGGCGCAGGAGTTCATACCGCCGGTCACGCCCCGGGACGGCACGGACTGCCCGCAGATCAGCAGCATCAGCAGGGCGCGCGGCCGCCACCCCTCGCCGGTGACGGTGACCGAACCGCCCGTCCCCGCCTGGGACTTCGACAGCGCGACGGAGGGCCGGGCGTCCGCAGCCGCGGCGGGCACGGCCCCCGCCAGGGGCAGCAGGAACAGCAGCGCGAGCACCACCGCCCACGCCGGGATCCGCACCGTGCCGTTCACCTCGCCGCTCCCGTCGACTCGGCCGCTCGCAACGGGTCTTCGCGGGCGGTCAAAGGGGTGCCCGCGCCGCCTGGTTCCGCCGGGTCAGCCACAGCACGCCCGCCGTGCCCACGAGCAGCACCGTCCCGCCGAGCGTGCCGAGGGCGATCGCCGAGTCCTCGGGACCGGTCTGCGGGAGTTCGGCACCGTTGCCGGAGCCCGTGCCGGAACCGGAGCCGCCGCTCTGGGCGGAGCCGGTCGTGCCGCCGCCGCCCGCGGCCGTGACGTCGAGGGTGAGGGACGGCCCCGGGTCGTTCGTGGGCGTGCACGTGGTCGTCGTACCGAGCGCCTTGATGGTGAGGACACCCGCCGTGAAGGTGACCTCACCGCTGTTCCTGGGCGTGTACGTGCCGCTCAAGTCGCTGATCTTGATGGGGGTGTTGGCGGGGATGGCGGCCTCGTTGGCCGGGCCCCGCACCGTCAGGACGCCGTTGTCGGCACCGCCCAGCTCGATGGTGGCGCTCGGGTTCATCGCGCCCCTGCCCAGTTCGACCGGGCTGGACGAGACGCCCTTCCGCCACGACATGGTGATCTTGTAGCCGCCGCCGTTCTTGACGCCCTTGATGTCGATGGGCGAAACGGCGCTCTTGTCGCCGATCGGCGTCTTGCACCGGTAGTGGACGTCGACGACCTCGGCCCGGGCTGCGGGGGCGGCCATCAATACCGCCGAGCCGGCCAGGGCCGCGGCGGACGCGAGCGCGGCGGTTCGTTTCCGGTACGACACGACTCCCGCTCCCCTTCCTGTTCCTGACGGCAATATTTTCTGACGAGACATCAGATCGGGCCGTCAAGGTACGCCCGGGGTCGTAAGGAGGGAAGACACGGAGCACGCCGGAGTTGTGGCGATCCGGCGCGTGAGGCAGGGAACCGAAGGGAGAGGGCGGCCTTCGGGTGGCCCTCGGCAACAGATGACCCTTGGTGACAGGTGCCCCTTGGCGCCAGGGGACCTCGGTAACGGATGACCTCGGCAACGGATGACCCTCGGTAACTCCGTTAACCCGAACGGGGTATCGGCGGTCCGGCTTCTTACGCCGGTGCGCCCAGCTCCGCCCACACCGTCTTGCCCGCGACACCCGGGGTCCGCACCACACCCCAGTCGAGGCACAGCCGCTGCACGATGAACATGCCGTGCCCGCCGGGGCGTCCCGCGCGGTGCGGGGTGCGCGGGGCCGGCTGGCCCGTACCGCGGTCGGAGACCTCGATGCGGATCACCTTGTTGTCACAGGAGATCCACAGCTCGTCCGGCCCCCCGGCGTGCAGGCAGGCATTGGTGACCAGCTCGGAGACGACGAGCAGGACGTCCTCGGCCGCGGCCCGCTGGTCGGCGCCCGCGGCGGGCAGCCAGCCCCACGCGTACAGCGCCTGGCGGGTGAAGTCGCGCGCGAGCGGGACGACGCCGCTCTGGCCGCCGAAGCTCAGTCGGCGGGCCTGGCGGCTCCCCGACGACGCCGGCGCGTCGGGCGGCGCGGCCACGCCCCCGTCGGCCGACCCGGACAGCGCGGCACCGCCCCCTTCGGACGCACCGGCCGCCGGTACGCCGCCCTCGGACGCCGCGGAAGCGCCGCTGGGCTCCGGACCGCGGTCGCCCGGCGAGTAAGGCCGGGTGGTGCTCATCAGCGCTTCACCTCACCGATTCACCAGTTCACGATTCAAAAACTTCTGTACACAGTCAGTCACGCGGTGCGCGGCGCGTCGGTTGCGGCGCCCCCGCCACCTCGGCAGCCGACAGGTCCAGGATGTCTCCTGCCCGACCGGACCGGCAGAACACCCCGGATTCGGCACGAAAGCCGTGACGGAAGGAAAACACCGGTCCGAAGGGGCATGCGAGGCACGGCGCCGACCCGCCCGCGGGCTCAGCCGGCCTCGTCGGCCAGCGCCGCCTCGAGGGTGTCATGGACGGTGAAAACAGCGTCCGCCCCCGTGATCTCGAACACGCGTGCCACCACCGGCTGCATTCCCGCGAGATGCACCCCGCCCCCGGCGGCCTCCGCCTTCAGGCGCGCACCGAGCAGCACGTTCAGCCCCGTGGAGTCACAGAATTCCAGGCGTGCGCAGTCGATGACGAGCCGCTTGAATCCCTTGGCGAGGCAGGCCTCGAGTGGTTCACGCAACAGATCGGCGGTGTGGTGATCCAACTCACCCGCCGGGGTCACGACGGCACTAGAGCCTTCTTCTCGCACCTCCACCAGAAGCCGGCCCGACTGTGCGCTGCCGACTGTCCCGCGGTCCATGCCGTCTCTCTCTCCCGACGTCGTGGCTGCTTGCTGACGCCCTCGAACACTACGCCTTCTCCACACGCTCCGACACCCGAACAACCACCCACAAACGGACATATGCCAACAGAACGCACTTGCGGTGGGCTCAGGAAAGCGGGTAGGGCTAGTAAGGACACGTAACCGACACGGCCGGCTTTGGAGGCGCCGCACACCGCAGTGCACGCAACTGGCTTCGGCAGCCATATGCCGAGAACGATGGAGGACATCATGTCACCCCGGCTCGACGAATCGCGTACCCACAAAGCGACGTCGACACCCCCTCCGGAACATCTGGATCCCATCGAGCACGACGACGTACGCGTCGCGGACGACGTACTCGCCGGACTTCCGGACATTCCCCCGTACGACGAGGTAGGCCCGGTCGACGCGCGGGCCCTGTCCAAGACCCTCTTCGAGCGCCTGGAGTCGCTGGAGGAAGGCACCCACGAGTACTCGTACGTACGCAACACGCTCGTCGAACTCAACCTCGCCCTGGTCAAGTTCGCCGCCTCCCGGTTCCGCTCGCGCAGCGAGCCGATGGAGGACATCATCCAGGTCGGCACCATCGGCCTGATCAAGGCGATCGACCGCTTCGAACTCTCCCGCGGTGTGGAGTTCCCCACCTTCGCGATGCCGACCATCATCGGCGAGATCAAGCGCTTCTTCCGCGACACGTCGTGGTCGGTGCGCGTACCGCGCAGGCTCCAGGAACTCCGGCTCGACCTGGCCAAGGCCGGTGACGAGCTGTCCCAGAAGCTGGACCGCGCGCCGACCGTGGCCGAACTGGCCGAGCGCCTCGGCATCTCCAACGACGAGGTCGTCGAGGGCATGGCGGCGTCCAACGCCTACACGGCGAGCTCCCTGGACGCCCAGCCGGAGGAGGACGACTCCGAGGGCGCGCTCGCGGACCGGATCGGGTACGAGGACCACGGGCTCGAAGGCATCGAGTACGTCGAGTCGTTGAAGCCGCTGATCGCCGAACTCCCGCCCCGGGACCGGAAGATCCTGTCCCTGCGCTTCGTCGCGGGCCTGACCCAGTCGGAGATCGGCGAGGAACTCGGCATCTCGCAGATGCACGTGTCGCGGCTGCTGTCGCGGACGCTGGTGCGGCTGCGCAAGGGGTTGACCGTCGAGGAGTGACGGTCGCTCGGTCGAGCTGTGGCGGTCGCCGACCGCCGGGAGTGACGGGCTCGCGCCCGGCGCCCCGTCGGCGCCGGATGTCCAGGCTGTCCCGCTTGGGCACCGGGTGCCGACCGGGCGCCGGGCGCGCCTCTGTTACCCGTGGACACCTCTTTCCTCAAGGGCCTCCTTCCACCACCATGGGCAGCCCCGAACTGGCTGGTAGGTCAGGACCGGGTCATGAGGAGGCGGGTCGATGGTGGGGGTCGACAGAACCGGCGACGGGGCCGGGGGCGGCGGCGGCGAGTACGGCGGTGCGTCCGACGCGCGGTTGACCGAGCTGCTGCGTGCCGACACCCCGGCGGCGTATGCCGCCCTGCGGGAACTGCGTGCCCGGCACGGTGCGTCGGTGCACGCCTACGCCCGCCGGTGCGCCGCGAGCGAGTCGGCGGCCCGCCGGCTCGCCGCTCAGACCTTCACGCTCGCCGCCCGCCAGACCGCGCACGGCACGGACCCCGGCGGCCCCCTGCGCCACCACCTCCTGCTGCTGACCGCCCGGATGGCCGCTTCCTGGGCCGCGGACGAACGGGCCGCCGGACTCGACCCGGGCCTGCTCCTCGTCCTGAACACAACGGGCTCCGCCGGCCCGGTCCCGCCCATGCTCGCGGCGTTGCGGACGCTGCCCCACCGCGCCCAGGGCCTCATCTGGTACGGCATCGTGGACCAGGAGTCCGAGGACCGGACGGCCACGCTGCTCGGACTCACCCGCCAGGACGTGACGTACGGCACAAGCTCCGCGCTCCAGAGCCTGGCCCAGGCCTGCCTGCGGGCCCGGCTGGCCGCCTCCGACGACCCCCGCTGCGGTGACTTCCGCCGCCTCATCGAGGAGGCGGTACGTCCGGGCAGTCCCCGCTCCAGCACCGACCTGCACACCCACATGGCGCGCTGTGCCCACTGCACGGTGGCGTACGAGGAGCTGTGCGCCCTGCGGGACACCCCGCGCACCGCGCTGGCCGAGGGGTTGCTGCCGTGGGCGGGTACGGCGTACGTGACGCACGGCACGGCGGAGGGTGAGCCACGCCTCATGGCGCCCGCATCGGCCGGTGGTTGGCCTGCACGCCGTTTCGTGCTGGCCTCGGCGGCGCTCGGGGTGGCCCTGGCGCCGCTGCTGGTGCTCCTGCTGTGGCAGGGCGGCTCGCCGTCCCAGGACAGGGCGGGCTCGACGACCACCCCGGCCGGCCCGCCGCCGGTGACGGTCACGGCGACGGTGTCGGCCTCTTCCTCACCCAGCCCTACGCCCTCTCCCTCGGCGACCAGCAAGTCCCCGTCCCCGACCCGCAGTTCCGCCCCGCCGCGCACGGCACGCCCGACGCCCTTCCCCACGCGCAGCGCACCGACGTACGCACCGCCGGGCGGCACGTACGCCCAGGTGGTGAACGTCGCCTCGGGGCTGTGCCTGGACATCGACGGCGACCTGGAGAACCGCACGGACGTCGTCACGGCCCGTTGCGCCTCCTCCCCCACCCAGCTGTGGCGGGTCGACTCGGCGCGTGGCGTGGTGCAGTCGTACGCCGACCCCGACTACTGCCTGGACAGCCGCGGCGCCGTGGACCGGGGCGCGGGCATCTGGGAGTGCGCCTCGGTGGACGGCCCCAACGGCCAGAACCTGAGGTTCGCGGTCGACGCCCGCGGCGTGATCCGCCCGAACATCGCCCCGGACCACGCGGTGACACCGGGCGGGGGCGGCTCGGTGTCGCTGGTGAGGGAGGCGGGGCGGGCGGATCAGCGGTGGCGGGCGGGGGGTTCTTGAGCGGGGAAGCTGCGGGTCAAAGGAGCTGCTGGTCGGAGGAGATCCTGGTCAGAGGAGTTCCTGGTCAGAGGAGTTCCTGGTCACAGAAGCGGCCGGTCAGACGACCCGCACGCCGCGCCGCCACACCCCGCTGACCAGCGGTACGCCGGGCCGGTAGGCCAGGTGGACGTGGCTCGGGGCGTCGAGGAGGGTCAGGTCGGCGTACGCGCCCGGCGTGAGGCGGCCGATGTCGGTGCGGCGCAGGGCCTGGGCGCCGCCCGCCGTGGCGGACCAGACCGCCTCGTCGGGGGTCATGCCCATGTCCCGGACCGCGAGGGCGATGCAGAACGGGACCGAGGACGTGAAGGACGAGCCCGGGTTGCAGTCCGTCGACAGGGCCACGGTGACGCCGGCGTCCAGGAGGCGGCGGGCGTTCGGCCACTGCGCGCGGGTGGAGAACTCGGCGCCGGGCAGGAGCGTGGCGACCGTACGGCTGTTGGCGAGGGCGTCCACGTCGGCGTCGGTGAGGTGGGTGCAGTGGTCGGCGCTGGCCGCGTCGAGTTCTACGGCGAGCTGGACGCCCGGGCCGTGGGAGAGCTGGTTGGCGTGGATGCGCGGGTGCAGGCCCTTCGCCTTCCCGGCGGTGAGGATCGCGCGGGCCTGGTCGCCGTCGAAGGCGCCCTTCTCGCAGAAGACGTCGATCCAGCGGGCGTACGGGGCGCAGGCGTCGAGCATCTCGCCGGTGACGAGGGCGACGTAACCGGCCGGGTCGTCGGCGTAGTCCGGGGAGACGATGTGGGCGCCGAGGTAGGTGACCTCGTCGGTGTGGCGGGCGGCGATGCGCAGGGCGCGGGACTCGTCTTGGGTGGTGAGGCCGTAGCCGGACTTCGTCTCCAGGGTGGTGGTGCCCTGGCGCAGGGCCTCTTGCTGGTAACGGGTGAGGTTGGCCTCCAGTTCCTCGTCGGTGGCGGCGCGGGTGGCGGCGACCGTCGTCCGGATGCCGCCCGCGCTGTAGGCCCGGCCCGACATGCGGGCGTTGAACTCCTCGGTGCGGTCGCCCGCGAAGACCAGGTGGGAGTGGGAGTCGACGAAGCCCGGGAGCACCGCCCGGCCGGCGGCGTCGACCCGACTGTCAGTGGCGGGTGCTTTGCTTGATTCACCGGTCCACGCGATGCGGTCGCCGTCGATGACGACGGCCGCGTCCCGGACCAGGCCGAGGGTGGAGTCGTCGCGGAGGGAGGGGTCGTTGGTGACCAGGGTCGCGATGTTCGTGATGACCGTGCTGCTCATGGTGTCCTCGTGGGCGGTCGGCGGTGCGGGGGCGGTCGTCAGGCACGCAGGGCTTCGACGGCCCGCGCGAGAGCTTGTGGCACGTCCGGCACGAGCGTGTGCACCCCGTCGCGTACGACGTGCCGGCCCGCGACGACCGTGTGCCGTACGTCCGCTGCCGTCGCGGCGAATACGGCCGTCTCGGCGCCGAGCCTGGGCGGCGGCCCCGCTGTCCTGACCGAGTCGAGGGCGAGGGTGGTCAGGTCGGCGAGCGCTCCGGCCTCGATGGTGCCCGCGTCGTCCCAGCCGAGGGCGGCGTGGCCGTCGGCGGTGGCGGCCCGCAGCAGGGCGGCGGCCGTCCAGTGACCGCGGGTGCGGCTGCGCAGCCGCTCGTCGAGTTCCATCGCGCGGGCCTCTTCGAGCAGGTCGATGACGGCGTGGCTGTCGGAGCCGAGACAGAGCGGGGAGCCCGCCTTCTGGAGGGCGGCGGCGGGGCCGATGCCGTCGGCGAGGTCCCGTTCGGTGGTGGGGCACATGCAGGTGCCGGTGCCGGATCCGCCGATCAGCGCGATGTCCTCGTCCGTCAGGTGCGTGTTGTGGACGCCGGTGGTGCGCGGGCCGAGCACGCCGTGGTCGGCCAGGAGCCGGGCCGGGGTGCGGCCGTGGGCGTCCCGGCAGGCGTCGTTCTCGGCGGTCTGCTCGGACAGGTGCACATGCAGCGGGGCCCGCCGCTCCGCGGCCCAGCGCGCCACGGTCGCCAACTGGTCGGCGGGCACGGCCCGTACGGAGTGGATCGCCGCTCCGATCCGTGCGTGATCTTGTTCCTTGAGAACTGAACAGCGTTCGGCCCAGGCCTCCGCCGTCCCGTCGGAGAAGCGGAGCTGGTGGGCGGTGGGCGGCTGTCCGAAGCCGGAGGACAGGTAGCAGGTGTCGAGGAGGGTGATGCGGATCCCGGCTTCGGCGGCGGCCGCGATGAGGGCCTCGCCCATCGCGTTGGGGTCGGCGTAGCGGGTGCCGCCGGGGGCGTGGTGCAGGTAGTGGAACTCGCCGACGGAGGTGATGCCGGCGAGGGCCATCTCAGCGTACACGGCGCGGGCGAGGGCGTGGTACGTCTCGGGGGTCAGCCGGTCGGCGACCGAGTACATGACCTCGCGCCAGGTCCAGAAGGTGCCGGAGCCGACCTGGACGGTGCCGCGCAGGGCCCGGTGGAAGGCGTGGCTGTGGGCGTTGGCCAGGCCGGGGACGGTGAGCCCGCGCAGGATCCCGGCGCCGGGCGGCGGGGCGGTGACGTCCGTGTGGACGGCGGTGATGCGGCCGTCGCGGATGTCGACGGTGACGCCCGGCTCGACGTGCGTGCCGAGCCAGGCGTGCTCCAGCCAGAAGGTCGTCGGTGTCACCTGCAAGCCAGCCCTTCCAGTACGTCGGCGAGCGCGAGGACCCCGGCCACGCAGTCGTCCTCGGCGGCGAACTCGGCAGGGGAGTGCGAGACGCCCGTGGGGTTGCGTACGAACAGCATGGCGGTCGGGACGCTCCCGGACAGGATCCCGGCGTCATGTCCGGCGCCGGTGCCGAGGACGGGGACCTTGAGGTCGATGCCCCCGGCCTCGTTCTTGCCTTTGTCCTTGTCCTGGTCCTCGCCCTTGTCCTCGCCCTTGTCGAGGATGCGGGCGAGTTCGTCGCGCAGGGCGTGGTCGAACTCGACGACGGGGGTGAACGACTCGCGGACCACGTCCAGGTCGACGCCGTGTTCCTGCGCGGACGCGCGGGCCGCCTTCTCGATGCCGCCGATCACGGTGTCGAGGGTCTCCTGCTCGGGTGCGCGGGAGTCGAGCCAGCCGCGTACCAGGGAGGGGATGGCGTTGACGCCGTTCGGCTCGACGGCGATCTTGCCGAAGGTGGCGACGGCACCGGCGAGGTGGGCCTCGCGACGGGCGGCGAGCACGGTCTCGGCGTAGGACAGCATGGGGTCGCGCCGGTCGGCGAGCCGGGTGGTGCCGGCGTGGTTGGCCTCGCCGCGGAAGTCGAACCGCCACCGCCCGTGCGGCCAGATGGCGCTGGCGATGCCGACCCGGTCGCCGGACAGGTCGAGGGCGCGGCCCTGCTCGACGTGGAGTTCGACGAAGGCGCCGATGCGGGCGAGGCGTTCCGGGTCCGGTCCGACGGCGTCGGGGTCGTATCCGGCGGCGGCCATGGCCTGCGGCAGCGTGACGCCGTCGCCGTCGGTGAGCCGGTGGGCCTGCTCGCGGGTGAGCAGCCCGGCGGTGAGCCGCGACCCGACACAGGCGAGCCCGAACCGGGCCCCTTCCTCGTCGCCGAAGTTGACGATGCCCAGGGGCTTGCTGAACCGCGCGTCCCGGCCGCGCAGTTCGTCGAGGGCGGCGAAGGCGGACACGACTCCGAGGGGCCCGTCGAAGGCCCCGCCGTCCGGCACGGAGTCCAGGTGCGAGCCGGTGACGACGGCGTCCCCCTCGGCGGGATCCCCGAGCCAGGCCCACTGGTTGCCGTTCCGGTCGACCTCGTAGCGCAGGCCGCGGGACTCGGCCTGCGCCCGGAACCAGGCCCGGCACTCGGCGTCGGCCTCGGTCCAGGCGAAGCGGCGGTAACCGCCGGAGGCGGCGCTGCGGCCGACCGGCAGCAGCTCCGCCCACATGCTGTGGAAGCTCACGCGTCGTCACCCTCGCGCATCGGCACCCGCACGCCCCGCTCCCGGGCGACCGACTCGGCGATGTCGTACCCGGCGTCGACGTGCCGGATGACGCCCATCCCGGGGTCGTTCGTCAGCACCCGGCGGATCTTCTCCCCGGCCAGCTGCGTACCGTCGGCGACCGTCACCTGCCCGGCGTGGATGGACCGCCCGATGCCGACTCCGCCTCCGTGGTGAATGGAGACCCAGGAGGCACCGGAGGCCACATTGACCATCGCGTTCAGCAGCGGCCAGTCGGCGATCGCGTCGGAGCCGTCGAGCATGCCCTCGGTCTCGCGGTACGGGGAGGCGACGGAGCCGCAGTCGAGGTGGTCGCGGCCGATGACGACCGGCGCGGACAGCTCGCCGCTCGCGACCATGTCGTTGAACCGCTCACCGGCCTTGTCGCGCTCGCCGTAGCCGAGCCAGCAGATCCGGGCGGGCAGGCCCTGGAAGTGGACGCGCTCCCCGGCCATGCGGATCCAGCGGGCCAGGGACTCGTTCTCGGGGAAGAGGTCGAGGATGGCCTTGTCCGTCCTGGCGATGTCGGCGGGGTCGCCGGACAGGGCGGCCCAGCGGAAGGGGCCCTTGCCTTCGCAGAACAGCGGCCGGATGTAGGCGGGGACGAAGCCGGGGAAGGCGAACGCCCGGTCGTATCCGGCGAGTCGGGCCTCGCCACGGATGGAGTTGCCGTAGTCGAAGACCTCGGCGCCGGCGTCCTGGAAGCCCACCATCGCCTCGACGTGCTTCGCCATCGACTCGCGGGCGCGGGTGGTGAAGCCGGCCGGGTCCTTGGTGGCGGCCTCGGCCATGTCCTCGAAGGCGATGCCGAGCGGCAGGTACGCCAGCGGGTCGTGGGCGGAGGTCTGGTCGGTGACGATGTCGATGGGGGCGCCCATGGCGAGCAGCTGGGGGACGAGCTCGGCGGCGTTGCCGAGGACGCCGACGGAGAGGGGCTTGCGCCGGTCCCGGGCCTCGACGGCCAGCTGCAGGGCGTGGTCCAGCGAGTCGGCCTTCACGTCGAGGTAGCGGTGCTCGATGCGGCGCTCGATGGCGCGCGGGTCGCAGTCGATGCAGAGGGCGACGCCGTCGTTCATGGTGACGGCGAGCGGCTGGGCGCCGCCCATGCCGCCGAGGCCCGCGGTCAGGGTGATGGTCCCGGCGAGGGTGCCGCCGAACTTCTTCGCGGCGACGGCGGCGAACGTCTCGTAGGTCCCCTGGAGGATGCCCTGCGTGCCGATGTAGATCCAGGAGCCGGCGGTCATCTGCCCGTACATGGTCAGGCCGAGGGCCTCCAGGCGGCGGAACTCCTCCCAGGTGGCCCAGTCGCCGACGAGGTTGGAGTTGGCGATCAGCACGCGCGGGGCCCACTCGTGGGTCTGCATGACGCCGACCGGGCGGCCCGACTGGACGAGCATCGTCTCGTCCTGCTTGAGGGTCCTCAGCGTCCGGACCATGGCGTCGAAGGACCGCCAGTCACGTGCCGCCTTGCCCGTGCCGCCGTAGACGACGAGCTTGTCGGGGTGCTCGGCGACCTCCGGGTCGAGGTTGTTCTGCAGCATCCGCAGGGCGGCCTCCTGCTGCCATCCCAGGGCGCTCAGTTCCGTGCCGCGTGGTGATCGGACAGGGCGGGGTCCTGACATGGTCTGCCTCCTGGGGGGTGCTCCCGCGGATTGTTGCTGTGGATATTCACATCCTGGCTGCCTGAATAGAACTAGTCAATACGTCGGGGTGTCGGCATGGGCGCGGCCCGGATGTTTCGCTGGATGCATGGGCTCGTGCATCGACAGGACGGGGGACGCGGTGGGCAGGGGAGACGACGGCCGGGTTCAGGTGCCGGTACCCGACTCCGGGGTCGAGCGGGCGGTGCGGCGGGACGAGGCGGTGCGGGCCGCCGTGGAGCAGGGGCTGCTCGGGCCCGACAGCCCCATCGTCGGCCTTCTCGACGTCACCGGCATCCGGGAGTCGGCGGCGGAGCTGAGGGCGGCGTTCGAGGCGGTGACGGCACCCGGCACGCCGGTGCTGCACGCGTTCGCGGTGAAGGCGACCCCACTGGTTCCGGTGCTGCGGCTGCTGCACGAGGAGGGCATCGGCGCGGAGGTGGCGAGCCCGGGCGAGCTGGCCCTGGCGCGGGCGGCGGGGGTGCCGTCGGCGATGACGGTCCTCGACTCACCGGCGAAGACGCCCGCCGAGCTGCGGGAGGCACTGGCGCTGGGGATCGCCGTCAACGCGGACAATCCGCAGGAGCTGGAGCGCATCGACGGGCTGATGCGGTCGGCCGCCGGCCGGACCCCCACCGACCGGACCCCCACCAGCCAGTCCCCCATCGGCCGGTCCCCCACCGGCCGGTCCCCCATCGGGATCCGGGTGAACCCGCAGATCGGCGCGGGTTCCATCGGGGCACTGTCCACGGCGACGGCCACCTCGAAGTTCGGGGTGGCGCTGCGTGACGAGGGTGCCCGGGAATGGGTCGTACGGGCGTACCTGGACCGGCCCTGGCTGACCCGGCTGCACGCGCACACCGGCTCGCAGGGTGTCCCGCTGTCCCTGATGGCGCGGGGCGTGGCGGAGACGTACGAGCTGGCAGAGGAGATCAACCGGCGCGCCGGGCGGCGGCAGGTCGACACGATCGACATCGGCGGCGGGCTCCCGGTGAACTTCGCCTCGGACGCGACGACCCCGACGCACGCACAGTACGCGCGGCTGCTGCGCGAGACCGTGCCCGGGCTGTTCGACGGGCGGTACGGGCTGGTCACCGAGTTCGGGCGGTCGCTGCTGGCCAAGCACGGCACGGTGGTGGCGCGGGTCGAGTACGCCAAGAGCGCGGGCGGGCGGCGGGTCGCGGTGACGCACGCGGGCGTCCAGGTCGCTGCGCGGACGGTGTACGTGCCGGGGAGCTGGCCGCTGCGGATCGCCGCCTACGACGGCAAGGGGCGCGCCAAGGAGGGCCCCGCTGTCGTGCAGGACGTGGCCGGTCCGGCCTGCTTCGCGGGCGATCTGCTCGCCGAGGGGCGGGAGTTGCCGTTGCTGGAACAGGGGGATTACGCGGCGGCGCTGGATACGGGCGCGTACTACTTCGCGCACCACTACACGTACAACTCGCTGGTCCGGCCCGGGGTTCATGGGTTCGTGGCGGGTGACGGCGGGGGCGGGGGCGGAGCCGGGGGTGTCGCCTTCGCGCTGGTGCGTTCGCCGCAGACGATCGAGGAAGTGGTGGTGGAGGCCGGTGGTGCGCATGCCGATGCGCTCACGTCCGGTCTCGCGCCATAGGGCCTCGGCGGTTCGCCGGCTGGCGGGCCCGTTGTGGCTGGTCGCGCGGTTCCCCGCGCCCCTTTCGGAGCGTCGCAGTCCTGCGCGGCCAGCCAGTGACGGCGTGTTGGTCACACCAGTGCCGGGGTCTTCCGCCGCGACCCGCCCGGTGCCGCGTCGCCCGCCGCGATGCCCGTGCTGCGGTAGGTCTTCACCGGCTTGCCCGCCGGGCGGCCGCCGGCCCGCAGCCAGTCGACCCGGACCCACAGCAGGACCTCGTCGGCCCGCTCCCGCCGCCCGATCCAGGCGGCCTTCAGCCACAGCCCGGCGCCGCAGCCGGCCAGCAGCATGCCGCCCGCGGCGGGTGCGGCGAACGCGCTGCCCAGGGCGGCGAGGAAGGCGAGCAGCAGCCACCAGCGGTGTCCGCGGCGCCAGTTGCGCGTGGTCACCGCACGGTCCTGGAGCACGTCGTGCTTGCCCGCGCGGGCCGCCGAGCGGGCCAGGGCGGCGTACCGCCCGCGCCGCGCCAACGCCACGACGGCCGTCGCCACGATGAACAGCGCAGCCCCGGCCAGGACGCCGATCCGACGTCCGGTCAGTCCCGGCACCAGCAGCCCGACGCCCGCCGCGCACACACCCAGCCACCACAGCGGTGCCGCCCCCGCCCGTACGACGACGGCCACCCGAGCCAGACCGTGCCCTCCGCGTACTCCGCGCGCCACGTTCAGCCTCCCGTCTTCGGATCCGTGAAGTCTGCGAAGCGTTTGAAAGGTGTATTAGGACACGGACGCTAGCGAGGCAAGGTGAGACGAGTCTGAGAACGGCACCGGAACGCGGCACCGGGCACGCGGCACCGGTGCCGTCACTCCACGAACAGGCCCCGCGCCGCCGCCTTCGTGTCGAACTCCTCCAGCCGGGCCTGGGCGTCGGGCAGGTCGTCGCACATGGCCTCCAGCAGGACCCGCCCCAGCAGCATCGGCGCGCAGGCCGTGTCGAAGGCGAGGCCGGTGCCGACGGCGGCGGGCAGCAGCAGGTCGGACACCTTGGCGACCGGGGCGAAGGCGGAGTCGGCGACCGTCACCACGGTCAGCCCGGCCTCCTTGGCGTAGACGAGGGTGTCGAGGACCTCGCGGGGATGGCGGGGCAGGGCGAAGCAGAGCAGGGCCGTGGCCCCGGCGTGCACGGCGGCGTCGATGCGGTCGTGGAGCATCGTGCCGCCCTCGCCCAGGAGCCGTACGTCGGGGTGGACCTTGGCGGCGAAGTACGCGAAGCCGTGGGCCTGGGCGGCCGCCGCGCGCAGGCCGAGGACGGGCAGCGGCCGGGAGGCCGCGAGCAGCCGCCCCGCCCGCTGCACGGGACGGGGGTCGGCCAGGGCCTCCGCCAGGTGCCGCAGGTTCTCGATCTCGGCCTCGACGGCCTGCTGGTACTCGTTGTACGAGCCGGTCTCCGCCGCCGGTTCGGCGGGCGCGACCTCGCGCAGGTGGCGGCGCAGGGCGGGGTAGCCGTCGAAGCCGAGGGCGACGGCGAAGCGGGTCACGGACGGCTGGCTGACCCCGGCCAGCTCGGCGAGCTCCACGCTGGACAGGAACGGCACGTCGGCGGCGCGCCGCACCATGCTGTGCGCGATGCGGCGCTGGGTCGGCGTCAGCCGGTGCCCCTCGAAGAGCGCCTGCAGCCGCGCGGCAGGGCTGTCGGTCGCGCTCATGACGTGCTCCCCCTCGCCTATTCAGTAGCTGAGGATTCTGCATGAGCATATGCAGACCAGCAAGCGTTACCGAAGTCCGCCCGGCAGGCCCCAGCCCGGACAGGGGGGATATCCCCAGTGCGGCGGGCCGCCCGGCTCCCTACCGTGGGGGCATGACCGGAATGGACGCGCGGGACACCGACCTGAAGAAGGAACTCGACGCCACCCTGCACGCCCGCAGGGAACTGGGCGAGGAGTACGAGTCCGCGCTGGTCGACTCGTTCCTGGAAAAGGTCGACCAGCGCATCGACGGCGCGGTCGAGCGCCGAGTGCGCCGGCAGATCGCCGAGCAGCAGATGGCGGTGGCCCGGGACTCCCGTGCCCCGAAGGCCACGGACTCCTGGGGGGAGCGCTTCGGGTTCGGGATCGTCTCCCTCGTCCTCGCGATCCCGCTGTCCGGCATCGGCGGGGGCGTCGCCGGCCTCTCCGGCCTGCTGGTCGCCTGGGCCGGCATCGTCGGCGTCAACGTCGTACAGGCCACCCGTACCCATCCCCACCTGTTCCGCCGCCGCAGGTCCGCGCAGGACGGCGACTGGGAGGAGTGACCCCCAGACCCGCCGGCCCAGCCAGACCCGGCCCAGCCAGTCACGGCCGGCCCAGCCAACGATGCCGGACCCGCCAGACCCGCCGGACCCGCTAGACCTGTGCCGTGGGCAGCACGACCACCTGCCGCAGATTGACCCGCCGCGGCCGGCTCGTCACGTACGCCACGACATCGGCGACCTCGTCCGACGACAGGCTGCCCACCGCCTCGAACAGATCCTCCAGCTGCCCGGCCAGGTCCGCGTTGCCGAGGTGGGTGCGCAGCTCGGTGTCGGTGAGACCCGGTTCGATGTTGGTGACGCGTACGTCGCGCGGCCCGAACTCCGTGCGCAGGCACGCCGAGAGATGTGTGAGCGCGGCCTTGGTCGCCGCGTACACCGCGTAGTTGGGGAACGACGTGACATGCGCGCCGACGGACGAGATGTTCACCAGGTCCGCGGTACGGCCCCGCTCGGCCGCCGCCACCAGGTCCCCGGTGAAGGCCCGGACGACCCGCAGCACCCCGGTCACGTTGGTGTCGATCATCCGCTGCCACTCGTCGATCCGCCCGTCGTCGACCGGGTTGGCCAGCATGACGCCAGCCGAGTTGACGACGAGGTCGACGGGCCCGTACGCCTCCCCGATCCGCGCGGCGGCCCGCGCCACCGACTCGTCATCGGTGACATCCGCGACCACGGCGAGGGCCTGTCCCCCGGCGGCCCGGATCTTCCCGGCGACGGCCTCCAGCCGTTCCCCGCGCCGCGCCAGCAGCGCCACCCGCGCCCCCTGCGCGGCCAACAGCACGGCCACGGCCTCGCCGATCCCGCTCGCGGCCCCGGTGACGACGGCGGTCCGTCCGGCCAGATTCTCGTACGACATCACGCGCTCCCTGGGTGATCCGATCGCCGCCGGTCCGTCCGGCGGCACCGACCACCCTGGGCGCGCGCGCCACCGCTACCCAGGGGTGCGTTCTTCCTGGGTCTGCCAGTACCAGGTTCGGCGCCCGCCGGCCGCCTAGCATCGACGGCATGGACGGGGAACTGGGAGACTTTTTGCGCTCGCGCCGCGCCCGCATCCGGCCGGAGGAGGTGGGGCTGCCCTCGTACGGCCGCCGCCGCGTGCCCGGCCTGCGCCGTGAGGAGGTGGCGCAGCTGGCCGGGGTAAGCGTCGACTACTACGTCCGGCTGGAGCAGGGCCGGGGCCCCCGGGTGTCGGACGCCGTCCTGGACGCCCTCGCCCGCGTGCTGCGCCTGGACGACACCGAGCACGCCTACCTGCGTACGGTGGCCCGCCCGGGCCGGCGGCGCGAGCGCCGCGCGCCGTCCGTGCCCCGCGTCCGCCCCGGCGTGCGGCGGCTGCTGGACGGCATGGAGCGCACCCCGGCCTTCGTGCTGGGCCCCCGCATGGACGTGCTGGCCTGGAACGCGCTCGGCGACGCGGTGGGCGGCTTCAGCCGTATGGCGCCCGCCGAGCGCAACATCGCCCGTCAGATCTTCCTCGACCCCGAGGCCCGCGCCCGCCATCCCGAGTGGCACGCCGTGGCCGCCCAGACCGTCGCCCATCTGCGACTGGACGCGGGCCACCACCCCGACGACCGCGAGCTGTGCGCGCTCATCGGCGAACTCTCCGTCCGGAGCGAGGACTTCCGCCGTCTGTGGGCCGACCACCAGGTCAGGGCGTGCCTGTACGGCGTGAAACAGGTCCGGCACCCCGTGGCGGGCCTGCTCACCCTCCCGTGGGAGACGCTGACGGTTCCGGCGCAGCCCGAGCTGACGATCGTGGCGTACACCCCGGAGCCGGGCTCGGAGACGGCGGAGCGGCTGGCACTGCTGGCCAGTTGGACGTCAGTCGTCCCCGAAGCCACGGAACGTGCCTGAGGCGTCCGCGGCGTCGGCGTATTCGGCGAAGTCCATGTTGCCGATGCTGAGGTTGGCGGATATCTCCGGATACCAGCGCACCGGCACCCGGAAGGTCCTCCCCGGCGCGTAGAAAAGGTCGACGGCCAGCAGGCGGTGCTCCGGGTCGCCCAGGGTCGTCGCGTCCGCGAGGAACACCTCGCAGACCCGCTCGTCCTCCTCGGCGGCGTTCTCCTCGTCGAGGAGTGTCTGGACGCTCACCCCGGCGAACCGGGGGTCGCTCACGTACGTGGCGCACGGATGGGTGTCGGCGGCGTCGAGGGCATCGCACAACGCGTGCCAGGCCGCGTCGTCACCGAAGTCGGTGCGCAGGACGAGCGTGGTCAGGTCCTCGGGCTGGGGAAGGGGCATGCGGGTGATCGTCTCACCCGCCACTGACAACGAGCCGCCGTCGAACGCCGTAAAACAACAGGACACCAGCCAACAGAAGCCGCCGGTAGCCGCCGTCGAAAGCCCCTCAAAAGACTTGCGCGGGGACCGCCGCACCCCCGTTGCCGGGGGGCGGGACGACGGCGGTCCCCGCGAGGGACGCGGGCCGGGTCAGGGCCGGGCTTGCGCGTCCGTGGCGTCGATGGAGGTCCGGGAGCCGCTCCGGAGGTCCTGTGACGCCGTTCGGCGCCGGCTGGGGCGGGGAGCCGCTCCCGCCCTGCCGACTCCCACCAATCTGCCGGACGCGTGTTAAGCGGGTGCTGCGCGGACGTGACGCGCTCGTACCACTTCCGCGAAGTCCACGAAGATCGCGGACGCCGCAAGTTCACCGCGTCAACGGGCAGTTCACCGGACGTTCGCCGCCGGTTTCCCGGCCGCGGGAAGGAAGCTCCTTTCCGGCCCTCGTGAGCGCTACTTCCCGGTCTTGGCGAGGAAGGCCAGCAGGTCCTGCCTGCTGACCACACCGGTCGGCTTGCCCTCGACGAGGACGATCGCCGCGTCCGCCTTGCCCAGTACGGCCATCAGGTCCCCGACCGGTTCGCCGGAGCCGACCTGCGGCAGCGGGGCGGACATGTGCTTCTCGAGCGGGTCGTCCAGCGAGGCCCGCTTGTTGAAGAGGGCGTCCAGCAGCTCGCGTTCCACCACGGAGCCCACGACCTCGGCGGCCATCACGTCGGGGTGGCCGGCGCCCGGCTTGACGACCGGCATCTGGGAGACGCCGTACTCGCGCAGCACCTCGATGGCCTGGCCGACCGTCTCGTCCGGGTGCATGTGCACGAGGGAGGGCATGGTGCCGCCCGCCTTGTCGTTGAGGACGTCACCGACGCGGGCGCTCGGGCCCTCGTCCTCCAGGAAGCCGTAGTCGGCCATCCACTCGTCGTTGAAGATCTTGCTCAGGTACCCGCGCCCGCTGTCCGGCAGCAGCACCACCACGACGTCGTCCGGCCCGAGCCGCTCGGCCACCCGCAGCGCCGCCACGACCGCCATGCCGCAGGAGCCGCCGACCAGCAGGCCCTCCTCCTTGGCCAGCCGCCGGGTCATCTGGAAGGAGTCCTTGTCGGACACGGCGACGATCTCGTCCGCGACCGTGCGGTCGTACGCGGTCGGCCAGAAGTCCTCGCCGACGCCCTCGACGAGATACGGCCGCCCGGACCCGCCGGAGTAGACGGAGCCCTCGGGGTCGGCGCCGATGACCTTCACCCGGCCGTCGCTGACCTCCTTCAGGTAGCGGCCGGTGCCGGAGATGGTGCCGCCGGTGCCGACGCCCGCGACGAAGTGGGTGATCTTCCCCTCCGTCTGCTCCCAGAGCTCAGGGCCCGTCGAGTGGTAGTGCGACAGCGGGTTGTTGGGGTTGGAGTACTGGTCGGGCTTCCAGGCGCCGGGCGTCTCGCGCACCAGTCGGTCGGAGACGTTGTAGTAGGAGTCCGGGTGCTCCGGATCCACCGCCGTCGGGCACACGACCACCTCGGCCCCGTACGCGCGCAGCACGTTGATCTTGTCCGTGGACACCTTGTCGGGGCACACGAAGATGCACTTGTACCCCTTCTGCTGCGCCACGATGGCCAGCCCCACACCGGTGTTCCCGCTGGTCGGCTCGACGATCGTGCCGCCCGGCTTGAGCTCCCCGCTCTGCTCGGCCGCCTCGATCATGCGCAGGGCGATGCGGTCCTTCACGGAACCGCCTGGGTTGAAGTACTCCACCTTGGCCAGGACGGTCGCCCTGATGCCCTGGGTCACGCTGTTGAGCCTCACCAGCGGGGTGTTGCCGACGAGGCTGATCATCGAGTCGTGGAACTGCACCGTTGTCTCCGGTCGCTGCAAAAGATGTGGTCGTCGTGGTTCCGCCAGCCTAGGCCCTGCCGACGCCCCCGTGCCGGTCGTTCACTCCCCGTTGAGATTGGGCGACGCCCTGTACGGGGCAAGCACTGGGTGTAAGGGTTCGAGGAGGTGGCGGCGACGCATGACAAGCATGTCGAGGGCGAGGGTGGCCCGGCGGATCGCGGCCGGCGCGGCGTACGGCGGCGGCGGGATCGGCCTGGCCGGTGCGGCCGCCGTCGGGCTGGTGCTGGCCGAGGTGCAGCTGGCACGGCGCCGGGTGGGCAACGGCACGTCTCCTCACGTACCGAACGCGGACGGTCTGTACGGCCGTACCTGCGCCGTCCCCGGTGAACCGCCGCTGAGGCTGACCATGCTGGGCGACTCCACGGCCGCCGGGCAGGGCGTCCACCGGGCCGGGCAGACACCGGGGGCGCTGCTGGCGTCCGGCGTCGCCGCGATCGCGGAGCGAGCCGTGGAGCTGCGCACGGTCGCGGTGCCCGGGGCCCGCTCGGACGACCTGGACCGGCAGGTGGCGCTGGCGGTGGCCGACCCCTCCCGGGTGCCCGACATCTGCGTGATCATGATCGGCGCGAACGACGTCACCCACCGCATGCCCCCGACCCGCTCGGTCCGCTGCCTGTCGTCGGCGGTACGGCGGCTGCGTACGGCCGGCGCGGAAGTGGTGGTCGGCACCTGCCCGGATCTCGGCACGATCGAGCCGGTGCGGCAGCCGTTGCGCTGGCTGGCCCGGCGGGCCTCCCGCCAGCTGGCGGCCGCGCAGACGATCGGAGTCGTCGAACAGGGCGGCCGCACGGTGTCCCTGGGCGACCTGCTGGGCCCGGAGTTCGCGGCGAACCCCCGGGAGCTGTTCGGCCCCGACAACTACCACCCCTCGGCGGAGGGCTACGCCACGGCGGCCATGGCGGTCCTGCCGACGGTGTGCGCGGCCCTCGGCCTGTGGCCGGCCGAGGAGGAGCGCCCCGACGCCTCCCGCCGCGAGGGCTTCCTGCCGGTGGCCAAGGCGGCGGCGGAAGCGGTGGAGGAGGCCGGTACGGAGGTCACGGCGGCGATGGCGACCGGCCAGCGCGGCCCGTGGGCCCTCCTCAAGCGCCGCAGGCGCCGCCGGCTGCCCGAGCCGGAGCCGGCGACGCCGTCGGCTTGAGGGAGGCGCCGGTCGGCAGGTCCCAGCCCGTCCGGCGTTTGAGGACGAGACCGTTCAGGCAGACGGTGGTTTGGGGGCGCGGCCCCCAGGGGCGGCGGCACGCGTGCCCGCCGCCCCTGCTCCACCGGAGAGCCAAGCAAGCGCTTAGACAATTGCGGTCAGGGTCACACCGCGCCATCCGTGACCCAGCCCATACGTACGGGTAACTTCCCAAGCAGCTCAGCCAACCACCCGGTATGCCCTTGGAGCCGTGATGCCCGAAGCCGTGATCGTATCCGCCGCCCGCTCCCCCATCGGCCGCGCCAACAAGGGCTCCCTGAAGGACCTGCGCCCGGACGACCTGACCGCCACGATCATCCAGGCCGCCCTCGCCAAGGTCCCGCAGCTGGACCCGAAGGACATCGACGACCTGATGCTCGGCTGCGGCCTGCCCGGCGGCGAGCAGGGCCACAACCTCGGCCGCATCGTGGCCGTGCAGATGGGGATGGACCACCTGCCCGGCTGCACCATCACCCGCTACTGCTCGTCCTCGCTGCAGACCTCCCGCATGGCCCTGCACGCCATCAAGGCCGGTGAGGGCGACGTCTTCATCTCGGCCGGTGTGGAGATGGTCTCCCGGTACGTGAAGGGGAACTCCGACAGCCTGCCCGACACACACAACCCCCTCTTCGCCGAGGCCGAGGCCCGCACCGCCGCCGTGGCCCAGTCCGAGGGCTCCACGTGGCACGACCCGCGCGAGGACGGTCTGCTGCCCGACCCGTACATCGCGATGGGCCAGACCGCCGAGAACCTGGCCCGCTGGAAGGGCGTCACCCGCCAGGAGATGGACGAGTTCGGCGTGCGGTCGCAGAACCTCGCCGAGGAGGCCATCAAGAACGGCTTCTGGGAGCGCGAGATCACCCCGGTGACCCTCCCCGACGGCACCGTCATCAGCAAGGACGACGGCCCGCGCCCCGGCGTCACCCTGGAGGGCGTCGCCGGCCTCAGGCCGGTCTTCCGCCCGGACGGCCTGGTCACCGCCGGCAACTGCTGCCCGCTCAACGACGGCGCCGCGGCCCTCGTCATCATGAGCGACACCAAGGCCCGCGAGCTGGGCATCACCCCGCTCGCCCGCATCGTCTCCACCGGCGTCTCCGGTCTGTCCCCGGAGATCATGGGCCTGGGCCCGGTCGAGGCCTCCCAGCAGGCCCTGCGGCGGGCCGGGCTGACCATCGAGGACATCGACCTGGTCGAGATCAACGAGGCCTTCGCGGCGCAGGTGATCCCCTCCTACCGCGACCTGGGCATCCCGCTGGAGAAGCTGAACGTCAACGGCGGCGCCATCGCCGTCGGCCACCCCTTCGGCATGACCGGCGCCCGCATCACCACCACGCTGATCAACTCGCTCCAGTTCCACGACAAGCAGTTCGGCCTGGAGACGATGTGCGTCGGCGGCGGCCAGGGCATGGCCATGGTCATCGAGCGGCTCAGCTGACCACGCTTCCGCGGCGTGCCGCACGGTAGCCGCCGCGGCACCGTCGGTGAAGCCTGGGCCCAGAACCCTGGAAACACCAGGGTTCTGGGCCGTTTTGTGACCTGATCGCCATCAGGATGTGACCTATCTCCCTCGCCAGGGAGATCGCGCAGGTCAGAGCCGCGCACCCCGATGCCCCGGACCCGGAGAGCTGTCCGTTTCGTGACGTTACGCACTGACAGCGGGTTAGTCCGCCCTTCAAGCTGATGTAGGAAGTCGGGGGTCGACTTTGAACCGGGAGTACGTCAGTGAGCGCCATGCCGATCGCCTTGCTGGTCACCACGGCCGCCACGGGCGCCGTGGGCGTCGCCGTCCTGCGCACCCTCTTGGTGCTGCGCCGCCAGGTCGCGGCGCTGCACACCGAGCTCGCCGAGCACCGCGCCGCCGCCACCCGTGCCCTCCTCCCCGCCGCCCGCACCACCGCGGACGCCGGCGAGATACGCGCCGCGGTGGCCGAGGCGCTCGCCGAGGAGCGGGAGCGGGAGCTGGCCGAGGCGCGGGCGTTCTGGGCCGCCCAGGAGGCCCGTGACGGCTCCGACGCACCCTCCCTGCTGGGTCTGACCGACAGCGACCTCTTCCTGCCCCGGCAGGCCGATTTCGCGGGCCTGGAGCCGGTCACCGAGCCGGGTCCCGAGGCCGACGAGTTCTCCCCCAAGGACTTCGTCCAGGGAGGTACCCCGATGGACTCCCCCGAACTGGCCGCGGCGCGCCGCCGCCACCCCTCGCACCCCGACTTCGTACCGACCCCGTCGCCGGTCGTGAACGACCACGAGCGCACGGTCGCCGCCCTCGAGGAGCTGGCCGCCTCCCGCGTCGAGCTGACCGACGTCCGCCCGGGCCCCCTGGGCACCCTCGACGTCTACGTCTTCGGCGACGGTACGACCCTGTGCATGACGCCGGGCCACCGTGAGACGGCAGAGCGCCTGGCGGCCGCGGTACGCGCGGGCGAAACGCCCCTCCTGCTGGGCGGCTCGGGAGTCTCGGGCGCCTACACGCTGACGTTCCAGTGCGGCGACGAGAGGGTCTACATCCTGGCCGACCGGGTCATAGCGTCCCTCTAGCCGGTCACACTCCCGCCCGCTTCTGCGCCTCCTCCACCAGCTTCACGGCTTCCTCCACCTCACCCTCACTGCGCAGCACGACCGCCAGGTCGTGCCCGGCAACGGTGATCTGGTCGGCCGCCGCGAACATGCCCGCATCAGGCATCTGCCGAGGCTCCGCCCCGGGCTTCTCCAAGAGCTGAGCTCGCCGT
This sequence comes from Streptomyces deserti, assembly GCF_054782695.1. NCBI lineage: Bacteria > Bacillati > Actinomycetota > Actinomycetes > Kitasatosporales > Streptomycetaceae > Streptomyces > Streptomyces deserti. The sequence continues at coordinate 78,997 of NZ_BAAGRZ010000014.1, forward strand.
GCCAACTCCCTGGCCAGTCCCAGGGCTTCCGCGGCGGCGCCCCGCTGCAGACGGCTCTGCGGAGCCGCCCTCAGACGGTCGGCGAAGTAACCCACTGCACGGATGAGAGGCGTCGTATCAACCACGCCGCGAGCCTACGCACCGCTGCGGGACTGTTGCCAACGGGCGAACACTCAGGCACCGTGACCTGAAGGACCGGCTTACATCCCATGCGTCCGGAGGCGCCGATGTCCCAAGTCTTCTCCGAGGAGACCCACCGCAATCTGCTCGCTCGAATCCCCCACTGCACCGGTCGTGATATCTCCGACTGGCTCCGCACCGTCGAAGAAGGCCCCGCCCTCCGCTTCGAGGAGAAGGTCAGCTGGCTCCGCCACGAGCACAACCTCGCGTACGGCCACGCCAAAGCGATCATCCATGAGTACGACCTGAGGAGGGCCGCGCGAAGGCTCTAGGCGCGCACTGCCTGGACCACGACGAAGGGCCCCGGAAGGATCCGGGGCCCTTTCACGCGGACTGCTCGCGTCAGTCGTTGCTGTTGAGGATCGCGATGAGCCGCAGGAACTCCAGGTAGATCCACACCAGCGTCAGCGTCAGGCCGAAGGCCGCGAGCCAGGCCTCCTCGCGCGGGGCGCCGTAGGCCACGCCGTCCTCGACCTGCTTGAAGTCCAGGGCGAGGAAGCAGGCACCGAGGATGATGCCGACGATGCCGAAGATCACGCCGAGCGCACCGCTGCGGAAGCCGAGGCCGTCACCGCCGCCGAACACCGCGAACAGCAGGTTCACGGCCATCAGCAGGATGAAGCCGAGCGCGGCCGCCATCACGAAGCCGACGAAGCGGCGGTTGACGCGGATCCAGCCCGCCTTGTAGGCGACGAGCACACCGGCGAAGACCGCCATGGTGCCGAGCACGGCCTGCATGGCCGCACCGTCGGCGATGCGGTTGTCGACGATGTTGGAGATGACGCCGAGGAATACACCCTCGAACGCCGCGTAGGTCAGGATCAGCGCCGGCGAGGCCTTGCGCTTGAAGGACTGCACCAGCGCCAGCACCATGCCGATCAGCGCGGCGCCGATGCCGATGCCGTACGACCTGCTGATGTTCGCGTCGTCGACCGGCAGCAGCGCCCAGGCGAGCGCGGCCGTCACGATGAGCACGCCGAGGGTGGTCCCCGTCCGCATGACGACGTCATCGATCGTCATCCGGCCGGTGGTGACCGGTGCCTGCGGCGGCGCTCCGTACTGCAGGTCCTGCTGGGCGTAAGGGTTCTGCGCGTACGGGTTGCCCGCAGGCTGGGCGTACGGGTTGCCCTGCGTACCGACAGCTGCGCTCCCGGCCTGCGGCGCGGTGTTGAAGCCCGCGTAGCCGTTGTCGCGGCTGAACCCCCGTCGCGAGAAGACCGGGTTGCTGCTCCTCATTTCACTCCTCCATGGCCACACTGCGTAGCCTTGGCTCAAGAGTAATGGAAAGGCAAAGGATTGACCCTAGTGCTTGGGGAGGATCTTTCCCTCGTCGTGCTGCGCAACACGCTACGCGGGTCCGTGATTCCCGGCACAGCAGGGGCCCATTCATGACCAACCCGCGACACGTCCGGAACCGGCCGGAGATCACCCGCTTACGTCATCCGTATGTCACCCGAACGGGAAGCCGGTGTAGCCCTCGGCCAGGTCGGTCTCGGCGGCGCGGGAGGAGACGAGCCGTTCCAGGCGGGCGAGCTGGAGGCGGTCGTCGAATCCGGTGGCGTCGGGGGCGCGGTGCAGCAGGGTCGTCATGTCGTGGGAGAACCGCTCGGCCTGCCAGATCCGGCGCAGGCACGTCTGCGAGTAGGCCTCGAGGAGCTCGGGCGATCCGGTCTTCCGCTCATGGGTCAGCGCCCGTGCGAAGGTGACGACGTCTCCGACGGCGAGGTTCAGGCCCTTGGCGCCGGTGGGCGGCACGATATGCGCGGCGTCGCCGGCGAGGAAGAGACGGCCGTACCGCATGGGCTCGTGGACGTAAGAGCGCATCGGGGTCACCGACTTCTGGGTGATCGGGCCGCGCTCGAGCTTCCAGTCGTCGGCGGTCTCGAAGCGGCGCTCCAGCTCGTCCCAGATCTCCTCGTCGGCCCACTCCTCGGCGTCCGTGCCCTCGGGCACTTGGAGGTACAGGCGCGAGACGAAGGATTGAATGGGGAGCGAAGCGACTTCCCTGGAAGGGTGGTGGTGGGTGACGGGCGGGCGCATGGACAGCAGGGCGAAGCCGCGGTCGTGGCGGGCGTAGACGAGCTCGTCGTGCGAGGGAGGTACGTCGGCCAGGATACCGAGCCAGCCGAAGGGGTACCTCCGTTCGAAGACCTGTGTGAGCCCGGAGGGGATCGCCTTGCGCGAGACTCCCCAGAAGCCGTCGCAGCCGACGGCGTAGTCGCACTCCAGGACATCCTCGGCACCCTTGTGCCGGAACCGGATCCGCGGGCGGTCGGTGCCGGCTCCTTCGACGGCCAGTGCCTCCGTCTCGAACAGCAGCGGGCCGCCGTCCTCCAGCTGGAGGGCGATGAGGTCCTTGCAGACCTCGGTCTGGGCGTAGACCATCACGGACTTCCCGCCGGTGAGCGCGGGGAAGTCGACGCGATGGCGCCGCTTGGCGAACCGCAGCTCGATGCCGTCGTGCCGTAGCCCCTCGCGGTCCATGCGCTCCCCGGCGCCGACCGCGCGCAGCACGTCCGCCGTGCCCTGCTCCAGGATCCCGGCACGCTGGCGTCGCTCGACGTAGGCGCGGTCGCGGCTCTCCAGGACGACCGAGTCGATGCCGGCGGTGTGGAGCAGCCGGGCGAGGAGGAGGCCGGCGGGGCCGGCTCCGATGATGCCGACGGTGGTGCGCATCGGTCGTCCCCTTTTCTTGTGCTCTTGTGCGCGGATTCTTGTGCTCTTGTGGGCGGAGTTCTCGCGGGGTTGCGATGTTCTCGTGGGGTTGGGATCACGCCTGGTTCGCGTGGTGAAATTTTCTTCACCGTCTTCGCGTGTGAGTCTCCGACGGAGCACCGCCGCTGTCAACGGGTGTGCCGTGAAGTCCTCAATGGACGATGCAGGGAAAGCCGCTCAGTGCGACCGGGAACGAGGACGGGAGGTGCCCGGAGCCGGACTCGAACCGGCACGCCCGCGAAGGGGCAGCGAGGTTTAAGCTCGCCGTGTCTGCATTCCACCATCCGGGCAGGCCATGGGCTCCGCGTCGAGGTTCCGAGCCTATCGGGAGGCATCCCCCGAACAGCGGAAGGGCGGGCCGATGTTGTCTTATTTTATTGACGTCTGAGGGTGCATCAGCACACGGAACGCGCCATCCGCACTTGCCAATAGCCTTACGCGCGGTGGTCGGCCACGTATGCGGAATGACGGAATTTCACCGTCTCAACGAGGGCACTCCACCTGTTCTCGACATGACCGGTCCTCCTGATGTCGACCTGACCGGTCCTCAGGGTCGTCCGTCATCCCCAGGTATGACGCGGCCCCGTGCGGTCCGACCCGAGTCGGCCCCAGGAACGGGAACAGCGGGTGACTTCACGGCGGTGAACGGGCGCAACGATGGGACACGTCCTCCGAGAACACCCTCGTCCCTACAGGAGCGCCATCCCGTGACCACCGCATCCATCGCCGACCGGACCACCGCCGTGGCCGCGCGCGCCACGGACCTGTCGAAGATCTACGGACAGGGCGAGACCCAGGTGGTCGCCCTGGACCGGGTCTCCATCGACTTCCGGCAGGCCGAGTTCACCGCGATCATGGGCCCCTCCGGCTCCGGCAAGTCGACGCTGATGCACTGCGTGGCCGGTCTGGACACCTTCTCCTCCGGTTCCGTGCGCATCGGCGACACCGAACTGGGCTCCCTGAAGGACAAGCAGCTGACCAAACTGCGCCGGGACAAGATCGGCTTCATCTTCCAGGCGTTCAACCTGCTGCCGACCCTGACGGCCCTGGAGAACATCACCCTTCCGATGGACATCGCGGGCCGCAAGCCGGACAAGCAGTGGCTGGACTCCGTGATCCGGATGGTCGGGCTCGCGGACCGGCTGAGCCACCGGCCCTCCCAGCTGTCCGGCGGCCAGCAGCAGCGCGTGGCCGTGGCCCGGGCGCTGGCCTCCCGGCCCGACATCATCTTCGGCGACGAGCCGACCGGGAACCTCGACTCGCGCTCCGGCGCGGAGGTGCTGGGCTTCCTGCGCAACTCCGTGCGGGAGTTGGGACAGACCGTCGTGATGGTGACCCACGACCCGGTGGCCGCCGCCTACGCGGACCGGGTGGTCTTCCTCGCGGACGGCCGGATCGTGGACGAGATGTACCAGCCGTCGGCCGACTCCGTACTCGACCGGATGAAGCAGTTCGACGCCAAGGGCCGCACCAGCTGACGTTCCCTCACCCCCCAGCGCCCCCATAGCCCCTCGTACGTCTGGACTCGAGACACCCATGTTTCGTACCGCCTTGCGCAACGTGCTCGCGCACAAGGCCCGGCTCCTGATGACCGTGCTCGCCGTGATGCTCGGCGTGGCGTTCGTCTCCGGGACCCTGGTCTTCACCAACACCATCTCCGACGCCTACCAGAAGAGCTCCGCCAAGGGCTTCGACCGGGTCGACGTCGCCGTACAGCCGACGTACCAGGACGCCGAGGGCGACAAGGTCGGCAAGCTCAACGAGCTGCCCCGGACGGTGCTCGACCGCAGCGCCCGGGTGCCGGGCGCCGCCCAGGCCATCGGTACCGTCAGCGGCTTCACCGCCATGGCCGACAAGGACGGCAAGCTGATCGGCGACGGGTTCCAGTCGCAGGGCGGCAACTACTGGGGGACCAAGGACCCCCGGTATCCGCTGAAGTCCGGCCGGGCACCGCACGGCCAGGGCGAGATCCTCATCGACGCCAAGACCGCCGAGCGCACCGGCTACAAGGTCGGCGACACCGTACGGCTGTCGGTCGACGGGCCCGTCCTGACGCCGAGGATCACCGGCATCTTCACCACCGACGACGGCAATGTCGCGGCCGGCGGCAGCCTCGCCCTGTTCGACACCGCGACCGCGCAGAAGCTGTTCGGCAAGGCGGGCACGTACGACCAGATCGAGGTCACGGCGAAGGCGGGTGTCACGCAGGCCGCGCTCAAGGCGGAGCTGGACAGGGCGCTGCCGAAGGACGTCGTCGAGACCACGACCGGCAAGCAGCTCGCCGACGACCAGGCCGAGATGATCGCCCAGTCGATGAGCGGGATGCAGACGGCCCTGCTGGTCTTCGCCGGGATCGCGCTGTTCGTCGGCACGTTCATCATCGCCAACACCTTCACCATGCTGGTCGCCCAGCGCACCAAGGAGCTGGCACTGCTGCGCGCGGTCGGTGCCTCCCGCCGGCAGATCACGCGGTCGGTGCTGATCGAGGCGTTCGTGGTGGGCGCGGTCGCCGCCGTGACCGGTCTGCTCGCCGGTGTCGGCATCGGGGCCGGACTGCGTTCCCTGATGGGCTCGTTCGGGGCGACCGTGCCCGACGGGCCGCTGGTGATCACGCCGGGCACGGTCGGGGCCGCCTTCGCGGTCGGCATCCTGGTGACCATGCTGGCGGCGTGGCTGCCGGGCCGCCGGGCGGCGAAGATCCCGCCGGTGGCGGCGATGAACAGCCTGCACGCGAAGGCCACGGCCAAGTCGCTGGTGCTGCGCAACACGCTGGGCGCGCTGTTCTCGGCGGCGGGCATCGCGGTCGTGCTCGCGGCGACCACGATGGACGGCTCGGACGGGCAGGCCCCGATGGGCCTGGGCGCCGTCCTGCTGATCATCGGCGTGTTCATCCTGACCCCGCTGCTGTCCCGCCCGCTGATCGCGGCCGCGGCGCCGGTCCTGCGCGCGTTCGGCGTCTCCGGCAAGCTGGCCCGGCAGAACTCGGTGCGCAACCCCCGCCGTACGGCCGCCACCGCGTCCGCGCTGATGATCGGGCTCACCCTCATCACCGGCATGACGGTGATGGCGGGCAGCCTGCAGAAGTCCATCGACAAGATGGCGGCCTCCGCGATCCGCGCCGACTACGTGGTGTCCATGGCGAACGGCAACCCGCTGTCGCCGGACGTCGAGCAGAAGCTGAAGCGGACCGACGGTGTCACCGCCACCAGCCCGCTGCGCCTCGCGCCCTCCCGCGTCAACGGCGAGACCGAGTACCTGACCGGCGTCGACGGCGCCACGATCGGCGGGCTGACCGACCTCAAGGTCGACGACGGCTCCTTCAAGGTCGGCGGCACGCAGGTGGTGGTCGACCACGACACCGCCAAGCTGCACGGCTGGCAGGCCGGTTCGCGCTTCACGGCCGCCTACGAGGACGGCGAGAAGCAGAAGCTGACGGTCGCCGGGGTCTACGAGGGCAACGAGCTGGTCCGCGGCATCATGATCGACACCGCGACCCTCGCCCCGCACGAGTCGGACCCGGCCGACATGCAGGTCATGGTGAAGACCGCCGACGGCGCCTCCGGCGCGACGAAGGACCGGCTGGTCGAGGCCCTGGGCACCAACCCGGCGATCAAGGTGCAGGACAAGAAGGGCCTGTCCAACGAGATCGCGCAGATGTTCACGCTGATGCTGAACATGGTCTACGGCCTGCTGGCCATGGCGGTGATCATCGCGGTGCTCGGCGTCATCAACACCCTGGCCATGTCGGTCTTCGAACGCTCCCAGGAGATCGGCATGCTCCGCGCGATCGGCCTGGACCGCAAGGGCATCAAGCGGATGGTCCGCCTGGAGTCCCTGGTGATCTCCCTCTTCGGCGGGGTGCTGGGCATCGGCCTGGGCGTGTTCTTCGGCTGGGCGGCCGGTGAACTGCTGGCCTCGAAGATGGCGACCTACGAACTGGTCCTGCCCTGGGCGCGGATGGCCGTCTTCCTGCTGCTGGCCGCGACGGTCGGCGTCCTCGCGGCGCTGTGGCCGGCGCGGCGGGCGGCGCGGCTGAACATGCTGGCGGCGATCAAGGCGGAGTAGGGAGTACGTGCCAAGGGCCCCGTTCCTGCCGGCAGGAACGGGGCCCTTGGTGTGTCAGTTCCAGGTACGGGCACGCAACGGCATGCCGGAGGTGCCGGACTCGGGGGTCTTCACGGCCAGGACCTGGTTGACGCCGATGTGGTTGTGTTCGAAGGCCAGTGCGGAGGCCGCCATGTACAGGCGCCAGACGCGGGCCCGGCCGGGGCTGGTGAGCCGTACGGCCCGGGCCCAGTCGGCTTCCAGGTTGGCGACCCAGCGGCGCAGGGTGAGTGCGTAGTGCTCGCGGATCGACTCCACGTCGCGCACCTCGAAGCCGGCGCGTTCCAGCTGGCTGACGGTGATCCCGACGGGCTGGAGCTCGCCGTCGGGGAAGACGTAGGAGTCGATGAACGCGTCCACGTGGTACGCGGACTCGTCCCGCTGCGGGCGCCGGGCGATCTGGTGGTTCAGGAGCCGTCCGCCCGGTGTGAGGAGACGGAACAGCGCGGTGGCATACTCCAGATACCGCTCGGCGCCGACGTGTTCGGCCATGCCGATGGAGGAGATGGCGTCGTACGGGCCGTCGCGGACGTCCCGGTAGTCCTGCACGCGGATCTCGACCTTGTCCGTGAGCCCCTCGTCGGCGACGCGCTTGCGGGCGTAGGCGGCCTGCTCCTGGGACAGGGTGATGCCGACGACGTTCACGCCGTGCTCGCGGGCGGCGTGGATGGCCATGGAGCCCCAGCCGCAGCCGACGTCGAGCAGGCGCTGACCCGGCTTCAGGGCGAGTTTGCGGCAGACCAGTTCGAGCTTGTCGTGCTGGGCGGTTTCGAGGGTGCTGTCCGGGGCGGGCCAGTAGGCGCAGGAGTACACCATGGACGGGCCGAGGACGATCTCGTAGAAGTCGTTGCCGACGTCGTAGTGGTGGCTGATGGCGCGTCTGTCGGCACGTTTGGTGTGCAGGCCGCGGCGGGGCCTGCGGGCCTCCTCCGGGGGCGGGGCGGGGGGCAGCGGCGGGCCGGCGAGCCGGACGAGTCCGCGTACGGCGGAGCGGACCTCCCGGTCGCGGAGCGCCTCGGCGAGCGTGCGGGCGTCCTCGCCGCGCTCCCAGATGAGGCCGGCGAGCAGGTCGAGGGCGGTGTAGAGGTCTCCGTCGATGTCGAGGTCCCCGGCGACCCAGGCGCGGGCCAGGCCCAGCTCGCCGGGCTTGAACAGCAGACGGCGCAGGGCGCGGCGGTTGCGCACGACCAGGGTCGGCGCGCCCGGCGGGCCCGCCAGCGAACCGTCCCAGGCGCGGATGCGCACCGGGAGCGGGGCTCCCAGCGTCTGCTCTACGAGGCCCTTCAGCCGCGGCGCGGCATCTGGCATGGTGCACCACCTCCGTGACAGGTGATCCCGGAATGTCCGACACCCACGTAAACACCTGCGGGGCCCGGGCGCAGTCCCCGGCGCGCGTTACGTCTGCGCAAAACCGTTCCTGCACGCATCGGGCCGTTCCCGTCCGCCCCGGCAGCCTCACGGGGAACGCCGAAGGGGCCGCCCGCACCACGGATGGCAGGCGGCCCCTTCAGGGGGGTGCGAAGTGACCTCGGTCAGGAGGCCTTGGCCCTCTCCTCGGTCTTCTCCTTCGGCGCGGCGGCGACCGGCGCCGGCTTGGCGGCCTCGTAGAACTCCTCGCGCGGGGACTCGATGGCGCCCAGGGACACCACCTCGCGCTTGAGGAACATGCCGAGCGTCCAGTCGGCGAAGACGCGGATCTTGCGGTTCCAGGTCGGCATCGCCAGACCGTGGTAGCCACGGTGCATGTACCAGGCGAGGCGGCCCTTCAGCTTGATCTTCATCTTGCCCATGACGATCATCGCCACGCCCTTGTGCAGGCCGAGGCCCGCCACGGCGCCCTTGTTGGCGTGGCTGTACTCCTTCTGCGGGAAGCCCCGCATGCCGGAGACCACGTTGTCGCCGAGCACCCTGGCCTGACGCAGAGCGTGCTGGGCGTTCGGCGGGCACCAGGCGTTCTCGTTGCCGGCCTTGCGGCCAACGAGGTCGGGGACCTGGGCGTTGTCACCGGCGGCCCAGATGTAGTCGGTGCCCTTGACCTGGAGCGTCGGCTCGCAGTCGACGTGACCGCGCGGACCCAGCGGGAGGCCGAAGCGAGCGAGGGCCGGGTTCGGCTTGACGCCCGCGGTCCAGACGATGGTGTTGGAGTCGACCTCGAGGCCGTTCTTCAGCACCACGTGGCCGTCGACGCAGGACTCCATGGAGGTGTTCAGGTAGACCTCGACGCCGCGGCCCTCGAGGTGCTCCTTGCCGTACTTGCCGAGCTTGGGGCCGACCTCGGGGAGGATCTTGTCGGCGGCGTCGACGAGGATGAAGCGCATGTCCTCACGGGACACGTTCTTGTAGTACTTCGCCGCGTCCCGGGCCATGTCCTCGACCTCGCCGATGGTCTCCGCACCGGCGAATCCGCCGCCCACGAAGACGAAGGTGAGCGCCTTGCGGCGGATCTCGTCGTCGTTGGTGGAGTCGGCCTTGTCGAGCTGCTCGAGAACGTGGTTGCGCAGGCCGATGGCCTCCTCGATGCCCTTCATGCCGATGCCCTGCTCGGCGAGGCCGGGGATCGGGAAGGTGCGGGAGACCGCGCCCATCGCGATGACCAGGTAGTCGAAGGGCAGCTCGTACGCCTCGCCCACCAGCGGGGCGATCGTGGCGACCTTGCGGTCCTGGTCGATGGTGGTGACCCGGCCGGTGAGGACCTCCGCCTTGGGAAGCACGCGCCGCAGCGGGACGACGACGTGACGCGGGGAGATGCTGCCGGCGGCGGCTTCGGGGAGGAAGGGCTGGTAGGTCATGTACGACCGGGGGTCGACGACCGTGACGGTCGCCTCGCCGTAACGCATCTTCTTCAGAATGCGTCGAGCTGCGTACAGGCCTACGTACCCACCGCCTACTACGAGGATCCTGGGACGCTCCGTGGTGCTCATGCCATCGAGTATCCACCCGCCTCAGGGGGGTGGCTCGTGCGCCCCTTCACAAGCTCGGGCAGCGCCTGTGTTACACTCCCGCGCCCACGTGGCGGAGATCATGACGGTGAGCGGGAACCAGTGCGCGGGGCGGCCCGTTGTCAATGCCGCGTGAGCTGCCTCTCTGGCCCCCGCGACCCCTTGTGAGGGCCCTCGGCGGAACCGCTGCGGGGCCCCGCCGTAGCCCTCGCGCTCAGCCCTTCTGAACGTGCTCAGGGGCCTGTTGACCCCCTGAACGGGTCAACCGAACCCTTCCCGTCGTCCTCCAGGGCCCAATTCCTTGTGAAGAACTTCACGAACTTTTCCGACGGGCCGTTCCCAAGGGGTGCTGCCGGGCTTCCCGGACACCCCTCGGACCCGCTCATACGCTATCCAGACCGCTCAGCCGAGGGCTACCGATCGGTAGTAAAGGAGACGCAGACCACCGGTCTCCGGAGACCTACGCCACCGACCAGGCGATGCCGTCCAGGATGTCGTGCTCGCTCACCACGACCTCCTCCGCGCCGACGCGCTCCATGACCGACAGCAGGACGAGGGCGCCGGCGCCGATCACGTCCACCCGGCCCGGGTGCATCGACGGGATCGCCGCGCGCTCGGCGTGGGTGGAGTGCAGCAGGCGGGTGGTGATCTCGCGGACGCGGTCGTGGGAGACGCGGGAGTGGTGGGTGGCCGTCGAGTCGTACTCGGGCAGGTTCTGCGCGATCGCCGAGACCGTGGTGACCGAGCCGGCCAGGCCGACCAGTGTGCGGGCCTCGCGCAGTGGCACGGTCTGCTCGGCGAGGTCGAGGGCGGCCTCGATGTCGGCGCGCATCGCCGTGATCTGCTCCTCGGTCGGCGGGTCGGTCACGACCCCGTCCCGGACCAGGTGCCGCTCGGTCATACGGACGCAGCCCACGTCGACGGAGCGCGCCGCGCGCACCTGGTCGTCGCCGACGACGAACTCGGTGGAGCCGCCGCCGATGTCCACGACCAGGAACGGGCGGTGCAGGTCCTGCCGTCCCGTCAGCTCCTTGGTGGCGCCGGTGAAGGAGAACTCGGCCTCCTGGTCGCCGGTGATGACCTCGGGTTCGACGCCCAGGATGTCGAGCACCCCGCGCACGAAGTCGTCGCGGTTCTCGGCATCCCGGGACGCGGAGGTCGCCACGAAGCGCAGCCGCTCCGCGCCGTGCTCCTTGATGACCCGGGCGTACGCGCGGCAGGCCGCGAAGGTCCGCTCCAGCGCCTCGGGGGCGAGTCGGCCGGTGCGGTCGACGCCCTGGCCGAGACGGACGATCGTCATGCGGCGGTCCAGGTCGACGAGCTCGCCGGTGGCCGGGTCCGCGTCGGCGACGAGGAGCCGGATGGAGTTCGTACCGCAGTCGATGGCGGCGACACGGGTCACTTGTCGTCCTCCTCGATCGGCCCGGCGGCGAAGTGGCCCGTGTCCGTGCTGTCCACCTGCCACCCGTCACCGGTGGGCGGCGCACCAGTCGTCACACAGGGCCCCTTGCGCCACCACTCGGGCAGCATCGCGAGCGCCTCGTCGCCGAGCGGGTTCACGCCCGGTCCGGCCGCCAGCGAGTGGGCGACCAGCACGTGCAGGCACTTCACCCGGTCCGGCATGCCGCCCGCGCTCGGGAAGCCCTTCAGCTCCTCGATCTCGTCGCGGCGCCGGATGTAGTCCTCGTGCGCGGCGCGGTACGCGGCGGCCAGCTCCGGGTCGGTCTCCAGCCGGGCCGTCATCTCCTTCATCACGCCCTCGGCCTCCAGCGTGCCGATGGCCGAGGAGGCCCGCGGGCACGTCAGGTAGTACAGCGTCGGGAACGGCGTGCCGTCGGGCAGCCGCGGCGCCGTCTCCACGACGTCCGGCTGCCCGCACGGGCAGCGGTGCGCGATCGCGCGCAGCCCGCGCGGGGGCCGCCCGAGCTGCTGCTTGAAGGCCTCGACATCCGCGTCGGTGGGTTCGGTGCGCGGGGTGGGCGGCGGGGGCGTTTGCATGACTGTGTTCAGGCTGTCTTTCTGTCCGGTCACTGGTCGGAGGCGTCGGACTTGTCGACTCCGTCCCAGACGTTCGAGTACCAGGGGCGGTCGGCCGCCCCCGCGTCGGCGCGCGACTGTTCGGCGGCGCCCGGGTCGATCACGATGTAGCCGGTCTCCCCGGGCATGACGTAGTGCAGCCGCTGCCGGATCTGCTGCTCGGCGTAGGCGTCGTCCTGCCAGCGTGCCTTGAGGTCGCGCAGCCGCTCGACCCGCTGCCGGGCCTGCTCCTGCTCGCGCTGGAGGTCGGCGATCTCGGCGCGCTGGGAGACGTACTGCCGCATCGGGTAGGCCAGGGCGACGATCAGTGAGCAGAGCACGAGAGCGAGCAGCGCGGCCCGGCCGGTCAGCCGGGAGCGGCGGGCCTGGCGCCGGGTCTGCGAGCGGTAGACCCGGGCCGCCGTCTGCTCGCCGATCAGCCGGATCCTGGTCGCGGTGGAGAACCGGTCCCGGTCCTTCACGGCCATGGCTCCCCGCCTCCCGTTCACCCTCATACGCGCGTACGTCCCCGGACACGGTACGGGACCGAGTACGGGGACGTACGTACGACGCTTCCTACGAAGCCGTGCTCAGCCCTTGAAGCGCGGGAACGCGCTGCGGCCGGCGTACACCGCGGCGTCGTCGAGGATCTCCTCGATGCGCAGCAGCTGGTTGTACTTGGCGACGCGCTCGGAGCGGGCCGGGGCGCCGGTCTTGATCTGGCCGCAGTTGGTGGCGACGGCCAGGTCGGCGATGGTGACGTCCTCGGTCTCGCCGGAGCGGTGGGACATCATGCACTTGAAGCCGTTGCGCTGGGCCAGCTCGACGGCGTCCAGGGTCTCGGTCAGCGAGCCGATCTGGTTGACCTTGACCAGCAGGGCGTTGGCCGCGCCCTCCTCGATGCCGCGGGCCAGGCGCTCGGGGTTGGTGACGAACAGGTCGTCGCCGACGAGCTGGACCTTGTCACCGAGCTTGGCGGTGATGGTCTTCCAGCCCTCCCAGTCGTCCTCGAACAGCGGGTCCTCGATGGAGACCAGCGGGTACGCCTCGACGAGCTCGGCGTAGTACTCGGTCATCTCGGCCGCCGAGCGCTCCTTGCCCTCGAAGACGTAGGAGCCGTCCTTGTAGAACTCGGACGCGGCCACGTCGAGGGCGAGGGCGATCTGCTCGCCGGGGGTGTAGCCGGCCTCCTTGATCGCCTCGAGGATGAGGTCGAGGGCCTCGCGGTTGGAGCCGAGGTTCGGGGCGAAGCCGCCCTCGTCACCGAGGCCGGTGGCCAGGCCCTTGCTCTTCAGGACCTTCTTCAGGGTGTGGTAGACCTCGGCGCCCCAGCGCAGGGCCTCGGAGAAGGACTCCGCGCCGATCGGGGCGATCATGAACTCCTGGATGTCCACGTTGGAGTCGGCGTGCGAGCCGCCGTTCAGGATGTTCATCATCGGCACCGGCAGCAGGTGCGCGTTGGGACCGCCCAGGTAGCGGAAGAGCGGGAGGTCGCTGGCCTCGGAGGCGGCGTGGGCGACGGCGAGCGAGACACCGAGGATGGCGTTGGCGCCGAGGGAGCCCTTGTTGTCGGTGGCGTCCAGGTCGAACATCGCCTGGTCGATCAGGCGCTGCTCGGTGGCGTCGTAACCGACCAGCTCCGGGCCGATCTGCTCGATGACGGCGAGGACGGCCTTCTCGACACCCTTGCCCATGTAGCGGTTCGAGTCGCCGTCGCGGAGCTCGATGGCCTCGAAGGCGCCCGTGGAGGCGCCGGACGGGACGGCGGCACGACCGGTGCTGCCGTCGTCGAGGCCGACCTCGACCTCGACCGTGGGATTGCCTCGGGAGTCCAGGATTTCCCGGGCTACGACGACGTCGATGGACGGCACGAGCATCTCCTTCGTGGGATGTGACGCGGGTTGGCAGGACCGCGATGGCTCTGTGAGGTGAACCGTGTGGTTCTGCGAGATGAGCCTAACCGGCCCGGGGCGATCGGCCAGCCGGTCGCCCACCCCATGGACAGAACCGAGAGTAAATTGTTTCCGAACGGAACAAAGACGGGGTCGCACGCTCTCCCCACGACCGCGTGAAAAACCCGCACGACCGCGTGAAAAACCCCGCCCCGGCGCGTACGGGGGAACGCGCACCGGGGCGGGGAGTCAGGGGGAGCAGCGCCCTCTTGCTTCAGGCCTGCTTCGGGCTTACTTCAGGTGCAGCTGCTGGCCCGGGTAGATGAGGTTGGCGTCCTCGACGATGCCCTTGTTCAGCTCGAACAGCTTCTCCCAGCCGCCCTTGACGTCGTGCTCCTGGGCGATCGAGCTGAGGGTGTCGCCCTCGACGACCTTGTACTCGCCGTCACCCTTCTTGACCTTCTTGCCGGTCGGGGTGGTGACGGTCTTCTGGCTCTTCTGGGTCTGGGCCGGGCGCTCGGCGGAGCGGGAGGCCGGCTGCTGCTCGGTCTCCCGGGTGGCCGTGCTGTTCGAGGAGCCCGAGCCGCTGTCGGCGGAGCCGCCGGTGTAGGCGGCGCTGGACAGGTTCTTGCCGCAGACCGGCCAGGCACCCTTGCCCTGGCCCGCGAGGACCTTCTCGGCGATCTCGATCTGCTGCGCCTTGGTGGCCTGGTCGGCGGTGGAGGCGTACTTCGTGCCGCCGTACGCGGCCCAGGTGGAGGCGGAGAACTGCAGACCGCCGTAGTAGCCGTTGCCGGTGTTGATGGACCAGTTGCCGCCGGACTCGCACTGGGCGACGGCCTCCCACTCGGAGGCGGTGGCGGCGGAGGCGTTGCCGGCCGCCATCAGCGGGGCGGCGACGGCGGCGCCGGTGACACCGGCGAGCGCGAGGGCGCGGGTGGCCTTGGACGGACGACGGTGCTTGCCCTTGCCGGAAAACAGCATGAATGGATCCCCTCACCGACGCCTGCGAGGTGAGCTGTCGGGTTCGGGCCGGTTGAGTTGCCCGGCCGCGTCCCTTGCGGGACACGGCTTCACCCCTAGCCGGAACCAGCCTCAACTGCTGGGCCCGGCACTTACCTTGGGTCCCCCGCTCCTGCCTACGGCGCTTGACGCGACGACTTTTCCCGGGCGGCCGCTGGCAGGATTCGGCGTTGCGGCAGCCGGGGCCCGCGATGGCGAGCGGTCACGACCGTAGACACGCGATCCGCGGAATTTCAAAGACGATCAGGGCTTCTGAGATCTATCTCTCATCGCTCTTACATGGGACATTCACCGCGAACCGCCGCTACTTTTCGCCCGGTTCGACCCCGACTTGAAGCGTCTGACCGGGGCGGATGAGGTCCGGGTCGGCGCCGATGACCTTCTCGTTCTCCACGTAGAGCGCGCGCCATCCCCCGCTGAGGTCAAGGGAGTCGGAGATGGACCACAGGCTGTCCCCGGGACGCACGGTGTACGAGCCGTCCATCGCGTCGCGCGCGGCCGCGTCACCGCGCGAGGCGTGCCGGCCCGCCGGTTCGGCCGTACGCCCGTCGCCCGCGGCCTCGTCCGCGCTGGGGCCGCGGTGCCGGCCGGTGCCGGATGCCCCGGGGTCGGTCGCGCCGGTGTCGGTCGCGCCGGTGTCGGTCAGCGCCGAAGAGCCGCCGTTATGACCCGAGTTGTCCGGGTATTCGCTCTCCGGGTCAGCCGTGGGCGTGGACGCGGAGGACGTGCCGGACTTGGCCGATTCGTCCCCGGTGTTCGACGCCCCGTCGGACGACGGGGAAGGGGAGGTCGACTCGGGCGACGAAGCGGAGGAGTCGGAAGAGCCGGAGGAGCTGGAGGAGCTGGAGGAATCCAGGGAGTCGAGCAGGCCGGGCGAATCCGGCGATGCCGATGAACCCGACGAGTTGGACGAGTCGGACGACCCGGACGTATCGCTCGCCACCCCGGTGTCGATGTCGGCCGAGGACGAGTCCTTGTCCAGACCGGCGAGCAGTCCGCAGGTGCGCCAGACGCCGACCCCCTGGTCGGCGAGGATTCTCTCGGCGACGGCTATCTGCTGGGAACGGCTGGCCAGGTCGGGGCTCGCGGCGTAGTCGAGGCCGCCGTACTTGTCCCAGTCCTCCTGGGACAGCTGCAGGCCGCCGTAGTAGCCGTTGCCGCTGTTCTGGCTCCAGGCGCCGCCGGTCTCACAGTCCGCGACCCGGTCCCAGGTCGTACCGTCGGCCGCGCTCGCGCCGGTGGCCCCGAGCAACGGGATCGCGATGGCGGAGCCGGTCACTCCGGCCGCTACGAGGAGAGCCGGAGCCTGGCGGGGGCGACGGTGACGACCGTTCCCGGAGAGCATACGGAGACCTTTCGCGAGACAGCGGTGACCGGCGCGGCGGGTGGTGCCGGGGGCGCCGCGCCGATGGGTGAACGTATCGGCAGACGATCACTTGTCACAAGTTCATGCCGCGCAGATCACGTGAAGATCACAGAGTTGAAGGCGTGTCACTTTTGCCCTGATGGAGGGGTGTGAAGGTGACCGGCAAGGTGCGCAGTCCGCGCATGATGAGGCCGCCGCGCCAGCGCAGCTCGGCCGGGTCCGCCGCGAGCCGGAGGTCCGGGAGGCGGGTGAGGAGCGTGGCGAGCGCGGTCTGGCCCTCCAGGCGGGCGAGCGGGGCGCCCAGGCAGTAGTGGATGCCGTGGCCGTATCCGAGGTGCTGGTTGTCGCGGCGGGAGAGGTCCAGGACATCGGGATCGGCGAACCGTTCCGGATCCCGGTCCGCGGCGGCCAGGACGACGAGGACGGGGTCGCCGGGTGCGATGTCCTGCCCGCCGATGGTGAGCGGCCGGGTGGCGAACCGCCAGGTGGCGAGCTCGACGGGGCCGTCGTAGCGGAGGAGTTCCTCGACGCCGGTCTCGAGCAGCTCGCGTTCGCCCGCGGCGAGGGAACGCTGCAGACGGGCGCGCTGGTCGGGGTGCGTGAGCAGGGCGTACGTGCCGTTGCCGATGAGGTTGACGGTGGTCTCGAACCCCGCGAAGAGAAGGATGAAGGCCATGGCGGCGGCCTCGTTCTCGGTGAGGTGCTCGCCGTGGTCGGAGGCGCGGATGAGGCCGGAGATGAGGTCCTCGCCGGGGACGGGTTCGGCGGGCAGGGCCTGGCGCTTGCGGTGGATGAGGTCGGCGAGATAGCCCCGCATCTTCTTCACGGACCGCGCGACACCGCCCCGGGGGCCGCCCTGGTGGCGGATCATCATGCCCGCCCAGTCGCGGAAGTCGTCCTGGTCCTCGCGGGGCACGCCGAGCATGTCGCAGATGGCGTAGATGGGGAGCGGGAAGGCGAACTCGTGGATGAGGTCGGCGGAGCCGGCGGGGGCGAACCGGTCGATGAGCTGGTCGGTCAGCTCCTGCACCCGAGGGGCGAACTCGGCGACCCGGCGGGGCGTGAAGGCCTTGGAGACCAGGCGGCGCAGCCGGGTGTGGTCGGGCGGGTCGATGTTGAGGAGGTGGGTCATCAACTCGGCCTTGCGCTCCCCGGGGATCCCGGTCTTGCCCTTGGCGTGCGCGGGCTCGTCGTGATGCGCCGGGTTCTTGGAGAGCCGCTGGTCGGCGAGGGCCTGCTTGGCGTCGGCGTACCGGGTGACCAGCCAGGCCTCCACTCCGCTGGGGAGCTTCGTCCTGTGGACGGGGGCGTGGTCGCGGAGCCAGGCGTAGGCGGGGTAGGGGTTGGTGGCGAACTCCCAGGTGAAGAGGGTGGGGGCGGGAGTCGGTGGGTGGGGCTGGTTGGTCACTCCTTGACGGTATCCGGCTCGCGGGCGGGTCGGACCGGGGCGGGGGCGGGGGAAGCCTTCCGGGCAGACGGGTGAGGTCCTCGGCGGCGGCCTTGCGCAGTCATTCCTCGGCCTGGACGTCCTGAGCGTCGAGTCCTTCGGCAGCCCGCACCGCATCCCGATAAGCCCGGGCCGCCGCCCGCAGCGCCGCCTCCGGGTCCACTCCCTCCGCCTCGGCCCGCACCGCCAGCGACAGCAACTCGTAGCCGATGCCCTCGACCTGCGGCAGCGGGACGTCCAGGCCCGCCGTACGGACCCGGGAGGCCAGCTTCGCCGCGAGGGCCAGGCCGGGCTGGCCCAGGGGGATGCCCTCGGTGATCGACGTGCGCTGCTTCTCGGCCGCCTTCGTGCGCAGCCAGTGCTCCTTGACCTCCTCGGGCGTCGTCGCCGTCTCGTCACCGAAGACGTGCGGGTGGCGGTGGATGAGCTTCGCGACGATGCCACCGGCCACGTCGTCGATGGAGAAGGGGGCCTGCGCGTCCTCCTCGGCGATGCGGGCGTGGAAGACGACCTGGAGCAGGACGTCCCCGAGTTCCTCGCGCAGTTCGTCGCGGTCGCCTTCCTCGATCGCCTCGACGAGTTCGTACGCCTCCTCGATGCCGTACTTCGCCAGGCCCTTGTGGGTCTGCTGCGAGGACCACGGGCACTCGGCGCGGATGCGGTCCATGACCTGGACGAGGTCGAGGAGGCGGGCGCCGGGCAGGTCGTAGGAGGCGGGGAGCAGCTCCAGCTCGGGCATGCGGACGCGGCCGGAGCCGGCGAGGCGCGCCAGGCCGTCCGTGAGGGCCGGCTCGCCCTCGCCCGTCGCCACGACCACGACCGTCCGGCCGCCGGCGCAGGCGTCGACCAGTTCCTCGGCGGTCGGGGTCGCTTCGGCCACCGGTATACCCGCCTCGCGCAGATACGGCAGCTGCGGGTGCGTGCCGTCCGCGCACAGCACCTGGTCGGCCGCGTGCAGCGCCTGCCAGGCGGGCCAGGACAGCAGGCCGGGGGCGACGCGGTGGCTGGTGGTGAGCAGGACGATGCGGCCGGGGGTGGCCTCAGGGCCGGTGCCGGGGGTGGCTTCGGGACTGGTTGCGTTCACGATTCGACGCTAACCCACGGCACCGACGGGGCGATCAGTTGTCCACAGGAGGGAGGGGGGATCTGTGGTGGTCTTGTGGGTGGTCGTGCCGGTGGTCGGGGCGTGCTCCTACGCCGTCTGGTCCGTCTGCGCCGCCGAGACTTCCCGTACCCACGGGGTCTTCGCGTCGACGCGGCTGCTCTTCTGGACGTCCCAGGTGCCGTAGCGGGGGTTGAGGTCGACGTTCAGTTTGTCGGAGGCCTCGGACAGGGCCTTCCAGAAGGCGGGGCGGTTGGTGTCGGTGCCGAGCTTCTCGGCGAGCTTCTGGGCCTCGAGCTGGAGGCGGAGGTTCTCCTCGAGGCGCTGCGGCGGGATGCCGTACCGCTGGAGCCAGGCCGTCTCCAGCGCCTTGGCGCCGCCGGCCTGCTGCTCCAGGCCGGTGCGCATCTGCTGGATCTCCTTGCGGGTGACGGTGACGCCCGCGTCCTGGGCGGCGCGGTGCAGCACCTGGTCGAGGACCATGGTGTGCAGGGTGTCGCGGGTGAGGGTGCCGGTCCCGGCGATGGCCTGCTGGTACTGGGCGTCGTTCGGCACGGCCGCCCGCTGGGCCGTGCGCACCTCGTCGACCCTCTCCTCCAGCTGGGAGACGGTGATCCGCTGGCCTCCGACGACGGCCGCCGCACCGGGGTGCGCATCGTTTCCGCAGGCGGTCAGGAGGGGCGCCGCGGCGGCGATCGCGGCGGTGAGGACGAGCGCGGTACGACGGCGGCGGTGCAAGGAAGCCTCCCGAGGAGATTGCAATAGACAGGTGCGGCGCGCAGCGCCTCGTTGAGGGGTGGTGGTCGGGCGACGGGCGGGCGCACAAAGTCTTGCGGTGATCGATGGTAGGCAGCGACCAGGCTCTGGCCAACCCATTCGACCAACGATTCACCCCGACTTCCGGCATCGCCGCGCTGGGGGCGAGACGTCAGCCGCGTACCTGTCCCAGCCACTGCAGTGTCCGTCGGAGCTCCGCGGCGAGGGGGTGGGCGGGGCCCTGGGTGCGTTCCACGTCATGGAGCAGGCGGACCAGGGTGTCGTGGGCGGCGGCGCGGTCGCCGAGGGCGAGGAGGAGGTGGCCGATGCGGCGGCGCACGTCGTGGGCGAGGTCGGGGTCGCCGGCCGAGACGTACTGGTTCTCGTAGTACGGCAGCAGCGCCCGGTACTCGGCGAGCGCCGCCGCCGGTTCGCCGAGCTGCTCCAGGCACTGGGCGCCCTCGTAGCGGAAGCGCAGCGACTGCGGGTCGGCCTGGCCGGCCTCGGCGGCGCGTTCGTCGGCGAGGCGGCGCAGTTCCGGCAGCGCGCGCCGGTACTGGCCGTCGTCCAGGAGCGTGGCGGCGTACTGCTTGCGCAGGGTGCGGACGACCGGGGAGTGCACGCCGTGCTGTTCGGCGGCGACCGGCAGGATCGCGCCGAGGATGTCGACGGCCTGGGTGATGCGGCCCTCGCCGAGGAGGCGCTTGACCTCGTCGACGGCCCGGGCGACGTCCGGCTTCTCGGCTTTCTCGGCGACCGGCGTGACCGGGGCGGGCTGGGGCGCGGGCGTGCGCGCACGGTCCGGCCAGGGGGCGTGCGGGCGCAGGAAGGGGCGGGTGGGGTCGAGGGGTGCCCCGGTGGGCGTCCCGCGCGCGGGCAGGAGCAGCTCCAGGTGCTCGTACACCTCCTGCGCGGAGGCGGGGCGGTGCTGCGGGTCCTTGGCGAGCAGGCGCAGGACCAGCGCTTCCAGCGCCTCGGGGACTTCCGGGCGGGTGCGGCGCACGGGCAGCGGCGGCTCGTACAGGTGCCGGTGAAGCACGCCGAGCGCCGTCGAACCGGAGAACGGCACGTCTCCGCTGAGGAGTTCGTGCAGGAGTACGCCGAGCGCGTACAGGTCCGTGTACGGGCCGACCGCGCCGCCCATCGCCTGTTCCGGGGCCATGTAGGCGGGCGAGCCGATGGGTGAACCGGTGTGCGTGAGGCGGGTGGTGTCGGTGTCCATGACGGAGGCGACGCCGAGGTCGAGGACGGTGACCGTGCCGTCCTGCTTCACCATCACGTTCCGTGGTTTGAGGTCACGGTGCACGATCGGCACGGCGTGCACGGCGCTCAGCACGGCGCACAGTTGCGCGGCGACCGCCACCGCCCACTGCCAGGGGTACGGGTCGTGTTCGGCGAGGTGGTCGGAGAGGTCGGCCCCGTCGACGTACTGCATGACGAGGAACAGCTCCTCGCCCTCACTGCCCGCGTCGTGCACGGTGACCAGGCCGGGATGGTCGACCTGAGCCGTCACCCGGCACTCGCGCACGAAGCGGCGGCGCAGCTCGTCGGCCTCTTGGCCGGCCACCCGGTCGGGGCGCAGCAGCTTCACCGCCACGCGCCGGTCGAGCCGCTGGTCGTAGGCCGTCCAGACCTGTCCCATGCCGCCCTGCCCGATCAGCGTGGACAGTTCGTAGCGGCCGGCGACGACGCGTCCTGTCGCCCCGCTCACCGTCCGCCCTCGTGGTCGCCGTCGTGCCGTCCTTCGTGCCGTCCCTCGTTGCGGCCTTCGTGCCGTCCCTCGTCGCGTGCTTCGTCGCGGCCTTCGTTCTGGCGCAGGTAGTGGCTGAGTTCGTCGAGTTCGGCACGTACCTGGTCGATGCGGGCGGGCGCGGGGCGCTGCGGCGGCGGGCTGTGCAGCGGGGGCTCCGGCACGGGCGTGCGGGACATCGGGGGCGGGGTGTGCGGGGCCTGCGGCGGCTGCGGCGTCTGGTGGGTCTGCGGGCTCGGCGGGGTCTGCGGCTGGGGTGTCGCGGAGTACGGCACCGGCGGATAGCCGTACGCCGGTGCGGGCGTGGGCATGGGCATGGGCATGGGCTGGGGGGCGTATCCGCCGTAGCGGAGCTGGTGGAAATGGCGTACGTCCGCCGCCAGGTAGTACGCCATGGCGGCCACGAGCGTGCCGAAGAGCAGGCCCATACCGGTCCAGCCGCCCACGGTGTGGACCTCGTCGCCGGGCTCGGTGCCGACGAGCACGAGCGCCAGGGTGTCGGCCACGAGCGCGGCCACGAACAGGCACCAGTCGAGCGCCCTGCGGGTGACGATCGCCAGGCGCAGCAGCATCGTCCACGCCAGGATGCCGATGCTGAGGATCGAGATCGCCACGAACAGCACGCGCAGGAAGACCAGCCACCCCGCGGCGGGCGGCCGCTTCACCGGCTGCGTGTAGCCGTGGCCATGCATGACAGCTCCTGGTCCCTGAGGTGGGCGTACGAGGGCGGCCGGCGTCGGGCAACGCCGGTCGTGCGCATGTCGCTTCGTGCGAATGTCGCTTCGAGCGTATAGGCCGACACGGACAAGCGGTCCCGGGTTGTACCGAACCGTTGTCGTGCTGATCACTCCGACCACCTCGTACGACGTCGCAGGTGCGGCGGGTCGGGACCGTCGCGGGTCAGTCGGGGCCGTCTCCGTTCGGCGGACCGTCTCGGTTCGGCGGGACCGTCTCCGTTCGGCGGGACCGTCTCGGTTCAGTCGGGTGCGACCGTGCCGTCGGTGAGGCCGTCGTACATTCCGCGCACGAGCTGTTCCCCGAGCCGGCCCGCGTGCCTCAGCGCCCGTTCGAAGTCGTCGAGTGCGCGGAAGCGTGCGCCGTAGCGCCGTTGCTCGTCCAGCGGCAGTCGCGGCAGTTGGAGCCGGCGTACGTCCAGGCGTGTGGCGGTGGACGCGTAGCTGCTGGCCTGGCGGTTGTTGGCGGTGCCGCGCAGGAAGCCGGCGAGGAACCAGGGGTCGAGCGCGGTGGGGTCGGGGCGCAGGAGGACGAGGTTGCGCCCCAGGGCGGCGCCCTGTGTCTCCTGGTCGATCACGCGCGCCACGGAGCCGCCGCCGAGCACCGGGACGACGACGTCGCCCTGCTCGGTGAGCACGGGTGCCTCGTCGCTCTCGGGCAGCGTCCCTGAGGGGGCCGTTCCGGAGAGGACGTCGTGGTCGGTGAGCACGGGCACGCGCGCGTGGCCACCGTTTCCGCCGGTGCGCATCACCAGGGCGCCGCCGCGCGCGAGTTCACCGACGGTGGTGAGCGGCCAGCGGGGCGCGGACGGTGCGGTGCGCGCGGGCGGCGGGGTGAGGTCGGCGGTCAGCCGCAGGGTCTCGCCGAGCCGTTCGCGTACGCCGGTGAGCTGTTCGGCGCCGTCGGCCGCTGTCGCGGGCGGCAGGTGGCGGGCCGGGGCGAGGTCGACGTCGTCGTCGAGGAGGTCGATGACGGGCAGGGAACGGGCCAGGCCGGGTCGCTCGTCCAGACGGCCGGCCCGGTCGAAGGCGCGCCAGGCGTCGAGGACGGTGTCCCGCACGGCCCGCCAGTCGGGTCCGCCGCGCCCCTCTGCGGCGAACTGCCCCGCGTCGGCGAGCAGCACCTCGGGATGGGCGGGCGCCTGCGCGGACGTCCGTTCGGGCCGGCGCAGCACCCACAGGTGGAGCGGGATGTTGTACGGGGGTGCCGCGCCGACCGGCAGCGCGATCACGGCGCGCAGCGCGCCCCGGCGCAGCAGGTCGGCGCGGATGCGGCGGCCGGAGCGGCGGGAGGCGGCGGCAGGAGGCATCAGGAGTACGGCGGTGCCGCCGTCGCGCAGGCGGGCGAGGGCGTGCTGGACCCAGGCGAGCTCGGACTCGTTGCGGGCCGGGAAGCCGTACTCCCAGCGCGGGTCGTAGGCCAGTTCGTCGTGGCCCCAGTTGCGCTCGTTGAACGGGGGGTGGCACAGGACGGCGTCGGCGTGCAGCCCGGGGTGGGCGTCGGCGCGCAGGGTGTCGCCGACGGCGGCGTGCACGGGGGCCCGGGTGTGCAGGGCGAGCCGGAGCGCGGCGAGCGCGGCGAGGTCCGGCGCGCTGTCCTGAGCGTACAGCTCCTGGTCGGGGCGCTGGGCGGTGGCGCGCAGCAGGGCGCCGGTCCCGCAGGCCGGGTCCAGGACGGTGCGGGCCGGGCCGGCGAGGTCGGCCATGAGTCCGGCGAGGTCGGCGGGGGTGAGCGTGTACTGGCGCGGGTTGGCGTCGAGGTGCCGTCCGAGCAGGAACTCGAAGGTCTGGCGGGCGCCCAGCTCGGCGGCGAGTTCGGCTGCGCCGCGGAGGAGGGGGGTGGAGGGGAGGTAGGCGGGGCCGGTGGGGGGTGTTAGGGCGGGGCGGGTGGTTGTGGGGGTTGGGGTGAGTGCGGGATGCGGGGTGGGTGAAGGGAGCGGCGGGGTGGTTGCGGGGTGCGGGGTGTTGGCGGGGGCCGGGCTGTGTACGGGGTCATGGGTGTTCACGGGGCGTGGGCTGTTCACGTCGGTCGGCCTGTTGGCGGAGTCCGGGGCGTTCACGGCGCCTGGGGCGCTCACGGAGCCCGATTCCTTCACGGAGCCCGATTCCTTCACGGAGCCCGGTCCGTTCACAGAGTCCGAGCCGTTCACAGCGGGGGTCGTGTGAACTGCCGACGCCGGGTGCGGGGAGGCTGGGGTGTTCACAGGTGACGCCCCCCGCGCCCCGGCGCCGCTGTGAACACCGCGCTCGCGACCAATCCTCCCTCGCCCCACCCCGAACCGCGGCGTGAGCACCTGCTCCAGCGCCCCGGGCAACATCGCGGCGAGCCGTTCGTCGGAGCCGGCGCTCACCTCCAGCCAGACGGTGGGGCGCTCGTGGATCAGCAGCAGAGCGCAGCCGACGTGGGTGAGGGCGGTGACGGGGCCCTCGGGGTGGCCGACGAGCTGCTGCCAGACCCGTTCCCGCAAGGGGACTTCGGCGAGTTTGCCGTGTCGGCGCAGCCAGGTCTCGACCTCGACGAGGGCGAAGGAGGGGCTGGTCTCGGTGCCGCCGACCGGCTTGGGGAAGTCGGCATGCCGACGGCGCCAGTTGCTGACGGCGGCGCGGCCCACGCCGGCCAGTCGTGCGATCCCGGCGGCGGTCACTTCTGTCGCGTTGTCCTGCACCCGCCACGCTCCCCTCGTCCTGTGTGTGTCGCCGAGCATACCGATGCCCGATGGACCGAAGCATTCACGGCCGTGTACACAGCTAACCTTGTGAATCGTGTTGACTCGGTTCACAGGCTCTGTTCTTATTGACCCAGCGAGCGAGCGACCGCTGATCGGCGGCGGTCGTGTCACAGGGGCGGCGCGTTGCCGTCTGGGGAGGGGACACAGCCATGGGCATGAAGGGCAAGATCGCGCTGGGGGCGGTCGTGGGGATCGTCGTCATCGGTGCCGTGTCGGCGAACACCGGTGGCAACGGGGACGGCGGCGGCACCGGCAGCTCCAAGGGCTCCGCCGCGGAGCGCGCGACCGGCGGCAAGCAGGACGGGGACGGGGCGGAAGTCGCCGAGAAGAAGGCCGCGTTCGAGGGGGACGGGGACTTCCAGGTCGGTACGGACCTCAAGCCCGGCACCTACCGCACCACCGGCAACACCGACGGAATGTGCTACTGGGAGCGCGCCAAGGACGCGTCCGGCGAGATGGACTCGCTGCTGGCCAACGAGAACGTCAGCGGCACCAGTTACGTCACCGTCAAGCCCACCGACAAGATCTTCAAGTCGAGCGGCTGCAACGACTGGGAGGCCGTCGACCCCAAGGCGAAGGGCTCTCCCGACGCCACACCGGTCGGCGACGGCGGCATGCTGAGAGTCAGCGTCGACATCGCCCCCGGCACCTACAAGTCCACCGGCAACAACGACGACTCCTGCTACTGGGAGCGCACCAAGGACGCCGAGCACTCGATCGGCTCGATCATCGCGAACGACAACGTGACCGGCACGGCCGTCGTCACCATCAGCTCCTCCGACGGCTACTTCAAGACGACCGGCTGCCAGGACTGGAAGAAGACCGCCTGACCACCGGCTGACCACCGCCTGAGCACCGCTCAGGCCGCCGCCCGGCACCAGCCCCGGGCCACCCGACTCATCTCATCACCAGGGAACTCTCATGCATCGCACCGCACTTGCCGCCCTCTGCCTCGCCACCGCGGCCACCGCGGGACTCACCGGCTGCCTGCCCGGCGAGGACAAGGCGGACAGCAAACCGAGCGCGTCCCGCCAGGCCGGCCAGAACGACACCAACGGCCGGAGCGGCCAGTCGGGCACACCGACGGAGACGAAGAAGAAGGAGCCGTTCGCCGGCCTGACGGGCGGTGAGATCGCCGAGCGGGCGGTCAAGGCCACGACCGGCGCCTCGTCGCTGCGCACGAAGGGCGACATCCCCGACGACGAGACCGGCGGCACCATCCGGATCGACATGGCCCTGAACAGGAAGGGCGAGTGCGCCGGGACGATGAGCGTGGACGGCGAGGGCGAGGCCGAACTGATCAAGACCGGCGACACCGTCTACATGAAGTACGACGAGGCGTTCCTGCGCGCCCAGAGCGAGGGCGAGCCCAAGGCGGACACCGACGCGGCCGTGGCCCTGCTGGCCGGGAAGTGGACCAGGATGTCCGCCAAGGGCGCCGACGCCAAGGACCTCGCGAGCTTCTGCGACCTCGACTCGGTGCTCGGCGGCGCGGAGGACGGCGACTCCGACGCCACCCGCGGGAAGACGACCACCGTCGACGGCACGCCCGCGATCGTCCTGCACGAGAAGGACGGCAAGGAGCGCTACACGCTGTACGTCGCCACCGAGGGCGAGCCGTATCTCCTGCGGTTCGACAGCCTCACCCCCGGCGACCAGGGGTCCCTCATCCTGAGTGACTACAACGAGCCGGTCCCGACGCAGAAGCCCAGCGGAGAGGTCCTGGACCTGGACGCGCTCGGCGGCTGACCCGCGGGGCGCCCGGGACCGCACGTCGGTCCCGGGCTGTCGCCTCTACCGAACCGTCGCCCATACCGAACCGTCGCCGGTCCCGAGACTCGCCTCGGGGCCGGCGCTCACAAGGGATGCCGCATCCACACGTTCGGCTCGACATACACCGCGTAGCCCCGCTCCAGCTCGCAGCGCACCGGCACCAGGGCGCCGGGCACCTCCACGGAGCCGTCGGTGTCGAAGGGCAGCCCCGTCCAGCGGCGCCACTCCTCCAGCGAGGCGGACACCGTCATGGACGCCGGTGCCACGGAGTCGATCGTGGCGCCGGCCCGGGCGTGGACGCGCAGTCACGGGTCGTGGGGCAGGCCGTCGGGGCGGACGCGGCGGGCGTACTCCTCGATGGGCGTCTGCGGCTCCAGGTGCTTGGCGTTGGGGCGGACCGGGGCGACGACCTCGCGGAAGCCGAGGGCCCGGGCGTTGTCGCGCATCGCGGAGAGCATCAGCGCGGACAGGCCCCGGCCCTGGGCGTGCGGGGCGACGGAGACCGAGATCGCGCTGACGGTGTCGGGCCGCACCTCGCGGCGCAGATCGGCGAAGGCCCACACGAGTATCTCGTCCCAGCCGCGGTCCGGCAGTTCGCCACGGCCCTCGCTGGAGAGGGCGAACGGCACGCTGTACGCGTTCGCGACGACCTCGCCCTGCTCGTCCTCGGCAGCACGTACTGCGGGAGTTCGTGAGGGATCCGTGGGAAGTGCGCGGTGCCCACGAGCCCCTCGATCAGGAACTGCGGCCAGCTGTCCGCCATCTCGACGACGCGCTCCAGCATGTCGGGACGCTCGGCGAGGCTCGAGACCTTCAACTCCATGCGGTCACCGTAGGTGTGGCGGCCGAACCGGGGAAACCGCTTTTCGCCCGGCCTGTCGAGAGCGCGAAGCGCGTGTCCGGAGGTCCTCGACGCCGAGCACCGAGCTGATCATTGAGCCGTGCGCTACATCGATGGGCGGCGGAACGTCGATGCAGTGGACTTCCGCCCATGGCACGAACAACTCATGAGCCCCGCACCGCGATTGTCACCGGTGCGGCACGCGGGATCGGCGCCGCGGTGGCAACGCGTCTGGCGGGTGACGGTCTGGCGGTCGGCTTGATCGACCTGGACGAGGCGGACTGTGCCGACACCCTGGAGGCCATCACAAGCATGGGCGGGTCAGCGCGGGCGGTTGCCGCTGACGTCGCCGACGAGGCCGCGGTCACCGAGGCCGTCGCCCGGATCACCGCCGAGTTGGGGCCGCCGACCGTTCTGGTCAACAACGCCGGCATCGGCCCCCGCGCCGAGCTCGTCGAGATGACCACGGAGCAGTGGGACACAGTCACCGGGATCAATCTGCGTGGCCCGTTCCTCGCGACTCGGGCCGTCTGCCCACACATGGTGGCGGCCGGCTGGGGACGCATCGTCAACATGTCGAGCATCTCCGCGGTCGGCGATGCCGCTCGCGTCGACTACGGCAGCGCGAAGGCCGGTCTGATCGGTTTCACCAAGTCGCTCGCCCTCCAACTCGGACGGCACGGCATCACCGCCAACGCCATAGCCCCGGGTTTCGTCGTGAGCGACATGACCAGGGCGTCCGCCCGACGCCTCGGCCGCGACTTCGCGGAGTACCGGCGCAGCGCGGCGCAGTCCATCCCGGTCGGGCGGGTGGGAGAGCCGGAGGACATCGCGCACACCGCGTCCTTCCTGGTGAGCCCCGAGGCGGGGTTCGTCTCCGGCCAGGTCATTTACGTCGCCGGCGGGCCGGTGGACTGAGAATGAGCCGTCGGATGCCGATGCCCCCTTGGTGAGACCACTCGCACTGCTCGTCAACCACCGCACTGGCGCAGCATCATCTGCTTGTCCGGTTCGGTGACCGGCATCTCGTACTTGACGGCGACCTGGGCGAACCGGACCGCGTAGGCGCACCTGATCCGTTTGTTGGGCGGCAGCCAGGACGCAGGTCCGGAATCACCCTTGGCCGAGTTGGCTCGCCCCTCG
Source organism: Streptomyces deserti (assembly GCF_054782695.1). Classification (NCBI taxonomy): domain Bacteria; kingdom Bacillati; phylum Actinomycetota; class Actinomycetes; order Kitasatosporales; family Streptomycetaceae; genus Streptomyces; species Streptomyces deserti. Next base: position 107,507 of record NZ_BAAGRZ010000014.1, read on the forward strand.
ACCGGCATCAAATCGAGCGCGTCGTTGGCAAGCTGCTTGCGCTTGCTCTCCGGCCAGCGCGACGAACCCATCTGCCAGCTGTACGACAACGGCACCACGTGATCTATCTGCACCTCGGAGGCCTGCTGCTTGCGCCATTCGATGGTCGTCCCGGTGTACGGGTCGTCCAGCGTCATGGCGATGACCACGCAGTCGGAGCCGGCTCGGAAACGAAGGTTCTGACCATCACGACGAAGAAGATCATTTCGAGTGTCGCACCCGTTTCTCGCGAGCGGCACCCCGTCGGCCGTGTCCATCCAGGCATAGCCGAACTCGTCACGGTCGTAGCCCGTCTTCGGCCCCCTGCCCTTCGTGGACAGCTCCCCGATGAGCTTGCGGGCCGCAGCCTTGTCGGCGTCCGCCGTCACGGACGCGAGCCCTGGCTTCGTACCGTCTGGGTTCCTGAGTGGACTGACCGCCCGCTCGTCAGACGCAGCCGGCCCGGATCCCGCGGATGAGTCGTCTTCGCCGAGACCCTCGCATCCCGAGACGAGGAGCGTGGCGACCGCCAACGCCGTTGCCGCGCGGAAGAAGCGCGCGTTCCCCATCCCCCTGTGACTCACGTGCCTCTCACCAAGCACAGCTCACCACTTCCTGCGCAAGCTGCGCAAACGGCGTGCGTCCCTGCACGGCCGGCGCCGTCCCGCCCCTCAGACGCGTCACGGTGTGCCCCTCCCCTTGCTCCCGGTGCCGCCCCCGCACGGGCGGGCTGTGCGTGATCCCACGGTACCGAGCGAGAGGTCCAGACCACAGTGAGCTCAAATGGGCATTCCTCCTGAAGTGCGCGTATCGTCATTTTTGAGCCACCCCTCGGAAGGAGCTCTGGATGGGCATCTTCGACAAGTTCAAGAGCCAGAGGCGGAACAAGGCCAAGGAAGCCTCCGACGCCGCGGAACGGAAGGCCAACGAGAGGACCGGCGGCAAGTACGAGGACCAGGTCGACACCGGGCAGCAGCGGATCGAGGGCTCGCTCGGCATGGACCGGGACCGTGACCGGCCCGAACAGCAGTAGAGCCTCGGTCAGCCGCAAAGCCGGAGACTCACTCGGGACGCGAGATCCGTCGACCGCTGCACGGCACCCGGCAGGGGCCGCCCTCCTGCGGGATCACGCCGGACCGCCTCAAGCCCCTGAACCACCAGAACCACCTGAACCACCTGAACCACCTGAACCACCTGGAATGCAGAGGCCGTCCGCGAAGACCGGTTCCCGCGGGCGGCTTCGCGCGTCCAGGGGAACCATGGGCCGAAACCCCGTCCCACCGCTCAGGCGGAGCGGAACTGCGGCATGCCCGCGCAGCGATGCACCCTTCACACCTTGCCGATCCCCAACGTCGTCTCCGAGGGCAGCAGCCCGGAGGACAGGACCGCCACCCAGTAGTCGCCGAGCAGTTCGGCGAGGCGCGCGGTACCGTCCGGGCCGAGGGCCTGCCAGGGGCCGGCGGCGAGCCGGTCGGTGTCCTGCTCCACACGGTGGCGCAGGTCGCGGCCCGACTCGGTGGCCGTCCCGTCCGCGCCGACCAGCCCGCGGGCGGCCAGGCGGTCGCGTGCGGCCGCCCATTCCGTGGCGCTCCAGCCCCGGCTCTCGAAGCGCTCGACGGACGCGGCGCCTATCGCGGCGAAGGAGACGAGGGACTCCGCAGGGTCGAGGCCGGCCACGAGCAGGGCCGCGAGGTGGCCGTCGCCGCGGTGCTCACGCAGGATCGTCGCCGCGTGCCACAGCTGGAGGTGCGCGGGGTCGGGCCAGTCCAGCGCGGCGTTGGCGGCGGCGAGCGGGCGGCCCGCCGTATCGACCGCCTCGGCCGCGCGCCGGGCGAGCGCGGCGGCCTCCACCAGCTCGGGCCTGTCCAGCAGATCGCCGAAGATCGCGCGGTAGGCCCGGTCGATCGCGCGCGACCTCGCCTTCAGCACCGCGTCCGGGCCGGCGACCGCCCAGGCCCGTTCCACGTACTCAACGACCATGCGCGGGCTGAAGCTGTAGAAGGCGGAGGTCACCTGCTCCGCACCGGCCGCTCCCAGCGGTGCCGCACGGTAGGGGAAGTAGCTCGGCCAGCGCTCCCGCGTGTCGCATCCCAGCGCGGCCGCCTCCTCGAGCGCCTCCGGCGCGTAGTACAGCACCGCGTGCAGTGGCTCCAGCAGGTGCCACATCCGGCGCACCCGACCGAGCTCCACGCCGCCGCTCTGCGCAGCCGCACCCCCGCCGATCTCGCTGACCTGCTCCGACATAACACAACCCCCGCTCGCTGAAGCACCCACAACTTGACACTGACAAGATTGCCCGAGCCGCACCAACTTGTCAATGACTAGATTCGGCGTACGCTGCGGACCATGAGTTCCAGCAAGGCATCCGGGGACACACCCGATCCGACCCCGGCCAAACGTCGCCCCTACCACCACGGCGACCTGCGCCGCGCCATCCTCACCGCCGCCCTCGACGTCCTGGCCACGGACGGCCCGTCCGCGCTGAGCCTGCGCGACCTGGCCCGCCGCGCCGGCGTCTCGCACGCGGCACCGGCCCACCACTTCAAGGACCGCACCGGACTGCTCACGGCGATCGCCGCCGAGGGCTTCGGTCTGCTCGCGGCCACCCTCAAGGAGGCGGCGGACCTGAAGGACGCGGGCGTGCGCTATGTGCGCTTCGCCCGCGAGCACCCGGCGCACTTCCAGGTGATGTTCACGCCCGAGTTGCTGCGCGACGGCGACCTGGAGCTGACCACGGCGCGCGCCCTGGCCGGCGACGCCCTGCGCGAGGCCGTCGCCACGGTGCCGCCTGAGGGCCGCGGTGCCGATGCCCGCCTCGCCGGGGTCGCCGCCTGGTCCCTGGCGCACGGCTTCGCCACCCTGCTGCTCAGCCACAACCTGGACGGCCCGGTGGGCGACCAGGACCCCGAGGACGTGTTCCGGAACCTGGCGACGATGCTGTTCCGCTCGGTGGAGTAACGGTGGAGTAATGGAGTAGCCGTGCCCGCTTGACCTTGACACCTGCGTCAAGGTTCGACGATCCCCGTATGAAGACGCCGCACATCCAAAACCGAACCGTCCTCGTCACCGGCGCCGGTACCGGCATAGGCCGCGCCACCGCCCACGCGTTCGCCGCCGAGGGCGCGCAGGTCGTGGCCGTCGGCCGCCGTGCGGCGCCGCTCGCCGAGACCGCCGCCTACGACGAGTCCCGCATCACCCCGCTCACCGCCGACATCACGGCCCCCGACGGCCCCGAGACGATCGTCCGTGCGGTGCTCGAACGGCACGGCCGCATCGACGTCCTCGTCAACAACGCCGGAATCGTGAACACCCAGTCCCTGCGCACCTACACCCGCACCGCCATCGAACCGCAGCTCGCGACGAACCTCCTCGCCCCCGTCCTGCTCACCCAGGCCGCGCTCGCCGCGCTGGAGGACAGCGGCGGCGTCATCGTGAACGTGACGACATCGGTCGGTCAGCGCGGCTGGCCCGGCAACTCCCTGTACGCGGCGGGGAAGGCGGCCCTGGAGGTGCTCACGCGCAGTTGGGCGGTGGAGCTGGCGCCCCACGGGATCCGCGTCGCCGCCGTGGCCCCGGGCGCGATCGAGACCCCGATCGCCGACCACGCCGGTTACCCGCCCGAGCAGCTCGCCGCGATCCGCGCGTGGCAGCTCGGCCACACCCCGCTCGGCCGGATCGGCCGCCCCGAGGAGGTCGCCTGGGCGATCACCCAACTGGCCTCGCCGCGGGCGTCGTTCATCACCGGCGTGATCCTCCCGGTGGACGGCGGCGCGGTCGTCGCATGAGACTGGCCCGCATGGCAGAACCGCGCGGGGCGCACCCGCCCACGCCCCACCCCCGTATGCGGATCGGCGAACTCGCCGAGGCGACCGGCACGACACCGCGCGCCCTGCGCCACTACGAACAGGCGGGGTTCATCACCTCCGAGCGCGCCGCGAACGGCTATCGCCTGTACGACGCCGGTACGGCCGTCCGCGTCCGCAACATCCGGTACCTCCTGGACGCCGGTCTCACCCTGGACGACGTACAGGTGTTCCTGCCGTGTCTGGACGGCGACGTCACCTCCGGGCCCGCTTCCGAGCGGGCCCTGCAAGTCGCCGCCGAACGTCTCGCGGTGATGGACGCGCGCATCGCCGCGCAGATCGCGGTCCGCGACCGGCTGGCGGCGGCTCTGCGGGAGGCCACCGGCGCGCGCGTGCGGCCGGTGGCCTGACGGGTCCTGCGCCCGCCCCGGGTCACGACCCCAGGATCGACGTGAGGAACTCCCCGACCCACGCCAGCAAGTCCCGCCCGACCAGCGGCTTCCCGCCCACCTTCGCGGTCTTCGGGCGCGGCACCAGCACCTGGCGCACCGCCGGCTTGATGACGCTGCCGGGGTACAGCCGCTTGACGCGCAGCTCCTGCGACTCGCGCAACTCCACCGGCGCGAACCGGATGTTGTTGCCCTGCAGCACGATCTCGCCGACGCCGCACGCGCGTGCGAGCATGCGCAGACCGGCCACCAGCAGCAGGTTCTCCACCGGCTCGGGCAACTTGCCGTAACGGTCGACGAGTTCCTCGCGTACGGCCTTGATGTCCTCCTCCGTGTTCGCGGAGGCGATGGAGCGGTACGCCTGGAGGCGCAGCCGCTCGCCCGGCGCGTAGTCGTGCGGGACGTGGGCGTCGACGGGCAGCTCGATCTTGACCTCGAGCGGCGGCTCCTCTTCGATCCCGCCGGTCTCCAGCTGACGCCGGTAGTCCGCGACCGCCTCGCCGACCATGCGGACGTACAGGTCGAAGCCGACGCCCGCGATGTGGCCGGACTGTTCGCCGCCGAGGAGGTTTCCGGCGCCCCGGATCTCCAGGTCCTTCATCGCGACATACATGCCCGCGCCCATCTCGGTGTGCTGGGCGATGGTCGCGAGCCGCTCGTGCGCGGTCTCGGTGAGCGGCTTCTCCGGCGGGTACAGGAAGTACGCGTATCCGCGCTCCCGGCCACGTCCCACGCGGCCGCGCAGCTGGTGCAGCTGGGACAGGCCGAAGGTGTCGCCGCGCTCCACGATCAGCGTGTTCGCGTTGGAGATGTCGATGCCGGATTCCACGATCGTCGTGGACACCAGCACGTCGAACTTCTTCTCCCAGAAGTCGACGACGACCTGCTCCAGCGCCGACTCCGACATCTGGCCGTGGGCGATGGCGATGCGGGCCTCGGGGACGATCTCGCGCAGACGGGCCGCCGCGCGGTCGATCGACTCGACCCGGTTGTGGATGTAGAAGACCTGGCCCTCGCGCAGCAGCTCGCGGCGGATGGCGGCGCCGATCTGCTTCTCCTCGTACGGGCCGACGAAGGTCAGCACCGGGTGGCGCTCCTCCGGCGGGGTGGTGATCGTCGACATCTCGCGGATGCCGGTCACCGCCATCTCCAGGGTGCGCGGGATGGGGGTGGCCGACATGGTCAGCACGTCGACGTTCGCGCGCAGTTTCTTCAGCTGCTCCTTGTGCTCGACGCCGAAGCGCTGCTCCTCGTCGACGATGACCAGGCCCAGGTCCTTGAACTTCGTCTCGGCCGAGAACAGGCGGTGGGTGCCGATGACGACGTCCACCGAGCCGTCCCTCAGGCCCTCCAGGACCGCCTGCGCCTCGGTGTCGGTCTGGAAGCGGGACAGCGCCCGCACGTTGACCGGGAACTGCGCGTACCGCTCGCTGAACGTCCCGAAGTGCTGCTGCACCAGCAGTGTCGTCGGCACCAGGACGGCGACCTGCTTGCCGTCCTGTACGGCCTTGAAGGCGGCCCGCACGGCGATCTCGGTCTTGCCGTAGCCGACGTCGCCGCAGATCAGGCGGTCCATGGGGACCGACTTCTCCATGTCCTCCTTGACCTCGGCGATGGTGGTGAGCTGGTCGGGCGTCTCCGCGTACGGGAAGGCGTCCTCCAGTTCGCGCTGCCAGGGGGTGTCGGCCCCGAACGCGTGCCCGGGGGCGGCCATGCGCGCGCTGTACAGCTTGATGAGGTCGGCCGCGATCTCCTTGACGGCCTTCTTCGCGCGGGCCTTCGTCTTCGTCCAGTCCGCGCCGCCCAGGCGGTGCAGGGTCGGGGCCTCACCGCCGACGTACTTGGTGATCTGCTCCAGCTGGTCGGTGGGGATGTAAAGGCGGTCGCCGGGCTGGCCGCGCTTGGCGGGGGCGTACTCCACCACCAGGTACTCGCGGGTCGCGCCCTGCACGGTGCGCTGCACCATCTCGATGTAGCGGCCGACGCCGTGCTGCTCGTGGACGATGTAGTCGCCCGCCTCCAGGGTGAGCGGGTCGATCGTCTTGCGGCGCCGGGCCGGCATGCGCGCGCCGTCGCGGCCCGCGGCCCTCTGCCCGGACAGGTCGGTCTCGGTGAGCACGGCCAGCTTGAGCGCCGGGTCGACGAAGCCGTGCTCGATCGAGCCGCACGCCACGTGCACGACGGACGGGGAGATCTCGGCGAGGTCCCCCGTTCTTGAATCGGACACAGCCAGGCGGGCCGCGATGCCCTCGCCGCCCAGCACCTCGACCGTACGGACGGCCGGACCGTGGCCCTCGGTGACGAACACCGTGCGCCAGCCGTCGGCGAGCCAGCCCTTGGTGTCGGCGAGGGCCCGGGCGGTGTCGCCCCGGTAGGTCTCCGGGGCGTGCATGCCGAGCTTGAGCGTGTCGGCGTCCAGCTCCTCGTCGGCCGCGAAGGGCGACACCGACCACCACATCATGTCCAGCTCGCGGGCCCGGTCCCGGACGTCCGCGATGGACCACAGGGAGGCCGCGCCCACGTCGATGGGTGCCTCGCCGCCGCCGGCCGTGGCGGCCCAGGAGGCCTGCAGGAACTCCTGGGAGGTGGCGACGAGATCGGCGGCACGCGTGCGTACCCGCTCCGGGTCGCACACCACGGCCATGGAGCCCTTGGGCAGGACGTCGAGCAGCAGCTCCATGTCGTCGACCAGGACCGGAGCGAGGGACTCCATGCCCTCGACCGCGATGCCCTCGGCGATCTTGCCGAGCAGTTCACCGAGCTCGGGGTGCTGTTCGGCGAGGGCACGCGCACGCGCGCGTACGTCCTCGGTGAGCAGCAGCTCGCGGCACGGCGGGGCCCACAGCCCGTGCTCGGCGACCTCCAGGGAGCGCTGGTCGGCGACCTTGAAGTAGCGGATCTCCTCGACGTCGTCGCCCCAGAACTCGATGCGCAGGGGGTGTTCCTCGGTGGGCGGGAACACGTCGAGGATGCCGCCGCGTACGGCGAACTCGCCGCGCTTCTCGACGAGCTCCACGCGCGCGTACGCGGCGGCCGCGAGGGCGTCGACGACCTCGTTGAGATCGGCGCTCTGTCCGGTCTTCAGGGACACCGGCTCCAGATCGCCGAGGCCCTTGACCTGTGGCTGGAGGACGGACCGTACGGGCGCCACGACGACGGAGACCGGGCCGGTCTCGGGGTCGTCCGAGCTGGGGTGGGCCAGGCGCCGCAGCACGGCGAGACGGCGGCCGACGGTGTCACTGCGGGGGCTGAGCCGCTCGTGCGGAAGCGTCTCCCAGGACGGGTACTCCACGACCCCCTCCGGCGGGAGCAGGGAGCGCAGGGCCGCGGCCAGGTCCTCCGCCTCGCGTCCCGTCGCGGTGACCGCCAGGACGGGCCGGCTCGTCTCTCGGGCCAGAGCGGCGACCGCGAAGGGGCGGGCCGCAGGGGGGCCGACCAGGTCGACGTGCATGCGGTTGCCGTCTGCGGCCGCCTTGATCGCTTCCGCGAGGGCGGCGTCCTTGACTACGGCGTCGAGCAGACCGTGCAGGCTCATTCGGGGGCGCTTTCCGTCCGGGGGTGGGCAACACGACGGGCCCGACGCGCGCTGCGGGCCGGGGGTCTCCAGCGTACGACGCTGCGCCGGCTTGGCGGTGGGGCCTGTGGACAACGCCCCCGGGGTGAGGTGCTCGGCGTCGCCGTCCTGCCCACCAGAGGGCTCCGCCCCCTGGGCCCCGGGCCTGTGCCCACCCGCCCGAAGCGGTCGGCCAGGAGGCCGGACTCGGCGGTCGGCAATGCGCCCGGCGCCGAGAAGTCCTGGTGGCTTCCCGGCGCCGGGTCCCCCGCAACCCCCGTATGCGGTGGCTACTCGGTGGCGATCGCGTTCAGGACGTTCATCCGTCCGGCCCGGAAAGCCGGGATCAGGGCGGCGAACAGGCCCACGAACGCCGAGCCGATGAAGACGCCGATGATCGTCGGCCAGGGGATGTCGAGGACCATCAGGCCCTCCAGGGCGAGCAGCTTCTGGGCGGTCGCGCCCCAGCCCATGCCCAGGCCGAGGCCCAGCAGGGCGCCGAAGAGGGCGATGACGACGGACTCCAGGCGGATCATGCGGCGCAGCTGGCGGCGCGAGAGGCCGATGGCCCGCATGAGGCCTATCTCCCTGGTCCGCTCGACCACCGACAGGGCCAGGGTGTTCACCACACCCAGGATCGCGACGATGATCGCCAGGGCCAGCAGGCCGTAGATCATGTTCAGCAGCTGGCCGATCTGGTCCTTCAGGGCCTCCTTGTAGTCGGTCTGGTCGCGCACGGTGTACTGCGGGTAGTCGTGCAGCGCCGACTTCAGGGCCCTGTAGGCGGCGTCCTGCTGCCCCTCCTTCGCCGAGGCGAAGACCAACGAGTCCAGCGGCATCTTGTCGGCCGGGACGTACTTGGCCATCGTGGCGATGGACGTGTACATCGCGCCCGCGTCGATCACGACGTCGCTGCTGGTGATGGCCCGGACCGTCAGGCGGGCCGTGGAGCCGTCCTTGAACGCGACGCCGATCTTGGAGCCGAGGCTGATGCCGTGGTCCTTGGCGAACTTCTCGTGGACGGACATCGAGTCCGGCTTGTAGGCGTCCGTGAGCTTGCCGGCGACCGTCTCGGTGCGCAGGTCGGTCGCGTACGACGGGTCGGCCGCGGTGATCGCGGTGTCCTTGAGCGTCTTGCCGTCGGGGGTGGTGAAGTCGGCCTTCGTCCACTTGTACTCGGTGACCCGCTCGAGGCCCGGCGTGGACTTGACGGCCTTGACCGCCTGCGGGGTGATCAGCTGGCCGTTGTCGTCCTGGACGATGAAGTCGGTGCCGACGGTCTTGTCGAGCTGGTCGGTGGCGGAGGCGACCATGGAGGAGCCGACCACCGACAGGCACGCCACCAGGGCGAGGCCGATCATCAGCGCGGCGCCCGTCGCGCCGGTGCGGCGCGGGTTGCGCAGGGCGTTGCGTTCGGCCATGCGGCCGACGGGGCCGAAGACCCGCAGCAGGACCGCGCCGAGGACGCGGACCACGCCGCCCGCCAGCAGCGGGCCGATGACGACGAAGCCGATCAGGGACAGCACCACGCCGAGGCCCAGCCACAGGGAGCCGTCCTTGGCCTTGTCGGCGTCCGCCGCGAGGAACAGGGCGAAGGCGCCGGCGCCGGTGAGGACCGTGCCGATCACGCCCCGTATCCAGCCGGCCTTGGCGTCCGCGGGGGCACCGGCGTCGCGCAGCGCGGCCATCGGGGAGATCTTGCCGGCGCGCCGGGCGGGCAGGTAGGCGGCCAGGACGGTGACGACCACGCCGAGGACCAGTCCGACCACCGGGGTCGTCCAGGCCACCGTCAGGTCGTCCGTGGACAGCTGCATGTCCATCTGCCCCATGAGCTTCATCAGGCCGACGGCGAGGCCGACGCCCGCGCCCACGCCGAGCACCGATCCGACGAAGCCGAGCAGCAGCGCCTCGGCCAGCACCGACCGGTTGACCTGCTTCCTGCTGGACCCGATGGCCCGCATCAGGCCGATCTCCCGGGTCCGCTGGGCGACCAGCATGGAGAACGTGTTGATGATCAGGAAGATGCCGACGAGGAAGGCGATCCCGGCGAAGCCGAGCATCGCGTACTTCATGACGTTCATGAAGCCCTCGACGTCCTTCTGGTTGGCGTCCGCGGTCTCCTTCGCGGTCTGCACCTGGTAGGCGCCGCCGAGTTCGGCCACGACGTTCTTCTTCAGCTGTGCGTCGCTGATACCGGACGCCGCGGTGACGTTGACGTTCGTGTAGACGCCGGTCTCGCCGACCAGGGTCTCCTGCGCGGTCTTCGTGTCCAGGTAGAAGACCGCGGCACCGGGGTTGGTGACGGTGAAGTCGGCGATGCCGAAGATCTTCGCGGTGTGCGTGCCGATCGCGTTGATCACGCCGATCTCGTCGCCGAGCTTCAGGTCGTGCTTGTCTGCGGTGTCGGCGTCGACCATCACCTGGTCCGGGCCCTTGGGCGCCGCACCGGAGGTGATCTTCATGGTGCGGGCGTCGTTGCTGTTCCAGCTGCCGACGATGGTCGGGGCGCCGCTGGACGGGGACAGCTTGTCCTTGTCGGCGTCGACGACGGTGACCGAGGTGGAGAACACCGTGCCCTCGGCGGACTTCACGCCGTCCGCCTTGCGGACCTCGGCCAGCACGGAGGCCGGCATGACCGGCGGCCTGCCGTTGTCCGCGGTGGTCTCACCGCTGTCGGAGGCACCCTTGGCGCTCACCGTCACGTCCGACGACGTGGCCGCGAAGAGCTTGTCGAACGTCGTGTTCATCGTGTCGGTGAACACGAGAGTTCCGCACACGAACGCCACCGACAGCAGGACCGCCACCGCCGACAGCGCCATGCGTCCCTTGTGCGCGAAGAAGTTGCGCATCGAGGTCTTCATGACGGTCATGACGTGCGCCCCCGGGCGTCGAAGTCCTTCATGCGGTCCAGGACCTGCTCGGCGGTCGGCTGGTACATCTCGTCGACGATGCGGCCGTCGGCCAGGTACAGCACACGGTCCGCGTACGAGGCGGCCACCGGGTCGTGGGTGACCATCACGATGGTCTGGCCCAGTTCGTCGACCGAGCGGCGCAGGAAGCCGAGGACCTCGGCGCCCGCGCGCGAGTCGAGGTTTCCGGTCGGCTCGTCACCGAAGATGATCTCGGGCCGGGCGGCCAGCGCCCGTGCCACGGCGACACGCTGCTGCTGGCCGCCGGACAGCTGGGTGGGCCGGTGCTTGAGCCGGTCCGCGAGCCCGACGGTCTCCACGACCCGCGCGAGCCACTGCTTGTCCGGCTTGCGTCCCGCGATGTCCATGGGCAGCGTGATGTTCTCTATCGCGTTCAGCGTCGGCAGCAGGTTGAACGCCTGGAAGATGAACCCGATCCGGTCCCGGCGCAGCTGCGTGAGCTTCAGGCCGGTGATCTCGGTCTCGTCGAGGTAGATCTGTCCGGACGTCACGGTGTCGAGCCCGGCGAGGCAGTGCATGAGCGTGGACTTGCCGGACCCCGAGGGGCCCATGATCGCGGTGAACTGGCCGCGGGCGATGTCCACGTCGACATGGTCCAGGGCGACGACGCGGGTCTCTCCGGACCCGTACGCCTTCACGACCTGCCGCGCCCGCGCGGCAACGGCCGTACGCCCTCCAGTACCCCCGTGCCTGGGAATGGTCACAGCCGATGTCACGGTAAGTCTCCTATGTCGGTCAGCAGGTGAGAATGGCGGTCGACGGTCGACAGCCGCTTCGTGCGGATGGGGTTTCATGCGGGTGGGATGACGCGTGTGGTGCGCTGCGCATCAGTCTTGCGGCGGGAGAGGGTCCGGCGCGCTGGTGTTCAGCGCACTCTTTCCCTGAGGAAAACCCCACCCCCGCCCCTGCGGTTCACCGCCCCCCAGCGGCGTAAAGCCAGGTTAAGGACGGCGCCCTGCCCACCTCGTCCTCCGCCGGTACGAACCCTCCCCGAGCCGTAGTACGGAGGTACCCCTAGGGGCTGTCCACCGCTGGGTGGAGCCCCTCTCAGGGTTCGCTCCACCCCTCGGCCCACTCAGGCTCCACCCTCCCGCGACGTCAGGGTCAAGTGGGAAGCTGTCGGGCGGCAGATGGATGCAAGGGGCAGACAGGCGCGAGGAAAGGATTCCGGGTGGGCAGCACCGGCGGCACCAGACCCGCGGCGCGCGACACCGCACGCCCCGCCGCGACCGACCGGCGCGCCGCCGTCGTCGCCGCCCTCATGCTCGCGATGGCGCTGGCGGCCCTCGACTCCACCATCGTCTCCACGGCCGTCCCCCAAATCGTCGGCGACCTCGGCGGCTTCTCCGTCTTCTCCTGGCTCTTCTCCGGCTACCTGCTGGCCGTGACGGTCACCCTCCCCGTCTACGGCAAGCTGTCGGACACCTTCGGCCGCAAACCGGTCCTGGTCGCGGGCGCGGCGCTGTTCCTGCTGGGCTCGTTGCTCTGCGCGCTGGCCTGGAACATGGGCCCCCTCATCGCCTTCCGCATCGTGCAGGGCCTGGGCGGCGGCGCCCTCCAGGGCACGGTACAGACCCTCGCCGCCGACCTCTACCCCCTCAAGGACCGCCCCAAGATCCAGTCCAAACTGTCCACGGTGTGGGCGGTGTCCGCGGTCGCCGGCCCGGGCGTGGGCGGCGTACTGGCGGCCTACGCCGACTGGCGCTGGATCTTCCTGGTCAACCTGCCGATCGGCGCGGTGGCGCTGTGGCTGATCGTCCGCCATCTGCACGAGCCGCAACGGGAGTCGACGGCACGCGCGCGTGTCGACTGGCCGGGCGCGCTGGCGGTGTTCGCGTGCGGCGGCGCCCTGCTCACGGCAGTGGTGCAGGGCGGGGTGGCCTGGGAGTGGCTGTCGGCCCCCTCACTGGCCCTGTTCGGTACGGGACTTGCCCTGCTGGTGGTCACGGTCGTGGTGGAACGCCGGGCGGCGGATCCGATCATCCCCGGCTGGGTGTGGCGCCGCCGTACGATCGCCGCGGTCAATCTCGCGCTGGGCGCGCTGGGCCTGGTGATGGTGGCCCCGACGGTCTTCCTGCCCACGTACGCCCAGTCGGTCCTGGGCCTGGCGCCCGTGGCTGCCGGATTCGTGCTCTCCGTATGGACGTTGAGCTGGCCGGTGTCGGCGGCGCTCAGCCAGCACGTGTACCGAAGGATCGGCTTCCGCAACACCGCGATGCTGGGCATCGGAGCGGCGGCGCTGATCCTGTTCGCGTTCCCCTTCCTGCCCTATCCGGGCCAGGCCTGGCAGCCGACGCTGCTGATGCTGCTGCTGGGGGCGGCCCTGGGGCTGTTCCAACTCCCCCTGATCGTCGGCGTGCAGTCGACGGTGGGCTGGGAGGAACGCGGTACGACGACGGCGTCCGTGCTCTTCTGCCGCCAGACGGGCCAGACGGTCGGGGCGGCGGTTTTCGGGGCGGTGGCGAATGGGGTGCTCGCCGCGCGGCTCGGCGGTGCGGGGGACCTGGACTCGGTGACCCGGGCGTTGGACGCGGGCACGGCTCCCGAGGCGACCCGGCGGGCGATCGCGGATGCCGTGCACGCGGTCTACCTGGGCGCGGCGGGCGCGGCGGCACTGGCGTTCCTGGTGCTGCTGGTGCTGGCGCCGCGGAAATTCCCGGTGCTCAAGGACTGACCGTCCGTATCCTCGCGGCATGGCAACCCCCCTGTTGACCCTGGAACGGCTGCGCGCCGACCACGCGGACGCGCTGCTGGCCTTCGAGCGGGAGAACCGGGCGTACTTCGCGCGGTCGGTCCCGGACCGTGGGGACGAGTACTTCACGGAGTCCGGTTTCGCGGAACGCCATCAGGCCCTCCTCGCGGAGCAGCACGCGCGCGTGTGTCACTTCCATGTCGTCCTGGACGAGAAGGGGAGCCTCGTCGGCCGGGTGAACCTGGTCGACGTGGAGGACGGCTGCGCAGAGCTGGGGTACCGCGTGGGCGAACGCGCGGCCGGCCGAGGTGTGGCCACGGCGGCCGTCGCCCAGGTGTGCCGACTGGCTGCCACCGAGTACGGGCTGACGTCCCTCACCGCGGTCACGACTCTGGACAACCCGGCCTCCATGACCGTCCTGTCCCGCAGCGGCTTCACGCGCGTGCAGGACACGATCGTGGACGGCCGCCCCGGAGTCCGTTACGTACGCCGGCACCTCGGGCACTGACAGGGTGCGGGCCGGGCCACGGAGGCGTGCAGGGCGCTGTACAAGTACGCGGGCTCGCAACCTCGGCGCAGCCGACATCTTCGCCGTGGTGACGCACGGCAACGACAGCAGCATCGCCCGGCTCACACGCCTGGGCTTCGAAAGTCGCCGAGTCCGAGCACGGAGCCCGCCAGCGACTCGACGACGAACGAACCAGCACCGCCCCGCGGCCTCACGTCGATACGGTCCTCCGCCGCCTCACCTCTCACGCTCGAACCACGCCGTCGCCTCCGGCAGGAACAGCAGCACGACCACGGGCACTCCCAGCGCAAGGCGCAGTGCGGCATCCAGGAACTCGCCGGGCGTCCCCGCGCCGGCCGCCTGGTTGAGGGAGCCGAGGAGGACGAAGACCATCATCACGATGGTCGCGAGCCGGATCCCGCCCCGCGCACTGCCGTCGTACGTCATGGCAAGCAGCGCACACACCCAGACGAAGAGCCACGGAGCCATCAGGCTGCCAAGCCCGTAGGACGTCATCCGGTCCGACAACGCAAGCACGGCGACGAGCCCAGTGCATGCCAGCGTGTACATCAACAGTTGGGCCGCGTGGACTTGGCGTGGCATCACGGTCTCGTCACTCTTGCTCATTCGGTCAACCTTTCTCGTCATCGTCCTTCACAGCGCGTGCAGGGCCAGGCCGAGCGAAATCGGCCTGGCCCTGCGCTGCCACCGTTGCCCTGTTTCTGCTTCTTGGGTTCCGCTGGTGTCCGTGGTTGTGCGGGAAAATCCGGAGGTGTTGCCGTCGCTACTACCGTCATGGGTCGGGCGGTTGGTGCTGGTGCCTTTTCCGTTCCGCCGGTCACCGCCGGGTGTATCGGGCCACTGTGTATGCGGTTGGGCCGGTGCCCCCTGTCCCTGCCGTCGAGCATGTCCAGGACCTCGAAGCCGGCGTCTCACCAACTGAAAGAGTTTGCTGATGCTATCCAGCGCGAGGGTTGCGGGATCGGGCAGCGAGGCTACACCTCACCCTCCAGCCAACGCCCGAATGGTGCAACCTTCGAGAGTTCCGAATTGATCGCCTTCAACCCTCCGGCGAAGTCTTCGGCCAATTTCGAGAGCATCGCGACCAGCTCACTACGCGTAATGCTCTCGCGCTCTGGGTTTGGAACCCAATCAGTCCGCGACTCGCAGTGAATCATCACGAGATCCCCGATTGGATGGAAGGTCAAAGTCCTCTCGATGCCCTGCGAGTAAAGGTCCACCTCGACTTCGCGACGTTCGCGCACACCTGCCAGAAGCGACGGGAGCTGCTCCATGAAGACAGACAAGTCATACGCGACATCGAGCGGCCACTCTTCACTCCCGAAGCCGCCGATGTGGAATGTGCTGCCTCCGGCATCAGAGAGGGCGCTGCACGCCTCCATGACGAGGGTCTCGTAATCGTCACCCGGCTCGAGACTGGCTGAAGCAGGAGCCACAGCACTTGACGGCGCGGCCGGCTTGAACGACACGGAGAAGCTCATCTCTCCAGCCTCCTATTTCGGGCCAATGATCGGGAATCCGGTCTTGTACAGCCCATTTGCACTCGGGACAATGGTGGCTGCCCGCGCTTGGACGATACTCCCATCCGGCATAATCACCTGACCCAACCCGTCCGGAATGCGCACCGACCTGGGACCTGCTCCTTCGACATGGAGGCCCCTCAGGAACTCTGCGGCGGCATCATTATCCAGCCATTGGCCCTGCTGATTCCCGGTGCTACGAGCGCGATCGGTCAGAGCCTTCGTATTCTTCGCGCCGGCGCCATGGGTCTTGAATGTATGACCCCACGTTTTAACGCTGTTGGAGGCCCAGTTTATACATCCGTTACTGTTGTGAACGAGAACCGGAGTCTCGCCCGCCAGCACATAATACGTGTGCAGATCGGCAACAGTGAGGTTGTACGTACGGACGTGATCGCTGTACGCGCGATTGCCGGTGACGACAACAGTGTCGCCCTCATCCGTGCGCAGCGTCATGCCCGGCGCCAAGTCGCCGGCCTCGATCCAGTCCCGCTCGGACGGGGACCAGAACGGGTGCTCGTACGTCGCCGTCAGCTGCTCGATGCCGTCGTCCGTCGCGATGGACAGCTCGTTGAAGTGCTTGTCGTCCTCCGTGACGATGAGGTGCGTGACCTTGCGCGGGCCGGTCTCGCCGGTCTCCGGGTCGGTGGCGAGCACCTCGTCGCCGACCTCGACGTCCTCGATGTCCTTGGTCGAGCCGTCGGCCATTTCGACGTCCGTGCCCGCGAGGAAGCACTTGGTGCAGTTGGTTGCCAGTTCCTCGGCCTGGTCCTTGGCCTCCTTCTTCCCCTTGTCCTTCAGCAGCTTCTTCGCCAGCGTCTTGAAGAGCCCTCCCACACCGGAGAGCCACCCCGCCGCCTCGGCCGCATCGTCGCCGGCGTCGTACGCCTGGGAGTCCTTGTCGACGCCCTTGCCCTCGACGAAGTCGTCGTACATGTCGGTGGCACCGCTGCAGTCCTCGAACCAGCACCCCGGGGAGAACTCGGACAGGGCCTCGATGCCTGAGAGCAGGTTGTGGCCGGCGCCCGCCAGGAAGTCCTTGAACGATCCTTCGGCTCTGGGGTCGGCGGGCTCCTTGTTGTCGCACAGGCCGTAGTTCCGCTGGACCAGGGGACAGCCGCCGCCACCGCCACCGGAGGAGGCGTAGTTGGCGCTGCCCATGGTGGACAGACCATTGCTGCCGTACGAGCCGGACGACTTGGCGCTGATGTAACTGGACACGGCCACGACGACCTTGACGACGGCGATGATGAGCCCGATCAGGGACCCGAAGAACTTGCCGTCCGGGTCGGCGAAGGTGACCGGGTTGTTGTTGCTGTAGGCGTAGCCGTTGATCTGCTGTGGATCGGTGAGGTCGGCGAGCGGGTCGACGCTGACGAAGCGGCCCGTGGACGCGTCGTAGTCGCGCGCGCCCAGGTGGGTGAGGCCGGTGGGTTCCTTCGTCCCGCCCACGAAGCCGCGCTCGCCGACCCAGGGCTTGGCGTCGCCTCTGTCCTCGCCGAACGGTGTCATCAGGCGCCGGGTCACGGCCTGGGTGGCCGCGTCGACCTGGACGCTCGCCGTTCCGTTGTGGTCGCTCGCCATCCAGGTCAGGCCCGCGGCGGTCCGTACCGCGACGGCCTGACCGCCGTGGCTGTAGTAGCGGGTGGCCTGGACTTTGCCGCTCGCCTTGTCGAGGCGCAGCTCCGTCTCGCCCAGGTAGAGCGTGGTGCCCGTCCTGTCGCGGCGGATGAGGCGGTTGCCGTCGGCGTCGTCGAGGTACTCCGTGACCGACTTGTCGGCCTCGGTGACCTTTTCGAGCCTGCCCTCGCTGTTCCAGTCGAGGTCCTGAGCCTTGCCTCCGACGGTCCGGATGTCAGTGTTGCCCGAGGGGTCGTAGGTGTAGCTGGTACGCCCTGCCACCGCGCCGTCCGCCTGCTTGGTCTCGGTGGAGGCGAGAGCGTGAGGGCGGGGCTGGTCGGCGGTCTTGTACGTGTACGAGGTGGTGGCGCCGGTCAGGTGGTTCGTCGCCGTCTCGCGGTTGCCCGCCTTGTCGTAGGTGAACGACTGCCAGTAGCGCGCGGGGCCGCCCACGGCGCTCTTCGTGGGAGCCGTGGCGCAGTCGGCGGTCGTGGTCCAGGCCGTCTTCAGCCTGCGGTGGCCGTCGTAGGTGAAGCACTGCCTGTCGGTAGGGCTGACCGCCTTGTCCTCGATCTCGACCGGGTTTCCGGCGAGGTCGTAGCGGTAGTACACGTCCGAGTCGGTGCCGGAGTGGGTTTCGGACACCACGCTCTGCCGGGCCAGCCGCTTGGTGCCGGGCTCATAGTCCCGGTTGATCTCCGTCCATTTCGCGGAGGACGACACGCCCAGGGTCACGCGGATCTGCTCACCCGCGGGCAGGTAATCCGTGTTCTGGACGATACCGGTGAGACCCTTGAGGGTGTCCGGCATCCGCTGCTCGGTGTAGCCGTAGTCCAGGATCTCCTGGTCGAGGCCGCCCATCGCGGGGATGGTGCGCTTCTGCAGAGTGCCGTCGATGTTGTAGGCGTTGGTGATGGTCCAGATGCCGTTGGCCCCGGCCAGGGCTCCTTCCGTCTTGCTGATCGTGTACTGCTCGTTCAGGACCCGGTAGACCTTGTCGTACTTGGCGTTGGTGACCGCGTAGACGCTGCCCGCCCTGCCGCCGACGTAGCGGATGGCGGAGGTGAGCCGGCCCTTCGCGATCGTGTCGTACGTCCAGCGCGCCAGGTACTTGGCGTCCTCGGGTGCCGGCTTGCCGTCGACGACGGGCACCTTCCCGTCGAGCCTGCCGGTCGGGCGGCCGAGCAGGTCGTAGGTGAAGCCGAGGGTTTTCTTCCGGGCGTCCGTCGTGGCGATGACCTGGTCGAGTTCGTTGTACTCGGTGCTGCTCGCTCCCGCGTCGGGGTCGCTGGTGCTGTCCTTACGGCCGAGGAAGTCGTAGCCGTACGACCAGGTGTTGCCGTCGTCGTCCGCGGCCGTGGTGAGCCGGTCCGCGTGGTCGTAGCCGTAGGTGAGGCGGGTGAAGGCGCCGCTCGGCGTGTTCCCGTCGTACTCCAGCTTCTCGACCAGCCGTCCGCGCGCGTCCACCTTCTCCCGCACGGCCGGGGCACCGGTCGGCGGCTCGACGAGGGTGGTGTCACCGGCGTAGGTGTGCTTGGTGCGCGAGTATTCCTTGCCGTTGGTGAGGATCTTTTCCACGATCGGGCGGCCGGCGCCGTCGTACACCGTCTCCGTCCCGGCGGGCGCCGCCGTCAGCAGGTCGGCGAGCTTGCCGGAGGGAGCGGTCTTGTCGATGTAGTCGGAGGAGGCCTCGACCTGAAGCCCGCGTGTGTCGTACTTGGTTTCGGTGATGATCCGGCCGGTGCCGCTCGCCGCCGGTTCCTGGGTCTGGCGCAGGCGCAGGAGCGAGTCGTAGATGGCGTACCGGGTCTGGTACGAGGTGCCGTCCTGGTTCAGCGACTTGGTGGCGACCCAGGACGCGTCCGTGTTCTGAACCTTGTATTCGAACTTGTGCGTGGGCGCCTGATCGTCGGCGCGGTCGGCCATCCACACGTCGGTGAGGCGTCCGAGCCCGTCATACGCCAGCTTGGTGCGGTTGCCGTTGGGGTCGCTGGTGATGGTGCGGACACCCCACTCGGGGGCGAACTCGGTGGTGGTCGTGTGACCGAGCGCGTTGGTCTCGGACGACTCGGTCAGCGGGCCGCCCGCCGCCGGGGTGTACGTGAGGTGCTTGGTCCGGGTGCCCTTGGTGTCCCAGCTGTCGGTGAGGCGGCCCAGCGTGTCGTACTTGGCGGTGCTGACCGTCTGGAGGACGGCGGTGCCGTCGGCTTTGTAGCCGGTGACCCGCTCCCTGCGGGTCGCGTCCCCCTTCGTCGGCGCCTTCCCGTAGGCCTGCCCGTCGTAGGACGTCCGCACGTCCGAGATGACGTCCGTGGTCTTCGGGTCGCCGGTTCGCTTCGGGGTCGCGTCGCAGCCGGTGGAGACCTTCTCGATCCGTTGGGGCAGCGACAGGATCCACGCGTCCTTGTTGACGGCGTACTCGGTGATCGTGCAGTCCTTCTGGCCCGCCGCGTCCGTCTCCTCCTTCAGCGGCAGACCGCTGGTGGGGTCGTACGTCGTCGTCTTGGTCGCCGTCATCTCGCCGCCGCCCGGCAGGGCCGTGCGGGTCACCGATGTCTCGGTGCGGACCATGTAGGCGTGGACGGTGCCGTAGGAGTGCTTGGCGGTGGCGGTGGTGCGGGACCACGGAGTGTTGACGGTGGCGGACACCTCGCCGCCCTTCACCCCGTTGTAGGTGATCTGCTCGCGCAGCTGACCGGCGAACTGTTCGGAGTCCGTCTTCACGGCGCCCTTGGAGTCGGTGACCGTCTCCTTGCGGGTGGAGCCGTCGGACTGCTTGTCGCCGTCCATGCCGCGGTAGTAGAGGGAGGTTGACTTCGACTGGGTGCCCGAGGGCTCACCGGTCGTGGTGGTCACCTTCTGGTAGCCGCGCCAGATGCTCCAGGTGCGGTACTTGGCGGGCGTGATGGGCGACTCGTCGTCGTAGGCCCATGCGCCGCCCTCGCCCTTGCCCGAGCCCTCGCTGTAGGTGTAGTCGGTCTGCTTCAGCGGGGCGCCGCCCCAGGGGTCGGACTCGGTGACCTGGGTGACGACGTACTTGTGGAACCAGTCGGTTCGTGGCTGGGGGTTGGTGCCGGGTGTCGGATTGGACGGCGGGATCCACTTGACCGGGTAGCAGCGGCGGGTGTTGGCGTCCGGCTTGGACGGGATGTCCGTGCCCGCGACGCAGTCCTCCTTGGAGTAGTTCACCGTGAGCTTCGAGCCGGTCTCCGAGGTGACCGTGCGCACGCGCCACTTGATGAACGGGGCCACGTCGTCACCGGTCTTGTCGACGCGATTGTGCAGCTGGATGCCGCTGAACGTCACCGCGGGCAGGGAGACGTCCGTCCCGGCCTTGCCGGTGCGCTGGATCGATTTCAGCCACAGGCCCGGGTCCGAGCCGTCGCCCGGGTCGGGGAACGACTGCTCCAGGTGCCAGGTGTTGACGTCGCGGTAGTCGGTGTCCGCACCGGTGCCGGAGCCGTCGTACACCTGGGTCGTGACGTCCGTCAGGCGCTTGCGGGTGAAGAAGGACGGGCTGGGCTGGTCGGTGCAGGGCGTGTCCGCCTTGCAGATCTGGTCGAACGGGACGTCCGGCCAAGCGTTGCGATTGGCGGATGTCAGCGATGTGCACTTCTCGCCGCCGGACACCGGCAGGCAGCGCTCGGCGACGGTGAACTTCACGCGGGCCGCAGCCGGCTGGGTCGTGGAGAAGACGGTGTCCGTGCGCTGGCCGTAGTCGATGCGCTTGAGCCAGCCGCCGCGCGTGTAGCCGGTGCCGTTGCCGGTGGTGCCGTTCTTGGCGTAGTGGTTGGTCTCCTTGTCGTACCAGTACGTCATGACGTTGCCGTGCGGATCCACGACGTAGTCGAGGTTCCACCGCCAGGCCTGCGTCTTGGCGCGGCCGGAGAAGGACGTGCCGGAGGAGTGGCCGGGCTCACCGGAGTCGTCGCCGAAGACGGGGGCCGTCCACACCGAGTTGGTCTCGTCCTTGCCCGAACTCCAGCCGGGCAGGCGGTTCTTGCCGAAGACGTACTGGGTGCCGTCGGTTCCGGTGACCGTCCAGAACTCGCCTTTGTCGTCCGGGTCGCCGTTGGCGGCGCCGGTGCCCCGTACCACCCGCTCGCCGTCGTCGCTCTTGGGGTGCCAGGTGCCGTTCGCGGCCTTCACCAGGGCCGTGGACTTGCCGTTGAGGACGAGGGAGGCGTTGTCCTCCTTCCAGCACAGGTCGTACTTCTTGTCCTGGCCGTCGTCCTCGCAGCTGGCGTACGCCCGCTCGATGTAGGAGACGGGCAGGTCGAATCCCTCGCCGATCCAGGAGGGCTGTGCGCTGGTGGAGGAGGTACGGCCGTCCACGCTCTGCGCGGAGTAGCCGATGGACAGGTTGGGGGCGGGGCCCGCCGGGGTGGGCGGGGTCTCCAGGGGATAGTTCCAGGTGAAGTCGCCGTTGGAGCCGCCGGCCGCCCAGGTGGAGGAGGCCGCGAGCGGGGTGGCCTCGTAGGTGCCCTGGTCGGAGGAGGCGGCGGCGGAGAGCGCAAGGACCATCGGGGTGGCCTTCGCCGCCTTCGCCTTGGCCGGCTTCGGGGTGGTGACCTGGGCGGTCACCGACTCCCGCTCCGCGTCGTTGCGCGACGGCACCGGCGTGGTCCGGCGGCACTCCGCCTTCTGCGGGGTGGTCAGGGCGCATTCCGGGAGCCGTACGAGGCGCAGCCGGGACGACCAGTTACCGCTGTAGGCGTCGGCGAAGGAGCTGTAGTCGACGGTGGTGGCGAGGCCGGCGGCACCGGTGTCGCCGTCGGCGCGCTGGATGGTGAACACCAGGCCGTCGATGCCGAGCCGGCCGGTCGTGCCGCGGTCGACGACCGCGACCTCGGCCTCGTCGGGTGCCTCGGCGGACGCGGCGCGCGGCTGGGCGAGCGAGACGGGAAGACCGGCGGCCTTGGCCGACTTGCTCCGCTGCCGCGGGAGTTCCACGGTCACCGCCGCCGCGGAGGGCCACTCGACCTTCGCCCGGGCCTTGGTGAGGGTCCTGCGCGCGGCGGCCACCGTCGGGTCGTGGACCTCGCTGACCTTCGGGTCGAAGGGCTTGGCCTTGCCGTACCGGGCCTTCTGCAGGGCGGTGTGGTCGCGTCCCTCGTCCGCCTGCGCCGGTACCGCGCTGAGCAGGCCGGCGACGACCGCCGTGGACACGGGCAGGGCGACGGCCGCCAGCCGACGGCGGGTGGCTCTGCTCCAGGCCCATGTTCTGGGCAGCAGTGAGCTGTTCCTGGACAACACGTGGGGGGTTCTCCGGATTCTGAGGTGTGACGGCGTGCCGGGCTCGTGGCCCGGCACGCCACAGAGGGAAAGGAGGACGCAGGGGCTACTCGATCGGCACCGGCGGTTCGTCCACCGTCGCGAGCCGGGTGATCTCGGCGTCGGAGAGGACACCGGCGTAGACACGCAGGTCGTCCAGCTGGCCGGGCAGGGCGTTGCCCCACTCGCCGTTGTCGTGGCGCCGGGCTCCGCCCACCGTCAGCGGACCGGTGGGCTGGAAGGTCTCCTCGCTGAAGACGCCGTCCTCGTCACCCTGACGCTCGCCGGAGAGGTAGAGCTTCACCGACCGGTTGACCGAGTCGAAGACGGCTACGACGTGCACCCAGCCGCCGGGCGAGTTGACCTCGTCCGAGACGACGGTGGCCGCGGGGCCGCCGAGGGCGTCCGTGCCGTACCGGCCGAAGTTCCAGTCACCGACGGACTGGCCCTCCTCCTGCCGGTACCAGAGGCGGAAGGAGTTACGTTCGGCGCCCGGGTGGGAGAAGACGGTCGGTGAGTGGGCCGTGGTGGTGTCCTCCAGCTTCGACTGGGCGGCGAGGTTGACCCAGCCGGCCAGGGTGTAGCTGCCCGACTCGTCCAGCGCCACGGCCGAGGTCGCCCGCCCGAGGCGCTCCGCGTCGAGTTCCAGCACGTTGCCGTGGGCCGGGTCGTCGGTCACGGCGAAGGCGGCGCCCGTCTGCAGGCTCAGTGTGTTGCCCCGACCCGATGCGTCCGCCGCCGTGGTGCCGGAGGTCCCGTCGAACGCCCATTGGGCGAGCAGCGCGGCCTGGGTCTGGCCGGTGGCCGGGTTCTCGGCGTTGGCGATCGGTTCCAGCTCGTTGTCGAAGACGACACGGTTCCACACCTGGACCTCGTCGAGGTCACCCTTGAAGTAGTCCGTGTAGCCGCCGTGCGCCTTCATCCGGCCGACCTCGAAGGGGCCCTTGGCCGCCCAGGGTGTGGTGTACTCGGCGGTCGACTGGAGCCGCCCGTTGACGTAGAGGCGCAGCTGCTTGTTGTTCTGGTCGTACACGCCCATCAGATGCGTCCACGCGCCCACCACCGGCGGCTTCTTCGACAGGGTCCGGACGATCGCCGGGCTGTCCGAGTCGGCCGCGTACCGGTTGAAGATCCACCGGTCGGACGCCGGCGAGTAGTAGAGCTGGAAGCTGCCCGCGCGGGTGCCGCTCTGCGTGGCGACGGTGGAGATGTCGTCCTTGCCTGCCAGCCGCACCCAGGCAGAGACGGTGAAGCTGTTGCTGGTGTCCAGGACCGGGCCCGTCGTGGCGCCGGCCACGCTGGTGCCGTTGCCGCGCAGGCCGCCGTCGAGCCGGGCGCGGTCGGTCCAGGAGCCCGAGGTCAGCGTCAGCGGGCGGTTGCCGCCCGAGGCGTCAGCGGCCGTGGTGCCGGTGGCGTCGTCGAGCTTCCATGCGGCGACGGGGTCGGCGCCCTTGGCCGCCTTGAAGAGGTAGTCGTAGTGGGTGCCCGGGTTGCCCGCGCCGTCGTAGGTCTGCACGCGCAGGGTGTTGATCGCCCGTTTGTCGGGCGCCACCTCGATCGTGCACGAGGAGGTGTTGGCCGAGAAGGTCCTGCTGCCGAGCGGAGCGCCGTTGAGCCACCAGTCGTAGCGGCGTACGTCGTTGGCGCCGGCCTCGATCTTGAAGGCGGCGGTCATGCCGACGCTGCCGTGCTCCGGGTCGGCGGCGACACAGGTCGTGCCCGCGCACTCCTTGTACACGGTGGAGGACACCTTCGGTGCGGGCGGTCCCTTGCTGTCCACCTTGAAGTGGCAGTAGCCCGACCAGGGGCCGAAGAGCGAGTGCGTGTCGCCCTTCCACGTGTACCTGTACTCGGTGCGGGCGCGGAACTTGTAGGTGGCGCCGTCGGTCAGGGCGGAGGTGAGGGCCGTGCCGGCCGTGCCGCTGTCCGTCCAGGTGGATGGCTTCAGCGAGGTCGGTGTGGTGCTGCTGCCCTTGTACAGCTCGAAGGTCGGCCGCAGCGAGGCGTTCGAGGCGTCGCTGGAGGTCGGTGTCGCGGTCAAACGCGGCGTGGTGTCCCGGATCAAGGCCGGGGAGGAGGCGGCCGAGCAGGACACCTTCGGGTCGGACATCTTCACCGACGAGGGCTTGCTGTTCGGCGGGGTGACGTACGTGATCGACAGCCGTGGCTTGCGTGAGGAGGTCGCCTCCGGGTCGAGGGGCGACATGAACTGCTTCCAGGCGAGCGGGTTGTCCTCGTCCGCCCGCAGACCGAGCGTGGTGAGCGTGTCCTTCGCCTTGGCCGTGTGGGCGACGGCGGCAGTCGCGTCGAACTCGATGTCGCCGTCCGGGCATTCGGAGGAGTGCCCCTTGGCGGCGGAGACCGTGTCGACCTTCACATACCACTTGGCGGGGTGCTCACTCCACGTCGTCTTCGAGGAGATCTGGCTCGTGCGGTACAGGCCGATGTCGCGCTTGACGCAGTTCGCCGACCAGATCGCGTACGGCGTGAAGGTGGCGTTCAGGATCTTCTTCCCGACGGCCCTGCGTGTGTCGAACTGGAAGAGGGAGCGCGCCTTCTTGTTGTCGACGTAGGCGTCGTAGCCCACGCCGAGCGCGTGCTTGGTCTTCCAGAAACTGGTCTTCGGCGAGCTGGACCACACCGTCGTCCAGCCTGTCAGCGTCGCCTTCAGTGCGGGAGGGTCGAGGACGACGGGGTAGGCGGTGGAGGTGTCGTTGAGGAACTTCTGGTCCGGCACGATGGACAGGGCGTCGGCCGTGACGTCGGTGTGCATCACGGCGGTGCGGGAGCGGGGGTTCGGGCCGAGGGCGTCGGCCACGCCGGCAGCGGAGTGCGTTGATCGCGCGACGGTGCTCCGAGCGGCCCTCTTGGCCGTGCTCGTCGCCGGGGTGTCTCCCGCATCCCACATCAGCGCGGACCCGCTGGAGACGACCGCGTGACCCGAGCCGTCGACGAACGCGGCCGTTCCCGAGTCGTCCGCGTGCACGGACAACCCACGGGTGGTGACGGGAAAGCGCACCTTCTTCAGCGCATTCTGGGCCGCCGCCTGCCGCGAGTGGAGCACCAAGTGGTAGGTGAACCCGTCCGGATGCACCTGCACGGCGAGGTCGACGTCCGGCAGCACCGAACGGTAGACGGCTGTCGCCCCGTTGGCCTCAGGCTTCGGCAGGGACCACGGCGACGACACCGCGTACTCCTTGCCGCCGGTCACCAGCCGGGCCAGCGGCTCGTCAGCGCCGCCGCCCGACAGGCGGATGTTCTCTGCCGCACGCGGCGCGAGACCCCCGTCCGCCTGCTTCACCAGTGTGGTGTCGACACCGGCCCACTTGCCGTCCTTGAGGACGCGTTCCGGTGCCGCTGTCGTCTCTGCCGTGAACGTGCCGTCCGGGTTGGCGAGCACCCGGCTGGTGGCCGAGGTGAGCTCGGTGACCTCGACGCGCTGCCCCGTGGTGACCGCCTTCTGAGAGGCCTTCTCCTCGGCCGTCGCGGCAGGGAGTTCGTCGTCCTCCCAGAACTCCTTGCCACGTGCCCCCTCGTCGGCCGACTGGCCGGGCTCCCCGTTCTCTTCCGAGCCCACCGCCGCCTGGGCCTGTACACCGGCCGCCAGCACCAGCACGGCGGAGGCGATGGTCAGCGCCCCGCGCGCGGCTCGGGTGCGAGTGCGTGGTCGTCGCACCCTTCCCCCCTGCGTTTTTAATTTTTGATGAGTTTTCGGTCCGGAGGAGGCTAACCCGAGGCGTCGGACTGATCTAGAGATTTTTGTGAGGCCCTTTTCACACTATGCACACACGGAGGCGACCGGGCAGCGGCTCGGCTCCGCGCCAGCAGGCCTCCAGCAAGCCGCCGAGGCTCTGAGAACGCCGAGTTGCCGCGGGTAACGTCACAGGTCAGCGAAGTAAGCGCATACCGACCACTCAGTTTGGCCAAAGGGCAGCGCTCTTCCGATCCGCCGAGTAGCGTGCGTGGCTCGCCCCCCCACCTCCCTGCGGTCCGCCGCACCGGACCCGAGCCGCGCAAGGAGCACGGGATGTCCCACGACCCGTATGCCCACGACCGGTATGCCCACGACCCGTATGCCGACCCGTATGCCCACTACCCCTATCCCCACCCACCCCACGACGCCTCACCCCCGTACGCGACCTACCCCTGGCAGCCCCCGGCACCGCCACCGCCGCCCGAGCCTGCCGCGCAGCGGGCACCGCGCCGCCCCGCCCTCGGGAACCACAGCGACCTGCGGAACCTGCGCAGCGCCTACCGCTGGCAGCGGCGTACGGCCACGCTCACCGCGCTCGGCTACTTCGTCCTGTTCCTGATCCTGTCGGCGTCCGCGCCGTCGTTCATGACGAGCACCGTCACCGACGGACTGCCCACCGGTCTCCTGCTCGCCCTGGCCCAAGTGCCGGTCACCTGGCTGGCGATCGCCCTGTACGAGCACACGGCCCGCCGCTACGTCGACCCGATCGCGGACCGGATCCGCAGGCAGGCCGCGCTGGACGTCAAGCGGGAGGCGGCACGGTGACCACCGAGTTCAGCGGCAACGCCCAGGCGATGTCCCTGGTCGGCTTCTCCGCCGTCGCCACGATCACGCTGCTGCTGTGCGTGATGACCGGCCCGGACCGGGACGACCTCGACGAGTTCTACACCGGCTACAGCTCCCTGTCCCCCATGCGCAACGGCCTGGCCATCGCGGGCGACTACATCTCCGCCGCGACCGTCCTCGGCACCACCGGTGTCATCGCGTTGTGCGGATACGACGGGACCGTGCTCGCGCTGAGTACGGCCCTGTCGCTGATGCTGCTGATGTTCCTGCTGGCCGAACCCCTGCGCAACGCGGGCCGGTTCACCATGGGCGACGCGCTCACCCGGCGCATGCCGGGACGTGGGGTGCGGATCACCGCGTGCGCGGTGACGCTCGCCGCGCTGCTGCCGCTGATGCTGGTGCAGCTGGCGGGGACGGGGCAGCTGATGTCGTTCATCCTCGGCTTCTCCGGCGAGTCGATGCAGACGGGCTGCATCATCGGCGTGGGCGCGCTGATGATCAGCTACGCGGCGATCGGCGGAATGAAGGGCACCGCCCTCATCCAGATCATGAAGATCGTGATGCTGCTCGGTTCGGGTGCGATCGTCGCCGTACTCGTCCTGAACAAGTTCGACTGGAACCCTGGCGCCCTGTTCGCCGCGGCCGCCGACAACAGCGGCGTGGGCTCGGCCTTCCTCGCCTCGGGCCTGCAGTTCGCGGGCGGCCCCAGCCCCGGCCTGGACATGATCACCGCACAGCTCACGATCGTCCTCGGCGGCGCCTGCCTGCCGCACATCACCATGCGCATGTACACCGCCTCCAGCGCCCGGCAGGTACGGCGCTCGATGTCCTGGGCGGTGTCGAGCGTGGCCCTGTTCGTCCTCGTCATCACGGTCGTCGGCTTCGGCGCGACCGCGCTGATCGGGCGGGCGGTGATCGCGCAGGCCGATCCGCAGGGAAACACCGCCTTCCTGCTGGGCTCCCAGGCGGCGTTCGGCGCGGAGGTCTCGACAGCGGAGACGTTCCTGTTCACGACGGTGACGACGGCGATCTTCCTCACCCTGCTCGCCTCCGTCGCCGGCATGATCCTCGCCTGCGCCAACTCCCTCGCCCACGACGTCTTCGCCACCCGCGTACAGGAGATGTCACCGCGCCGCGAGATGACACTCGCCCGTCTCTCGGCCCTCGCGGTGGGCGTCCCCGCGATCCTCCTGGCCACCCTCGTCCAGCACCACAGCCTGCAGCCCCTGGTGACCGTGTCCTTCTGCCTGGGCGCCTCGGCCATCGCCCCCGCGCTCGTCTACAGCCTCTTCTGGCGCCGCTACACCCGCATGGGCCTGCTCGCCACACTCATCGGCGGCTCCCTCGCCGTCCTGCTGCTGATGCCGGGCACCAACCTGGTCTCCGGCTCCCCCGTCTCCGCCTTCCCCGACGCCGACTTCAACTGGTTCCCGTTCACCACGACGGGCCTGCTCTCCATCCCCTTCGGCTTCCTGTGCGGCTGGCTGGGCACGGTGGCCTCCGGCCGGGCCAAGGCGGAGGAACAGCGGCGGCAGTACGAGGCGGTGGAGGGGTGGATTCTGGCGGGGGCCGTACGGAAAGGGAGTTGAGAGTGGCGGGGTGGGCGGCGGCTCACGGAGGCCACTCCGCCAGCCGGCCGGTCACTCCGCCGCCTGGCCGGTCACTCCGCCGCCGGGCCACTCCACCGCCCAGCCGGGCACTCCGCCGCCGGCCGGTCACCCCACCGTCCAGCCGGGCCACTCCGCCACCTGGCCGGACACCCCACCGCCCCGCCAGGCCACTCCACCGCCCAGCCGGGTCACTCCGCCGCCTGCCCCGTCACCGCGCCCAGCCTCTCCCGCACATGGTCCATCTGCGCCCGCAACCGCTCCCCAGCCTCCGCGTGCTCGCGCAGCATCCGCTCCGTCTCGCGCGCGGTCCGCTCCTCCCGTACGCGCGCCTGAGCGACGACCTCCGCCGCCCGGGCCCGCGCCTCCTCCTCCGACCGCCGCGCCGACTCCTCCGCATCGGCGAAGTCCTGCTTCGCCTCGGACAACGCCCCCTCCGCCCGTGCCACCGCCTCCGCATGACGCGCGTCCAGCGCCGCGATCCGCTCGGCCTGCTCCCGCTCGGCCTCGGCCCGCCGCTCGGCCTGCTCCTTTGCCTGGTCCGTCAGCATCGCGGAGGTGCGCTGCCGCATCTCCCGCAACGCGGCCTGCGCCTCACCCCGCTGCTCCTTCCCCTCCCGCCGGGCCGTGATCCGGATCTCGTCGGCCTCGGCGCGGGCCGCGAGCAGCCGCTGCCGAACGCGTTCGTCGGCGTCGGCGCGCACGGCATCGGCGTACGCCTGTGCCGTCCCGCGCACCCCATCGGCGTACGCCCGCGCCTCGTCCACCAGGTGCTGCGCCTCGCGCCGCGCGCCCTCCCGTACCGCCGCGGCCTCCTCCCGCCCGAGTTCGAACAGGCGCCGCGCCCGCTCCCCGAGCGGCTCGTACGTCTGCGGCGCCAGCAGCGTCACCGTCTCCCGCAGCCGCGCCAGTTCCTCCCCCATCTCCCGGGCGAGGACGGTGAGCCGGGCGGCCCGCTCCCAGGCGGCGTCACGATCCCGGGAGAGGGCCGCGGTGTACGCGTCGACCTGCTCGGGACGGTAGCCGCGTCCCCGTACGGCCACGAAGCCGTGCGGCGACACCGATGCGCTGCTCATCCTGGGACCCCTCTCCATCAACCGGACACGGTGAGGCACTGCGGATTTCGCGCACATCTTGGTGGATCAGACGGAAGTGTCCACAATGCGACACTCCGCGACAATCCATCCGCACAAAGGCCATACGAAGGCCATACGAGGCCGTACGAAGGCCGGCCGTACGAAGGCCATGAGGTTCAGCCCCAGGCGGTGTGCCTGCGGACTCCTTGCCGCCAATGACAAGAAGCCGGGCCCGGTCCTGACGTCAGGACCGGGCCCGGCTCCCCGGACGGTTCAGCGGCGCTTCACAGCAGGCCGTCCCACATCTGCTCCAGCAGCACCGACCACCAGCTCTCCGGCGACCCGAGCGCCGCCGGGTCGAGCGCGGCCAACTGCGCCTGGAAGTCGACGGTCCAGCGGCCGGCCTGCTCCTGGTTCAGCCCGAACCGCAGCCGCCACATCCGCCCGAGCAGGGCGAGGCAGCGCTGGAACTCGGGCAGCCCCGTGTTCACGAACTGCGGCGGTACGGGCGCCCCGCCCGGCCCCGCCTCCACCGGCACGGCGACGATGTTCGCGGTGCCGTACTGCACGCAGATCGCCTTGCCGAAGTCACTGCCCATGACGAGGTACGAGCCCGCGTCCGCGGCCGGCCGCACCCCGCGCTCGGCCGCCAGCTCCGCCAGGGTCGGCACCGGCCGCCCCGGCTGGGCCTGCGCCCAGAAGAACGGGCCCATGTCCACCGGCAGACCCGCCACCACCAGCGTGTGCGCCACGATCGGCGGCACACCCTGCCGGGACACCGCGGCCTGCTCGAACCGGAAGATCCCCGGCCCGAACGCGGCCCCCAGCTCCTGCGCGATGCCCTCCGGCGGCACCGGCGGCACGGGCTGCACCGGCGGCAACGGCGCACGCACCGGCGCCGGACGCGCCGGCCCGTCGGCCACCTGGTGCAACTCGCCCTGGTGGGCCAGCAGTTGCTGCATGCCCTGCTGCCGACTCGCATGGTCCGTGCCGTACGGCGCGATGGACGTGATGCGCGCCTGCGGCCACTGCTCCCGGATCATCCGCGCGCAGTACGCACCGGGCAGCTCGCACGACTCCAGCTCCGTGTGCAGCTCCAGCACCCGGTCCGGGGGCACGTTCATGGCCCGCAGCTCGTGGAAGATCTGCCACTCCGGGTGCGGCGTACCCGGTGCCGAACGCCGGATCAGCTGCTGCTCGGAACCGTCCTGCGCGCGATAGCGCAGCACGGCCTGATAGCCGGGGCCGACGGTCGGCTGACCGCTGGGCTGCTGCGGATAGCCGTACGCCGGCGGCCGGCCCGGCATCGGCTGCCCCGGCACCGGCTGCCCGGGCGGCGGCATCGCACCGGGCGGCATCGGCTGGTGCGCGCCGGGCATGCCGGGGACACCCGGGGCGCCGGGTGCCCCAGGTGCCTGTGGCGGCGGAGGCGTGCCGGGGGCGTGCGGCGGCATGGGCGCGCCCGGGGCCTGGGGCGGCGGAGGCGTGCCCGGAGCGCCCACCGGGGGCGCGGCCAGCACGGTCTCCGCGTGGTGCACGGGACCCCGCGCGCCCCCCGACGTGCCTTGCGCGCCGGGCGCAGCAGGCGTGCCAGGGACACCCGGGGCGCCGGGCGGCTTCGGCGCACCGGGCGGGGTCGGGGCGCCAGGGGCACCCGGGGGACGCGGAGGCTGCGGAGGCTGCGGCGCCCCCGGCCCCGTCCGGCCAGGATCGGCAAACATCGTGGCGGCATGGTGCATACCACCCGGAGGCGTACCACCAGGCGCGTTCGGCCCACCCGGCGGCTGCGGAGGCTGCGGCGCACCGGGCGCCTGCGGAGGCTGCGCAGCCCCCTGCCCCGCTCCCGAGCCGCCCTCCGGCCCCTCAGGGCCGAGCGCCGACACCAGCTGCGTCGGTACGTAGCCGCCCGCCGGACCACCCACCGAACCACCCGGCGCACCGGGGCCCGACGGCGGAGGCGTACTCCCCGGCCGCGCGCCCGGCGCACCCGGAGCGCCCGGCGGAGGCGGCGTGGTGGGCCCCGCCCCTCGCCCACGCCGCGGCGGCGGAGCCGCCTTGCTGGTCGCGGCATCGGCGATGTCCCCGGCGTTCGGCGCGAGCGGCCGGTCCGCCGCACCCGGCCCGGCCGGCCCCTGCGGATGGCCGTACGACGCCCCGCCCTGCGGGGGCGGCGGCGTGCTCCCCTGCGGCACACCCGCAGGCGGCGTTCCCGGCATACCGGGAGGCGGCGTGCTCGGCACACCAGAGGGCGGCGTACCCGGCACACCAGGGGGCGGCGTACCCGGACCACCCGCACCCTGCGGATGGCCATAGGCGGGCGCACCCGGCGGCGGCGTCCCCGGAACACCCGGCGCCGGCGTACCCGACGCGTGCGGACCGTCGAGCGCCGGTCCGAGCGCCGTCGGCGGCAGCTGACTGCCGCCCGACATCAGCGCCGTCTTGGCGTCCGGCGTCACCGCGGGCGGCGGAGTGTCGCCGCCGGCCTCGCTCAGCGGCGGCGCGAACACGGTCTCGGGCAGCGGTACGGAACGGTCGTCACCGGCGTCCGCGTTGGTGTCCGTACCGGCCCACGGCGTCGCCGCGGCAGGCGCACCCGGCGCACCCGAGCCGGTACCGGCGTCACTCCCCCCGGCAGCCGGCCACGACGCCCCACTCCCGGGCGCACCAGCCGCACCCCCGGAAGCGGAAGCCGAAACAGCAGCAGACGCGGAAGCCGCCTCAGACGCAGCAGACGCCGGCTCAGCCCCCGCCCCGGCACCACCGGCACCGTCACCGCCGCCACCGTCACCACCGCCGCTGCCCCGCCGATCCGGAATCCCCATCCTGTCCGCCGCCTCCTGCAACCACTCCGGCGGCGTCAGAAGGAAGGACGTCTGGTTCAGATCCACCCGTGCCGCGGGCGTCGGCGCCGGCTCCGCGGGCTCGTCGGGACGGCCGTACTCCTCCTCGTACCGGCGAATCACCTCACCCACCGGCAGCGCCGGCCACAGCGTCGCCTCACCGCTGTCCCGCGCGATCACCAGCCGCTGCGCGCCCCCGTCCGAACGCGGCCCGTCCGCACGGTCCTCGGCCCACACCACGAACCCGAGCTCGAACTCCCGCACCCGCACCTCACGGTGCTGGTACGACGGCACGTCCCCGTTGATCCACTCCTCGGCGCGCTCCTGCGCCTGCGCGAACGTCACCATCGCCAGCTCACTCCCCCACCGAAGACGCCGAAGACGCCGAAACCGTAGACGCCGTAGACGCCGTAGACGCGGAAGACGCCGCAGCCGCACCCACCGGCACGGCCCGCGCGAACCCACCGTCCACCATCAGATTCGCCACCGTCTCCAACTCCGGCGGACTGCCCGCCAGTCGGGACAGGAACCGGTCGAAGTCGTCCCCGCAGGGCAACAGCAACCGCTCCACCCGGTCCGCCGGCGGCCACGAGGGATCCACGTCCCGCGCGTCGTCGTACGCGCAGAACCACACCGAACCGACCCGCTCGCCCTTCACCTTCACGGCGAGCAGACCGCCCTGGATGAAGGCGACGCCCAGATAGTCCTTGGTCAGATGGTCCCGCAGACACTTGTTGACATAGACGAGGTCGTTGACCGCCGCCTCGTCGCGCACCGTGAAGAACGGCTGGTCGATCAGCAGCCCCAACTCCGCGTCCAGCGCGGTCCCCACCGGAGCACACCCACCCGCCGCCTTCAGGAACGAGCGGTACGCGCCCGGCAGCCGGTACCCGAGGTCCTCCTCGACCTGTTGCACCTGCGACTCCGTCACCGCCACCCCCGACTTCGGCAGCCCGAAGTGCGCGGGACGGGTCTCCTGCAACGGCCGCGTGCCCCGCTTGTTCTGGTCGACCTGTGCCGTCGCCACACCACCGTGGTGCCGCAGCAACGCCTTCACCTCGACCGGGACCAGCTCCAGCCGCCGCGTACCCGCCACGTGGTGCCACGTCCAGCCGTGCGGCGTCGCCACCGCCGGCACCGTGTCCCACAGCTCGTGCCCGGACGCCGCCAGCGCCGCGTTCGCCGACACATAGTCCGTCAGCCGCAACTCGTCGACCCCGAACCCCTCCGGCGGCTCGGCGATCTCCGCGGCAGCACGCGCGTACGGCGAGAAGTCGGGGTAACCACGCTCGTCGACCCGCACCCCTCTCGGGTGACGGGCCGCCCGCACCGGGTCCGGGAAATGCACGACCTGCCCGGCGTAGGCCGCGTTCGGCGGCGCGGCTTGCTGCCCGAGCCGACCTGTCGTCATGGCGGTTGCCCCCTGCGGCACTCTGTACGACCCGTACTGACCACATCTGGCGCACTACGGCCCGTATCGACTGTCACGTCTGTCACGTCTTGTTCGACTGTCTCCACGCGCCGACCACACGGACCACCGAGTGATCACCGCACGGATCGCGGTGCCGACAGCCTATGCGGTACGCCGACCCCGGTCACCGGCAGCGGTCACCCGCCCTCCGCTTCCGTGACCAGCCGTCACCCCGCCGTGACAGCCTGACCAGACCCGGGCGTGTCGCCCCGCCCCAGCTTCCGCACCAGGCACGGCATTTGGCACTCTGTGACCTCCCGGGGGATGCACAGGAGGGGAAAACGATCATGAGTGCCACGCAGACGGGACCACACACGGGCCGCCCCGGCGCCCCCCGGCCCGGCGACCCTCGGTCCGGCGACCCCCGCTCCGGCGACCCCCGCATCGGCTGGAGCGCCACCGACACCCCTCACGCCCCCATCCTGCGCCACCGCCGCGACGGCATCCTGCCCACCGTCGCCGCCGCCCTCTCCGCCCGCGGCGCCACCCTCACCGGCACCGCCGCCCGCGGCGACACACCCCCCGCCCTCCACCCCCTCGTCCAGGACTTCCTCGACACCCTCACCAGCACCCAACGCGACCGCTTCACCGGCCGCTGCGCCGAAACCATCCTCATCTCCCGGCACATCGCCGCCGCCGACGCCGCCCGCAGCAAACGCGCCGCCCGCAAACCCATGACCAACGGCGAAGCCCGCAAAGCCCTCAAACAGGCCAAACTCACCGCCCGCCGCATCCGCGAGGACGGCGACCCCCTGCACGGCAGCTTCGCCGCCCCCTGCCGCGCCTGCACCGCACTCAGCGCCCACTTCGGCGTCCGCATAGTCGACCCGACCGGCACCAACGGCTGAACCCCCGACAGCCAGCCCCGACGGCCACCCCCAACAGCCGATCCCAGCGGCCCCAGCCGGCCCCCGACGGCCGATCCCCCACACCCGATCGCAAGGCCGCCCGCCAGCGCCCAACCCCAACCATCACCCCACCCCCCGCACCACCACACGACGGCGCCACACCCCGGCACCGGCACATGACCTCGACGAACGAAGACGAACGAAGGCGAACGAAGGGCAGATGCACACCGACCGCCACTCCTCCCCCAAGCTCCCGACTCCGCTCGAGCAAGGGGGACCCCCCTCCCGCTTCCCCGCCCCCGTCGACGCCGCCCTGCGCGCCGCCGGCTGGCAACCCGGACGCTGGGACATCAAACAGGCCGAAGTCTGGGCCGACGCCCTGCGCGACCACGCCTCCCCCGCAGGCCACCGCCACACCGTCTTCCCCGCCGCCGTAGAGGCCTGGGCCGAATTCGGCGGCCTCCACATCACCCCCACCGGCCCCGGCCGCCAGGTCGCCCCCGCGACCCTCCACCTCGACCCGCTGCACGGCCTCCACATGGCCCGCACCCTCGGCGACCTCGGCCGCGCCCTCGGCACCGAGGTCTGCCCCCTCGGCGCCGAAACCGACACCCAGGCCATCCTCGCCATCGACACAGCAGGCCGCGTCTACGCCCTCGACCACACCGGCGACTGGTACCTCGGCCCCGACATCGACCAAGCCCTCTCGGCCCTCATCTCCGGCATCGAACCCGTACGCCTCACAGTGGGCTGAACACCCAGCGGGCTACGACGCCGGAATCACCGCCGACACCCGAAAACCCCCCGCATCCGTCGGCCCCGACACGAACACACCACCCAGCGCCGAAACCCGCTCCTTCATACCGACCAGCCCGTTCCCCCCGGACGGCAACCGCGCCGACGACGCCGACTCCTCAGGCGGCGGCTCGTTCTCCACCTGCATCGCGATCTCCGACACCCGGTGCGCGAGCCGCACATGCGTCTTCGCCCCCGCCGCATGCTTGTGGACGTTCGTCAACGCCTCCTGCACCACCCGGTAGGCGGTCTGCTCGATCTCCGGCGCATACGACCGAGCCTCCCCCTCCACGGACAGATCGACCACCATCCCCGCGGCCGCCGACTGCCCGATCAACTCCTCCAGCTCCGACAGACAAGGCCCACTCTCGTCCTCGACCGCCCGCGACGCCGCCGCGGCAGCCGCCACCCCCACCGCGGCCAGCGGCACCACCGGCTCCCGCCGCGCGGCCGCCTCCCCGCCACTGCGCAGCACCCCGAGCATCTCCCGCAGCTCGGTCAGAGCCTGCCGCCCCATGTCCCCCACCAGCGCGGCATTCTTCACCGCCTTCTCGGGATCCTTCCGAGCCACCGCCTGCAACGCAGCCGCATGCACCACCATCAGACTCACCCGATGCGCGACGACGTCATGCATCTCCCGCGCGATGCGGGTCCGCTCCTCGTTCCTCGCCCACTCGGCCCGCTCCTCGGCCCGCTCGGCCAGCAACTGAAGCTCCCGCTCCAGGCTGTCCGCCCGCTCCCGCAGGCTCTCCATCAACCGCCGCCGGGCCCCTATGTACAGCCCGAGCAGAACGGGAGGCGCGGTCAGCCCGAGCGACGTCGTGATCGACGCGAAGGGAACGAACCAGTCCCCGATGTCCAGCTCCCCCCGCACCATGCCCTGCCGCACCCGCACGAACGTCACGATGAGTGTCCCCACCAGCGACATCCCCGCCAGCGAGGCGATGATCCGACGCGGCAGCTCCGACGCGGCCAGCGTGTACAGGCCGACGATGCCCATCAGGAAGCCCATCTGGGCCGGCGTCACCGCGATCGTGACCAGCACGACAGCGATCGGCCACTTCCGCCGCACCACCAGCACGGAACCGGCCAACAGCCCGAACAGCACCCCCGCGGCCGTCGGCACCCCCGCATCCCGCGCGAACGGAATCCCCTCGAACCCGCACTCCAGCGCGGACAGCACACCCAGCCCGACATCGAGCACGGCCCCACGCCGCCTCGCCCACCACCACGGCCCTCCCCGGGCCGTCACATGCTCATCCCCCGTCATGGTCATGCCTCCAGCCTACGGGCGGCCGGTGCCGGTTTTCCGGTGAGTTTCACGGACTGGCCTACACCACACTCGGTGACCGTTCGCATGCGAAACGGCCCGATATCCCTCGAACTGCTGAATCGCTCACCGTTCGACCCTGGAACCAGCCATTCCGCCCGGACGGTATGCGTATGGCACATGCACCTGGCACATACGCCGACTTGGAAGCGCTGCGGGAACGGGCGGTGGCGCTGCGGCGCGCGGGCTACAGCCTTCGGCAGATCCGCGACGAGCTGAAGATCTTCAACAACGACATCCTCAACCAGCTGGTGAAGGGGGAGCCGCCGCCGGAGTGGACGAAGCGCCCGAACGCGAAGGACGACCTCCGGGAGAGGGCGCGGGAGCTCCGGCTCCAGGGCTGGACGTACGACCAGATCCAGGTGGCGCTGGGGTGCTCGAAGAGTTCGATCTCGCTTTGGGTGCGGGATCTGCCGAAACCCGAGCGCCGCGATCCAGTGGAACAGGCGAAGTTGGCGGCCCGGAAGCGCTGGGAGCATGAGCTGGCGGTGCGAGACGAGCAGCGCCGGCAGACCAAGGCGGCCGCCACCCAGGAGATCGGCGAGCTGTCCGACCGCGACTTGTTCCTCACCGGGGTCGCCCTCTACTGGGCCGAGGGCACAAAGGACAAACCCCACGCCCGTCGGGAGCGCATCACCTTCGTCAACAGCGACCCCGGCGTGATCCGCGTCTTTCTGGCCTGGCTGGCCTTGCTCCGGGTGGAACCAGAGCGCATCACATACCGCGTGATGATCCATGAATCGGCCGACACCGAGGCAGCCGAACGCTACTGGGCGGACGTGGTCCAGGCGGACCGCAGCGCCTTCGGCAAGACGACCCTGAAACGACATAACCCGAAGACGGTGCGCAAGAACGTCGGCGACGACTACCACGGGTGCCTCGTGCTCACCGTGCGCCAGAGCGCCGACTTGTACCGTCGCGTCGAGGGGTGGTGGTGCGGCATAGTAGGGGCTGCCACCGCATCCGATCTGCGAAATCGGACATAGCGGTAATCCCGGGTCGTCTAAGGGCAAGACGTCAGATTTTGGTTCTGATCATGGGGGTTCGAGTCCTCCCCCGGGAGCACATACTCAGTTCGGGTCCTGACCGGCACCCCCCGGTCAGGACCCGAACCCATGCCCCCTGCAAAACCCCCCGGTATCCTGCGGATGTCCACCCCCACCCCCATCACAGCCGAAGGGCATCCCGTGAGCGCCAACCGCCCGGCAGCCGTCGTCGTTCTCGCAGCGGGTGAGGGCACCCGTATGAAGTCGGCCACACCCAAGGTCCTGCACGAGATCTGTGGCCGCAGCCTGGTGGGCCATGTGCTCGCCGCCGCCGGTGAGCTGCAGCCCGAGAACCTGGTCGTCGTGGTCGGGCACGCCCGTGAGAAGGTCACCGCCCACCTCGCCGAGGTCGCCCCCGGCGTCCGCACCGCGGTGCAGGCGCAGCAGAACGGCACGGGGCACGCCGTCCGTATGGCGCTGGAGGAGCTGGGCGGGTCCATCGGCGGGACGGTCGTGGTCGTGTGCGGGGACACTCCGCTTCTGACCGCCGAGACCCTCAAGCAGCTCGCCGCCACGCACACCGCCGACGGCAACGCCGTCACCGTGCTGACCGCCGAGGTCCCGGACGCCACCGGTTACGGCCGTATCGTCCGTGACGACGCGACGGGTGCCGTCACGGCGATCGTGGAGCACAAGGACGCCTCCGACGCCCAGCGGGCGATCCGTGAGATCAACTCGGGTGTCTTCGCCTTCGACGGGCCGCTGCTCGCGGACGCGCTGAAGAAGGTCCGTACGGACAACAGTCAGGGTGAGGAGTACCTGACCGACGTCCTCGGGATCCTCCGGGAGGCCGGTCATCGTGTGGGCGCGTCCGTGGCCGGTGACTACCGGGAGATCGCGGGGATCAACAACCGTGTGCAGTTGTCCGAGGCCCGCCGGATTCTCAACGACCGGTTGCTGACCGAGGCGATGCTCTCGGGCGTGACCGTCATCGACCCGGCGACCACTTGGGTGGACGTCACCGTGACCTTCGAGCAGGACGTGACGGTCCACCCGGGCACGCAGCTGCTGGGCTCCACGCACCTCGCCGAGGGTTGCGAGGTGGGGCCCAACTCCCGTCTCGCCGACACGCGCGTGGGCGCCGGCGCGCGTGTGGACAACACGGTCTCCGTCGGTGCCGAGATCGGTCCTGAGGCGTCCGTCGGTCCGTACGCCTATCTCCGCCCCGGCACGCGTCTCGGTCTCAGGGGCAAGATCGGTACGTACGTGGAGACGAAGAACGCGACGATCGGGGAGGGGACGAAGGTTCCGCATCTCTCCTATGTCGGTGACGCGACGATCGGTGAGTACACCAACATCGGTGCTGCGAGCGTCTTCGTGAACTATGACGGAAAGGACAAACACCACACGACCGTGGGTTCGCACTGCCGTACCGGTTCGGACAACATGTTTGTGGCGCCTGTCACGATCGGGGACGGTGCGTACACGGCTGCGGGGTCCGTGATCACGAAGGATGTGCCGCCCGGTTCGCTGGCCGTGGCCCGTGGTCAGCAGCGGAATATCGAGGGTTGGGTGGCTCGTAAGCGTCCGGGGAGCGCGGCCGCGAAGGCGGCGGAGGCGGCGTCCCGGCAGGCGGATGGCGAAGACTGACCGGAAAGCGGTGCGTTGAACAGGGCGTACCGTGATAAGTGCACACCCGCACCCCCACCAGCTGAGACGGCTTCCCGCACCCAGCCGGGAGGGCCTGCTCGACACCCAGCTGCGACACCTCTGAGGAGACAGTGCTGTGACCGGGATCAAGACGACCGGCGAGAAGAAGTTGATGTTCTTCTCCGGCCGCGCCCACCCCGAGCTTGCCGAGGAGGTCGCCCACCAGCTGGGTGTCGGGGTCGTTCCGACGAAGGCCTTCGACTTCGCCAATGGTGAGATCTATGTCCGTTATCAGGAGTCGGCGCGTGGTGCCGACTGCTTCCTGATCCAGAGCCACACGGCTCCGATCAACAAGTGGATCATGGAGCAGTTGATCATGATCGACGCGCTGAAGCGTGCGTCGGCGCGGTCCATCACGGTCATCGTGCCGTTCTACGGTTACGCACGGCAGGACAAGAAGCACCGTGGACGTGAACCGATTTCGGCGCGTCTGATCGCGGACATGATGAAGGCGGCGGGGGCCGACCGGCTGCTGACCGTGGATCTGCACACGGATCAGATCCAGGGCTTCTTCGACGGTCCGGTGGATCATCTGTTCGCGTTGCCGCTGCTGGCGGACTACGTGGGCGGCAAGGTGGACCGGGAGAAGCTGACGGTGGTGTCGCCGGACGCCGGGCGTGTGCGGGTGGCGGACCGTTGGTGCGACCGGCTCGGTGCGCCGCTGGCGATCGTGCACAAGCGGCGTGACAAGGATGTGGCGAACCAGGTGACCGTCCACGAGGTCGTGGGTGAGGTCAAGGGTCGTGTGTGTGTGCTCGTGGACGACATGATCGACACGGGTGGGACGATCTGTGCCGCTGCGGATGCGCTGTTCGCGCATGGTGCGGAGGATGTGATCGTGACGGCGACGCACGGTGTGCTGTCGGGTCCGGCGGCGGACCGGTTGAAGAACTCGCGGGTGAGTGAGTTCGTGTTCACGAACACGCTGCCGACGCCGACGGAGCTGGGCCGTGATCTGGACAAGATCAAGGTGCTGTCGATCGCGCCGACGATCGCGAGTGCGGTGCGTGAGGTGTTCGAGGACGGTTCGGTGACGAGCCTGTTCGACGAGCAGTAAGGGTTCGCCTGCCAGGGCCCCTGTGATCGTTTTGGGTGCGGCCTCCCTGTCCGAGTAGACTGCTGCAGTTGCTCGGCGAGGGAGGCCGTACTGCTTCGGAAGAGGCTCGTACGGCGGTCCGTAATCGACGCGCTCTTCGTAGCAGGCCGTTCGTGGCCGGGTGACCACGTCCGTTTCTGACTTCGAGGAGTGATCATGTCCGAGGTTAAGCTCACCGCCGAGACGCGTACCGAGTTCGGCAAGGGTGCCGCGCGTCGTATCCGTCGTGACAACAAGGTTCCGGGTGTGCTGTACGGGCACGGTTCGGACCCGCTGCACCTGACGCTTCCGGGGCACGACCTGCTGCTGGCGCTGCGTACGCCGAACGTGCTGATCGCGCTGGACATCGACGGCAAGCAGAACGAGCTGGCGATTCCGAAGTCCGTGCAGCGTGACCCGCTGAAGGGTTTCCTGGAGCACGTCGACCTTCAGCTGGTCCAGCGGGGCGAGCAGGTCAACGTCGAGATCTACGTCCACACCGAGGGTGAGCTGGCCCCGGGCGGCAACCTGCTGGAGCACGTGCTGAACGCGCTGCCGGTCGAGGCCGAGGCCACGCACATCCCGGAGTCCGTGACCGTCTCCATCGAGGGTCTGTCGGCCGGTGACTCCGTCCTCGCCAAGGACATCCCGCTGCCGAACGGTGTGACGCTGGCTGTGGACGAGGACGCGGTGGTTCTGCAGGTCCTGGCCGCGCAGGCCGAGGAGGCGCCGGAGGGTGCCGAGGCCGAGGGTGAAGAGGGCGCCGAGGCCTGATCCTCATCGTCGTCGTTTCGTCGGCCGCTGTTCCCGTGCGGGGCAGCGGCCGACGCGTATGAAGGAGACATGGACGTGACGACCGAGGCCAATGCCCCCTGGCTGATCGTGGGTCTGGGCAATCCGGGGCCCGAGTACGCGATGAACCGGCACAACGTGGGCTTCATGGTGGCCGATCTGCTGGCGGAGCGGATCGGGGGGAGGTTCAAGCGGGCCGGGAAGGCGCAGGCGCAGGTGGTCGAGGGGCGGATCGGGCCGCCGGGGCCGGGCAGCCGGCGGGTGGTCCTGGTGAAGCCGATGTCGTACATGAACCTGTCGGGTGGTCCGGTGAACGCGCTGCGCGACTTCTACAAGGTGCCGGTGGGGCATGTGGTGGCGGTTCATGACGAGTTGGACATCGACTACGGGTCGCTGCGGCTGAAGCTGGGTGGCGGGGACAACGGTCACAACGGGCTGAAGTCGATCACGAAGGCGTTGGGGTCGGGGTATCACCGGGTGCGGTTCGGGATCGGCCGGCCGCCGGGGCGGATGCCGGTGGCGGATTACGTGCTGAGGGATTTCCCGTCGGCGGAGCGCAAGGAGCTGGACTACTTCGTGGACCGGGCGGCGGACGCGGTGGAGTGTCTGGTGATCGAGGGGTTGGAGCGGGCGCAGAGTACGTACAACTCCTGACTTGTCTCCCGCGGGAGTTGACCGGCCGTGTGGGTATGGCCAATGATCCCGGCCATGCCTGCCACTGCCGCCCACCAGAGTGCCCGTGTTGTCCTGCGGTTCGGGCGGTTCGCGGCGATGGGTACGGTCGCGGCTCTGATCCTGATCGCGGGTGTGTGGGGGTCGTGGGGGACGGCGCACCACGTGATGCTGACCAAGGGGCGGGAGCGCGGCACGGTCGAGGTGACGCGGTGCGGGGCGCAGGCCTGTACGGGGCCGTACAAGCCGTTGTCGGAGGGTTCGCAGCCGCGCGAGAGGGTCGTGCTGGAGCAGTCGATCGCGGTGCGGGAGGGGCGGACGTACACGGTGGTGGTGAAGCCCGGCAGCGACGACGTGGTCCGTTCCGGTCCGGCGGGGATTCTCCACGCCTGGATTCCGCTCGGCGGTGCGCTGCTGCTGGCGTCGGTCGTGGTGGCGGGCGGGCTGTTGCGGACGCGGGCCGCGTGGGTGCTGGCCGGGGCGGGGTTCGCGCTGCTCACGGCCGCTTTCGTGGCGATCTGACGTCGTTTCGGCGGGTGCCTCGTTAACAGGGCGATGGAGTGTTGCCGGTTCGTGATTGACGTCCGGTCAGCTGTGGCAGGATGCTGAGCCGCCCCCTCCACATCTTCCCGTTCACTTCTCGAAGATGGACTACTGCTTCATGCGAACCCTCACACGCGTCGGCGCGGTCTCCGCCGTCGTTTCGGCGGCCTTTCTGCTGGCTCCGGCCGCCCATGCCACGCCTCCCGGCGACAACGGCACAGTCAAGATCCACGATGCCTCGACCGACGAGGAGCTGCGGCGCAACGAGCCGCACGTGTGCACGTTCTACCTGGACGCCTTCGGGTTCGACGGCCTTCAGGAGGTCGACTGGCACATCGACGCCATCCCGCCGAGCGAGAACAAGGGCGAGACGGTGAAGTCCGGCTCGCTCACGCTGGACGACAAGGGTCACGGCCGCAGCGAGGACATGTCGCTGCCGGACGGGCACTACAAGCTGTACTGGAACTTCGAGGGCGAGAAGGGCTCCGCCAAGCACAAGGTGTTCTGGACGGACTGCGAGGACGAGGGCGAGGAGCCGGGCGGTTCGGCGCCGTCGGGTTCGGCTTCGCCGTCGTCCTCGGCGTCCTCGGCTCCGTCGCAGGAGCCGGAGGCGGAGGCGGAGGCGTCCGCTTCGCCGAGCTCGCCGGCCGGCGAGGGTGTGGTCGCGTCCTCGTCGCCGTCCGCGCAGGGCGCTGCCGGCGGTGACCTCGCCGAGACCGGCAACGGCGCCCCGGTGGGCCTGCTGTCGGGTGTCGCGGCCGTGCTGGTCGCGGCCGGCGGGTACCTGGTGTTCCGGCGCCGGAAGTCCCAGCAGGGCTGACGTACGACATGAGGGTGCCCCCGGGCTCGCTATGAGCCCGGGGGCACCCTCGTCGTATGCGGCGGCTCAGCCGGTGTTGCGCAGGCCCGCCGCCACGCCGTTGACGGTCAGCAGCAGGGCGCGGGAGAGCAGCGGGTCGGGCTGTTCGCCTGCGGCGGCCGCGTCGCGCTGGCGCTTGAGCAGGGCGACCTGGAGGTAGGAGATGGGGTCGAGGTAGGCGTCGCGGATGGCGAAGGTCTGCTTCAGGACGGGGTGGGCGTCCAGCAGTTCCTTCTCGCCGGTGACGCGCAGGACCTCGGCCACGGTCAGGTCGTGTTCGGCCTTGATGGTGTCGAAGACGTGCTTGAGCTCGTCGGGGACGAGGGTGTCGACGTAGTGCTGGGCGATCCGCAGGTCGGTCTTGGCCAGGGTCATCTCGACGTTGGAGATGAAGTTGCGGAAGAAGTGCCACTGCTCGTGCATCTCGTCGAGCACGGTGTCCAGGCCGGCCTCGCGCAGTGCCTTCAGGCCGGAGCCGACGCCGAACCAGCCGGGCACGATCTGCCGGGACTGGGTCCAGCCGAACACCCAGGGGATGGCGCGCAGGCCGTCCAGTCCGGCGCCGCTGTCGGGCCTGCGGGAGGGACGGGAGCCCAGGTGCAGGTCGGCGAGCTGGTCGACGGGGGTGGAGGCGAAGAAGTACGCCGGGAGGTCCGGGTCCTCCACGAGGCGGCGGTAGGCCGCGTGGGCGGCGTCCGAGACGACGTCCATCGCCGCGTCCCAGCGGGCCAGCGCCTCCACCGACTGGCGGGGTGCGGTGTGCAGGGCGGAGGCCTGGAGGGTGGCCGCGACGGTCAGCTCCAGGTTCTCGCGGGCCAGCGAGGGGATCAGGTACTTGTCGGAGATGACCTCACCCTGCTCGGTGACCTTGATCTCGCCCTCGAGGGTGCCCCAGGGCTGGGCGAGGATGGCGTCGTGGGTGGGGCCGCCGCCGCGGCCGACGGTGCCGCCGCGGCCGTGGAAGAGGCGCAGGCGGACGCCGTAGCGGTGGGCGACGTCGCGCAGGCGGCGCTGGGCGCGGTGGATCTCCCACTGGCTGGTGGTGATGCCGCCGAACTTGGAGGAGTCGGAGTAGCCGAGCATGACCTCCTGGACGTCGCCGCGCAGCGCGACGAGGCGCCGGTAGGACGGGTCGGAGAGCATGTCTTCGAGGATCGTGTCGGCGGCCTTCAGCTCGTCCGTCGTCTCCAGCAGCGGCACGATGCCGATCTTCGCCCAGCCGGCGTGCAGGTCGATGAGCCCGGCCTCGCGGGCCAGCACGGCCGCCGCGAAGACGTCGTCGGCGCCCTGGCACATGGAGATGATGTACGAC
Organism: Streptomyces deserti; assembly: GCF_054782695.1. Classification (NCBI taxonomy): domain Bacteria; kingdom Bacillati; phylum Actinomycetota; class Actinomycetes; order Kitasatosporales; family Streptomycetaceae; genus Streptomyces; species Streptomyces deserti. The sequence continues at coordinate 152,351 of NZ_BAAGRZ010000014.1, forward strand.
TCGATGACCTCGGGTCCGAAGACCTCCAGGGCCCGCTTGACGGTCTGGAAGACGCCGAGGGTCTTCTCGCCGGCCGCGTCGACGGGCGCGGGGGTGGGCGCGAGGGGCCTTCTGGAGCGCAGTTCCTTGGCGAGGAGCTTGGCGCGGTAGTCGCGGGGCATGTCGGCGTACCGCCAGGACTCCTCGCCGAGGCGGTCGAAGAGCTGGCCGAGGGCGTGGTGGTGGGCGTCCGCGTGTTCGCGTACGTCCATGGTGGCGAGCTGGAGGCCGAAGGCGGCCAGGGTGCGGATGGTGCGGGCCAGGCGGCCGTCGGCGAAGAGGCCGCCGCGGTGCTCGCGCAGCGAGGTCTGGATGATCCGCAGGTCCTGGAGCAGCTGGCTGGTGCCGAGGTAGTCCCGCCCCGGCTCGTGCGGCGTCCCCTTGGCCAGGCGCTGCTTGGTGTTCTCCAGCTTCTGGCGGATGCAGGTGGCCTTGAGGCGGTAGGGCTCCTCGGCGTTGAGGCGCTTGTAGCGGGGGCTGATCTCGGGGAGGTTCTCCAGGTCGGCCTGGAGGGAGGTCAGCAGTTCCTCGGTGGCTCCTGCGTAGCGGATGGAGTTGGACAGGAAGCCGCGCAGCTCGTCGATCGTCTCCAGGGCGTCGTTGATGCCGTGTTCGTGCTGGAGGATGAGGACGTCCCAGGTGACCTGGGGGGTGACGTTGGGGTTGCCGTCGCGGTCGCCGCCGATCCAGGTGCCGAAGGTGAGGGGGCGGGTGTCGTCGGGGAGCTTGACGCCGACGCGCTCGAGCTCGGCGGTCAGGTCCTCCAGGACGTCGCCGACGGCGCCGGCGTGCAGCTCGTCGAGGTAGTAGATGGCGTTGCGGGCCTCGTCGGCGGGCTCGGGGCGTACGACGCGCAGCTCGTCGGTCTGCCAGACCAGGTCGATGTTCTCGGCGAGCCGGATGTCGAGGCGGCGGCGGTCGGACTCGATGACGGGGGTGTCGAGGAGTGCGGCGATGCGCCGGAGCTTGTTCAGGACCGACCGGCGTGCGGCCTCGGTGGGGTGGGCCGTGAACACGGGACGCACATTGAGGTGCTGGACCGTGGTGCGCAGGTGCTCGGGGTCGGCGTCCTTGAGCCGGTCGGCCGTACGGGACAGCAGGCCGCCCTCGGCGGCGCGCCGGGCGCGCAGTTCGCGGCCGCGGTGGACCTGCTCGGTGACGTTGGCCAGGTGGAAGTAGGTGGAGAAGGCGCGGACCAGCTTGGCCGCCGTCTCCAGTTCCGTGCCGCGCAGCAGCTCGGCGGCGGCCTCGCCGTCCTCACGGGTGAGGCGGCGCACCTTCTCGACCAGTTCGAGCAGCTCCGGGCCCTCCTGCCGGACGAGGGTCTCACCGAGGAGGTCGCCCAGTCGGCGGATGTCGGCGCGCAGCTCGCTGCTGGTCGTCGTGGACCGCGTAGTCAGATCGTCGGCACTGCTCACAGGTGCGGCTCCTTGCAGTGTTGAAGCTCGTCTGGGAGGGGGTACCCGGACGGCGTCTCGCGCGGCGGTGCCGCATACGAGGCCGGACATCCGGAAGAACTCAAGAGCGGACCGCGCTGTCCGACCGATTCCAAGGATAGGTGTCGAGTGGGACGCGCAGGCTCGCGGGCTCTTGCCGCCGGGCGAGGCGCTGCCATACTTACGAAGCCGTAGGTTACGGAACCGTAGGAAGTGCTGCGCGGTTCCGGCACCCGGCGACAGCCTCCATCCACAAACCCCCCAGGGGACGCGTATGACCAGTAGTTCCGATGTGATCGACGAAGCGCCGAAGACGCCCGGTCAGGACACCGACGCCGCGGTGCCCTCCGCCACGTTGGGCGGCGAGCAGAAGCGCTCCATCGAGCAGATCACCCTTCTTCTCTTCATCACCGTTCCGTTCCTGGCGTTGCTGGCGGCGGTGCCGCTCGCGTGGGGCTGGGGAGTGAGCTGGCTGGACCTCGGCCTGCTGGTGTTCTTCTACTTCCTCGGCTGCCACGGCATCACGATCGGTTTCCACCGTCACTTCACCCACGGTTCGTTCAAGGCCAAACGGCCGCTGAAGATCGCGCTGGCCATCGCCGGCTCGATGGCGGTCGAGGGTCCCCTGGTCCGGTGGGTCGCCGACCACCGCAAGCACCACAAGTTCTCCGACGCCGAGGGCGACCCGCACTCGCCGTGGCGGTACGGGGAGACGGTCCCGGCCCTGATGAAGGGCCTGTGGTGGGCGCACATCGGCTGGATGTTCGACGAGGAGCAGACCCCGCAGGACAAGTACGCACCGGACCTGATCAAGGACAGGACGCTGCGCACCATCTCGCGCCAGTTCGTGCTGTGGACGATTCTGTCGCTGGGGCTGCCGGCGCTGATCGGCGGCCTGGTCACGATGTCGTGGTGGGGCGCGTTCACCGCGTTCTTCTGGGGTTCGCTCGTGCGGGTTGCGCTGTTGCACCACGTGACGTGGTCGATCAACTCGATCTGCCACGCGGTCGGCAAGCGCCCGTTCAAGTCGCGTGACCGTTCGGGCAACGTGTGGTGGCTGGCGATCCTGTCCTGCGGCGAGTCCTGGCACAACCTGCACCACGCCGACCCGACGTCCGCGCGGCACGGTGTGGAGCGCGGCCAGCTGGACTCCTCGGCCCGGCTGATCCGCTGGTTCGAGATGCTGGGCTGGGCGTACGACGTGCGCTGGCCGTCACGCTCGCGTATCGATTCGCGCCGTAACACCGGGGAAGGCGGCTCCCGGCGGGGGAAGGAGACCGTCAAGGCGGCATGATGGTCGCTGTGGCGACCGACTCGAGCAGCACCCCCAGCAATGACAAGCCGCGGCGAGCGCGCCGCACCCGGATGACCGGTGCCGAGCGCCGCCAGCAGCTGCTGGAGATCGGTCGCACCCTCTTCGCGGCGAAAGGTTTCGAGGGCACGTCGGTGGAGGAGATCGCGGCGAAGGCCGGGGTCTCCAAGCCGGTGGTCTACGAGCACTTCGGCGGCAAGGAGGGGCTGTACGCGGTGGTGGTGGACCGCGAGATGCGTCGGCTGCTGGACATGGTGACCAGCTCGCTGACGGCGGGCCACCCCCGTGAACTGTGCGAGCAGGCGGCGTTCGCCCTGCTGGACTACATCGAGGAGTACACGGACGGTTTCCGCATCCTGGTCCGTGACTCCCCGATCCCCCAGTCGACGGGTTCCTTCGCCTCGCTGATCTCGGACATCGCCACCCAGGTGGAGGACATCCTGGGCCGCGAGTTCAAGTCCCGCGGCTTCGACCCGAAGCTGGCGCCGCTGTACGCGCAGGCCCTGGTCGGGATGGTCGCCCTGACCGGCCAGTGGTGGCTGGACGTCCGCAAGCCGAAGAAGGCCGAGGTGGCCGCGCATCTGGTGAATCTGGCGTGGCACGGGCTGGACGGGCTGGAGCAGAAGCCTCGGCTGATAGGTCACCGGAAGAGCTGAAAGCAATGACACACAAGGTGCACCTTGTGGCACCATGTGCGCATGACTGAGATCACGATCAGCGCAGCTCGCTCCCAGCTCGGCGACCTGGTCCGCCGCGCCGCCCACAGCCGCGAGACCATCGCCATCACCGACCACGGCCACGTGGCCGCGCTGCTCGTGTCTCCGCAGGTGATAGAGGATCTCGAAGACGCCCTCGCTGTCGCGGACTATCAGCGGCGCAAGGCGGAGGGCACGCTCGGGCCGGGCATCCCCATGGCGGAGGTACGGAGGCGGCTGGGGCTCGAACGCCCGTGACCTACGAGATCATCTTCGAACCGCACGCCCTCGATGCCGCGGCCCGGTTCCTGAAGGAGGACCCGAGCGGTCTGGCCGCGGCTCTGAACGCCATCGACGAACTGGCGCACAACCCTCGCCCCGTCAACTCCGTCGCCTACGGCGTCGACATTCGGCGCCTCCGCGTGGGCGGCTACCGCATCCTGTACGTCATCGACGACGAAGTGATCCGCATCCTCGTCACCCACCTGGGCCGCCGGGCCTGATCACCCCTCACCCTCCTTGCGAGCGACGGCGAAGACACGGCGGAACGGGAACGGTGTGCCCTGCGCGGTGGCGGGATAGGCCTCGCGCAGGGCGGCCCGGTACTCGGTCAGGAACCCCTCCTGCGCCTCGGGATCGTCGGCGAGCGCGGTCAGGACGGGCCGCAGTCCCGTTCCCTTCACCCAGTCCAGCACCGGGTCGTCCCCCTGCAGCAGATGCACGTACGTCGTCTCCCAGACGTCGGCGGTGCAGCCGAGGGCGGTGAGGCGCTCCAGGTAGGCCTGCGGACTGAGGACGGCGTCGGTGTGGCGGAGGGTGTCGGCGAGGCGGGCGCGCCAGCGCGTGGAGTGGGCGAGGTCGCGCATCAGCCGGTGGCTGGGGGCGTGGAAGTTGCCGGGCACCTGGAAGGCGAGGGTGCCGAAGGGCTTCAGTGCGGCCACCCAGTCGGCGAAACGGCCGGTGTGCCCCGGGACCCACTGGAGCGTGGCGTTGCTGATGATCAGGTCGTGCGGCTCGGTGGGCGTCCAGGTGCGGACGTCGGCGTGGGTGAAGTCGAGGTGGCCACCGCCGGGGGTGGGGCCCTCGTGGTCGACGTGGGCCTTGTCGAGCATCTCGGACGAGTTGTCGTAGCCGGTGACGCGTGCGGTGGGCCAGCGTTCGGCGAGCAGGGCGGTGACGTTGCCGGGGCCGCAGCCGAGGTCGGCGATCCGCGGCGGGTCGCCCGGAAGCTCGGGAACGCGGGCGAGGAGGTCGGCGAAGGGGCGGGCGCGGTGGCCGACGTGACGCAGGTACTGGGCGGGGTCCCAGGTGGGGGCGGACATGGGTCCTCCTGAAGGTGACCGTCTCCAACGGATTACCTTGTCACCGAAGCACTTGTCTCGATGTCAAGAGAATCGACGTCAAGAGAATCTACGTCAAGAGACTTCACATCGACACAACCACTACACTGATCGCCATGGAGGACGAGGTCGATCGGCTGGTCGCAGCGTGGCGCCGGGAGCGCCCGGACCTCGACGTGGAACCGCTCGAGGTGCTCAGCCGGGTGAGCAGACTGGCCCGGCACCTGGACCGGGCACGCCGGCTGGCCTTCTCCGAGCACGGCCTGGAGCCGTGGGAGTTCGACGTGCTGACGGCACTCAGGCGGGCGGGCACGCCGTACCAGCTCTCCCCGGGACAGCTGCTCACCCAGACCCTGGTCACCTCGGGCACGATGACGAACCGCATCGACCGCCTGGCCAAGAAGGGCCTGGTGGAGCGCCTGCCCGATCCCAGCGACCGCCGGGGCGTCCTGGTCCGCCTGACGGACGAGGGCCGCGACCGTGCCGACCAGGCCCTGGCGGGCCTGCTGGACCAGGAGCGCGCGATCCTCGCGGAGCTCTCCCGCGCCCAGCGCAGTGAACTGGCCGGGCTGCTACGCCAGCTGACCGCCCCGTTCGACAACATCCCCGGTTAGGTCGACGGGTCCGACACCGGCCCGCCGGGCGAGCGCGACGGCGGCGAGGGTGGAGTGGACGCCCAGCTTGCCCAGCACGTTCTGCATGTGCGTGCGGACGGTGTGCGGGGAGAGATAGAGCCGCTCGGCGACGGCCTTCCTGCCCAGCCCGGCGACCATGCACCGCAGCACCTCCCGCTCCCTCGGCGTCAGCGACTCGACGAGCCGCTCACTCTCCGTGCGGTGCTTGCGGGCGGCGGTGAGCTCCCGGAGCACGCCCGTGAGCAGGGCGGGCGGCAGATGGGTCTCGTCGCGCAGCACGCCCCGGATGACGGTGAGCAGCCGGGACAGCGAACAGTCCTTGGCCACCCACCCGGACGCCCCGGCCTGCAGGGCGAGCGCCGCCCGGCGCGCGTCGTCCTTCTCGGCGAGCACGACGATCCGTACGTTCGGCTGCGCGGACCGCACCCCGGCGACGAGGGAGATCCCGTCGACGAGCCCGTCCTCGTTGCCGTCCTGCACGGGCACGGCGGGCCTGACGCCCGGCACGTTGCCTCCCAGATCGGCGTCGACGAGCAGCACGTCGAACCGCCGCCCCTCGGCGACCGCCCGCTCCAGGCTGCGCAGCGCGGCCGGGCCGCTGCCGGCCGCGGAGACGTCCACGTCGGGCTCGGCGGCCAGGGCCGCCGCGAGCGACTCGGCGAAGATGCGATGGTCGTCGACGACCAGGACTCGGATGCGAACCACGAAACCCCCTTCCCCAAGCTCCTGAAGAGCAGGGGATACCCCATCGTCGGAAGACGACACCGGCGCGGGTACGGTGCCCGAAGTGCCCAGGTGCGGTGTCCGTCCGTCCTTGCCGCCACCTGGCCGGGTCGCCGCAGCCGCACAGCCGCCGCCGTGCAGAAACCGCTACCCCCACTCCGGGCGCCGTACCCGGCTGTCTCGCCCCCTGATCGGCACCGGCCCCCACCGGTGCTGTTCATCAGGGTACGGCCGGGGGGCAGGAGCGGAAGGTTATTTGCAGAACTGGCGGTCCAGCGCGTTTATGGTGAGCCGCATGTTTCGTCTTGAGACAGAAGTCGACAAAGCGCGACGCGATCTGCTCCGCACCCGCCTGCGCGACACGAACACGGCGGCCTCCGCCGTCCTGCGCGCCCTGCGGGGAACCCCCGGCGAACGCGACCACCCCCTCCACCTGTGGGCCATGGACACGGCCGACGACCTGGCCGGCGGCCTGGTCGGCCACACCTGGGCGACCTGGCTGCATGTGACGTACCTGTGGGTGGACGAACGCCATCGGGGCGCGGGCCTGGGCTCCCGGCTGCTGTCGGAGGCGGAACGCATCGCGTCCACGGAGCGGGGGTGCCGGGCGGCACGGCTGGAGACGTGGGACTTCCAGGCGCCGGGGTTCTACGAGAAGCAGGGGTACGAGGTGGTGTGCGTGATCCCCGACTACCCGCCGGGGATCACGGAGTACACGTTGACGAAGCGGCTGGGCTGAGCCACCGGTCAGAGCTCGTCCAGAGCGTCCGAGGTGATGTCGATGTCGATGTCGTACGGCACGCCGACCTTGAGCAGGTCGCGATGGGTGCCGGTCAGCGCGTACGTCTTGGAGACGGGGTCGAGTTCGTAGGTCCGGACGACGGGGTGCTGGTTCGTGCCGCTCGTCTCGACCAGCCAGAAGTGCGGAATGCCGCGGCGGCGTACTTGTGGGGCTTGGTGTCGCGGTCGCGGGCCTCGGAGTCCGGCGCGACGACCTCCACGGCGAGCAGGACGTCGGCGGCCTTGAAGCGGGTCTGCTCCCTGCTGATGACGGCCTCGGCACGTACGACGGAAATGTCCGGCTCGGGGCCGTTGCGACGGTCCAGGACGACAGTCATCTCGCGGCGGACCTTCATGTCCTTGGGGGCCGTGCCGCGCAGACCGGTCACCAGAAGATCGATCATGATGCTGTGGAAATACCGCTGCGGACTGACGAAAACCAGGCTCCCGTCGATCAGCTCGGTGTGCGGCGGGAGGTCGGGCAACGTGAAGAGGTCGTCCACGGTGTATCCGTCCCGGGGCGGCACCGGCCAGCGGCAGCCGGGCTCGGACGTCGGCTCGGCGGGGGGCTCGGCGGTCATGGTTCCTCCCATGGGCGGGATTCTCGGCCTGTCCCTGCACGGTGGCCGCCGTATTGGACTCGGGTCACCACAAAGAGTGACCGGTGGCGCCGGACCCGTCCCGCGCCACCGCACCGCCCCGGCAACGGAGCCTCAGCGCACCCGCCGCGCCCCCGCCGAAGGCACCGCCTCGAAGACGCGAGGCGCGGTGAAGCCCGCTGTCGCGAAGGCCTCTTCCACGGCCTTGGTGATGGCCGCCACGTCCGCCTCCTCCGCGAGGACGATCGCCGAGCCGCCGAAGCCGCCGCCGGTCATGCGGGCGCCCAGGGCGCCGGAGGACATCGCCGTGTCCACCACCAGGTCCAGTTCCGGGCAGGAGATGCGGAAGTCGTCGCGCAGGGACGCGTGGCCCTCGACCAGGACCGGGCCGATCGCGCGTGTGTCGCCCGAGGACAGCAGTGACACGACCCGCTCCACCCGCTCGTTCTCCGTGACGATGTGGCGGACCAGGCGGCGGACCTCCTCCTCGTCGCCGAGGCGGGCCAGGGCCGCGTCCAGGCCGTCGTACGGGACGTCGCGCAGGGCGTCGACGCCGAGGAGGGCCGCGCCCTTCTCGCAGCCGGCGCGGCGCTTGCCGTACTCGCCCTCGCTGTGGGAGTGCTTGACCTGGGTGTCGACGACGAGCAGGCGCATGCCCTCGGCCGCCAGGTCGAAGGGGATCTGGCGCTGGGAGAGGTCGCGGGTGTCGAGGAACAGGGCGTGGCCGGCCTCGCAGCAGGCCGAGGCCGTCTGGTCCATGATGCCGACCGGGGCGCCGACGTAGACGTTCTCGGCGCGCTGGCACAGGCGGGCCAACTGCCAGCCGCGCAGGCCCAGTTCGTACAGGTCGTTCAGGGCCAGGGCCACGACGACCTCCAGGGCCGCCGAGGACGACAGGCCCGCGCCCGCCGGGACCGTGGAGGCCAGGTGGATGTCGGCGCCGGTCACCGGGTGGCCCGCCTCGCGCAGCGCCCACACCACGCCCGCCGGGTACGCCGTCCAGTTCTTGTCGGACTCGGGGGACAGCTCGTCCAGGCGGAGTTCGGCGACTCCGCCCTCGACGTCCGCCGAGTGCAGGCGCAGGACGCCGTCCTCGCGGCGCGACACCGCCGCCACCGCGGTGTGCGGCAGGGCGAACGGCATGACGAAGCCGTCGTTGTAGTCGGTGTGTTCGCCGATGAGGTTGACCCGGCCCGGTGCCGCCCACACGCCCTGCGGCCCGGCTCCGTACAGTTCCTCGAACCGCTCGGCGACCGTCTCGGCAACAGCCTCGCTCATGCCCTGACCCCTGACCCTTTCCGTATGTGCCTACTTGCCGTGTCGCTGCGCGAAGTCCCACGCGTCCGCGACGATTCCCGCGAGGTCCGCGCGGGACGGGTTCCAGCCCAGCTTCTCGCGGGCCGTGGCGGCCGACGCCACCAGGACCGCGGGGTCGCCGCCCCGGCGCGGGGCCACGACCTCGGGGATCGGGTGGCCCGTGACCTGCCGGACCGTCTCGATGACCTCGCGGACGGAGAAGCCGTTGCCGTTGCCGAGGTTGCAGATCAGGTGCTCGCCGGGCGCCGCGGCCTCCAGGGCCAGCAGGTGGGCCTCGGCCAGGTCCGCGACGTGGATGTAGTCGCGGACGCAGGTGCCGTCCGGGGTCGGGTAGTCGTCGCCGAAGACCGAGATCGCCTCGCGCCTGCCCTGGGCGACCTGGAGCACCAGCGGGATGAGGTGCGACTCGGGGTCGTGGCGTTCGCCGTACGCGCCGTACGCGCCCGCCACGTTGAAGTAGCGCAGCGAGACCGCACCGAGGCCGTGGGCCGCCGCCTCGCCCGTGATCATGTGGTCGACGGCGAGCTTGGAGGCGCCGTACGGGTTCGTGGGCTTCGTCGGGGCGGACTCGACGATCGGGACCTGGTCCGGCTCGCCGTACGTGGCCGCCGTGGAGGAGAAGACGAGCTTGCGGACGCCCGCCTCGCGCATGGCCTCCAGCAGGGCCATCGTGCCGCCGACGTTGTTGTCCCAGTACTTCTCCGGCTTCACGACCGACTCGCCGACCTGCGAGAACGCGGCGAAGTGCAGGACACCGTCGTACGAGCCGTCCAGCCACTTGGCGGCGTCGCGGATGTCGCCCTCGAGGAACGCCGCCCCCGCCGGGACGCCCTCGCTAAAGCCCGTGGAGAGGTTGTCGAGGACGACGACCTCGTGACCGGCCTCCAGCAGGTGCTGGGCGACGACGCTGCCGACGTAGCCCGCGCCACCGGTGACCAGGTACTTCCCGCTCATGAACTCGCTACCTCTCGCAGTCGCTCGGCCGCGCGCTCCGGCGGCACGTCGTTGATGAACACGTTCATGCCGGACTCGGAACCCGCGAGAAACTTCAGCTTGCCGGAAGTGCGGCGGATGGTGAAAAGCTCGAGGTGAAGCGCGAAGTCCTCGCGGACGACCCCGTCGAACTCCTCCAGCGCGCCGAACGGTGCCTGGTGCCAGGCCGCGATGTACGGGGTCGGAGGCTCACCCGCGGAGTTCTCCCCTCCGTCCCCACCGTCGAAGATCCGGTCGAAGCGCCTCAGGAGTTCCAGATAGACCTGGGGGAACTCTGTGCGCGCCGCCTCGTCGAGACCGAGCAGGTCGGGCACGCGGCGCTTGGGGTAGAGGTGGACCTCGTACGGCCAGTGCGCCGCGTACGGCACGAAGGCGACCCAGTGTTCACCCTCCAGGACGACCCGCTCGTCGGCGAGTTCACGCTCCACGACCGCGTCGAAGAGGTTCTCCCCGCCGGTCGCCTCCTTGTGCGCGGCGAGCTGGCGCAGCATCAGGGCGGTGCGCGGGGTGGTGAAGGGGTAGGCGTAGATCTGCCCGTGCGGGTGCTGGAGGGTCACGCCGATCTCCGCACCCCGGTTCTCGAAACAGAACACCTGCTCCACGGAGGGCAGATGCGACAGCTCCGACGTCCGGTCGGTCCACGCCTCCAGCACCAGGCGCGCCTGCTCCTCGCTCAGGTCGGCGAAGGAGGCGTTGTGGTCGGAGGTGAAGCACACGACCTCGCAGCGGCCGGAGTCGCCGGCCAGCGAGGGGAAACGGTTCTCGAAGACGACGACGTCGTACGAGGAGTCCGGGATCTCGCTCAGCCGGTCGCCCTCGGAGGGGCACAGGGGGCACTCGTCGGCCGGCGGATGGTAGGTGCGGCCCTGGCGGTGCGAGGCGATGGCCACGGAGTCGCCGAGCAGCGGGTCGCGGCGGATCTCGGACGTGGTGACGGTACGGTCCAGCGGGCGGCGGTCCGCCGCGTTCCGCACGGTGTCGTCACGCAGGTCGTAGTAGATGAGCTCGCGACCGTCGGCCAGCCGGGTCGAGGTCTTCTTCACACCGGACTCCTCATTCGAGCCACTCACTGTCGAGCCCCTCACATCAGGGCCGCACACTCTTCAAACAGAACTCAACACACCAAAACATGACTCTCCCCATTCGTCAACATCACAATCAAACAAAGAGCGCCAACAGAGACGTTCAGTTTCTGAACACGGAGGCATAGGTTCCGCTACGGATCAGTTCGCGCAACGAAGCGAGTTCTTATGCAGGCCCCCACAAACGCTCCATACCTCGCAGCGGAGCTACGGCTCCCCACCAACTGGCTCGACTACACGATCCTCGGCATCTACTTCCTCGTCGTCCTGGGCATCGGCTTCGCCGCCCGCCGCTCGGTCAAGACCAGCCTCGACTTCTTCCTCTCCGGCCGCTCCCTGCCGGCCTGGGTCACCGGTCTCGCCTTCATCGCGGCCAACCTGGGCGCCACCGAGATCCTCGGCATGGCCGCCAACAGCGCGCAGTACGGCGTCTACACCACCCACTGGTACTGGATCGGCGCCATCCCCGCCATGGTCTTCCTCGGCCTGGTGATGATGCCGTTCTACTACGGCTCCAAGGTCCGCTCGGTCCCCGAGTTCCTGCTCCTGCGCTTCGACAAGGGGGCCCACCTGCTCAGCGCCGGCCTGTTCGCCTGCGCCGCGATCCTCATCGCCGGCGTCAACCTCTACGCCCTCGCCATCGTCGTCGAGGCCCTGCTCGGCTGGCCGCAGTGGGTGGCAATCGTCGTCGCCGGCTTCTTCGTGCTCGCCTACATCACCCTCGGCGGCCTGTCCTCGGCGATCTACAACGAGGTCCTGCAGTTCTTCGTGATCCTGGCGGCCCTCATCCCGATCGCGGTCCTCGGCCTGAAGAAGGTCGGCGGCTGGGACGGCCTGTCCGACTCCCTCACCGCCTCCCGCGGCGCCGACTTCATGACCTCCTGGGGCGGCACGGGCATCGGCAGCCCCAACCCGCTGGGCGCCAACTGGCTGACGATCGTCCTCGGCCTCGGCTTCGTGCTCTCCTTCGGCTACTGGACGACGAACTTCGCCGAGGTGCAGCGGGCCCTGTCCGCGAAGAACCTCTCCGCGGCCCAGCGCACCCCCCTCATCGCCGCGTTCCCGAAGATCTTCATCGTCTTCCTGGTGATGATCCCGGGCCTGGTCGCGGCCGTGCTGGTCCCGCAGATCGGGACGGCCGACTCGGACCTGCAGTACAACGACGCGATCCCGTACCTGATGGAACAGCTGCTCCCCAACGGAGTGCTCGGCATCGCGGTGACCGGCCTGCTGGCCGCCTTCATGGCGGGCATGGCGGCGAACGTCTCCTCCTTCAACACGGTGTTCACCTCCGACATCTGGGCGAAGTACGTCGTGAAGCACCGCGAGGACGACTACTACGTGCGGTTCGGCCGGGTGATCACCGCGATCGGCGTCCTGGCATCGATCGGCACGGCGTTCCTGGCGTCGTCCTTCTCGAACATCATGAGCTACCTCCAGACGCTGTTCTCCTTCTTCAACGTGCCGATGTTCGTGGTCTTCATCATCGGCATGTTCTGGAAGCGGGCGTCGATGAAATCGGGCTTCTGGGGCCTGATCGCGGGCACCACCGCAGCGATGGTCAACTACTTCGTCATCTACCAGGAGGGCATGATCGACATCCCCTCCGACCAGGGCGCCAACTTCGTCTCCGCGATCGCCGGGTTCGTCGCCGGCGCGGTCGTCATGGTCGCGGTGTCGCTCTTCACCAAGCCGAAGCCGGTCGAGGAACTCCAGGGCCTGGTCTACGGCACGCGCTCCCCGGGCGCGGCCGAGCCGCCCGCCGCCGGGGACGACGCGTGGTACCGCAAACCGGCCCTGCTGGGCTGGGGCGCGGTCGTCCTGGCCGCCGCCTGCTACATCCCGTTCTCGTTCTGACCGCGGGAGGATGGAGAAACCATGTCCGAATACTCCGGGTACTCCGGATACTCCGAGAAGGACGTCCAGCGGGAAGTCACCGAGCTGGAGGGCAAGTCTGCCACGGCCGCGCGGTTGTTCGACATCCGGCGGATCATCGGCGGGCTGTTCGTCGTGTACGGCGTGATCGTCACGATCGCGGGCCTCGTCGCGTCCGACGCGGACATCGACAAGGCGGAGGGCGTCAACATCAACCTCTGGACCGGCTTGGGGATGCTCGCCCTGGGCCTGTTCTTCCTCGCCTGGCTGAAGCTGCGGCCTACGGCTCCGCCGCTGCCTGATGTCGTGCCGGAGGAGAAGCGCGGGGACTGAGAGGGCCGTGTGCCGGGGCCGGCGTCTTGCTGGTGCCGGGCGCTGCGGCCGAGGCAGGCTGAGGCAGGGTGGGCCGCGCGCCCCGGCGCCACCGGGGTGCCGCCGCGCCCACCCTCCCTCAAGCTCTCGACTTCGCTCGAGCAGGGGGAACCCCATCGCCCCAGGCGGCACGACTGCCCGCGGGTTACGGACTCGCCCGCGCCCGGCAGCCAACCGGGTGCGGCGCCGCGCGAGGCCCCCGGCAGGCAGCCCGCCGCCACCAGCCGCTACGACTCCGGCGGGTCCGTAGGGACCGAGCGCGGGATCGGGCCTGCCCGGTCCAGCAATCCCGTGCGGGCCGCCAGCGCCGCTGCCTCCAGGCGGGAGCCGACGCCCAGTTTCATCAGGACGCGCTGTACGTGGGTGCGCGCCGTGGACGGCGCGATGCCCATCCCCGCGGCGATCAGCCGGGTGTCCTCGCCGTCGGCGACCCGGACCAGGACCTCGACCTCGCGAGGGGTCAGCATCTGCAGCAGCCGCTGGCCCTCGTCGTCCGGCTGCGCCGCCGGGTTCAGCAGTTCGCTGAACGCCCCCTGCAGCAGCTGCGGCGCCACCGCCGCCTCTCCCGCCCGCGCCTTCATGATCGCCCGCTCGACGCCCTCTATGCGCTCGTCATGGCGTACATAGCCCGAGGCCCCGGCCGCGAACGCCGCGGCGATGCCGCGCGGGTTGGGCACCGGGCCCAGCACCAGCACCGCCACCTGCGGCCGCTCCCGCTTGATCTTCACCACGGGATCGAAGGCCCCCGGCTCCGCCGGCGCCGCCGTCCCCAGCAGGCACACCTCCGGCGCCCGGCTGATCACCAGCTCCGCCGCCCCCGCGGCCGGTGCCGCCGCGGCCAGCACCCGGTGCCCCCGCAGTTTCAACGCCGAGGCCAACGCCTCGGCGAGCAGTCGGTGGTCGTCGACCACCATGAGCCGCACTCCCATCGAGCAACTACCCCCCAGTCCCCCCAATGGATCCTCATGGACGCCCCCCTATGGATGCCCACAGCCGTCCACAGACCGCCCACAGATGCCCACTGGTCCGTGCGGAGGAAGCCCCCTCCCGGCTCCCCCGCCCTTCATGCCCCCGGAAGCTACACGCTTGTTCGACATCGCGCTCCCCCAACCGGCGAGAATCGCCCCGGATCGCCGAAATTCCTCGCATTCGAGAGTCATTCGAAGCTGATGAGCGGTACGTGCACGGCCCCGCCCCTGAGCAGGGACGGGGCCGCAACCCTACAACGCCGGATCTCCTCGATCGGCCGCCTCGATCAGCCGCCGATCAACTTGCTCATCCGCCGATCAACCCGTACCGAACGCGATCGCCAGGTACTCCTTCTCGTCCGTGCTGGACCGCTCGGAGGCGAACACCTGCGACATGTACAGGTGCCCCTGCGCGAAGTGGATCTCGGAGTACTCCGGCAGCATGCTGGTCTCCACGTCCCGCACCGTCTCCGTGGCCGGGTTCTCCAGCAGCTTGGTCATCTTGAAGCTGCCGCCGTCGATGCTCACGATCTGGCCGCCCTTGTCGTACGGCGGACGCTTGTACGCCAGCAGGTTCCCGCCGTCCATGCGCAGCGGCGAGATCGTGTAGCCGTCGCCCGCGTCCGCCCGCTGACCCGTCTGCTTGCCCGTCGCCAGGTCGAAGGCGACGATCTCGTTGGTCCGGCTGTACTCGCCGGTGCCCTCGTGCTCCTCGGTCGACACGTACAGCCGGTCGTTGCCGACGACCAGCTGGGTGCAGTGCTCGGTCCGGGAGATGCTGTCGCAGCGGCCCGCGAACTGGTCGCCCGGCGCCGAGATACGGGTGCGCAGCTTGCCGGTCTTGTTGTCGATGGAGAAGAAGTCGGAGATGCCGCTGCCGTCCCCCGCGCTGTCGCCGACGTCGGCGGCCACGACGAGCGGATTGGTCGACACCACGCCGGCGTACTCGATGCCCTGCGCCATCTTGTACTCCGAGATCACCTTCCCGGACTTCGGGTCGATGGTCTGGATGTGCAGCTGACGCTGGTCGTACGAACCGCACTTGCGCACGGCGACCAGCTTCTCGCCACCGCCGTAGCCGGAGTCGTAACAGGAGTCGCTCGGCTTAGGGCTCCACAGCACCTTGCCCGAGACGTCGAAGGCGGCGCCGCCGCTGGTGCCGCCGACGGCGATGGTGTTCCCGCTGATCGTGACGTTGCTGAAGTTGGCCGGCTGGTCGCCGTCCTTGACCGTCTTCGTCCACAGCTTCTTGCCCGCGTCGAGGTCGAGCGCCGCGACCTGGCTGCAGCCGTGCGAGGGGTCGGCCTTGGTCGGCATCGCGGGCTGGAACACGACGGCCGTCTTGTTGTCCGCGGTGACATGGCGGCTGGCCGTGCAGACGGGGCCGGGCAGCGGGATCGTCCAGAGCTTGGTGCCCTTGTCGGGGTCGTAGCCGACGATCTCGGCGATGCCGCTCTTGACGTACGCCTTGTCGGTGAGCCACGAACCGGAGACGACGACGGACCTGTCGTCCTTGTTCACCTCGGGCATCGGGACCTGGAAGAGGACCTTGGCGTCGGGGTCGGCGGGCGCCTTCTCCTTGCCGCCGGAGGTGGTGCCGCCGGTGCCGCCGTTCTTGTCGTCCCCTCCGCCGGTGCCGCCGCTGGAGCTCGCCGTGTCGTCCTTCTTGCCGTCGTCCTTGCCGGACGCGTACCAGACACCGCCGCCGACGATCAGCGCGATCGCCACGACCGCGGCGACGATGATCGCCAGCTGCGCGTTGACCTTCCGCCCACCGGCCGGCTGCCCCGGCTGCGGCTGCAGCGGCATGGTCGCATGCGGATACCCGTACCCGGGCTGGCCGCCGTACGGCCCCGGCGGCTGGCCGGGGTAGCCGTAACCGGGCGGGGCCTGCGGCGGCTGGGGCGCCTGGGGTCCGGCCTGCGGATAGCCGTAGCCGGGCTGCGGCTGCTGGGCGGGCGGCGGGGGCGGGGTCTGGGGAGCCGGAGGCGTCTGCGGGGCCTGCGGGTAGCCGTACCCCGGCCCCGGCGTCTGCGGAGGCTGCGGCGCACCGAACCCGCCCTGCTGCTGCGGCTGGTCCTGGGGCGGGCCGAAACCTCCGCCCTGCGGAGGCTGGTGGGGTGGCGGGGGCGGCGGCTGGGCCATGGCGTGAGCACCTCGAAGACGGGGACGACGGGCGACAGGAGGGAGAAGGGGGGAAGGAGGAGAAGGGGGAGAAGGGGGAGAAGGGGGAGATCACTTGCCGTAGGCCAGCATCAACTTCTCCTTCGTGTCGTCGTTGCCGGTCAGCCGGGTCGTCGAGATGTAGAAGCGTCCGCCGACCCAGTCGATGTCCTTGGAGAAGAAGCCGTTCTCGATGTCCGCGGCGCCCTGCGGGTTCTGCAGCAGCTTGACCGGCTGGTGGCTGCTGCCGGTGGTCGGGATGGACACGATCTGGCCGCCCGCGTCGTACGACGGCTCCACGTAGGCGATGAGCTTGCCGCCCTCGGCCTTCATCGGCAGCATCGACTCGTCCGCGGGGGACTTCACGCGCCACTTCTCCTTGCCGTTGGCGAGGTTGACCGCGACGATCTCGTTCGCCCCGGTGGTCGCCTCGGTCGGCAGGTAGAGGGTGTCCTCGTCGACGGCGACGCCCTGGCAGCCCTGGAGGTCGCGTTCGAGGATGGCCCAGCCGCACTGGGGGGCGAAGTCCTCGTCGAAGGACACCTGGGAGCGGAACTTGCCGCCGGCGGTGAAGGTGGAGATGTTCCAGGCCTTCTTGTCCTCGTTGGTGCTGTAGACGACCAGCGGGTTGACGGAGTAGGTGCGCGCGACCCGCCAGCCCTTGTCGAACTTCTGGGTCCACTTGACCTTGCCGGTCTTCGGGTCGAGCTCCTGGATCTCGTCGTGCTCGTTGGTGCCGCCGGCGCCGCAGGAGGCGACCTGGAACAGCTTCTCGCCGCCCGCGAACGCGGCCGGGAAGCAGGCGTCGCCGTACCGCTTCTTGTCGAACAGCTTCTTGCCGCTGGTCACGTCGTAGGCCGTGCCGGACTGCGAGCGGCCCACCATCAGCGTGTTGCCGGTGATGGACAGCTCCACGGAGAGCGTGGAGTCGAACAGCGCGCCGTCCGCGACCTCGCCCTTCCAGCCCTTCTCGCCGGTGTTGAGGTCGATCTCCTGGAGCTGGTTGCACTCGGCGCGGCTGCTGCCGCCGCTCATGTAGGCGACGACGATCTTGTCGTCGGCCGTCTTCTGGGATGTGGTCGCGCAGATCTTCTGCGGGAAGGTGATCGGGTCCCAGGCCGGTGTGCCGTCGCCGACGTCGAAGGCGAGGAGTTGCTTGTACGCGGCCTTCACCGCCGTCTTGTCGGTGATCCACATGCCGGGGGCCTCGGCGCCGGAACCGGGCGCGTCGGGCGCCGACTTGTACCAGAGCACCTTGGCCTCGCCGGGCTGGCGGCCCTCGTTGAGGTTCTCCGGGTCCTCGCCGCCGGCGCCACTGCCGTCGCCGGGGTTGACCGGGGAGCCGAAGGAGTCGGGCTTGGCGTCGTCGGTCTGCTGGGCGACCGGCTTCTTCTTGCCCTTGCCGCCGTCGTCGCCGCCGATGACCGCCCACGCGGTGCCGCCGATGACGAGCAGCGCCGCGACCGCCGCGCCGATGACGACGGCCGGCTTGCCCTTGAAGGGGTTGCGGGAGCCGGAGCCGGGCGGGGTGCCGGGCGCGCCCGGGTACTGCGGCTGCGGCGGGTAGCCGTAGCCGGGCTGACCGCCGTACGGGCCTGGCTGCTGCGGCTGGCCGTACGGACCGGGCTGCTGCGGCTGGCCGTAGGGACCCGGCTGGGCATACGGACCCGGCTGGGCGTACGGACCCGGCTGCTGCTGGGGATAGCCGTACCCCGGCTGCGGCGGGCCCTGCGGAGGCGGTGGAGTCTGCGGAGGCGGTGGGGTCTGTGGAGCCCCGAAGCCACCTCCCTGCGGTGCTCCCTGCGGCGGCTGGTCCTGCGGCGCGCCGAAGCCCCCCTGCGGAGGCTGGTTGGGCGGCTGAGTCATCAGCGGCTTCCCCCGTTCAATCACTGATTTTTAGCCACGCCCTGAGGTACGTGATGGACCCAGAGTCGTACTCAGAAAGTTCTCAGACGGCTCTTTGTATCACCCGGGACCGACAACGGAGCGGGCCGGTTCCGCCCCTGTTCCCAAGGGAGGACCGGCCCGTGACGCCCCCGTTATGCGCCTTCACGCACCCTTCACGCGTCGTCGGCGAGTTCCAGCCAGCGCATCTCCAGCTCCTCGCGCTGGCCGGCCAACTCCCGCAGCTCGGCATCGAGTTCGGCCACCTTCGCGAAGTCGGTGGCGTTGTCGGCGATGTGGGCGTGCAGCTTGGTCTCCTTCTCGGAGATCCGGTCCAGCTGCCGCTCGATCTTCTGGAGCTCCTTCTTGGCGGCGCGCTGGTCAGCGGCGCTCTTCTCGGTCCTGTCCGGGGCGGGCTTGGCCGCGACGGGCGCGGTGGCCGCCACCGCCTCCTCCATCCGCCTGCGGCGCTCCAGGTACTCGTCGATGCCGCGCGGCAGCATGCGCAGCGTGCCGTCGCCGAGCAGGGCGAACACCCGGTCGGTGGTGCGTTCGATGAAGAACCGGTCGTGGGAGATGACGATCATCGAGCCGGGCCAGCCGTCGAGCAGGTCCTCGAGCTGGGTGAGGGTCTCGATGTCGAGGTCGTTGGTGGGCTCGTCGAGGAAGAGTACGTTGGGCTCGTCCATCAGCAGCCGCAGCAGCTGGAGCCGGCGGCGCTCACCACCCGACAGGTCGCCGACCGGCGTCCACTGCTTCTCCTTGCCGAAGCCGAACGTCTCGCACAGCTGCCCGGCGGTCATCTCCCGCCCCTTGCCGAGGTCGACGCGCTCGCGCACCCGCTGCACGGCCTCCAGCACCCGCCAGGTGGGGTCGAGTTCGGCGACCTCCTGGGACAGGTAGGCGAGCTTGACGGTCCTGCCGACGCGGATCCGCCCGGCCGCGGGCTGACGCTCGCCCTCGCTGTAGGCGGCGTCGGCGAGCGCCCGCAGCAGCGAGGTCTTGCCCGCGCCGTTGACGCCGACGAGACCGATGCGGTCACCGGGGCCGAGCTGCCAGGTGACGTGCTTGAGCAGCACCTTGGGCCCGGCCTGGATCGTGATGTCCTCAAGGTCGAAGACGGTCTTGCCCAGCCGCGAGGACGCGAACTTCATCAGCTCGCTGCTGTCCCGGGGCGGCGGTACGTCCGCGATGAGCTCGTTGGCGGCCTCGACGCGGAAGCGCGGCTTGGAGGTACGGGCGGGCGCTCCGCGCCGCAGCCAGGCCAGCTCCTTGCGGACGAGGTTCTGCCGCTTGACCTCCTCGGTGGCGGCGATGCGCTCGCGTTCGGCGCGGGCGAAGACGTAGTCGGAGTAGCCGCCCTCGTACTCGTGGACCGTGCCGCGCTGGACGTCCCACATGCGCGTGCAGACCTGGTCGAGGAACCACCGGTCGTGGGTGACGCACACCAGCGCCGAGCGGCGGTTCTGCAGGTGCTGGGCCAGCCAGGCGATGCCCTCGACGTCGAGGTGGTTGGTCGGCTCGTCGAGGACGATCAGGTCCTGCTCCTCGATGAGCAGCTTGGCGAGCGCGATCCGGCGCCGCTCACCGCCGGAGAGGGGGCCGATGACGGTGTCGAGGCCCTTCGGGAAGCCGGGCAGGTCGAGCCCGCCGAACAGCCCGGTCAGCACGTCCCTGATCTTGGCGTTGCCCGCCCACTCGTGGTCGGCCATGTCGCCGATGACCTCGTGCCGGACGGTGGCCTCGGGGTCGAGGGAGTCGTGCTGGGTGAGCACGCCGAGGCGCAGCCCGCCGGAGTGCGTCACCCGCCCGGTGTCGGCCTCCTCCAGCTTGGCCAGCATCCGGATCAGGGTCGTCTTGCCGTCCCCGTTCCGGCCGACGACGCCGATGCGATCTCCTTCGGAGACGCCGAGCGAGACGCCGTCCAGGAGGGCACGGGTGCCGTACACCTTGCTGACGTTCTCGACATTGACCAGGTTGACGGCCATTTCTCTCCTGCGCAGGCGGCTGTGTCGATGTGCGGCTCCGCCGCGTGGGTCAGCCTCCCAGCGTAACGGGCCCCGGAAGGCCGACCTGTCGACCCGTACGTCAGCGGGAGGCGGCGGTGCGGACCTCGGCGAGGAGGTCGTACATCGTCTGGCCGGGGCACTCCGTCTGCAGCCAGTCGCGGTGGCCGCTGATGGTCCGCACGTCCTTGGTCACGCCGTTGACCGGGTTGGTGTAGGTGGTCTGCGCCTGCGGGTCGAGGCCCTTGTACCGGGTGATCACCTTGATGAGCCGGGTCAGGGACGCCTTGGCCGCGTCCGTGGGCGGCCGGTCGTTGAGGGTGCCGAGCAGGGCGATGCCGAGGTTGCCCGAGTTGAAGCCGCCGGTGTGGAAGGCGGTGACCAGGTTGCCGTCCTTGTCGAAGGCGGGGATGCCGTCGTCGCCGGAGTAGCGGCCCTCGTAGAGGGTGCCCGTCTCGTCGATGAGGAAGTGGTAGCCGATGTCGCCCCAGTCGTTGGTGATCGCGTGGAACTCGTAGATCGCGCGGACGGTCGCGGCCGGGTCCGGGTCGTCGTTCGGGGTGGCGGTGTGGTGCACCGTGATCGACTGCAACGGGAAGTACTGCTCGGGCGAGTTGACCTTGCCGTCCTTGAAGCGCTTGGACTCGTCGGCACCCCAGGCGGGGCGGGAGAGGTAGCGGACGCCGCGCACCCGGGTGGGCTCGGAGGGCACCTTGAAGGTGCGCTTCGGGCCGTCGGTCGTGTCGATCGCCAGCGAGCGCACGGACGTCACCCCGTCCGGGGCCTTCAGCTCGTACGCGGTGGCGTTCCCGGCGGCGACGAGTGCGGCCCCGCCGTCCTCGAGGGTCGCGCAGCCGGCGCCGACCTGCTGCCACGTGCCCGGGGACGCGTCCCCGTCCGCGAACCGGATGCCGGTGCCGTCCTGGCCGCCGGTCCAGCGGACGCCGACGTAGGAGGCGGCGAAGGCGGTGGTGGCCTTGCCGGTGCCGGTGGCGGCCTCGGCGCGGGTGGCGGGGAACTTCTCGGGTGTCGTCCCCGAGTCGCCGGAACCGGACGGGGAGGTGCCCGGGTCGTCGGACTCGGTCGCCGCGAAGACCATCGGCGTCAGGGCGGCACCGGCGGCCACGGCTCCGGCGGCGCCGATCACGCCGCGCCGGGAGACGGGCCGCTTTCTGCGGTGGGAGGGGGAGTGCGGGGTTGCAGACACGGAAGTGACCTTCCAGCCGTTCACTTGACGGACGGCACGCCGGAGGAGGGCCAGGGCGGGCCGGTTGTTTGAATCCTCAAGTGAGGCTAGCCGTCACATGTGTCACTGCTGTACTGCGGGTGCGGTATTCCGTGTGGAGATCAGGCGAAGAATGTTTGACTCCGGTCGGCTTTGACGACCGTGGCGCCCGGCACCGGACCGGACGCCGTACGCACCGTGCGGCACGTACCGGACGCCCGCAGCGCCTCCGCCACCGTGGCCGCCGACGCCTCGTCCCGGGCGAGGAACGCCGTGGTCGGGCCGGAACCCGAGACCAGCGCGGCGAGAGCCCCGGCCGCTCGGCCGGCCGCGAGGGTGTCGGCGAGCTCCGGGAAGAGGGAGAGGGCCGCGGGCTGGAGGTCGTTGGAGACGGTGGCGGCGAGCGCGTGGGGGTCGCCCTTGGCGAGGGCGTCGAGGAGTTCCCGGGAGGCGACGGGCTCGGGGATGTCCCGGCCCTCGCCGAGCCGGTCGAACTCCCGGAAGACGGCCGGGGTGGACAGCCCGCGCCCGGCCATCGCGAACACCCAGTGGAAGGCGCCGCCTACGTCGAGAGCCGTCAGCTTCTCCCCGCGCCCGGTGCCCAGGGCGGCGCCCCCGACCAGGCTGAACGGCACGTCACTGCCCAACTGGGCGCAGATGTCGAGGAGTTCGTCGCGGGAGGCACCCGTCTCCCACAGCGTGTCGCAGGCGAGCAGCGCGCCGGCGCCGTCCGCGCTGCCGCCCGCCATGCCGCCGGCGACAGGGATGTCCTTGGCGATGTGGAGGTGCACGTCGGGCGTACGGCCGTACCGCGCGGCGAGCGCCTCGGCCGCGCGCGCCGCCAGGTTCGTCCGGTCCAGCGGGACTTGGTCGGCGTCCGGGCCCTCGCAGGTGACGCGGAGTCCGTCGGGCGACGGGGTGACGGTGACCTCGTCGTACAGGCCGACCGCGAGGAAGACGTTGGCCAGGTCGTGGAAGCCGTCGGGGCGGGCGGGGCCGACCGCGAGCTGGACGTTGACCTTGGCGGGGACGCGGACGGTGACGCTCGCGTTCACTTACTCGGACTCCTTGTGCTGGGCGCGGGCCGGGCCGTGTTCGGCGATGCGCGCGAACTCCTCGACGGTGAGGGACTCGCCGCGCGTTTGAGGGGAGACCCCGGCGGCTACGAGCGCCGCCTCGGCTGCCGCCGCCGAGCCCGCCCATCCGGCGAGGGCGGCCCGCAGCGTC
This sequence comes from Streptomyces deserti, assembly GCF_054782695.1. Classification (NCBI taxonomy): domain Bacteria; kingdom Bacillati; phylum Actinomycetota; class Actinomycetes; order Kitasatosporales; family Streptomycetaceae; genus Streptomyces; species Streptomyces deserti. The sequence continues at coordinate 175,022 of NZ_BAAGRZ010000014.1, forward strand.
TTGCGGCGCTGGGCGAACGCCGCGTCGATGACGGCGAAGACCTCGTCCTTGGTGGCGGTGGTCTTGACCGGCTCGGTGCGGCGGGTGAGGGAGACCAGCCCGCTGTCGACGTTGGGCGCCGGCCAGAAGACGGTGCGGCCGATGGCGCCGGCCCGCTTGACCTCGGCGTACCAGTTGGCCTTGACCGAGGGAACGCCGTACACCTTCGAGCCGGGCGGGGCGGCGAGGCGGTCGGCGACTTCCGACTGGACCATGACGAGGGTGCGTTCGATGCTCGGGAAGGTGTCGAGCATGTGCAGCAGGACCGGCACGGCGACGTTGTAGGGGAGGTTGGCGACCAGCGCGGTCGGGGCCGGGCCCGGCAGCTCGGTGACGTGCATCGCGTCGGAGTGGACCAAGGCGAACCGGTCGGCGCGGGCCGGCATGCGGGCGGCGATGGTGGCCGGGAGGGCGGCGGCGAGGACGTCGTCGATCTCCACGGCGGTGACGCGGTCGGCGGCCTCCAGCAGGGCGAGGGTGAGCGAGCCGAGCCCGGGGCCGACCTCGACGACCACGTCCTCGGGGCGGACGCCGGCGGTGCGGACGATACGGCGGACCGTGTTCGCGTCGATCACGAAGTTCTGGCCGCGTTGTTTGGTGGGGCGGACGCCGAGGGCTGCCGCCAGTTCGCGGATGTCGGCGGGGCCCAGCAGGGCGTCGGGGGTGGGGCTGGTCACGGGACCAGGGTACGGGGCGGTGCCTTCGCGGCCGGCCTTGGCTGTGTGGTGCCGGGTGCTGGGCTGGGCGGGGTGGGTCGCGCAACCCGACGCAGGCCACAGCGCCGAGCACCCTCCGGTCAGCCGCTCACCCGTGCAACCGCGCCCCGCAATGCGGCCAAGGGCTCGTCCCCTGGCGCATGTACAGCTTCTTCGCTCTGTAGGTCTGTTCCGCCGCCGGGGCGTCCTGGGGGCGGCCGTGGCCGCCGAGGCTCTGCCAGGTCCGGGTGTCGAACTGGTAGAGGCCGCCGTACGTGCCCGAGGGGTCGACCGCGTCGGGGCGGCCGCCGGACTCGCAGGCCGCCAGGCCCTGCCAGTCGAGGTGGTCGGCGCCGTGCACGGACGTCGGCTGCGGCTTCGTGCCGACCTTCACCAGCTGGGGGCGCGGCTCGCGCACCAGCTCCGAGCTGACGCGGCGCGGCTTCTGCCGGACGCCGTTGACGATGCGCAGGGAGTACGTGATGCGGCGCAGGCCGGGCCGGCCCGCCTGCTCCACGACCTCCGTGCCCCGGAACAGGGAGGGGTCGTCGGTCCGCCGCACCTGGAACGGGATCGGCTCCTCACGGACCTCCCTCCTGCTGGTGATCCGCAGCACGCTGATGGTCTGGCCGTCGCGCGGGAAGCTGCCGGGCGGGACGGACGTGGTGTCCTGGCCGCGCAGGGTGATCCCGGCCTCCTCGACGGCCTCCCGCACGGTCGCCGCGTTGGTGCGGAGGGTGCGTGCGCGGCCGTCCGCCAGGATCGTCACCGCGCGCTCGGTGCGCACGTCCAGCGCGAGTCCCTCCCGCCCGATCCGCCGGGAGCGCGAGGTGGACACATACGCGCCCTCCGCACGCACCCCCAGCTGTCGGAGCGCCCCCTCCACCGTGCGGGCCGTCGTCCACACCTCGCGCGGGCGGCCGTCGAGGGTGAGCCGCACGGGGCGGCCGTAGCGCACCGCGACCTCGTCGCCGCTGGTGAGCTCCGTGCCGGGCGCGGGCGCCACCACGTCGTGGGCTCCCACTTCGACGCCCTCCTCGGCCAGCAGTTCGGTGACGTCGTCGGCGAAGGTGTGCAGCGTGCGCTGTCGGCCGTCGACGCTCAGCTCGATCGCCTTGTCCTTGGCGACGAACGCGGTGGTGCCGCCCGCCAGGAACGCCACGACCAGGGCCTGCGGCAGCAGGCGGCGCATGGAGCCGTCCGAGCGTTCGGCGTGCCGGGACCTGCGCCGGCGCGTGGACCGCCGGCCGCCTCCGTCGCGTGGGGCGGGCACGGGCGCTGCCTCGTCCGGGGCGCTCCGCCGGGGCAGCGCGGCCTCGGGCATCTCGTAGGCGGACCGGTACGTGTCGGTGGGGACGCCGTACGTCCCGGCCCTGCCGTGGGAGGCGCCGTACTCCGGCGTCGGCGCGCGGTGCACGTCGAGCCCGCCGTGAGCCAGCGGCTCGTACGGGTCGTACGGGTCGTACGGGTCGTACGTCTCCTGCGTCTCGTACGTCTCGTACTGGGATCTGCTCACGCCGACACGCTCCAGGGGCCGGAGGGGTCCAGAGGGGTCCGGATCGGGCCCCCAGAACCTAGCGGAGCGGCCGTCACTCTCCAAAGCGACGCGACTACACAGGGTGTTGTTCGTCAGTAACCGAATGCCCGGGCCGTGTTCGCCGCCAGAGCCGTGGCCATGGCGTCCTCGTCGATGCCGCGCACGGTGGCCAGGGCACGCACGGTGATCGGGATCAGGTACGGGGCGTTGGGCCGTCCGCGATGGGGCACCGGGGTCAGGAAGGGCGCGTCCGTCTCGACGAGGAGCAGCTCCAGCGGGGCCACCGCCACCGCGTCCCGCAGGTTCTGCGCGTTCTTGAAGGTGACGTTGCCGGCGAAGGACATGAAGTAGCCCGCGCTCGCGCAGATCTCCGCCATCTCCGCGTCCCCGGAGTAGCAGTGGAAGACGGTGCGTTCGGGGGCGCCCTCCTCCTTCAGCACGCGGAGCACGTCGGCGTGGGCCTCGCGGTCGTGGATGACCAGGGCCTTGCCGTGCCGCTTGGCGATCTCGATGTGGGCGCGGAAGGACCGCTCCTGCGCCGCCTTGCCCTCCGGGCCGGTGCGGAAGTAGTCCAGGCCGGTCTCGCCGACGCCCTTGACCTGGGGCAGCCCGGCCAGCCGGTCGATCTCGGCGAGCGCCTCGTCCAGCGCCGCGTCCCCGCCCGGCTGGCGGGCGCCCTGCCTGGACCAGCCGTCCGGGTCGCCGTGGACGATGCGCGGGGCCTCGTTCGGGTGCAGCGCGACCGTCGCGTGGACGGCGTCGTACGCCGCCGCCGTCTCGGCCGCCCAGCGGGAGCCCTTGAGGTCGCAGCCGACCTGCACGACCGTGGTCACACCCACCGACGCGGCCTTGGCGAGGCCCTCCTCGACGGTGCCGGACTGCATGTCGAGGTGGGTGTGGGAGTCGGCGACCGGCACCCGGAGGGGCTCCGGCGCAGGTGGGGCTTCGGCGTGGGTAGGCATGCCCCGATCCTACGAAAGGGGCATGCCTACCCTCGGCCGGGCGCTCAGCTCGTCCTGCGGTGGAACGGGTGCAGAAGGTCGGACAGGTGCCAGTGGTGGTCGTCTCCCGGGTGGTCTCCGTGATGGTCCCCGGGCGCCTCCGCCCCGGCCTCCGCCGCCGTCGTCGGCGCCTGAACGGGCCCGGCCAGGGGCACGCGGTGCGACCGGTGCGCCGCCTCGCGCGCCGACGCCACCTGCCCCGCACGCATGATCCGCACGACGTGGCCGTCGCAGTTCTGGCACGTGGGCCGGCTCAGCGGGGACGGCACGATCGCGCCGTCCACCACGTACAGGACGAACTCGTGGCCCTCGGCGTCCGTGTGGTGCTCGATCTCGTACGACTGCTCCCAGCCTTGCCCGCAGCGCATGCAGGCGAAGGAATACGACTCGTGTACGACGGCGGTCGCCCCGTTGCGAAGGCCGGTCTGCCCTGCGATCTCACTCATGCCAGCTCCTGCCAGTCCGCTGGACCGGGACGGGTACGTCCCCGCAACCCAGTGGACTCCTCCGGCAGCGCGAAGACAGCAGAACTGTCAAGTGTTGGCGGCGTTTTGGGCGTTCCTTGCCACAGCGGCCCAAGCCCTTTGCCGCCCCATGGGGCAACGCCCAAAAGGGCGCGGGGCTGTAGCGATAGGCGGCTCCGCCGCGTGGGCGCGACCCGCCACGGCGAACGGCCGGCCCGCAAACGAACCGACGCTCAGTGGCGCTTGGCGGCAACCACCGCGTCGAACACCTCCCGCTTGGGCACCCCCACCTCCGCCGCCACCGCCGCGATCGCCTCCTTGCGCCGCTCCCCCGCCTCCTCGCGCACCCGCACCCGGCGCACGAGCTCGGCGGCGTCGACCTCCTCGGGCCCCTTCTCCGGCGCCCCCTCGACGACGACGGTGATCTCCCCGCGCACGCCCTCGGCCGCCCACGCGGCCAGCTCGCCCAGCGGACCGCGCTTGACCTCCTCGTACGTCTTGGTCAGCTCCCGGCACACGGCGGCGCGCCGCGCGGTCCCGAACACCTCGGCCATCGCGGCGAGCGTGTCGTCGAGCCGGTGCGGGGCCTCGAAGTACACAAGAGTCCGCCGCTCGTCGGCCACCGCCCGCAGCCGCGACAACCGCTCCCCCGCCTTGCGCGGCAGGAACCCCTCGAAGCAGAACCGGTCCACCGGCAGCCCGGACAGCGCCAGCGCGGTGAGCACGGCTGACGGCCCGGGCACGGCGGTGACGCGCACCCCCTGCTCCACGGCCGCAGCGACGAGCCGGTACCCGGGGTCCGACACCGACGGCATCCCGGCGTCGGTCACCAGCAGGACCCGCGAGCCCTCGAGGAGCGCCTCGACGAGTTCCGGCGTCCGGGCGGACTCGTTGCCCTCGAAGTACGACACGACGCGTCCCTTGGGCGTCACCCCCAGCGCCTGGGTGAGGCGCCGCAGCCGCCGGGTGTCCTCGGCGGCGACCACGTCCGCCCCGGCCAGTTCCTCGGCGAGCCGGGGCGGGGCGTCCGCGATGTCGCCGATGGGGGTGCCTGCCAAAACAAGGGTTCCTGTCACGTTTCCATCCTCGCAGGGCCCATCCACGGGACTCCCACAGACGTGTTCCCTACGATGGCGCGGTGACCAGTACAGCGTCGTCCATGGACTCCACGGACACCCGGCAGGACCAGGCGCCGCACGAACAGCGGCCCACCTGGCAGCAGCGGCTGCGCCGTTTCGGCTACCTGGCGGGGCCGACCAGCGATGTCCGTGACCGCCTGGTGCCGCCGTACACGAAGCCCAGCCCGCGTCTGTGGGCGGTGCTCGGCGTGCCGCCCACGCTCGCGGAGCGTCTCACGCGCTGGTCGGCCTGGGGCGGTCCGCTGCTCGTCACGCTCATGGCGGGCGTCATGCGGTTCTGGAACCTGGGCAACCCCAAGGCGGTGATATTCGACGAGACGTACTACGCCAAGGACGCGTGGGCGCTCGTCCACCGCGGGTTCGAGGTCAACTGGGACAAGAACGTCAACGACCTGATCCTGTCGACGAACGGGAACGTCCCCGTCCCGACGGACGCGTCGTACGTCGTGCACCCGCCGGTCGGCAAGTACGTCATCGGACTGGGCGAGCTGATGTTCGGGTTCACCCCGTTCGGCTGGCGCTTCATGACCGCGCTGCTCGGCACCCTCTCCGTGCTGATGCTGTGCCGCATCGGCCGCCGCCTGTTCCGGTCCACGTTCCTCGGCTGCCTGGCGGGCGCGCTGATGGCGGTGGACGGTCTGCACTTCGTGATGAGCCGGACCGCGCTGCTCGACGGCGTGCTGATGTTCTTCATCCTCGCCGCGTTCGGCTGCCTGCTCATCGACCGGGACAAGGCGCGCGGGAAACTCGCCGCCGCGCTCCCCGCCGACGCCGACGGCCGCGTCCGCCCCGACGCGCACATCGCCGAGACGACCCGTCTGGGCCTGCGCCCGTGGCGGTGGGCGGCGGGCCTGATGCTGGGCCTGGCCATCGGCACCAAGTGGAACGGCCTGTACATGCTGGCCGCCTTCGGCATCATGACCGTCCTGTGGGACGTCGGCTCCCGCCGGGTCGCCGGCGCCCGCCGCCCGCATCTGGCCGTGCTCAAGCACGACCTGGGCTGGGCGTTCCTGGCGACGGTGCCGGTGGCCGTGTTCACCTACGTCGCGTCCTGGCTCGGCTGGATCCTCTCCCCGGCCGACGGCTCCGGCGGCTACTACCGCAACTGGGCCGCGACCGACGGCAAGGACAGCAACTGGTCCTGGCTCTTCCCGGACTGGTGGCGCAGCCTGTGGCACTACGAGGCGCAGGTGCTCGACTTCCACACCCACCTCACCTCGCCGCACACGTACCAGTCCAACCCGTGGAGCTGGATCGTCACCGGCCGGCCGGTGTCGTACTTCTACGAGTCGCCCGCGCCCGGCAAGGACGGCTGCCCCGTCGACGCGGGCGAGAAGTGCGCCCGTGAGGTGCTGGCGCTCGGCACGCCGGTGCTGTGGTGGGTGGCCTGCTTCGCGCTCCTGTACGTCCTGTGGCGCTGGCTCTTCCGCCGCGACTGGCGCGCGGGCGCCATCGCCTGCGGCATCGCGGCCGGCTATGTGCCCTGGTTCTTCTTCCAGGAGCGCACCATCTTCTACTTCTACGCCGTGGTCTTCCTGCCGTTCCTGTGCCTGGCGGCGGCCATGCTCCTCGGCGCGGTCGTCGGCCCGCCCCACTCCACCGACACCCGCCGCGTCGCGGGCGCGACGGGCGGGGGCGTGCTCGTCCTGCTGATCGCCTGGAACTTCATCTACTTCTGGCCGATCTACACCGGCACGGCGATCCCGATCGACGACTGGCGGTCACGTATGTGGCTGGACACCTGGGTCTGAGTCAGCCGGCTGATCTCTGTCCGGCAACGAACGGAAACTCCCCTCACATGGTCCCCTCCCGCCACTTACAGTTTCGAGGACTGAAAACGGGGAGGGGACGCGCGATGCGCAAGGGGGTCATGGCCGCCGTCATAGGTGGCGTGTTCGCGGTGATGGTGGGCGGGGCCGGGTACGGCGGCTACAACATCGTGAACGCGCTGAACGGCGGCGGGGGAACCAGCGGGTCGGCCACGGAGAAGAAGTCCGGGCCGCCGAGCAGTGCCGAGGTGAAGGAGACGACCGGGAAGTTCTTCGCGGCCTGGGAGAGGGGGCAGGCGGCGCAGGCGGCGACGTACACGAACAACGACGCGGGCGCCCGCGATCTGCTGACGGCCTACAGCGAGACGGCGCACATCACCGGCGTGAGGATCACGCCCGGCGCGGCGAGCGGCACCACCGTGCCGTACACGGTGAAGGCGACGGTGGCGTACGACGGGAAGTCCAAGCCGCTCAGCTACCGGAGCAAGCTGACGGTGGTGCGCGGGATCACCACGGGGCGGGCGCTGGTCGACTGGCAGCCGTCCGTCGTCCATCCCGAGCTGCACAAGGACGACACCCTCGTCACGGGGGAGTCGGCGAACCCGCCGATCGAGGCCGTCGACCGCGACGGCACCGTGCTGACGAAGGAGAAGTACCCCTCACTCGGGCCGATCCTGGACGCCCTGCGCGACAAGTACGGCGACAAGGCCGGCGGCTCGCCCGGTGTCGAGCTGGTGATCCGGCACGCCGACCAGGCCGCCGACACCCCGCTGCTGACCCTCGCCGCGGGCAGGCCCGGCAAGCTGCACACCACGCTCAGTGCCGGTGTGCAGGCGGCGGCGGAGAAGGCGGTGCGGAAGTACGCCGAGTCCTCGGTGGTGGCCGTGCTGCCGAGCACCGGTGAGGTGCTGGCGGTCGCCAACCACCGCGAGGACGGTTTCAACGCGGCCTTCGCCGGGCGGGTCGCGCCCGGCTCCACCATGAAGATCATCACCGCCGCGATGCTCATCGACAACGGTGTGACCTCGATGAACGGCCCGGCACCCTGCCCCCCGACCGCCGTGTGGCAGGGGCAGACCTTCGAGAACCTCACGGACATGGAGCCCAACGACAGCGCCACGCTCGCCAACAGCTTCCTGCGCTCCTGCAACACGGCCTTCATCAAGCTCATCGACGAGAAGCCGCTCACGGACGCCTCGCTGGCGCGGGAGGCCGAGGAGCGGTTCGGGCTCGGCCGCAACGACTGGAAGACGGGCATCGACTCCTTCGACGGCAGCGTCCCCGTCGTCTCCGGGCCGGACCGCGCGGCGGGCGCCATCGGACAGGGCCAGGTCCAGATGAACCCGCTGAACATGGCCTCGGTGACGGCCACCGCGATCACCGGGACCTTCCGCCAGCCCTACCTGGTGTCACCGAAGCTGGACGGCCGGCAGCTGGCGCAGGCGAAGGGCCTGCCGGCGAACACCGCCGCCCAGCTGAAGCAGATGATGCGGCTCACCGCCACCCAGGGCACCGGCGCCGAGGCCATGGCCGGGCTCAGCGGCGACATCGGCGCCAAGACGGGGTCGGCCGAGGTCGACGGGGTGGCGAAGTCCAACAGCTGGTTCACCGGGTTCCGGGGCGATGTCGCCGCGGCGGCCATGACCGAGCGGGGCGGCCACGGCGGCGACGCGGCCGGGCCGATTGTCGCAGCCGTGCTACAAGCGGGCGGCTGAACACGCCCACGCGTCACCCACTCAGGTCGGGACCCTAGGGTGGGGGCCGTCGTTGATGTCGGTGAGCACACCGAGAGCTACGAGAGCCATGAGGGCTACAAGAGTCACGAGGCTACGAGAGCTACGAGGGCTGCGGGGACCCTGGGCATATCGCGGAGGAACGAAAGCCGTGGGCAACAGAAGGCGCGTCGCCGAGCGACGGAAGACGAGACCCGCCGTGATCGGCGGAGTGATCGCCGTGGTCGTCGGCGGCGCCGGGGTCGCGGGCTACGCGCTGGTCGGCGGCGGGGCGGCGGCCGAGAACGGCACGCCGTCCACGTCCGCGGCCGGCGACCACAAGCCGCGGGTCAAGACCGGCCCGCTGTCGGCGACGGAGGTCACCACCGCCGCGCGCGCCTTCCTCACCGCGTGGCAGGCGGGCCAGGTCACGCGGGCCGCCGCGGCCACCGACGACCCGGTAGCGGCGAAGACACTGCTGACCGGCTACGCCAAGGACGCCCGCGTCAAGGACGTCACCCTCACCGCGGGCGCCCGTACCGGCGACAAGGTCCCGTTCGCGGTCAAGGGCACGGTGTCGTACAAGGGCACGAGCAAGCCGCTCGCGTACGACAGCGCGCTGACCGTCGTACGGCGCACCAGTGACGGCAAGCCGCTGGTCGACTGGCACGCCTCCGTCGTCCACCCCGACCTGAGGGACGGCGACAAGCTGGTCACCGGCGAGGCGGGCACCCCGCCGGTCAAGGCGCTCGACCGGGACGGCGGCGAGATCACCACGGCCCGGTACCCGTCGCTGGGCCCGGTGCTGGACGGGCTGCGCGAGAAGTACGGCAAGAAGGCCGGCGGCAAGGCCGGGGTCGAGCTGCGGGTGGTGCGCGGCGAGTCCGCCAAGTCGTCCGAGCTGTCCGACAAGACGCTGCTGGAGCTCAGCAAGGGCACGCCCGGCACGGTCGAGACCACGCTGGACCCCACCCTCCAGGCGGCCGCCGAACGGCAGGTCGCCAAGAAGGCGCGGGCGTCCGTGGTGGTGCTGCGCCCGTCCACCGGCGAGATCCTGGCGGCGGCAAATTCCTCGAAGGGCTTCAGCACCGCCTTCCAGGGCTCGCTCGCGCCCGGCTCCACGATGAAGGTCATCACGTCGTCGCTGCTCATCGAGAAGGGCCTGGCCTCGGCGGACAAGAAGCACCCGTGCCCGAAGTACTTCTCCTACGGCGGCTGGAAGTTCCAGAACGACGACAAGTTCGAGATCAAGGACGGCACGTTCAAGGCGAGCTTCGCCCGTTCCTGCAACACGGCCTTCATCAGCCAGGCCCCGAAGCTGAAGAACGACGACCTGACCAAGCAGGCCCAGCAGGTCTTCGGGCTGGGGCTGAACAACTGGGCGATCGGTGTGCCGTCCTTCGACGGCGCGGTGCCGGTGCAGTCGGCGGCCCCGATGGCGGCCTCGCTGATCGGCCAGGGCGGGGTCCGGATGAACCCGCTGAACATGGCCTCGGTGTCGGCGACGGTACAGGCCGGCACCTTCCACCAGCCGTACCTGGTGTCGCCGAAGGTGGACGGGCGGAAGCTGGCGACGGCCTCGCGCACGATGTCCGCGGGCACGCTGTCCCAGCTGCGTGAGCTGATGGCGTACACGGCGGCGTACGGCACGGCGGCGGAGGCGATGGCCGGGGTGAGCGGTGACGTCGGCGCGAAGACCGGCTCCGCCGAGGTCGACGGCCAGAAGAAGCCGAACGGCTGGTTCACCGCCTACCGCGGCGACCTGGCCGCCGCCGGCGTGGTCCAGGCGGGTGGGCACGGCGGCGAGACGGCCGGGCCGATCGTGGCGGCGCTGCTGAAGGCGGGCGGCTGACGGCGCTCCTGAAGAGAGCGGGCCTGCTGAAGAGCGAGTCTGCTGAACAGCGGGCCTCCTGCTGAAGGGCGTGCCTACTGCAGAGCGTGCCTACTGATGACGCGCCGCCGATGACCGTCCCACCGGCTCGGCGGTGCGCTGCACCGGCTCCGCCGCCAGGTACGTCCGCCGCAGGAACCTGCGCAGCGCCTTCGTCTCGAACTGCACCACCGACACCCCCTGCGCGGAGTGGAACTCCACCACGGCCTGCACCCGCCCGCACGGCCACACCCGCACCTCACCGCTCCCCGCAGGGACCCGCAGGCCCTGTTCCAGCATGTCCCGCGGGAGGGTCCACTCCCGCTGGCCGGCGCCGGGCAGTCCCACGCGCACCGAGCGGGGATCGTCCTCGGGGTCGTACCGCAGCGCCACGGGTACGGCCCCGCGGTCCTCGTCCACCAGGACGTCCGACCAGGGCATCGACAAGAAGGCCGAGGAGCACGCGGTCGCCGACTCACCGCTCGCCGACTACGGCGTCAAGGATGTCGAGGACGCCCGCCTGTCCGGGGGACTGGCGGGCGTCATCGGCGTCGGCGTCACGGTCGTGGCGGGCAGCGCGGTGTTCTGGGCGGTGCGCCGCCGCCGTACGGACGAGACCTGCCCCACGGCCGTGGAGACGGAGAACGTCTGACGTGGGCGCCGGGCACGCGCACAAGCTGTACCGGCACGGGCACTCGCCCGTGCACGGTCTGCCGCCGCACACCAAGCTGGCCGCGGCCTTCGCCTTCGTGGTCGTCGTGGTGTCGACGTCACGGGAGGCGATGTGGGCGTTCGGGCTGTACGCCGTGCTGCTGGCGTTCGTCGCGTACGCGGCCCGCGTGCCCGCCGGTTTCCTGCTCAAGCGGCTGCTGATCGAGGTGCCGTTCGTGGCGTTCGCGGTGCTCATGCCGTTCGTGGCGGAGGGCGAGCGGGTCGACGTGCTGGGGATGTCCCTGAGCGTGAACGGCCTGTGGGGCGCCTGGAACGTGCTGGCCAAGGGCACGCTGGGCGTCGCCACCTCCGTGCTGCTCGCCGCCACCACCGAGCTGCGCGAGATCCTCCTCGGCCTCCAGCGGCTCAAGCTCCCGCCCCTGCTCGTCCAGATCGCGTCCTTCATGATCCGCTACGGCGACGTCATCACGGACGAGATGCGGCGCATGCGCATCGCCCGGGAGTCGCGCGGCTTCGAGGCCCGCGGCATCCGGCACTGGGGCGTCCTCGCCAAGTCGGCGGGCGCGCTGTTCATCCGTTCCTACGAGCGCGGCGAGCGCGTGCACCTGGCCATGGTCAGCCGCGGATACGCCGGTTCCATGCCGGTCATCGACGAGGTGACCGCCTCCCGGGCGCAGTGGTCGTACGCCCTCGCCCTGCCCTGTGCCGCCCTCGTGGTCTGTCTGCTGGGATGGATGCTGTGACAGCTTCTCTGGAGGTCTCCGGCCTCGCCTTCGCCTACCCCGACGGGCACCAGGCCCTGTTCGGCGTCGACTTCGCCGTCGAACGCGGCGAACGGGTCGCGCTGCTCGGCCCGAACGGCGCCGGCAAGACGACCCTCGTCCTGCACCTCAACGGCATCCTGACCGGCGGCACGGGCACGGTGCGCGTCGCCGGGCTGCCCGTCGGCAAGCAGCACATGGCCGAGATCCGCCGCCGGGTCGGCATCGTCTTCCAGGACCCGGACGACCAGCTGTTCATGCCGACCGTGCGGGAGGACGTGGCGTTCGGGCCGGCGGCGGCCGGACTGAGGGGCCCGGAGCTGGAGGAGCGGGTCGACCGGGCGCTGGAGCGGGTCGGCATGGCGGAGTTCAAGGACCGGCCCCCGCACCACCTCTCCTTCGGGCAGCGGCGCCGCGTGGCCGTGGCCACCGTCCTCGCCATGGAGCCGGAGATCCTGGTCCTGGACGAGCCGTCCTCCAACCTCGACCCGGCCTCCCGCCGCGAACTGGCCGACATCCTGCGCTCCCTGGACGTGACCGTGCTCATGGTGACGCACGACCTCCCCTACGCCCTGGAGCTGTGCCCCCGCTCCCTCGTCCTGAGCGACGGCGTCATCGCGGCGGACGGCAGGACGGCCGAGCTGCTCGCCGACGACGACCTGATGGGCGCCCACCGTCTCGAGTTGCCGTACGGCTTCGATCCGCGCTCGGTACCGGCCGCTCCGGGCCGCTGAGTGACAATGGCCGCGTGACGAACCAGGACGAGGAGAACCAGGACGAGGACGCCGGGTCGCTGCTGCTGGACGAGCAGCTGTGCTTCGCGCTGTACGCCGCCCACCGCGCGGTGACGGCCGCGTACCGCCCGCTCCTCGACGAGCTCGGCCTCACCTACCCGCAGTACCTCGTCCTGCTGGCCCTCTGGGAGCGCGGCGAGACGACGGTCAAGGAGCTGGCCGGTGCCCTGCGCCTCGACTACGGCACGGTCTCCCCGCTGCTGAAGCGGCTGGAGAGCGCGGGGCTCGTACGCCGGGAACGCGCGGCCCACGACGAGCGCTCGGTGCTGGTGGCGGTGACCGGGCGCGGGGAGGAACTCCGGGAGCGCGCGGCGCGCGTGCCGGGCGCGATGCTCGCGGCCACCGGGCTGGGCGAGCCGGAAGTGGCCCGGCTGCGCGAGGAGTTGCGGCGGCTGGCGGAGCGGGCGGAAGCCGCGGCGGATCGGTCCCGCTGAGCCGCCGTACCCGCTGATCTCGGGTTACCGGCGGTTGCTACCCCCTGGTAACAGCAGCCTTCCTACCGACCAGTACCTTGTGCACGATGTATGTGCGCACCACGTGTTCCGGGGGAGGGCCACCATGACCGACGGCACCATGACCGACGACGCCACGACCGACGGCACCACTGTCGACACCCGTCCGACGAAGATCATGTACGTCGCCGAGGCCACCGCGCACGGTGGACGCGAGGGCTATGTGACCAGCCAGGACGGCCAGCTGGACCTGAAGGTCGCGATGCCCCCGGAGCTGGGCGGCGACGGCAACGGCACCAACCCGGAGCAGCTCTTCGCGGCCGGCTACAGCTCCTGCTTCCACAACGCCCTGATCATGGTCGGCAACCGTGCGGGTTACGACCTGAGCGGCTCCACGGTCGCCGCGAAGGTCGGCATCGGCCCCAACAAGCACCGCGGCTACGGCCTCGCGGTCGCCCTGAGCGTCTCCCTGCCGGTTCTGGACGCGGACCTCGCGGCCAAGCTGGTGGATGAGGCCCACGAGGCCTGCCCGTACTCGAACGCGACGCGCGGCAACATCGACGTAACGATCCTGCTGGGCTGACGCGACCAGGGAATCGCAGGCTGAGGCCGGGCGTTGCCCCCACTGTCGCAAGCGAGTGGAAGGACGTGCGGACGTGGGCGCGGACGGAGACCTGGACGTGGATGTGCACGGCACGGTGGCCGAGGGCTTCGAGCCGGTCAGGGCAGCGTTCGTACGGAACTTCACGGCGCTCGGGGACCGGGGCGCGGCCGTCGCCGTGTACCGGGACGGGCGCCGGGTCGTCGACCTGTGGGCCGGCACCCGCGATGTGGACGGTGTGGACGGTGACGCGCCGTGGGAACGGGGCACCGCGCAGGTCATCCGCTCGGCGACGAAGGGCGTAGCCGCCGCCGTCCCCCTCCTGCTGCACCAGCGCGGAGAGCTGGACCTGGACGCCCCGCTCGGCCACTACTGGCCGGAGTTCAAGGCGCACGGCAAGGACCGGGTCCTCGTCCGGCACGTCCTGAACCACCGGGCCGGCCTCCCCGTCCTGGACCACCCGCTCACCCCGGCCGAGGCTCTCGATCCCCTGCGCGGCCCGGAGGCCGTGGCCGCGCAGGCGCCCGTGTGGGAGCCGGGCACCGACCACGGCTACCACGCGCTGACGTACGGCTGGATGCTGGACGAACTGGTGCGGCGCGTGACGGGCCGCGGCACCGGCGCGTGGATCGCGTCGCAGATCGCCGCCCCGCTGGGCCTGGACCTGTGGCTCGGCCTGCCGGACACGCAGACGGGCCGGGTGGGCCGGGTCGGCCGGGTCGAGGGACCCGAGCCGGCGAGCGGGCTGCGTACCCGCCCCAAGCGCTCGGTCACCGAGGCCTACGACGACCCCGGCTCCCTCACCCGCCGGGCCTTCGCCGCCATCACCCCGTTCCCCGACCAGAACGACCCGGCGTACCGCAGGGCGGCCCTCCCCGCGACCAACGGCATCGCGACGGCGGACGGACTGGCCCGCTTCTACGCGGCCCTGATCGGGGAGGTGGACGGTGTGCGGCTGTTCGAGCCGGGCACGGTGGAGCTGGCCCGCGCCGAGGAGTCCGCGGGCCCGGACCGCGTCCTGGTCGTCACCACCCGCTTCGGCCTCGGCTACATGCTGCACGGCAGCGCCTCCCCCTTCCTGTCGCCGGGTTCCTTCGGCCACCCGGGACGCGGGGGCGCCCTCGGCTTCGCCGACCCCGAGTCGGGGATCGCGTTCGGCTATGTGACGAACGGCTTCCGCAAGACGGTGACGGCGGATCCGAGGGCACAGGCGCTGGTGCGGGCGGTACGGCAGGCCGTCGGCGGCTAGACGAGTAGTTCCGAATGCGGGGTTCTCAGCCGTGGGGAGGGTGTCCAACATCGGGTTGTGACGACCGAGTTAGACACCCTCTTGACCGCACT
>NZ_BAAGRZ010000015.1:0-187810 GCF_054782695.1 Streptomyces deserti
TTGACTTTTGGCACGCTGTTGAGTTCTCAAGGAACGGACGCTTCCTTCGTACTCACCCGAGAGACTCTCTCGCGGCTTTCCTCCGGGCGCTTCCCTTTGGTGTTTCCGACTCTATCAGATCCTTTCGGACCTGATCCCCAGTCAGAAGGAGCTGTCTTCGCGACCGTTGGGCCGTTCCGACGTCTCCAACCTTAGCGCGTTCTCTCGGCGATTCCAAAATCGGCCCGTTCGGCGCCGATCAAGTCGTCGCCTCCCAATTCGAATTGAATTCGGGTATGCCGAAATCAACCCCGTTGGGAGATCTTGCTAGTGGTGTGGAGGCCGCTCGTGCGGCGGAAGTGCTGTCGCAGAACCGTTACGTCTCTGCGGCAACCCGAAGAACTCTACGGATCGGGCTGGGGGCTGTCAAGAACCCCCTGTCAAGATCTTTTATTGCGCGCATCAGTCCAGGTCAGAGAGGCGTCCGCCGGCGTCTGGCTGGGCGTGCTCCACCCTGCGCAGGAGGCGGGTGAGGACCTCGCCGAGGGCCGTTCGCTCCTCGGGGGAGAGGTCCTGGAGCAGGTCCTCCTCGAAGACCGACGCCAGGCGCATCGCCTCCAGCCACTTCTCTCGCCCCTCCGGTGTCAGCTCCACGATCACTCGTACGCGGTTGGACTCGTCCCGTTCACGGGTCACCAGTCCCTCGGCGACCATGCGGTCGATTCGGTGGGTCATGGCGGCCGGGGTCAGGCCGAGGCGTTTGGCGAGGTCGCTGGGGCCCATGCGGTAGGGGGCTCCGGAGAGGACGAGGGCCTTGAGGACCTCCCACTCGGCGTTGCTGATGCCGAGGGCGGCGGTCTGGCGGCCGTAGGCGACGTTCATACGGCGGTTCAGACGGGACAGCGCCGACACGATCTTCTCGACCTGGGGGTCGAGGTCCTGGAACTCGCGCTGGTAGGCGGCGATCTGCTCTTCGAGGGTCGGCTCGCTGACGCCGGGAGTGTCGGCCATGGGCGGCAGTATCGCACGCCGTTGCTTTGCTCTGAAGTCCTTCGATGTGTACTCTTTAGCTTCGAACTTTAGTTTCGAAGTCTTCACGTCTAACTAGTGAGAGAGGTGAACGTGACCAGGGCGATGGGCGCAGCGATGCGCCGGATCCACGTGGGCAACGCACTCAGCGCCTTCGGACTCGGCTTCACCGTCCCCTACCTGTACGTCTATGTGGCGCAGGTGCGGGGGCTGGGGGCCGTGACGGCGGGGCTCGTGCTCGCCGTCTTCGCTGTGGCCGCGCTGATCGTGCTGCCGTTCGCCGGGCGGGCCATCGTCCGGCGCGGCCCGCTTCCGGTGCTGCTCGTCGCCCTGGTCGCCGCCGCCGTCGGGGCGCTGAGTCTGGGGCTGGCGAGCGGTGCGGCGACCGTGCTGCTGTCCGCGGCCGTCCTCGGGGCCGGGCAGGCCGTGATGCAGCCGGCGCTGGCGACGATGATCGTGGACTGTTCGTCGGCTGAGACGCGGGGCCGGGCATTCGCGACGCAGTTCTTTCTGCAGAACCTCGGGCTTGGTGTGGGTGGTCTCATCGGGGGGCACCTCGTCGACACCACGCGGGTCTCCTCGTTCACGCTGCTGTTCGCGATCGAGGCGGCGATGTTCCTGCTGCTGGTCGTGGTGATGGTGACGGTGCGGATGCCGCACTCGCCGCGGTTCGAGGACGCTCCGTCGGCGAAGGGGAGCTGGAAGCAGCTGCTGGGCAATCGGGCCATGGTTCAGCTGTGCGTGCTGGGCTTCGTGTTGTTCTTCGCCTGCTACGGGCAGTTCGAGTCGGGGCTGAGTGCGTACGGGGTGGAGGCCGCCGGGATTTCGACGTCGGCGCTGGGGACTGCTCTCGCGGCGAACACTTTGGTGATCGTGGTCGCGCAGTTCGCGGTGCTGCGGTTCGTGGAGCGGCGCAGTCGGTCACGGGTGATCGCGGCCGTCGGGCTGATCTGGGCCGTGGCATGGGCGGTGGCCGGGTATGCCGGGCTCGGGCACGTGAGCCAGGAGATGGCCACGGCCGCCTTCGTCTCGACGTACGCCCTGTTCGGGCTGGGGGAGGCGATGCTGTCGCCGACCGTCGCGCCGTTGGTCGCCGACCTTGCGCCGAGCGGGATGGCCGGGCAGTACAACTCCGCTTTCGCTCTGGTGAAGCAGCTAGCGCTGGCCGTGGGGCCGGCGGTGGGCGGACCGCTCGGGGCCTCGCTGCACGCGCCGTACATCGTGGCGTTTCTGTTGTTCTCCCTGGGGATCACGGTGCTCGCCGTGCGATTGGGGCGGCAGCTGACGGACGTACAGGATCGACCGTGGCTGGCGAAGAGCCGGGTGGTGGCGCGGGGCGGGGAGCCCGCGGAGTCGCTGGCTGCGTAGGCGGGCCCGACGGCCCCCTGGTTGTCCGGGTTCGGGGCTGCCGCCGCGGTCGTCACACCGTCCCGCGCGGCAGCACGAACTCGCACCACACCGCCTTCCCGCCCCCCGGTGTCCGTCTGCACCCCCAGTTGGAGGCGATCGTCGCGACGATGGCGATGCCTCGGCCCGACTCGTCGCCCGGTTCGGCTTTGCGGCGCCTGGGGAGGTGGTCGTCGCCGTCCGTGACCTCGATGATCAGGCGGCGGTCGGTGCGGCGCAGACGCAGGCGCATGGGGGGTGTGCCGTGCTGGAGGGAGTTGGCGACCAGTTCGCTGGCGGCCAGGACGCCCAGGTCGTGCAGGTCGGTGGGGAAGCGCCAGCTGGTCAGGACGCCGGAGGCGAAGGCACGCGCGCGTGGGGCCGCTTCCACGCCGCCGAGCAGGTCCAGGGCCGCGTTGCGGAACAGTTCGCTCTCGGGGCCCGTGCGGGCCGGGTGCTGGAGGACCAGGACGGCCACGTCGTCGTCGTGGTCGGCCGTGACGCCGGCCGAGCGGACCAGGCGGTCGCAGATGACCTGCGGGGTGCCGGTCGCGCCGGCCAGGGCGCGTTCCAGGGCGGCGATGCCCTCGTCCAGGTCCTCGTTGCGGCGCTCCACCAGGCCGTCCGTGTAGAGGACGGCCGTCGAGCCGGGGCTGAGGGCGATGGAGCCCGAGGTGTGCATCCAGCCGCCCGTGCCGAGCGGGGGGCCGGTCGGTTCGTCGGCGCGCTGGACGGTGCCGGTCTCGTCGCGGACCAGGATGGGGAGGTGGCCCGCGGAGGAGTACACCAGCCGTCCCTCGTTCGGGTCGTGGACGGCGTACACGCACGTGGCGATCTGGTTGGCGTCGATCTCGGTGGCCAGGCCGTCGAGGAGTTGCAGCACCTCGTGCGGGGGCAGGTCGAGGCGGGCGTACGCGCGGACCGCCGTACGGAGCTGGCCCATGACGGCCGCCGCGCGGACGCCCCGGCCCATGACGTCGCCGATGACCAGGGCCGTGCGGCCGCCGCCCAGGGTGATCACGTCGTACCAGTCGCCGCCGACCGCGGCCTCCGTGCCGCCGGGGTGGTAGGTGGCGGCGATGCGCAGGTCGTCGGGTTCTTCCAGTTCCTGGGGGAGCAGCGATCTCTGCAGGGTCACGGCTGTCTCGCGCTGGCGGCGTTCGCTGGCGCGCAGGCGTTCGGCGGCCTCGGCGTGGTCGGTGACGTCCGTGGCGAAGACCAGTACGCCTCCGTCGCCCTCGGAGACGGGGGTGCAGGTGAACGTGTAGGAGCGGCCGTCGGGGGCCTTGCGGGACTTGACCGTGCGGGGCTTGCCGCTGCGCAGGACCTGGTCCAGCAGCGGCAGCAGGCCCAGTTCGTCAAGCTCCGGGAGTGCCTCGCGCGCGGGGGCGCCGATCGGGCGTACTCCGAAGGCCGCCGTGTAGGCGTCGTTGACGTAGGCCATGCGGTGGTCGGGGCCGTGGACCAGGGCGACGAGGGACGGGACGCGGTCGAGGACCTCGCGGACCCGTAGGTCGTCGACGGCCGGCACGGGCGGTGGCTCGTCGGTCAGTTGTTCGGCGCGGGCGGCGGGGACGGAGCCTTCTCCCCGCCGGTCCGTGGGGACCGTCTGCTCGGTCCGCGCTGCGGCGCGGCGCTGCGTTCCGGGGAGCCGGGCGCTCCAGCGCGTGAAGTTCACGAATCCTTGCCTCGTGTAGTCGTCGGCGGCCGGCACCGGAACCGGCCGGGGCCCCGGGAGCCGCACCGGGGGTGAGCGGTGGCCCGCCCGCGGTGGTGGACCAGTCTGGCAGGGTGCAGACCGGGTCGGCATCCGTCAGACGCCGGGCCGGCCGGTGGAGTTCCTGGGTCCGGTCAGGACGACCCCTTCGGGTTGCCCGGGGGATCTTGAGAAGGCTTTCCACCGGCCGCGAGTTCGAACTCCGCCCGGGGGTGTTCGAGTGAACCCAGGGAGACGATCTCCCGTTTGAAGAGCCCGGCCAGGGCCCATTCGGCGAGCACGCGCGCCTTGCGGTTGAAGGTGGGCACGCGGTTGAGGTGGTAGGCGCGGTGCATGAACCAGGCGGGGTAGCCCTTCAGCCTGCGCCGGTAGATGTGTGCGACGCCCTTGTGGAAGCCGAGGGAGGCCACCGAGCCGACGTACTTGTGCGCGTACGTCTCCAGGGGCTCGCCGCGCAGGGAGTGCACGATGTTGTCGCCGAGGAGGCGGGCCTGGCGGACGGCGTGCTGGGCGTTGGGGGCGCATTCCCGGCCGGGTTCGTCGGCGGTGACGTCGGGCACGGCGGCGGCGTCTCCGGCGGCCCACGCGTGCGTGGCGCCCTCGATCGTCAGCTCGGGGGTGCACGTGAGGCGTCCGCGTTCGTTTCGCGGCAGGTCGGTGGCGGCGAGGATCGGGTGGGGTTTGACGCCGGCCGTCCACACGACCGTGCGGGTGGGGAAGCGGGCACCGTCGCTGAGGACCGCCACCCGGTCGGCGCAGGATTCCAGGCGGGTCCGGAGGCGTACGTCGATGTTGCGGCGGCGCAGTTCGCTGACCGTGTAGCGGCCCATCTCCTCGCCGACCTCGGGGAGGATGCGGTCGGAGGCCTCGACGAGGATCCATTTCATGTCCTCGGGCCGGATGTTGTGGTAGTAGCGCGCGGCGTGGCGGGCCATGTCCTCCAGCTCGCCGAGCGCCTCGACACCGGCGAAGCCGCCGCCGACGAAGACGAAGGTGAGGGCCGCGTCGCGGATCGCGGGATCGCGGGTGGAGGAGGCGATGTCCATCTGCTCCAGGACGTGGTTGCGCAGGCCGATGGCCTCCTCGACGGTCTTGAAGCCGATGCCGTGCTCGGCGAGGCCGGGGACGGGGAGGGCGCGCGAGATCGAACCGGGGGCGAGGACGAGTTCGTCGTACGTCAGCTGCCGGCCGCCGGTGCCCTCCTCTGCGGTGGCGAGGGTCGTGACGGTGGCGGTGCGCTTGGCGTGGTCGATGGCCTTGGCCTCGCCGATGATGATGTGGCAGTGGTCGAGGACGCGGCGCAGCGGTACGACGACGTGGCGCGGCGAGATGGCGCCGGCGGCCGCTTCGGGGAGGAACGGCTGGTACGTCATGTAGGGGTCGGGGGTGACGACCGTGATCTCGGCCTCGCCCCGCTTCAGCTCCTGCCTCAGCTTCTTCTGGAGGCGCAGGGCCGTGTACATCCCGACGTAGCCGCCGCCGACAACGAGAATGCGCGCACGTTCCTTCACCATCCCATGACGCACCCGGCGCTTGCGTTTGTCCACAGCCTCGACGAATTGTGTGACCGCGCCGCGCGGGCGCGCGGCACCGGGCGGATTGCCGCAGTGCGGGGAAGAGGTGCAGGTCAGCGGGGGTGATCGGGTGGCCGGTCCGGGGTGCAATCGGGACGTATACGACCCGTACTCCGATCGGGGGGCGCTCCGTGCGGAACCTGCCCCTTCTGAATTGACTCCCTCTCAACTATGTTCGTGTGTCGACGGGGTGAAGGGGATGCGCTCATCGGGTCCGCGACCGGGCGGGTTCGGCAGGCGGGCTTGTTCCGCGACGCTCCGGCTTTCGATGACGGGGAGAGTCTCCGGGGGGAGACGTCATTACCGGGGGAATACATATGCATGTTCAGGACTCGCATTGGTCGTCCGCGTCCGCTGTGGCATCCGGCGGCGCGACGATGAGCGCGGCGGCGGGCAACGGACGCGGGGACGGAGCGCGGACGACGCCGTTGCGTGTGGACGCACAGCGCAATCTGGAGCACGTACTGCGCGCGGCGCGCGAGGTCTTCGGCGAGCTGGGATACGGCGCGCCGATGGAGGACGTGGCGCGGCGTGCGCGGGTCGGCGTCGGCACGGTGTACCGGCGCTTTCCGAGCAAGGACGTCCTGGTGCGGCGGATAGCCGAGGAGGAGACCTCCCGGCTGACCGAGCAGGCGCGTGCGGCGCTCGGCCAGGAGGACGAGCCGTGGTCGGCGCTGTCGCGCTTCCTGCGCACGTCGGTGGCCTCGGGCGCCGGGCGGCTGCTGCCGCCGCAGGTGCTGCGGGTGGGGGTGGCGGACGAGACCGCCGCCCGGGTGCCGCAGCAGCGGATCCAGCCCGGCACGGGTGAGCTGCGGCTGGTGCCCGAGGAGCCGCCGGCTCTGGCGCCGGAGGACGACGCGGGCGCGGCGGCGCTGCTGGAGGTCGTGGGCCAGCTCGTGGAGCGGGCGCGCGCGGCCGGTGAGCTGCGGCCGGACGTGTCGGTGTCGGACGTGCTGCTGGTGATCGCGACGGCCGCGCCCTCGCTGCCGGACGCGGCGCAGCAGGCGGCCGCCTCGGCACGGCTGCTGGACATCCTCCTGGAGGGGCTGCGGTCCCGGCCGATGTGAGGCCGGGGCCCCTCCCGCACGGTTCGCGCCCGCGGGTCGTGACGCGCTGAGGTGGCCGCGGGCGTGGGCGCTGCGCAGCCCGCGCACCGGGCGCACCTCGGCGACATGCCCCTACGCCGAGTCCCACGCCGACGCCGGTGCCGCCCGCCCCGGACGTCCACCAGTGGAGCGAGCCGTCGTACGACGTCACCGGCGACGGCAGCGAACCCGGGATGCGGAGCGCGCAGAGCAGCTGGGTGTGGCAGCGCTCCGCCCTGTCCGTCGGGGGGCGGCCGTACGCGCACGGCGTGACCGTGCACGGCCACTCCTCCGTCACCATCGACCTCAAGCGCGCCTGCACCGCCTACGACCGTCGTCCACGCCGACCAGGGCGTCGTAGGCGGTGCAAGGTGTCCTTCTCCGTCCACGCCGGCGGCGTCCCGCTGTGGAACTCCGGCGTCATCAGGGGCGGCGATCCGGCGGTCCCCGGCGGCCCCATCCATGCTGCCCTAAGGGCGCACGCGCGCCGGAGGACTCGCCTCGGCCAGCTCGCGCAGGACGTCCTCCGCAGTGAAGGCCGTGCCTCGGGCGTGCTCCGCCGCGTACCGCTCGGAGCCGAGCACGGCGCCGGCGGCGGCCTCGGCCCGTTCGACCTGTGCGCGCTCCGGCATGGGGCGTGGACGGCCACCATGCCAGTGCTCTGCGGCGCCGAGCAGACGCGCCGCGCGCGGGGTGTCGCCGAGGTCGCACAGCAGCCCCGCCGCGCTGTCCACGAGCGCCGCCCGGAGCGTCTCGGAGCAGCGCTTCTCCACGGCCTCGCGCAGGGTGTCGGTCAGTTTCGGCAGGGCGTGCTCCGGGCCCGACTCGTCCGCCGTCAGCATCACGTCGATCAGGTTCAGCATGACCGCGAACTGGGGCGGTGGCGTCCCGCGCGCGGACTCCGCCCGGGCCGCCTCCCACAGCTCGCGGGCCCGCGCGGTGTGCTCGTCCTCCCGCGCCAGCTGGGCCCGCAGCAGCAGGACGAAGGCCTTGGAGTCCGCCACGCCGTAGCGGTCGGCGGCGGCGCTCGCCTCGTCCAGCGACGCCAGCGCGGCCGGGCGGTCGCCCGCGCGGTAGGCGATCTCGGCGAGCCGGACGATGAGGAACGGCGACTCGGCGTACGCGCCGACCTCGTAGGCGAGCCGCAGCGCCTCCTCGTACTCGCCCTTGGCCTCCTCGAAACGGCCGCGTGCCATGGCGGCCTCACCCGCCGCACTGCACACGTGGGCCCGCACCCAGCGGTCACCGACCCGGCGGCTGAGCACCCGCAGCTCCGCCAGGTCGTCGTCGACACCCTTCATGCCGCCCGGTGAGTCGACGACCAGATGCGTACGGAACATCAGGGCGACGGTGATCTCCCACTCCCCGCCATAGGCACGGCAGTTGGCGACCGCCGTGTCCATCACCGCCCGGACGTCGCCCGGGTCGCCCGCGAAGTAGGCGGTCAACGGCCAGACGAGCCCCGGCATCCGGGCCGCCTGAGGACCGCCCTTCTCGAAGAAGGCCCGCACCCGGGCGAGATACCGCCACAGCCGCTCGTCCGGCACCCGGTCCATCGGCTCGACCTCGGACCTCAGGAAGAGGTGCAGCATGCGCAGGTCCATCCGCAGGGTGTGCAGCGGATGCTCCGCCTCGCCGTGCGGGGCGGCGAGGAAGGCGTCGACCGGGTCGGGCGAGGCCGGGGACGTGCCGCTGGAGGTGGCATCCAGGGCGGCGCCGAGGCGCAGGGTGCGGTCGAGCCAGGCGATGCCCTCGTGGCGGTAGTTGCGCAGCCACCAGAACCAGCCCATGGCGAGGGCGAGGGCGGCGGCCTCCGGCTCGTCCCCGGCCGTGAGGGCGCGGTGCAGGGCCGCGCGGATGTTGTCCAGCTCGGTCTCCAGGCGGGAGATCCACGGCAGTTGCCCGGCGGACCGCAGCAGCGGATCGGCCCGCTCGACCAGCGCACGCACCCACGCGCGATGCCGGCGCTCGGCCGCGGCGCGCAGGCCGGGGACCTCGGCGGCGCGCTCGACGGCGTACTCGTGGATGGTCTCCAGCATCCGGTACCGCATGCCGTCGCTGCCGTCCCGCCCGCACGGGGCCGCCACGACCAGGGACCTGTCGACGAGCGCCCCGAGGATGTCGGCCACGGGCCCGGTGCACACGGCCTCCGCCGCCGTGAGATCCCAGCCGCCCGCGAACACGGACAGCTCGCACAGCACCGTCCGTTCCGCCTCGTCGAGCAGCTCCCAGGACCAGTCGACGACGGCGCGCAGGGTCTGCTGGCGGGGCAGGACCGTGCGGCTGCCGGAGGTGAGCAGCCGGAAGCGGTCGTCGAGCCGGTCGGCGATCTGCCGCGGGGTGAGCAGCCTCAGCCGGGCGGCGGCCAGCTCGATGGCCAGCGGCAGCCCGTCCAGCCGCCGGCAGATCTCCGCCACCGCCGCCTCGTCCCGGAGCACGGCGTCGGCGTCGGGACGGACGCCAGTGGCACGCTCCGCGAAGAGGCGGTGCGCGTGCTCCGGTCGCAGGGGCTCGACCGGGCGCACCAACTCGCCGGGGACAGCCAGGGGTTCACGGCTGGTGGCGAGGATCGTGAGCCCCGGGCAGCGGGTCAGGAGCGTCTCGGCGAGGTCGGCGGCCGCGCCGATGACGTGTTCGCAGTTGTCAAGGATCAGGAGTTGGCTGCGCGGGGCGCAGTACTCGACGAGCAGGGCGACGGGGTCGTCCTGCGGGGCCTTCAGCTCGCTGGTCATCAGCACGGTCTCGCGCAGACCGAGCGCGCTGACCAGCGCGCCGGGCACCGCCTCCGGCCGGTCGAGCGGGGCCAGCTCGACCAGCCACGCCTGCGGAAGCCCGGCGGCGGCCTCCTCGGCGAGACGGGTCTTTCCAGAGCCGCCCGGTCCGGTGAGAGTGACGAGTCGGGCCCTGTGCAGGTCGGAACGGATCGCGTCGATCTCGAGTTCCCGCCCGACGAAGGAGGTCAGACGGGGCCGGATGTTCCCGCTGCGGACGGGCTGTACGGCGGCCAGGGGCGGCGCAGCCGTGTGGAGCAACTCGGCGTGCAGGGCGCGCAGCTGCGGCCCCGGGTCGGTGCCCAGACCGTCGGCGAGGGCGCGGCGGGCGGACTCGTACGCGGCGAGCGCGTCGGCCTCGCGGCCCGTGTCGCGCAGGGCGCGGATGAGGAGGGCGTGCAGCGGTTCGTCGTACGGGTGCGCCGCGGTCAGCTCCCGCAGTTCCGGTACGACGTCGGCGGCGCGGCCGAGCCGCAGACGGGCCTCGGTGCGGGCGCGTACGGCCTCCAGGCGCAGGGCCTCCGGGCGGGTGGCGGCGGCGGTCCGGTCGGGGAGGTCGGCGAGGGCGGGGCCCCGCCACAGGGCCAGGGCGTCGTCGAGGCGCTGGGCGGCGTCGTCCGGATCACCGTGGTCGAGGGCCGCGGTGCCCTCCCGTACGAGCCGCTCGAAGACGAAGAGATCCACGTCGTCCGGGGTCGCCGCGAGCCGGTAGCCGCCGGCTTCCGAGGTGACCGCGTCCTTGCCCACGGCACGGCGTAGGCGGCCGACCAGGGCCTGGAGGGCGGCCGGGGCGTCCTGGGGCGGGTCGTCCGCCCAGACCTCGTCGATCAGTGTTCCGGGTGTGGTGACGCGGGAGGGGCGCAGGGCGAGGGCGGTGAGCAGGGCACGGAGGCGGGGGCCGCCGACGGGTACGACGGCGCCGTGATCGTCCTCCGCCTGGGTGATGCCCAGGATTCTGTACCGCACCGGGTCATTGTGGCGGCGGTGGGTGCCGGGGGCACGGGGTTTGTGGGCGACGGTGGGTCCGGACAGGTGGCGTTGAACGCGCCCAGGCACCGTCCGCTGCCAAGTACCCGGCGCTGGTGCTGGGGCAAGACGACCGCCCGGCCGGGTCGGCAGCCCCACGCAAGAGGCGCAACAGCAAGCCCACCCCACCCGCACAGGCCGCCGCAGGCACCCACCAACCAGCCTCGGCCACCGGAGACACCCGCAGGCATCACACCCCGCCACACCACCGGAGGCACCCGCGGGCATCCCCGACCCCGGCCCAACCACCGGAGGCCCCCGCAGCCATCACACCCCGGCCCAACCGCCAGAGGCACCCGCAGGCACCCCCACCCCGGCAACCACCGGAGGCCCCCGCAGGCATCACACCCCCGCCACACCGCCGGAGGCCCGCGCCCCCGCCCCCAGCGCCCCCCGCTGCGGCGCGATCCCCGCCGGTACGGCCCGCTGCCGTGCCGGTGTGCCCGTCCAGCACGTGCCTCGGCGGGCCAGGAGCCGGCGGAGCCACAGTTCCAGGGAGATCAGGTCGGCCAGGCCGTCCACCGGCAGCGGTTCGCCGGCGGCAGCGCCCCGCACCGCCGCCCGGACCACCCGTGCCTCCACCAGCCCGGCCTCCGCGAGCAACGGCGTGTCGAACAGCGCCAGCAGGGAGTCCGCGGCCACCCGCAACCCCGTACGCGCGGCGGCCTCCGCCGTCGCCTGCGTCGGTGCGCCCCAGCCGGGCGGCACCTCCCGTACTCCCGCGCCCTCCAGCACCGTCCGCAGGATCACCGCCCGCGCCCCCGGCCGCACCCGCAGCGCCTCGGGAAGCGCCCGGGCGGCCCGTACGACCTGGTTGTCGAGGAACGGCGCGTGCAGGCGCTGGAAGCGGATCTCCGCGGCCTGCTCCAGCACCCGCAGGTCCGCCGCGTACCGCGCCAGTGCGGCACGCGCGCGGAAATCACCGGGCCGCTGTCCCGGCCCCACGTCGGAGCGATGGGTGGACGCCTGAAGGCGAACCGATACTTCGGCGAGCGCCTCACCCGTCAGCCAGCGTGCCGCCGGCCCGGGTCTGCCCCAGTTCAGGGCGGCGAGCGACGCCTCCACCGCACCGCCGGGTTCGTCGGGACCGTCCGCGTGGTGGTCGAGGAGACGCCCGGCCAGGGCCTCCAGCCCGGCCCGGTACGGCGTACGGGCCAGCCGCCGGGCCGCGGCGTACACGCGCGCGGGGACCATCACCGAGCCGTCCGCCTTCGCCAGCGCGGCGACGGGACGCACCAGGTGGCGCCGCTTGCGGTCCATCAACAGGTCGGCCAGGCGCGCCGGATGGGCGTCCAGCACCTGGCGGGCGCCGTACCCGGTGAAGTGGTCCGCGCTGCCGGACGCCAGCCGGGCGCGATGCCGCGCCGCCGTCACCAGGTACCGCCCGGGCTCGTCCGTCAGCGGCCCGTCCAGGTCGGCGTACGGCAGCGTCTCCTCGCCGCCCGCGACGACGACGTGGTGCAGGCGCGGGTTCGCCGCCAGGGCTCCCGCCCGCTCCAGCTCGGCCTCCCGGCCGCCGACGGCCAGGTCGTTGAAGGTGACGGCCAGCAGCCGCTCCCCCGCGCCCGTGCCGTGCCCCAGCACCGTGCCCGGCATGCCCGGAAGCCCGGCGGCGAGCAGGGCGAGCGTCGCCGAGGCGGGCCCTCCGGACAGGTCGGCCCCGATCCCCGGAACGGGCATCCCGCGCGCGGCACGCCGTTCGGCGGGTCCCATGCCGGGCACCGGCCCGGGATCGATGCCGTCCCCGGGGACGTGCCGGGGCGCGGACAGACGCGTGCGCACCGCCTCGACGAGCGCGTCGCGCACGGCGTCGACCGCGCTGTCCGGGTCGGCCGGAGGCGCCGCGACGGCGAGGGAGGCGACCGGCTCGTACCCGGCGATCTCGCGCGCCCCGGCACGCAGGATCAGCGCATGCCCCGGCGGAATGCGTTTCACGCCGTCGTACGGCGTGGAGTCGTGCAGTGCGGCCGGCACGTCGGGGGCGGCGAGCAGCGCGGCGAGGTGCCCGAAGTCGAGGTTGGCCTCGATGAGGTCGGCGAGCGGCAGCGCGGCCGTCGCGTACGCCGTGCCGCCCGCCCAGGGGGTGTGGAACACGGGCCGCGCGCCCGCCAGATCGCCGCATACGGTGATCCGCCGGCCCACCTGCACCACGGCCGTGTAGCTGCCCGGCCAGGCCGTCAGATGGCGCAGGGCGCCGCCGCGCGCGGCGAACAGCGCGACGCGCAGCTGCTCGTCGCTGGCGCCGCAGATGCCGAGGACGGCGATACGGGTCTGGGCGTCGGCCGCGACGACCCGCACCTCGTCGGGGCGCCAGTCGCCGACCGCCCACAGCGGATCGGGGTCGCCCCACAACAGCTGGGAACCCACCGGGTGCAGGGTCTCGCCGTCGGGTCCGGTGTCGTAGCCGGTGGCTCCCGCGGAGCCTGCCCGCACGGCTCCCGCGGCGGTGCTGCTCCATCCCACCAACCACCGCATCGACGCCTCCACAGGCTGTGGACAACCAGTGCACCGTACGAACCGGTTCACCATGCTGCCATGAAGGACACGCCGCAGAGGGTGCGCAAAGCCGCTTGCGCTCCGGCAAACGCGCCCCGCGTGCGCGCCCGAGCCCCACAGGCGCCCCGTCCGGACCACCCCGACTCGCGGCCGGGGCATGGTCTTTGCGACGCGAAATGCGCCCCACAACGCGCCCCTGAGAACGCCCAACGCGCCCTCAAGTGCCGTGGTAGAAGCGGTGATTCCCCGGGAGAGTGGGGTGGGTTTTCAGCCAAATCGGAGCGGGGCGCGCAACGTTGAACACGCTCCGTACAGGCTCTGCGTACCGCACGGCGGTCGCGCAGTCCGGGAGGCGGAGCGCGCCTCCCGGACCGTTCCGCCGCCCGCGGGGATGGAGGCGGCGGTGTCCCCCAGCCCACTGGATCCAGTACAGCGGGCCGACCCACGCAGGGACCATGGAACCGCTCCCGCGGTGGCTGGAGAAGAGCGCACGGACGGGCGCACGGCCACACACCGGGAGCACGCCGCAACTGCCCGTGTCGGGCCCGTACTTCAGTACGGACCACAATCCCGCCAACCGGAACAATGCCCCTTAACGCTTGGGATGCGGCGAACTACGCTGGGTTTACGAATGCCGCCTGGTTATGCCAGCGCGGCAGCCGTCTGTGTCGAGGGGTGGCGCATGTCCAGGGAGCAACGCGGGCCGAACGAAAAACTCGGCGCCGTTCTCGCCCTCGCGGGAATCTCCAACGCGGGACTCGCACGACGCGTCAACGATCTTGGCGCCCAACGCGGGTTGACGCTTCGCTACGACAAGACGTCGGTGGCGCGCTGGGTGTCGAAGGGCATGGTGCCGCAGGGTGCGGCGCCGCACCTCATCGCCGCCGCCATCGGCCAGAAGCTCGGCCGCCCGGTGCCGCTCCACGAGATCGGCCTGGCGGACGCGGATCCCGCGCCCGAAGTGGGCCTCGCCTTCCCCCGGGACGTCGGGCAGGCGGTGAAGTCCGCGACGGAGCTGTACCGTCTCGACCTCGCCGGCCGCCGCGCCGGCTCCGGCGGCATCTGGCAGTCGCTGGCCGGCTCCTTCGCAGTGAGCGCATACGCAACGCCTGCCTCGCGATGGCTGATAACCCCGGCCGACAGCTCGGTGGCGCGCGAGGCGAACCCGGCCGAGGGCTCCGGCGCACCGCTCAAAGTCGGCCACAGCGATGTGCAGAAGCTGCGCGAGGCCGCCGAGGACGCGCGGCGCTGGGACTCCAAGTACGGCGGCGGGGACTGGCGTTCGTCGATGGTCCCCGAATGCCTGCGGGTCGAGGCGGCCCCGCTGCTGCTCGGCTCCTACTCCGACGACGTCGGCCGCGCCCTCTTCGGCGCGGCGGCCGAACTCACCCGCCTCGCGGGCTGGATGGCCTTCGACACCGGCCAGCAGGAGGCGGCCCAGCGCTACTACATCCAGGCCCTGCGCCTGGCCCGGGCAGCGGCGGACGTCCCCCTGGGCGGCTACGTCCTGGCCTCCATGTCCCTCCAGGCCACCTACCGCGGCTTCGGCGACGAGGGCGTCGACCTCGCCCAGGCCGCCCTGGAACGCAACCGGGGCCTGGCCACGGCCCGCACCATGAGCTTCTTCCGCCTCGTCGAGGCCCGGGCACACGCGCGTGCGGGCGACGCCCAGGCGGCCGGCGCGGCCCTGAAGGCAGCCGAGAGCTGGCTGGAGCGCGCCCGCCCCGGCGACCACGACCCCAGCTGGCTCGGCTTCTACTCGTACGACCGCTTCGCCGCCGACGCGGCCGAGTGCTACCGCGACCTCAAGGCCCCGCGCCAGGTCCGCCGCTTCACCGAGCAGGCACTGTCGAAGCCGACGGAGGAGTTCGTCCGCTCGCACGGCCTGCGCCTGGTCGTCTCCGCGGTCGCCGAACTGGAGTCGGGCAACCTGGACGCGGCCTGCGAGCAGGGCGTACGGGCGGTCGAAGTGGCCGGGCGCATCTCCTCGGCCCGCACCACCGAGTACGTGAAGGACCTCCTGCACCGGCTGGAGCCGTACGGCGACGAACCGCGCGTGGTCGAGCTGCGGGAGCGCGCCCGGCCGCTGCTGATGGCTCCCGCCTGATCCTGCCGACGGTCCGCCGGTCGCCTCCCGGGTTTGAGCGCATTGTCAGTGGCACAGTGCACTATCGAAACCGGGAGGTGGAACAGGTGCGGGCGGAGATCGCATACGACTGTGACGTGCTGGTGATCGGCGGCGGAATCGTCGGCCTGTCGACGGCGTACGCGATCACGCGCGCCGCGCCGGGCACCCGCGTGACGGTCCTGGAGAAGGAACCGGGCCCGGCCCGCCACCAGACGGGCCGTAACAGCGGCGTCATCCACAGCGGCATCTACTACCGCCCCGGCTCCCTCAAGGCCCGCTACGCGGTACGGGGCGCCGCCGAGATGGTCAAGTTCTGCGCGGAGTACGGCATCGCCCACGCCGTCACCGGCAAACTGATCGTCGCGACGGAGCGGGAGGAGCTGCCGCGGCTGCACGGGCTGGTACAGCGCGGCCGGGAGAACGGCATTCCGGTACGGGAGCTGGGCGCCGCCCAGATCGCCGAGTACGAGCCCGACGTACAGGGCCTGGCGGCGATACACGTCGGCACGACCGGCATCTGCGACTTCGCCGGAGTGGCCCGGCAGCTGGCGGAGGCGTCGGGGGCGGAGATCCGCTACGGCGCGGACGTCATACGCATCGACCGGCGCCCTAACCTCGGCGTCGCCGCGCTCACCGTGACCGGGGACGTCGTACGCGGCCGGGTCCTGGTGAACTGCGCGGGCCTGTACTGCGACGAGATCGCCCGGATGACGGGCGACGACCCCGGCGTGCGGATCGTCCCCTTCCGCGGCGAGTACTACGACCTCGCCCGCCCGGAACTGGTCCGGGGCCTGGTGTACCCGGTCCCCGACCCGGCGTTCCCCTTCCTCGGGGTGCACCTCACGCGCGGCATCCACGGAGAGGTGCACATCGGCCCCAACGCGGTGCCGGCACTGGCCCGCGAGGGCTACGACTGGGGCACGGTACGCCTGCGTGAGCTGGGCGGGACGCTGAGCTGGCCGGGGTCGTGGCGGATAGCACGGCGGCACTGGCGGTACGGGGCGGGTGAGCTGCGGCGGTCCCTGTCCAAGGCGGCGTTCACCCGGGCCGTACGGCGGCTGCTGCCCGCGGTGACGGAGGACGATCTGGTGCCGACGGCGGCGGGGGTGCGGGCACAGGCGGTGCTGCGGGACGGGACGCTGGTGGACGACTTCCTGATCCGGGAGGGGGCGCGGGCGGTACATGTGCTGAACGCGCCGTCGCCCGCGGCTACGGCTTCGTTGCCGATCGGGAGGGAAGTGGCGCGGAGGGCGTTGGCTGTGCTGGGTGGGTGAGGGGGCCGGGTGAGAGGGGTGGGCTGCTGAGCTCGGCGTTGCAGGGGGCTCGGCGTCGGTGCTGGGCGCGGGTGGGTGTCCACCCAGGCAGGCACAGCGCCCCGCCGCCCCCGCGGCACGACTGCCCGCAGCCAGGCAGGCCTCCCCGTAAAATCGACAGCACTGTGACTGACTCCGTGAACACCCCCGAAGCCCCCCAGCCCGCTCGCCCCGCAGCGTCCGTCCGGCGTGACCGGGCCAAGGGAGAGCCGCGTTTTCCGGACGGGCCGAAGGCCGATCCGGCCGGGGCGCACTTCGAGCGGCGGATCCGGAGTTTCCAGCCTCGTAGGAGCCGCGTCACCGCAGGGCAGGCGGACGCGCTGCAGCGGCTGTGGCCCAAGTGGGGCTTCGACATCGACGGACGCCGGCGCCTCGGCCTCCCCGAGCTGTTCGGGAACGACAACCCCGTCGTCCTGGAGATCGGCTTCGGCATGGGCGAGGCCACCGCCCAGATGGCCGCCGCCGACCCCGGCACGAACATCCTCGCCGTCGACGTCCACACCCCCGGCCAGGGCAATCTGCTCAACCTCGCCGACCGCAGCGGCCTGACCAACATCCGCGTCGGCAACGGGGACGCGATCATCCTCCTGCGCGAAATGCTCGCCCCGGACTCCCTCGACGGCCTGCGCGTCTACTTCCCCGACCCCTGGCCCAAGAAGCGGCACCACAAGCGCCGGCTCATCCAGCCCGCCTTCCTCACCCTGGCCGCGTCCCGCCTCAAGCCGGGCGCGATCGTGCACTGCGCGACCGACTGGGAACCGTACGCCGAACAGATGCTCGAGGTGCTCACGGCGCATCCCGACTTCGAGAACACGCAGGCAGACGGCGGTTTCGCGCCGCGCCCCGGCTTCCGCCCGCTGACCCGTTTCGAGGGCCAGGGACTGGACAAGGGACATGTCGTGAACGACCTGCTCTTCCGTCGCGTACAGCACCCGTAGAGCACCCCCGTGCAGCATCCGTAGTGCACCCTGCACCCGCACAGTCTCGTTAGGGTCAATGCCGTGGCCACCTGTCCCCCGTACCCGACGTACCCCAGCGGCCCCGCCGGCGGCACACCCGCCCACGGCGCACGGCACGCGCACTGGTGGCAGTGGGCATGGGTGCGCTACGGAGCCCTGAGCACGCTCCTCGCGCTGTCCGGGCTGGTCATCCTCGCCCTGGTCCGCGAGGAGACCGGCACCGAGGGCTTCCTGGTCGGTCTGGGCCTCGCCGTCCTGCCCGTCCCCCTGCTCATAGCCGCCTTCCGGTGGCTGGACCGCGTCGAGCCGGGCCCCTGGCGGAACCTGCTGTTCTCCTTCGCCTGGGGCGCCTGCGCGGCGGCGCTGATAGCCATCGTCGCGAACAGCTTCGCGACCCGGTGGATAGCGACCGCGACAGCGGATCCGTCCAGCGCCGACACCCTCGGCGCGACCGTCATCGCGCCCATCGTCGAGGAGTCCGCGAAGGCCGCCGCCGTCTTACTGGTCTTCCTCTTCCGCCGCCGCGACTTCACCGGGATCCTCGACGGGGTGGTGATAGCCGGGGTCACCGCCACCGGCTTCGCGTTCACCGAGAACATCCTCTACCTGGGCACCGCCTTCGGCACCGACCAGCTCACCGGCGGCCGCGGCATCGCCTCCGTCACGGCGGCGACCTTCTTCGTGCGCATCATCATGTCGCCGTTCGCGCACCCCCTCTTCACCGTCCTCACCGGCATCGGCTTCGGCTTCGCCGCCCTCGCGACGGAGCGGCAGCGCGGCCGGCGCCTCCTCGTCCCGCTCTCCGGCCTGCTGCTCGCGATGGGCATGCACGCCCTGTGGAACGGCTCCTCGGCCCTCGGCGAGTACGGCTTCTTCGCCGTGTACGCGGGCTTCATGGTGCCCATGTTCGGGCTGCTGACCTGGCTGGTGATCTGGACCCGGCAGCGCGAGCTGAGGACCGTACGCGCCGAGCTGCCCGCGTACGCGGTGGCCGGGTGGCTGACACCGGCCGAACCGTTCGCGCTCAGCTCGATGCGGGCGCGGCGGATCGCCCGGCAGTACGCCCGCCGCCACGCGGGGAAGCAGGCGGCCCGGGCGGTGGCGCAGTACGAGGCGTACGCGACCTCGCTGGCGTTCCTGCGGCACCGCGCGCGCCGCGGCCGGACCGGCGCGGACTTCGTCGTACGGGAACGGGAGCTGCTGGACGCGCTGTGGCGGCGCCGCGAGGTGGCGCGCCCCGCGCTGGACCACGCGGCCCGCCGCACGGCCCCGCCCGTACCGGTGGCCGCCCCGCCCTGGCCGGTGTACGGGGTGTACGGGTACGGGTCCGTGTACGGACATCCGGCGGCACCGTATCCCGCGTACAACCCCTACCGGTCGTAGGGGCGCCGCCTACCGATCGATCTACCGGTCGATCAGGCCGAGGCCTCGGTCAGCCTCCCGAGCTCCTCCTCCGTCAGCCGCAGCTCCCCCACCCCCAGCAGGGCCGGCAGCTGCTCCACCGTCCGGGCGGAGGCGATCGGCGCGGCCACCGTCGGCTGGGCCGCCAGCCACGCCAGGGCGACCGTCGCGACGGGGGCGTCGTGGGCCGCGGCGACCTCGTCCAGGACCGTCAGCACCCGCCGCCCCCGTTCGGTCTCCAGGTACTTGGACGCACCGCCCGCCCGGGCGCTGTCCACCGTCGTACCGGGCCGGTACTTGCCGGTGAGGAACCCGGAGGCGAGCGCGTAGTACGGCACGGCCGCCAGGCCGGTCCGCTCGGCGAGGTCCCGCAGTTCACCCTCGTACGTGTCGCGCGAGACCAGGTTGTAGTGGGGCTGGAGCGCCACGTACCGGGCGAGGCCCTCGCGGTCCGAGAAGGCCAGGGACGCCTTCAGCCGCTCGGCGGAGATGTTGGAGGCGGCGATGTGGCGCACCTTCCCCGCCTTCACCAGCTCGTCCAGCGCGCCGATGATCTCCTCCACCGGCACCTCGGGCTGGTCGAAGTGGGTGTAGTAGAGGTCGATGTAGTCGGTGCCGAGGCGGCGCAGGGAGGCGTCGGCCGCCGCCTTGATGGTGGCGGCGGACAGGCCCCGGTACTCGGGGTGCTGGCTGACCTTCGTGGCGATGACGACGTCCGGGCGGTTGCCGCGCGCGGCGAGCCATTTGCCGATGAGGGTCTCGGACTCGCCTCCCTCGTTGCCCTCGGCCCACGCCGAGTACACGTCGGCGGTGTCGACGAAGTTGCCGCCGGCGGCCGTGTAGGCGTCGAGGACGGCGAAGGAGGCCGCCTCGTCGGCGGTCCAGCCGAATACGTTGCCGCCGAGGGCGAGCGGGAAGACCTCGAGGTCGGAGGTGCCGAGCTTGCGAAGAGACGTCATGCTCCTCGTCAACGACCGTGCCGGACGCGCCCATTCCGCACGCCCGGCCAAGGGATCGTAAATCTCAGGAGATCTCAGGTCTCGGAAGACCTCACGCCTCGGAGGATCTCAACGCTCAGGCGGATCTCAGGGGTTGAGGCCCTTGCTCTGCAGCCAGGCCCTCGGGTCGACCCCGTTGGCGGAGCCGTCCGGGTGGACCTCCAGGTGGAGGTGGGCGCCGGTGACGTTGCCGGTGGCGCCGACGCGGCCGATGACGTCGCCGGTGTTGACCTTCTGGCCGACGCTGACGCTGATGGAGGACTGGTGCGCGTACCAGATCTCCGTGCCGTCGTCGAGGGTGAGCACCGTCTTGTAGCCGTAGGACCCGTCCCAGCCGGCCTGGGTGATGGTGCCGCTGTGGACGGCCTTGATGAGCGTGCCCGTGGGCGCCGCGAAGTCGAGGCCGGTGTGGTAGCCGGAGGACCAGTAGGCGCCGGCCTGGCCGAAGGTGGAGGTGATGGTGTACGAGGAGGTCGGCAGCGCGTACTGCCTGGCCAGTTGGGCGAGGCGCTCGGCCTCGGCCTTCTTGCGGGCCTCCTCCTCCGCCTTCGCCTTCGCGGCGGCGGCTTTGGCCTCGGCCTCCTTCTGTGCCTTCTCGGCCGCTTCCTTGGCGGCCTTCTCGGCGGCGGCCGCGGCCTCGGCGGCGGCCTTGCTCTCGACCTGCTGCTGCTGCCGCTCGGCCTGGGCCATGATCCGGGCGCGCAGCGCCTCACCGGCGCCGGCGGCGCCCTGCTCGGTGTCGGCGGAGGTCACGCCGATGTCGCTGAGCGGGGTGGCGGAGCCCTCCGGGGTTTCCTCGTCGGAGATGAGGGCACCCACATTGGGGAGGTCGGGCATGGAGATCGACACCGGCGGCTTGCCGGTCTGGGCGCTGGCCATGCCGCCCGCGCCGACGGCGGCTATGACACCGACGCCGAGCACGGTGGAGCTGCGGGCGAGTCCGCCGCGCTGCTTGGTGACGCGATGCCGGCCGCGTACGGGTCGGATGGACTCCTCGGTGGGGTTCCACTCCTGGAACGGGCCCTCGTCGGTGCGGTAACCGTCGTAGCCGAAGGTGTCGGTACTGCGCTGGCTCGGCACGAACGGGGCCTCGGGGGCAGGCCGGTTGGACGCCACGTAGGCGTACTCCTTTCCTTCCGTCTCCGCCTACCGGGTTAGCTGACGGGTTCGGAGCGGGAAGGTCTCCTACGCGCGTATACCGGCCGTGCTTCCACGGCGGCATCCGCTCGATTCACCCCAAGGTGGTGGTTCCCCGGTTCCCTCGCGGGATTCGGCGCGTGCGCACGGAGCCGTCTCCTGTGACGGCTGGGACGACCGCGCTGCGTTATCGAACGTTAATAGACGCGGGGTGTGGATTCCAAGCTGTTCCTCTTGATCATTAACGATTTTCGCGCGGACTTACCTGCCAGGAACGGTGAAAAACGGGCGAGTTGACCCCGTCTCATGTGGCCAGTGTTACCTGACGGCGTATCAGTTGTTATGCGGACCGAGGCGGTTCGCTCACGTCACGTGACAATGATCATTGCCCGCCCTCAGAGACCCACAGGGACGATGACTGATCCCTCAGGGACGATGACGGATGGGGACGGGCGGGAAACACTCAGGGCCGGAACTCCATGAGTTCCGGCCCTGAGCCTTGAGTAGCGGGGACAGGATTTGAACCTGCGACCTCTGGGTTATGAGCCCAGCGAGCTACCGAGCTGCTCCACCCCGCGTCGGTGTGTCACCAGTGTACGCCATCCGCGGGACGGTGAGCACACACATACCCGTCCACCGCCCTTCACCGGCGGTTTTCCGGTCCGGAGCCAGGCGTTTTCAGACGGCCGGGGGGCCGGTCAGCAGGTGGCGGTTCGGGGCCTTGGCCCGCTCCTCGTGCTCCGGGAGGACGACGACCTCGGCACCTGCGGCGGCCAGCAGACCGCTCCCGTCGGCCCCCGCCACGAACGTGTCCGGCTCACGCCAGGCCGTGACGACCCGGCGCACTCCGGCGTCCAGGATCAGCCGGGCGCAGGGCGCGGGCCGGGAGGCCCGGCGGGCGCAGGGCTCCAGGCTGCTGTAGACCGTCGCGGTGGCCAGGCGCGGGTCGGTCGGGTCGGTCTTGGCGAGCGCCGCCTCCTCCGCGTGCACGACCGGATCGCCGCCCTCCCGGGAGTACCCCCGGGCCAGCTCCGTACCGTCGGCCGCCACGACCACCGCTCCCACACTGAACGCGGTCCGCGACGGCGGGCACTGCGCCGCCAGGTCGCAGGCGAGGGCCAGCCAGTGGTGGTCGGCGGCGGAGGGCAGCCGTCCGGTGCCCGGAGCCGTCGGCACGTAGCGCATGAGGACGACGTCGCCGATCGGGCGGGTCTCCAGCAGGCGCAGCCGGCCCGCCTGGTAGCCGCCGGGGCCGAAGAGGCGGGGTGCGTCCGGGTCGCCCACGAAGAGCGGGGCGAGGACGAGCTGCAGTTCGTCGGCGAGGCCCTGGGTGAGCAGCTGGGTGTGGATCTGCCCGCCGCCCTCGACCATGAGCCGCCGTACGCCCCGTACGTCGTGCAGGTGCGCAAGGAGCCGACGCCAGTCCAGCTCGGTGCCGAGCGGGACGACGTCGGCCGCGATGCCGAGGGCGCGGGCCCGTTCGGCGCCCTTGTCCGTCGTGTAGAGGACCTTCTCGCCGCCCGTGTGCCAGAAGTTGGCCGTCGGGTCCAGGTCGCCGGAGCCGCTGACGGTGACCTTGAGGGGGTACTCGGGCCTGCCCTCGGCGCGGCGGGCGGCGCGCCGCTCGGGCGAGTTGACCAGCAGCCGGGGGTTGTCCGCGCGGATGGTGCCGGCGCCCACCAGGATCGCGTCGACGGACGCCCGCACCTCGTCGACCCGGTCGAAGTCGGCCGGGCTGGACAGCAGCAGGCGCTCGGGGCCGGTGTCGTCCAGGTAGCCGTCGAGGGAGACGGCGGCGGACAGCAGGACGTACGGGTGGGGCATCGGCGCTTCCCGGTGGGTCGTGAGCGGGCAGACTTGGTTCAAGTTTGAAACAAACTTACACTGGCGGCATGACGACCCGCTGGCTCACCCCCGAGGAGCAGCGCGCCTGGCGCGCGTACCTCGCCGCCACACTGCTCCTGGAGGATGCGATCGACCGGCAGCTCCAGCAGGACGCCGGCATGCCGCACCTGTACTACTCCATCCTGGCCGTCCTCTCGGAGGCCCCGGAGCGGCGGCTGCGCATGACCGGCCTGGCCGAGCAGCTGAAGATCACGCGTAGCCGGCTGACGTACGCGGTGACGCGCCTGGAGAAGGACGGCATGGTGCGGCGCGAGGCCTGCGGCTGGGACAAGCGCGGCAGCATCGCCGCCCTGACCGACGAGGGCCTGGCGGTGCTGGAGCGCGCGGCGCCCGGGCATGTCGAGACCGTACGGACCTCCCTGTTCGACCACCTCACCGAGGAGCAGGTCGGGCAGCTGGAGGAGATCTGCACCGGGGTGGCGCGGGCGCTGCAGGAGGACGGGGCGGCGCCCGACGAGGTGCCTTGGCGCCGCCGGTCGTCACCGTCCTGCTCGTGACCCCGTCACGTCAGCCATGCCCCCCACAGGGTTGCTTTAACTTTAAAGCACAGGATAGAGTCCGGGACCGTGGGACTGCTTCAAAACTGAAGCAGATGGCTGTGCGGCCGGGGCGAGCGGACCGGCCGTGCCGCCGCACAGGAACGAACGGAACCCGGAGGCCCGCATGCCCGACTTCCCCGCCGCCACCCCGCGTGCCCGTGTCCGGGTCCCGCTGCGCTTCCACGACGGCTACCGCGTCGACGCCGACCTGGTCACCTTCCACGGGCTGGCCGACGGCCGGGAACACGTGGCCGTCGTCCTGGGCGACCCGGGTCCGGTCCCCCTCGTACGGTTGCACTCCGAGTGCCTGACCGGGGACCTGTTCGGCTCGGCCCGCTGCGACTGCGGCCCGCAGCTGCGCGAGGCCGTCAAGCGCATCGCCGACCGCGGCGGGGTCCTGCTCTACCTCCGCCAGGAGGGCCGTGGCATCGGCCTCTACAACAAGCTCGACGCGTACGCCCTCCAGGACCAGGGCCTGGACACGTACGAGGCGAACGCGGCGCTCGGCCTGCCGGAGGACGCCCGCGACTACACGGCGGCGGCACAGATGCTGCGCGCCCTGGGGATCCGTGACCTGGATCTGCTGTCCAACAACCCCGACAAGGCCGACCAGTTGCGCACCCTGGGCCTCGCCGTCCGCGACCGCGTCCCCACGGGCGTCTTCACCACCGCGCACAACGTCCGCTACCTGCGCGCGAAAGTGCTCCAGACTCAGCACACGCTGCCGTTGGCGGAACTGGCGGAGCGGACGGACCTGACGGACTTGAAGGAGCTGACGGACCTGACGGAGCGGACGGCGGGCTGAACCCCGGGGTGGGCGAGGCGGATGTGCGTGCCGGAGCGGCGTGGAACAGGCACGATCCGGGGTACGCAGGCCGAGTGTTCGAGGAGGACCCGATGGACGACAACGCCGACTCCGCCGACTGCGCCTTCTGTGAGATCGTCGCCGGCCCGGGCTGGGCACGCGTGGTCTTCGAGGACGAACACACGGTGGCGTTCTTCCCCCTGGCCCCGGCGACGCGGGGGCACACCCTGGTCGTGCCCCGCGCGCACTCCTCGGACCTGTGGGCGATGGACGATGCCGCCGTGCAGCGATTGACGCGGGCCGTGCTGACGGTCGGCAGGGCGCTGCGTGCGGTCCTCGAACCCGACGGCATCAACATCATCAACTCGGCGGGGGCGGCGGCCTCGCAGACCGTTCTCCACACCCATGTCCACCTGGTGCCGCGCTGGCCGGGGGATCCGATGGGCCGTATCTGGCCGCCGCGCGAAGCGGCGTTCGAGGACGAGGCGGCGCTGGACGAGATGGCCCGCCGGATCTCGGCGGAGGTCGGTCGGCCGGCGCCGTGATCAGGAAGCCGCGGTCGGAGGATCGTGGCCGGGGCGCAAGTAGCGGCCGTAGTCAGAGGACCGTAGTTCGGAGCACCGCGGTCAGAGGACCTGGTCCAGACGACCTGCTCAGACGACCTGGCCGGAAGACCTGCTCACAAGCAGGACCTGCTCAGAGCGCGATGACGATGATCGAGAGGTCGGCCACGAGGAGCGCGCCGTGGAACAGCACCACCGTCTTCGACAGCAGCGACTGCCGCCAGGACGTGCCCGCCAGGTACGGCCCGACGTTCATGGACATCACCTCGACCGTGCTGTCGGGCCGGCGCACGTCGTCGTAGAGCTTGCGGAACAGCCGCTCCTGCTGCAGGAAATACCCGTCGAGGGCCCAGAAGCAGAGCAGCGGCACCACACCGGCGGTGGCGATCTGCCAGCTCAACCGACTGGCCGACACGGCGAGAAGCCCCGCCGCCAGGGTCAGCACCCAGCCCTTGATGAGAAACGAGTTGGTGCCCATACGGGTGATGACCGCCTGGATGAACTCCAGGTGCTTGACGCGGTCACCGTCGAGGGGCACCCGGTCACCACCGCCCCGGGCGTCCGACCCATCGCTCAGCGCGGTCATACGGCACGGCCCCCCTCCGCGAACTGCAGTTCGTTGATCGTATCGGCGAAGGGGACGGCCCGTCACGGGGGCACCTGCTCAAGACAGGCGTAAGCCCCAGGACACACGTAAGCCCCAGGTCAGACACCCGCCGACCTGGGGCTTTCCGGTAGGCCCTGTGGGACTCGAACCCACAACCAATGGATTAAAAGTCCACTGCTCTGCCAATTGAGCTAAGGGCCCAGGTGATGTTGCCTACCCGAGCATAGCCGGATGTAGCCGTGTCTCCGATCGGGTATCGGGACGCGACCGCGGATGCGCCCTCATGCCCCGGCGTTTCTCGCGCCGGGACATGACATGGGTCACAGGGCGGCCGGGGAGGGCCCTTGCTGGAACAGGCCCTTGTAGCGCTGCCAGCCCGTGAGGTCAGCAGGTCGCCGGTGCCGTCGGGCAGGCCCCGCGGGCCCACGTGGTCGTGGCGCACCGGGCTGCCGTGCAGCAGCCGTACCGAGCCGCGCACCTCCAGGGGCCCGCCGACGCCGTCCGCGGGGGTGACGGGCAGCGTCCAGTCGTACGGGCCGCTCGGCAGCGCCGTCCCCGCCGGCGTCCGGCCGCTCCACCTGATGCCGAGCTCGCCCCGCGCCGCCCCGCCCTCCCGGGTGTCGACGACCTTGCCGGTCGCCTTGCTGCGCACGGTCAGCCGCCAGCTCGCCGACGGCTTGGACAGCAGCACGGTGGCCAGGGTGCCGGGGGTCTGGTCGATCTCCCCGGACCGGCATGACAAATCAAGGCGATCCTCCCCGGAAGAACGAGGGAGACGCCGCCGCTTCAGACACCGCAGCCCCCGCCGACACATCCCCCTCAAAGCCGCCTGACCCTACAAGCTGCTTCGTCAGTGGGGCGGGCCGCATATGACAAGCGCCGTGGCCCCACCAAGGAACGGTGGGGCCACGGCGCTCAGTTCTTACCGGTGTTACCGCTCTTACCGGTGTTACCGGTGTTACCGGTGTTACCGGTGTTACCGGTGTCAGCCGTTGCGCTTCCAGCGCGGCTTGTCCTCGCGGCGGCCGAAGGAACCGGTGCCCGTGCCGGTGCCGGTGCTGCGGTGGTCGTCACGGCGGCCGTAGGGACGCTCGTGGCCGCCGGTGCGGAAGCCGGGGCGGTCGCCCTGGCGGTCGCGGTTGAACGGGCGGTCGCTGCCGCGGTGCCCGCCACGCTCGTCCCGGCGGAAGCCGCCGCGGTCACGGTCGCGGTTGAACCCGCCCCGGTCGTCCCGGCGTTCGAACGAACGGCCGCCACGGTCGTCACGGCGCTCGAAGGAACGCCCACCGCGGTCACCCCGGTCGCCCCGGTCGTCGCGGCGGAAGCCACCACGGTCACCGCCGCGGTCACTGCCACGGTCGTCCCGGCGGAAGCCCCGGTCGTTGTCACGGCGCTCGAAGCCACGGTCGCGGTCGAAGGAACGCCCGCCACGGTCGCCACGGTCGCCCCGGTCGTCGCGGCGGAAGCCACCACGGTCACCGCCCCGGTCACCGTCCCGGCGGTCGAACCCGCGGTCACGGTCACGGTCCCGGTTGAACCCGCCCCGGTCGTCACGGCGCTCGAAGGACCGCCCGCCACGGTCACGGTCGAAGGACCGCTCCGGCCGCTCCCGGCCGAACCCGCCCCGCTCGTCCCGCCGTTCGCGCCGCTCGTCCCGCCGGTCGTACGACGCCGAAGCCTCCGTACGCTCCTCGCGCCCGCCCGACTCGACGGCAGGCGCGGCCGACTGCGCCGGCACCGCGACCTCGACGCCGGCCACGGCCTCGGCCGGCTCCCCGGCCACCGCCTCGACGTCCACGCCCTGTTCGCGCGCGACCCGGGCGAGCAGCCGGTCGGCCTCCTCGCGCAGCTCGGCCGCGCGCCGCTGGGCCCGCTCCAGCTCCTTGGCGAGCTGGGCGACCTCGCGCTCGGCCTGCTGCGCCGCGTTGCCCACGGACTCGGCCTGGACCTCGGTCATCGACCGGGCGCCGGTGATCTCGGCGACCTCCGGGTCGAAGGCCGCGCCGCCCTGGATGATGTGGCGCGTGGCGTCGACGCCCGCGTCCTCCATCAGCCGGAAGATCTGGCGCCGCTGGTGCGGCAGGGAGAGGGAGACGACGGTGCCCGTGCGGCCCGCACGCGCCGTACGGCCGGCCCGGTGCAGGTAGTCCTTGTGGTCGCCGGCCGGGTCGACGTTCAGGACCAGGTCGATCCCGTCCACGTGAATACCGCGCGCGGCGACATCCGTCGCGACGAGCACGTTCACGTACCCGTCCTTGAAGTCGGCCAGCGTGCGCGTCCGCGCGCCCTGGGTCATGCCGCCGTGCAGCGCCTCGGCCGTGACACCGGCCTCGCGCAGCTGGTCGGCGATGCGGTCGGCACCGAGCTGGGTGCGCACGAAGATGATCGTCCGGCCCTTGCGGGAGGCGATCGCGGCCGTCACCGGCGCCTTGTCCTTGGGCTTCACGATCAGGATGTGGTGCGACATGGTCGTCACCGCGCCCTGCGCCGCGTCGACCTCGTGGTGGACGGGCTCGTTGAGGTAGCGGTCGACGAGGGTTTTGATCTCGTTCTCCATGGTCGCGGAGAACAGCATCCGCTGGCCGCCCGCCGGCACCTGGTCGAGCAGCTCCGTCACCTCGGGCAGGAAGCCCAGGTCGGACATCTGGTCGGCCTCGTCGAGGACGGCGATCTCCACGTTCTGCAGGGAGCAGGCGCCGCGGTTGATGATGTCGCGCAGCCGGCCCGGGGTGGCGACCAGCACGTCGACGCCCTTCTCCAGGGCGTAGATCTGGTTGCCCATGGAGGTGCCGCCGCAGACGACCTTCATCTTCAGGCCGAGGACGTCGCCGTACGGCTGGAGCGCGTCGGCGACCTGCATGGCGAGCTCACGCGTCGGCGTGAGGATGACGGCCCGCGGCTTGTGCTTCTCGGTCCGGCCGCCGGCGAGCTGGGCCAGGGTCGGCAGACCGAAGGAGAGGGTCTTGCCGGAGCCGGTGCGGCCACGGCCGAGGATGTCCTTGCCGGCCAGGGCGTCCGGGATGGTCGCGGCCTGGATCGGGAAGGGGGTGGTCACGCCGTTCTGCGCGAGCTTGCGCACGACGCCCTCGGGCAGTCCGAGGTCCGCGAACGTGAGCTCGGGGGCCTCGGGGGTGCTGGGGGTGTCCTCGGTGCTCTCGGGCACGACGACGTGATCAGTACTGATGATGGACATGCGAATGCGAAACCTTCCGGAGTCGTCTCGTCGGCACGCGCCCGTCAACTCCGTGATTCGCGATTCGCAATTACGACCGCCTCGATGCGGTCCACCACGGCAAAGGAGAGTACGCGCCACACGGCGCGCTCTGCGTTGGCGCCGGGCAAATAGGATCAAACGATCTGCCACCATACGCACCTCGGGTCCCCGAAGGCAAACCGAGCCGCAGGACAGCAGTTGGAACAGTCTCCCACACGAACGGCCCCGGCCGCCCACGTATTCCTGCGCAGGAGACCCACCTCACCTGTACTCCGTTCCTACGCCGGAGAGCCCGCCTCGGGCGCCGGCTCGCGCTGGACCATCTGCGGCTGGGGCGGCTCGTGCGCCGACGACGACGGCTCGGGCGCGGTCGGCTCCGGCGTGGCGGACGGCTCGGGCGGCGTGGGCGTGGGCTCGGGCTCGGCCGTCCGGGTGGGGCTCGGCGGGGCGGGCCGCTCGGGGGGCGGCCCGAAGGGCCTGTCCGGCTTGTCGTCGGCGGGCGCGGACCCGCCGGCGACGGCGGACGGCGACGCCCCGGGAGCCGCCGGCCGCCCCTTCCCGCCCTTGCCCTTCCCGCCCTTGCGCTTGTCCTTGCCGTGCCCGTGCTCGCCGTCGGCCGCCGCCGTGTCGTATCCGGCAGCGCCGCCGGACACCGCCGACCCGCCGTCCGGCGCCTTCCCGCCCCGCTGCCCGGCGGAGTGCGACGGCCT
Source organism: Streptomyces deserti (assembly GCF_054782695.1). Taxonomy (NCBI): domain Bacteria; kingdom Bacillati; phylum Actinomycetota; class Actinomycetes; order Kitasatosporales; family Streptomycetaceae; genus Streptomyces; species Streptomyces deserti. Next base: position 29,343 of record NZ_BAAGRZ010000015.1, read on the forward strand.
GGCGTTCCCGCCGGCGCCGTCGTCGCCCACGCTCATGCAGCCGGCGGCAGCGGCGACGGCGACGACCGTGGCGGCCAGGCGGACGGGTACGTACAAGGGGCGCACGGGGCCACCTCCGGGGCGAGTGATGAGTCAACGTGCCCAACTCCCGCCGCCAACAAGAGGACACGCGCCCCGTTCATCCCCCTCGAAAGGCCTCAGCCGTAGCCCAGCGCGTGCAGCCGGGCGTCGTCGATGCCGAAGTGGTGCGCGATCTCGTGCACCACCGTGATCTCCGTCTCGGCGACGACGTCCTCCCGCGTCTCGCACATCCGCAGGGTCGGCCCCCGGTAGATGGTGATCCGGTCCGGCAGCACACCGGCGTACCACTCGCCGCGGTCGGTCAGCGGGGTCCCCTCGTACAGCCCGAGCAGCTCGGGATCGTCCGCGGGCGGTTCGTCCTCGACGAACACCGCGACGTTGTCCATCAGTCGCGTCAGCTCCGGCGGGATCCGGTCGAGCGCCTCGGCGACCAGTTCCTCGAACTCCTCGCGCGTCATCTCCAGCACAGGCCCATTGTCGGGTACGACACTCCCCTACGGCACAGCCGTACGAGGTCACGAGGGTCGTGGCCGGCCCGCATACCCGGCCCCGGACTTGGGCATACGGGACCAATGTGCCCGCGTCCCCGCCGCAGTGATGACCGTCATGAACGTCCCGAACCGCATCCGTAGGGTCCCGCGCGCCCTCGCCCGCCACTACCGCTCCCGTCAGGCACCGACGACGATCGAGCTGGTGCCGCAGCCGCACCCGTGGGTCCGCGCCCTCGGCCTCGTCACCGTCGTCCTCGTCGGCGCCTGGCTGGGCCTGCTGATCGTGGGCAACGTGCGGGTCCCGGTCGGGCCCATGGACACCACGATGACGCTGCGCCCCTCCTTCACGGGCGGCACGAAGATCAACGTCTCACCCCTCGGTGCCCTGCGGCTGGACAGCCACATCGCCCCCGTCCGCCTGGACGTGAACGTCGACCAGCTCGACCCGGTCCGCGCCCAGGCCCTCGTCGACCACCCCGAGCGCCTGTCCGGCCTCCAGGACGAGGTCACCCGGGACGTCGGGCACGGCACCCTGGACCTGGCCGTCCGCTCCTGCGTCGCCGTGGTCTCCGGCGCGACCGCCCTCGGCCTCGCCGTCTACCGCCGCCCGCGCCGCGCCCTGGCCGCCGGCGGCCTGGCCCTCGCGCTCCTGGGCGCGTCCGGCGGCACGGCGTACGCCACCTGGCGGCCCGACTCGGTGCTGGAACCGAAGTTCTCCGGACTGCTGTCCTCGGCGCCCTCCCTGGTCGGCGACGCCCGCAGCATCGTCACCGAATTCGACGTCTACCAGAAGGAGTTGGCGCGCCTGGTGACCAACGTGACGAAGCTGTACGACGCCACGTCCACCCTCCCCGCCTACCAGCCCGACCCGACCACCATCCGGGTCCTGCACGTCTCGGACATCCACCTCAACCCGGTGAGCTGGAAGATCATCGCCTCGCTCGTGGAGCAGTACAAGGTGGACGTGATCGTCGACTCCGGCGACACGATGGACCACGGCACGGCCGCCGAGAACGGCTTCCTCGACCCCATCGAGGACCTGGGCGCCCCGTACGTGTGGGTGCGCGGCAACCACGACTCGATGATCACCCAGCGCTACATGGAGGGCCTGAAGAACGTGCACGTCCTGGACCACGGCCGGGCGAGGACGGTCGCGGGCCTGCGCTTCGCCGGTATCGGGGACCCGCAGTTCACCCCCGACCGGTCGAAGAGGCCCGGTGCCGAGCAGTCGCAGGAGCTGGCGGGCGCCCGCCTGGCCTCGGCGCTGCGCGACCAGCGGGCCGCCGGCACCCCGGTGGACGTGGCCATCGCCCACGAGCCCTCGGCGGCCCGGCAGGTCGACGGGGAGGTGCCGCTGGTGCTGGCCGGCCACGTCCACCGCGAGAAGACGGAGGTCATGAAGTACGGCACCCGGCTGCGCATCGAGGGCTCCACGGGCGGCAGCGGGCTGCGCGCGATCGAGGGCAAGTACCCGGATCCGATCGAGGCGTCGATCCTGTACTTCGACCGCGACAACCGGCGCCTGCAGGCCTGGGACGCCATCGAACTGGGCGGGCTCGGTCTGACGACCGCCGAGGTCAGCCGCCATCTCCCGAAGGAGAACCAGCCGGGCGCGACGACCGCCCCGCCGACGCCCTCGACGACCGCCCCGACCGGTGCGCCGAACACGTCTGCGGCCACGCCTCCGGCCACCTCTCCGACCGGTTCTCCGTAAACCGTTTTGGCGATACCTCCCGCCATCCCATATGCTTCTCACGTCCCCGACGCGCTGAGAAGCGCCCAGGCGGGCCGATAGCCCTCATCGTCTAGCGGCCTAGGACGCCGCCCTTTCAAGGCGGTAGCACGGGTTCGAATCCCGTTGGGGGCACCACAGAAGGACGTAGTACGAGCCCACTCCCTTTACGGGGGTGGGTTTTTCGCATGCCCGCACGCATTCCCTCCCGCACGCCCGCACCGCGGGTGCCCTCACGCGTTCTTGCGCAGATGCGCCGTGACCTGTGCCCCGGTCTCCGGGTCGAGGCGTCCCCCCGGTACGTCGAAGCCCAGCTCCAGCGCGAGTACGGTGCCCCGCAGGTCGAACGCGGCCTCGGTGAGATGCGCCAGCGTGTCCACGGCCCCGCGCGTCCGGCGCAGACCGGCCAGGAAGACACCCGCCGCGACGAACAGGGCCGGCCACCACCACAGTCCCGGCAGCACGGCCAGCACCCCCCAGCCCGCCAGGGCGACGGCCGCGTCGAGCTCGGTGCGCGCCGCCCGCAGGGCGTTCTGCTCAGACTCGTTCAGGACCAGCCACAGCCGGGGCCAGGCGAACACCACGTCGAGCCGGTACCAGCCCCAGACCCGGGCGTCGACCGCGCCCAGCCGGTCCCCCGTCCAGGTGGGGTGCGCGGGCGGCCGCAGCGCGATGCCGTTGCGCCGGGCCGCGAGGGCGTCCAGCCGGGCGGCGTCCGCGGCCGGCGGCCGGTCACCGGCCCGCTCCCGCTCCTCCCGGTACGCCCGCTCGGCCGCCGCCCACCGTGCGGCACGGGCCGCCGTCCGCCACCGCGCGAGCCGGCCCAGCCCCGCGGGCCAGGGGTCGAACCACAGCCGCCCGAGAGCCGCGGCGACGCCCTGGGCGGCCAGCCCGGCGGCGGCCGAGAGCACCGGCAGCACCACGATCGCGAGCAGCCACACCGACGAGATGTTCCGGCCGTCCAACGGACCGCCGCGCTCCAGCAGGCCGGAGAGCCGGCCCAGGTCCGCCCAGTGCCTGTGGCCCAGCCGGTACGCCGCCGCCGCGCCCGCCACGTACAGCAGTCCCGGCAGGACCAGCAGCGCCACCCAGCGCTCCACGTACTTGCGGCCCAGCTCGGCCAGCACGGCGTTCATCGGCTCCCGCCCCTCTCCGGCATCCGTGCCCCGCGGTCAGCCGAAGCGCAGCGGGCGGCCGTGCAGGGCGCACATCGGCAGGTCGTCGCCGGGGCGCGGCAGCTCCGCGCGGCGGCAGGTGCCGGCCGGGCAGCGGTAGCGGCCGTAGGCGACGCGTCCCGAGCCGTCCAGGCCGGGCAGGGCGACCAGACCGCCACCGCCGGGCGGCGGCGGGGGCTGCGGCCCGGCCGGCACCTGGCGGGCCGTCCAGGACTCCAGCAGCCCCAGCAGCCCCAGCTCCCGCAGCCGGTCGGTGACCGGTTCGCCGCGCCGGGCCGCCGCCAGGACCTCCTCCAGGCCGGGCCCATCACCGGTCTCCTCGGCGACCGTGCGCAGCGCGGGAAGTTCCCGGCACAGCGCGCCGAGCAGCTCCGCCGTGTCCACGAATCGCTCTCCTCCCCACGGAGTTGATGGACCATCATGATGCCCTGGACCGAACACGGTGGCGGCCGACGGGGGCGGACGATGCGGGACGACAGCGGCTGGGCGCGGGCCGAACTGCTCACCGAACGGCTCGGCCGGCGCCTGGAGTCCTTCTACGGCGAGGGCATCCGGGAGGCGGTGCTGGACCCGGCCGCCCTGACCGAGGCCGACGAGCTGCGGGCCTTCCTGCTGCGCGGGCCGGAGCGGGGCGGCGGACCGCTGTACGTCCTCGACCGGTCCGTGCTGGCCGCCCTCGCCCATCTGCACCACGCCCGGTGCGTGCTCCTGGGACTGGAGACCGAGGCGGGGCGGTCCGAGGCAGAGCTCACGCTGAGGCTGTTCGCCTTGGTCGCCCGGTTCTCCCCGGAGCAGGTGCCCGAAGACCTGCGGGAGACCGTCGCCGCGGTGCCGGCACCACCCGCGGAGGACCCGGAGAGCTTGTCCGTGCGGGCGCTGGAGGTGTTCGGACGCTGGCAGACGGCGGGGGACGGCACCGCGCTGGACGAGGCGATCTGCCTGTGGCGGACGGTGGACGCCCTGCTGCCTGAGTCGCATCCCGAACGCGCCATGCTGCTGTCGAACCTGGGCTGCGCGCTGCGCTTCCGGTACACGGTGCGCCAGACCGGCAGTGACCTGGCGGAGGCGGTCGCCCTGGGCCGGCTGGCGGTGCAGCTGGCCGTGCCCGAGGACCCCAACCGGGGGATGTACCTCGCCAACCTCTCCGGCTCCTTGACCACGCGGTTCTCGGTCTCCGGGGATCCCGCCGACCTGGACGAGGCGATCGAGGCGGGTATGGCGTCCGTACGGGTCACGCCCGAGCCCCAGGCGACGTCCCACTCCACCGTGGGCATCGCCCTGCTGGCGCGGTACGAGCGGACCTCGGCGCCCGCGGACCTGGACGCCGCGGTCGAGGCGTTACGGCTCGCCGTACGCCACGCGGCACCGCAGGACCCGCAGCGGCCGATGTACCTGGCCGGCCTGGGGCGCGCGCTGGACCAGCGGTTCACGCGCCACCGCCGGCAGGCGGACCTCGACGAGGGCATCGACGCGGCACGGCGGGCCGTGGCCGAGTGCCCACCGGGCCGCCCGGGCCGCCACGGCCACCTGGCCGGTCTCAGCGGCATCCTCCGCTCGAAGGCCGACGCGACCGGCGCGGAAGCCGACCTGGACGCCGCCGTGGACACCGCACGGGAGGCGCTCGCGTCCACCCCCGCCGGAAGCCCCGATCGGCCCGACATGATGAACGGCCTGGGCATGGCCCTGCGGCTGAGGTTCACGTGGCTGCACCGGCGGGCGGACATCGACGAGGCCGTGGCCCTGCTGCGGGACACCACCCAGCACGACCCCGCCCCGCCGCACCTCTACAACCTGGGCCGGGTCCTGCTGGCCCGGTACCGGGAGTTCGGGGACCCGGCCGACGTGGACGACGCGATCGCGGCGCTCCGGCGCAGCGCCGGCGCCACCCAGGAGGGCAGCGCCGAACAGGGAGTGCCGCTCACCGTCCTCGGCGAGGCCCTGCTCGCCCGGGCGCAGCGGACCGGGTCGCCGGACGACGCCGAGGAGGCGGTCGCGGTGCTGCGCAGAGCCAGTGGCCTGCTGACCGGCTTCCACCCCACTGCCCGCAGCGGGTGCCTGTCCACGCTGGGACTCGCCTTGAGCCACCGCTTCGACCTCACCATGTCACTGGCCGACTTGGACGAGGCGATCGAGGCGTTCAAGGAAGCGGTCGCTGTCAACCCCAAGGCCCCGGACCGGGTCATCGACGAGTCGCACCTCGGCGGTGTGCTGATGCGGCGGCACGGCCGCACCGGCGATCCCGACGATCTCGCCCAGGCGATGGCCTGGAACCGCCGTGCCCTGGAAGGGATCTCGGGGAAGAGCGACCCGCACGCCGGACAGGTGCTGTTCAACCTCGGCAGCACCCTGCAGAGGGTCTACCAGCAGACCGACGACCTCGCCGCGCTGGAGGAGGCCGTACAGCGGTTCGAGGCCTGTCTACAGGCCGAACGCACCACGGCGTCCAGGCCCCGCTCCGGACCGGACCACGCGAAGACGCTGTCCAACCTGGGCGCGGTACTGCGGGTCCGGGCCGAGCGCCTCGGCACCCGCGCCGACCTGGACCGCTCCGTCGAGCTGAGCCGCCAGGCGGTCACCGCCCTGCCCGCGGACCACCGGGACCGGGCGACCTACCTCTCCAACCTCTGTGCGACGCTGGAGGCCCGCTACGCCTGGTCCGGGTCCCAGGAGGACCTGGCGGAAGCGGTACGAGCGGGCCGGGAGTCGGTCGACACCACCCACGCCGTGGACACCGCCCCGCGCGTCGTCCACCTGACCAACCTGGGCGCCGCCCTGCGCCGCCGGTACGAGTCCTCGGGGGCCCTGGCCGACCTGGACGAGGCCGTCGAGGCACACCGGGCCGCGGTCTCCGCCCTGCCGGACGGGCACCCGGACGGCGCCCTGCACCGGACCAACCTCTCTGCGGCCCTGCTGTCCCGGTACCGGCGGACCGGCTCGGCCGCCGACCTGGACGAGGGGATCGAGACGGCCCGCGCCGCGGCCGACGGCGTCTCCGACGGCCGGCCACAGCTCATGACGTGCCTGAGCAACCTGGCGCTCGCGCTGCGCCGCCGGTACCACAGCACCGGCCGGCGGACCGACGCCGACGAAGCGGTCGAACGCCTGCGGCATGCCGTACGCCTCTGCCCGCCCGGGCACCCGCAGCGGCCGGTCTTCCTGTCCAACCTCTGCATGGTGCTCATCGCCCGCTGCGGCGACGGAAACCCCCGGGCCGCCACCGCCGCGGACGCCGATGACGTCGCGGAGGCCGCACAGGCCGCCCGCGCGGCGCTCCGGGCCGTCCCGGAAAACCATCCACAGCGCGCGACCTGCCTGAACAACCTCGCCTCGGCGCTGGCCATCCGCTCACGCCTGGACGGGGACCGGGACGACCTGCTCATGGCGTACGACGTGTACCGCGAGGCCACCGGTATCGCCACGGCCCCGGCCGCCACCCGGTTCAGGGCCGCGCGCACCTGGGCCGAGTCGGCCACCCGCGCCGGAGACTGGAACCAGGCCCTGGACGCCCACCGGGCCGCCCTCGCCGAGCTGCCGCTGCTGGCCTGGCACGGCCTGGACCGCGGGGACCGGCTCGACGCGCTCGGCCTGGCGGTCGGTCTGGCCGGCAGGGCGGCCGCCGTGGCCCTGAACGCCGGGCGCCCCCAGGAAGCCCTGCGGCTGCTGGAACAGGGCCGGGGCGTGCTCCTGGCGCAGGCGCTGGACGCCCGCGACGACATGACGGACCTCCGGGCACGGGCCCCGCACCTGGCCGACCGCATCCAGGAGATCCGCGCGCTGCTGGAGAGTCCCGCCCCGGACCCGGACCCGATGACCGCGGCGGCCCCCGCACGCCTCCTGCGCGAGCAGCGGACAGCGGCCGAGCAGCGCCAAGAACTGGCCCGGGAGATGGACGAGTTGGTCAGCCGGGCGCGCGAGCTGCCCGGGCTGGAGGACTTCCTGCGACCGCCCTCGGTCGAACGGCTGCGGGCCGCCGCCGCGCACGGCCCCGTGGTGGTCGTGAACACGAGCACCCTGCGCTGTGACGCACTCGTCCTCACCCGGGAAGACCTGCATGTCGTTCCGCTCCCCGGCCTCCGTCTGGCGGGCGAGGACGGCCTGTTGGAGCGGGCCGACGCCCTGCTGACCGCGCTGTCCTCGGCCGGCGGCTCCCCCGCCGACGCCTGGCGGGCCCAGCGCATCCTGGTCCGGACCCTGGCCTGGCTCTGGGACGTGGTGGCGGAACCCGTCCTGGCCGTGCTGGAGGAACCCCCGGGATCACGCCTGTGGTGGTGCTCCACCGGCCTGCTCTCCCTCCTCCCGCTGCACGCGGCCGGCCACTACGGCCCCACGAGCGACGGATCACGGGCCCTGCCCGACCGCTACGTCTGCTCGTACACGACGACGGTCCGGGCCCTGGCCACCCAGTCCGCGAACCGGCACCCCGTCCCGGCCGGCAGGACCCGCATGCTCGCCGTCGACGAATCCGACACCCCCGGCCTGCCACCCCTGCCGCACGCCCGGCAGGAGGTACGCACACTGGCGAAGCAGCTACCGGGGACCACGGTCCTGGCCGGTCCCCAGGCCTCCCGCGCGGCCCTGCTGCACGCGCTCCCCGGCCACGCCTTCCTGCACTTCTCCGGCCACGGCACCCAGGACCCGACCGACTCGGCCGGCGGCGCCCTGTACCTGCACGACCACCAGCAGGCCGGACCGCTGACCGTCGCGGACATCTCCCGGCTCCGGCTCGCTGACGCGCGGCTGGCGTTCCTGTCCGCCTGCGAGACCGCACGAGGCACCGCCGCGCTGCCCGACGAGGCGGTCCACCTGGCCGGCGCCCTGCAGCTGGCGGGCTTCACCCACGTGGTGGCCGCCCAGTGGGCGGTCGACGACGCCTGCGCCCTCCGCGTGGCCGAGGCCTTCTACACCGGCCTCGGAACCCCCGCCCAGCCCCTCGACCCGGACCGCGCCGCCCACGCCCTGCACGACGCCGTCCACCAGCTGCGCCGCCGCAACGCCGACCCGCTGTGGTGGGCGGCCTACGTCCACACCGGCCCCTGAGTAATCGGTTCGGGGCACCATCCACGCTCTGATATGCTGATCCAGCGACATCGGGCACCAACAAAGTGCAGGTCAGCCAGCCGGATCCAGCATCCGGCGGTTTTCTTCCACTCGTTTTGGAGACCCACATCGCCGTGTGCGACACTGTCGTACGCAACAGCTTGGTCCTGTGGAGCAGTTTGGAGTGCTCGCCACCCTGTCAAGGTGGAGGCCGCGGGTTCAAATCCCGTCAGGACCGCTGAGGTTTCACGTGAAACCTCGTGGCTGGGTAGCTCAGTTGGTACGAGCGTCCGCCTGAAAAGCGGAAGGTCGCCGGTTCGACCCCGGCCCCAGCCACAACGACCCCCGTCGAGATCATCGACGGGGGTTTCGCGTTCTCTGAGCGGCATGGTCTCCGAGCGGGACAGGCGTGACCGAGGACCCCCGGCCCGACCGCCGCAGGCAAAAGCGTTAGCCACGAATTTCCCCGGGATGAGATCCTGGATCCCGTATGTCTACGCACCCCGCCCCCGCCCTCGGCGCTCTCGCCCCCCGCCTGACCGAGCTGTCCCTGCGCGACGCGCACCGGCTCGGGCGCAGGCTCGAGGGCGCGCGCAAGATCCGTAAGCCGGAGGCCCGGGCCGCCGTCCTCACCGAGATCGAGGCGGAGGTCACCAAGGCCGAGGAGCGGATGGCCGAGCGACGCGCCCGCGTTCCCGAGGTCATCTACCCCGAGCAGCTGCCCGTCAGCCAGAAGAAGGACGCGATCGCCGACGCCATCCGCGACCACCAGGTCGTGATCGTCGCCGGTGAGACCGGTTCCGGCAAGACCACACAGATCCCGAAGATCTGCCTGGAGCTCGGCCGCGGTGTCCGCGGCATGATCGGGCACACCCAGCCTCGCCGTATCGCCGCCCGTACCGTCGCGGAGCGAGTCGCCGAAGAGCTCGACACCCCGCTCGGCGAGGCCGTCGGCTGGAAGGTCCGCTTCACCGACCAGGTGAACCCGGACGCCACCTTCATCAAGCTGATGACCGACGGCATCCTGCTCGCCGAGATCCAGACCGACCGCGAGCTGCGCGCCTACGACACGATCATCATCGACGAGGCCCACGAGCGGTCCCTCAACATCGACTTCCTGCTGGGGTATCTGTCTCAGCTGCTTCCGAAGCGGCCCGACCTCAAGGTCGTGATCACCTCCGCGACCATCGACCCCGAGCGCTTCTCCCGGCACTTCAACGACGCGCCGATCATCGAGGTCAGCGGCCGGACGTACCCGGTCGAGGTCCGCTACCGGCCGCTCCTCGAGGAGGACGGGGAGGACTCCGACCGGGACCAGATCACCGCGATCACCGACGCCGTGGAAGAGCTCATGGCCGAGGGACCCGGTGACATCCTCGTCTTCCTCTCCGGTGAGCGCGAGATCCGGGACACCGCGGACGCCCTCACGAAGAAGCAGTACAGATTCACGGAGATCCTGCCCCTCTACGCCCGGCTCTCCCACGCCGAGCAGCACCGCGTCTTCCAGCCGCACACCGGACGCAGGATCGTTCTGGCCACCAACGTCGCCGAGACCTCCCTGACCGTCCCGGGCATCAAGTACGTCATCGACCCCGGCTTCGCCCGCATCTCCCGGTACAGCCACCGGACCAAGGTGCAGCGCCTGCCCATCGAGCCGATCTCGCAGGCCAGCGCCAACCAGCGCAAGGGCCGCTGCGGCCGTACGTCCGACGGCATCTGCATCCGGCTGTACAGCGAGGACGACTTCCTCTCCCGGCCGGAGTTCACGGACGCCGAGATCCTCCGCACGAACCTCGCCTCCGTCATCCTGCAGATGACCGCGGCCGGCCTCGGCGACATCGAGAAGTTCCCGTTCATCGACCCGCCGGACCACCGCAACATCCGCGACGGCGTCCAACTCCTCCAGGAGCTGGGCGCGCTGGACCCTGCGCAGAAGGACCCGCGCAAGCGGCTCACGGACACCGGCCGCAAGCTGGCCCAGCTGCCCGTCGACCCGCGCCTGGCCCGCATGGTCCTGGAGGCCGACAAGAACGGCTGCGTCCGCGAGGTCATGGTCATAGCGGCCGCACTGTCCATCCAGGACCCGCGCGAGCGCCCCGCCGACAAGCAGACGCAGGCCGACCAGCAGCACGCCCGCTTCAAGGACGAGACGAGCGACTTCCTCGCCTACCTCAACCTGTGGCGTTACATCCGCGAACAGCAGAAGGAACGGGGCTCGTCCTCCTTCCGCCGGATGTGCAAGCAGGAGTACCTGAACTTCCTGCGCATCCGCGAGTGGCAGGACATCTACACCCAGCTGCGCACGGTCGCCAAGCAGATGGGCATCCACCTCAACGAGGACGATGCCCCCGCCGACCGCATCCACATCTCGCTCCTGGCCGGCCTCCTGTCCCACATCGGGATGAAGGACGTGAAGGACGGCGCGAAGAACGAGTACCTGGGCGCCCGCAACGCCAAGTTCGCGATCTTCCCGGGTTCGGCCCTGTTCAAGAAGCCTCCGCGGTTCGTCATGTCCGCCGAACTCGTCGAGACCTCCCGCCTCTGGGCCCGCGTCAACGCCAAGATCGAGCCGGAGTGGGTGGAACCCCTCGCCGGCCACCTCCTCAAGCGCACGTACAGCGAACCGCACTGGGAGAAGGACCAGGCCGCGGTGATGGCGTACGAGAAGGTCACGCTGTACGGCGTCCCGATCGTCGCCCAGCGGAAGGTCAACTACGGCCGGATCGACCCGGAGGTCAGCCGCGAGCTGTTCATCCGGCACGCCCTGGTCGAGGGCGACTGGCGCACGCACCACAAGTTCTTCGCCGACAACCGCAAACTCCTCACCGAGGTCGAGGAGTTGGAGCACCGCGCCCGGCGCCGGGACATCCTGGTCGACGACGAGACGCTGTTCGACTTCTACGACCGGCGCATCCCCGAGCACGTCGTCGCCGGCGCCCACTTCGACTCCTGGTGGAAGCGCAAACGGCACGAGCAGCCCGACTTCCTCGACTTCGAGCGCGAGATGCTCATCAACGAGAAGGCGGGCGCGGTCACCAAGGACGACTACCCGGACTCCTGGCGCCAAGGGAACCTCAAGTTCCGCGTCACCTACCAGTTCGAGCCGGGCGCGGACGCCGACGGCGTGACCGTCCACATCCCGCTCCAGGTCCTCAACCAGGTCACCGACGAGGGCTTCGACTGGCAGATCCCGGGCCTGAGGGAAGAACTCGTCACGGAGCTCATCCGCTCCCTCCCGAAGCCGATCCGCCGCAATTACGTCCCGGCCCCGAACTACGCGAAGGCGTTCCTGGAGCGGGCGGTCCCCCTCCAGGAGCCGCTGACCGTGACCATGGCGCGCGAGCTGAAGCGCATGGTCGGCGTCCCCTTCGAGGCCGACGACTTCGACTGGTCCAAGGTCCCCGACCACCTGAAGATCACGTTCCGGATCGTCGACGAGCGACGCCGCAAGCTCGCCGAGGACAAGGACCTGGAAGCGCTGAAGATCCGGCTGAAGCCCAAGGCGCGCAAGGCCCTGTCGCAGGCGGCCGCGGCGACGGCCGAGCGCCAGGGCGGTGAGTCCCTGGAGCGCAAGGGGCTGACCGACTGGACGATCGGCACGCTGACCCGCGTCTTCGAGACCCGCCGGGCCGGCCAGCCGGTCAAGGCGTACCCGGCGCTGGTCGACGACGGCGACACGGTCTCCGTCCGCCTCTTCGACACCGAGGCCGAGCAGGCCGAGGCGATGTGGAAGGGCACGCGCCGGCTGATCCTGCGCAACATCCCTGTCAATCCAGCGAAGTTCGCATCCGAGAAGCTGACGAACGCCCAGAAGCTCGCCCTGTCCGCGAATCCGCACGGCTCCATCCAGGCCCTGTTCGACGACTGCGCGACGGCCGCCGCCGACAAGCTGATCGCCGACTTCGGCGGCCCGGCGTGGGACGAGGAGTCGTACCGGAAGCTGTACGACAAGGTCCGCGCCGAGATCGTCGACACGACCGTCCGCACGGTGGGCCAGGTGCAGCAGGTGCTGGCCGCCTGGCAGGCCTGTGAGCGCCGCCTGAAGGCCGTACGCAGCCCCGCGCTGCTGCCGAACCTCCAGGACGTCCGGAAGCAGCTGGACGGCCTTGTGAAGCCCGGCTTCGTGACGGAGGCGGGGCTGCGGCGGCTGCCGGACCTGATGCGGTATCTGATCGCGGCGGACCGCCGCCTGCAGCAGATGCCGACGAACGTCCAGCGGGACACCACCCGCATGGAGAAGGTCCACGAGATGCAGGACGAGTACGCCTGGCTGCTCGAGCAGATGCCGCAGGGCCGGCCCGTTCCCCAGCAGGTCCTGGACATCCGCTGGATGATCGAGGAGCTCCGGGTCAGCTACTTCGCCCACGCGCTGGGTACGGCGTACCCCGTCTCCGACAAGCGGATCGTGAAGGCGATCGACGCGCTGGCGCCGTGACGGCGTGCGTACGGAGGGTGAGTTCGACCAGCGGGCTCACCCTCCTGTACAGTCTCTTCTCGCAGCGCACCGCACGAATGGCGCCGCGAAACCTGGTCCTGTGGAGCAGTTTGGAGTGCTCGCCACCCTGTCAAGGTGGAGGCCGCGGGTTCAAATCCCGTCAGGACCGCAGTGAACGAAGCAGGGCCCGCACCCCACTGGGGTGCGGGCCCTGCTTCGTGACCACCGACGCCCCGCTCGCCACCCCGTCAAGAGGGAGGCCGCGCCCGCGGCGCAGCCGCGATCGGGTACAGCAAATGCCGTCAGGACCGCAGAAAGAGAGCCCGGGTCTTCGGACCCGGGCTCTTCTCCGTCTGGCGTCCTGTACGGCCCCTCGGCGGTTCTCCGCGTCTTGACGCCGTCACATTCGCTCGGTACCCAGAAACCAGGGCCCGTTCCCGGTACGGCCCCCTGGAGGTGGCGTATGGCGGCATCGGCTAGGCACGAGACGCGGGCACTGCTCCGCGCGCACCTGGCGGCCGCGTCGTCGTACCGGCATCTCACTCGCCACTGCCCGATCTGCCACCGCCTGCTGCGGCTCGCGATGGACTCCGCCCCGCGCCCCACGGAGCGGCGCGAGGAGACCGTCGAGGACGAGAGCCCGACCACCGCGTGATCACCCTCCGCCCCAACACCTGTCCCCTCTAGCGCAGATACGCCGGAGGCAACAAGCTCCCTGGCATGTGACGGGTGTCACCGCATGAGTTTCGGGAAGCGCGGTACTTACACCTCGCCTACAACAGGTCAATTTAATATGTGCAATTGCACCACCTGCGGGGGATCGCACCCAGGGGATCCGACACCCCTCCCCAGACTCCGACAAGGCCGCTCACAGCCACCTCCCCCGAGCCCCGGTGGGCGCACAAAAAAGATCGCGCTGGACCCGGCGGAGTCCAGCGCGATCGACGACGCACCCTGTCACATGCCTGGAGAGCTCTGATCGGCTTGGGCGAGGGGACTGTTGGGGCAGTACCCCGCGTCGCTTGGAGCTGTGGTTCCGGACGCCTCGGCCGGTGGGGGACCAGCCGTTTTGCCCGGTTATTCAGTTGTTCAGGCCTCGCTGCGCTGCTGCGGGATGCCCGCGAGCAGAGCGCGGACCTCGGCCTCGCGGTAGCGGCGGTGCCCGCCGAGCGTGCGGATCGACGTGAGCTTGCCGGCCTTCGCCCAGCGCGTGACCGTCTTCGGGTCGACGCGGAACATGGTGGCGACCTCAGCCGGGGTCAGCAGCGGCTCGGCATCAGGGGTGCGAGCGGTCATGAGCGGCCTCCTCGGGAGAACCGAACCTTCTCGGTTCATTCCTCTAAATTCTGCACCTTGACCCGCGTTGCCCGAAATGAGCGGACGCGAGTCGAGTCGGTTATAGGACGAACGGCTTGTCCTCGGCACTACAACTACACCATCTGTCCAGCCGCGTCGGCCAAACCGATGGAATTGCCCTCCAGGTGTTCATCAGCGACGGAAGCCGATGGACCATGCCATAGCGGACAGTCACGCCACTGTGACGATCAGTCACAGTGGCGATCCAGAGTCTCCACGACCCCCCAAAGCGTGCAATGTCGAGAGATTCCGCCCACAGTGGGGCGGAAGGAGCCCTCCCCGGACTCCTTGTCCTATTTTGGCATGAGGAGGGGTAAGGGGCGCAAGGGTCTTGTAAGTGCAGTCCGTCACGCATGAGACAGTTGACACATACGCCCGGATCGGGTTCTACGTCCCTTGTTGACGGAGGATCAGGATCCGCAGAGCCCGTCCAAGAACATCCTCAGGAACCTCCTCAGGAACCTCAGTGCGAGGACGAAACCCCAAAAAGGGCGCCACGTCAAACGTCAGTTCGCCGACCGCAGGTCCCGCACCGACCGCCACCGCTCCACCAGCCGCCCGTACGCGGCCCCCGCGGTCACCCCGTCGCCGCGCCGCAGGGCCGCGATCCCCTCGGCCACGTCGGCCGCCGAGTGGTCGCCCTCCAGCGCACCGGCCGGCAGGGCGTGCACCAGGCCGCCGTAGTCCAGCTCGACGTACGAGCGCGGGTGGAACTCCTCCAGCCACCGCCCGACGTCCACCAGGCCGTCGATGAGCGGCCCCTCGTCCATGGCCTCCTTCAGCGCCCGCAGGCCCCGGGCCACCCGCCGACGGGCCTGGACCATCGGCGTGCGGTAGCGCAGCACGGGCGCCTCGTCGGCGGAGCCCTTGTCGTACTCGCGCTCCTCGTCGGAGACCAGCACGAACCAGTTGATCGGCACCTGCCAGGTCGCCGTGCGGATCCACGGCCGGGCGTCCGGGTTGTCGGCCAGCCAGCGCTCGTAGTCCTGGGCGGTCTGGCGGCGCAGCACCGGGGGCAGGACGGCGTCCAGGACCGGCGCCGGAAGCTCCTCGGCGAGCTCGGCGAGGGCCTGCCAGCCGCGCAGCCGGGTGCGCCAGGGGCAGACGCAGATCACGCCGTCGACGTCGAGCACGAAGGCGTCCTCGCTCTCGTGCACCGGCACCGGAACCGGCGGGGTCGGCGCCAAGTCGGCCAGCGCGCGGCGGAGTTCGTCCTGGTACGAGGGGCGGTCGGTGCGGCGGGCGTAGCGCGCCCAGTGGCTGCGCTCCGGCTCCGGGAAGGCGGCCAGCGGTTCGTAGACGCGGAGGTATGCCGCGTAGGGGACGATCACCGAGGACACCTTGGGCACGCCTGCTCCCTCCCCCGCGCTCCGTCGCGAAAACCTGCGGAACCCACTCACAAACGCGCGGGAAATCTATGCAAATCGTCGCACGGACGTACTCCGCACGGAGGTGATCCTGAGCACTGTGCGGCCGGCGGGCCCGCCAGGCTCTAATCTCGTGCTCACAGCCCCCGCCACCCGCACGGGAGCCTGTCACCACCCGCCGCTACTTACTCAGGAGTCACCACAGTGACCGACGTAACCGACGGCGTCCTGCACACCCTCTTCCAGTCTGACCAAGGGGGACATGAGCAGGTCGTGCTCTGCCAGGACCGCGCCAGCGGCCTCAAGGCCGTCATCGCCATCCACTCCACCGCCCTGGGCCCCGCGCTCGGCGGTACGCGCTTCTACCCGTACGCGACCGAGGAGGAGGCCGTCGCCGACGCGCTGAACCTCGCGCGCGGGATGTCGTACAAGAACGCCATGGCCGGTCTCGACCACGGCGGCGGCAAGGCCGTGATCATCGGAGACCCGGAGAAGGACAAGACCGAGGAGCTGCTCCTCGCCTACGGCCGGTTCGTCGCCTCGCTCGGTGGCCGCTACGTCACCGCCTGCGACGTCGGTACGTACGTCGCCGACATGGACGTCGTGGCGCGCGAGTGCCGCTGGACGACGGGCCGGTCGCCGGAGCAGGGCGGCGCCGGGGACTCCTCCGTCCTCACCGCCTACGGCGTCTACCAGGGCATGCGGGCCTCCGCCCAGCACCTGTGGGGCGACCCGACGCTGCGCGGCCGCAAGGTCGGCATCGCCGGCGTCGGCAAGGTCGGCCGCCACCTGGTCGACCACCTGCGCGACGAGGGCGCCGAGGTCGTCGTCACGGACGTGCGCGAGGAGGCCGTCCGGCGGATCCTCGACCGGCACCCCGAGGGCGTGACGGCCGTCCTCGACACCGAGGCGCTGATCCGCGTCGAGGGCCTGGACATCTACGCCCCCTGCGCGCTCGGCGGGGCGCTCAACGACGACACCGTGCCGGTGCTGACCGCCAAGGTGGTCTGCGGTGCCGCCAACAACCAGCTCGCCCACCCGGGTGTGGAGAAGGACCTCGCCGACCGCGGGATCCTCTACGCGCCGGACTACGTGGTGAACGCCGGCGGTGTCATCCAGGTCGCCGACGAGCTGCACGGCTTCGACTTCGAGCGGTGCAAGGCGAAGGCCGCGAAGATCTTCGACACCACGCTCGCCATATTCGCACGTGCGAAGGAGGACGGCATTCCGCCGGCCGCCGCGGCCGACCGGATCGCCGAGCAGCGGATGGCGGAGGCGCGGCCCAGGCGCTAGCCGGGGGCCGTCGAAGAAGGCTCCGCGGCAGGTTTGACCGGTACCCGTCGGTGGGCACTTAGAGAGAACTCTCACTTCCACCGGCGGGTCGACCGCCGATAAGTGGTTAAAATCGCGGTTGACCAGCGAGGACGGGGCGCCTCGAAGGTCCTGGGCACGGGCACGTCCTGCGGGCGACGTACCGTATGGGCGCGGGCTCAGGTACCGTGGAAGCCCTACGGACCGGCCTCTCCACGGAGAGTCCGTTCTGGACCATGAACGCGTGTCAAGACTCTGGGGCCGTCGAGCCCCGTCGTTGAGGGGGTCGAGCCATGGGGCGCGGCCGGGCCAAGGCCAAGCAGACGAAGGTCGCCCGCCAGCTGAAGTACAACAGCGGTGGGACGGACCTCGCACGCCTGGCCGAGGAGCTGGGCGCATCGACGTCGAACACGTCGCCGAACGGCGACCGGTTCGAGGACGATGAGCACGACGACGACCTGTACGCAAAGTACGCCGACCTCTACGGGGACGACGACGAGGACGAGGACGACCAGTCCTCTCAGCAGCGTCGCGGCGCTTGACCTTGCAGTGAGCATCAACCCGGTCGGTGACCTCGGTCACCGACCGGGTTCTGTGCTGCCTACAGGTCTCAGTTCGCGTAGTCGCCGACCAGGGCGGCACCGGTGGTGTGCTCACCGCGGTCCGTGATCTCGCCGGCCACCCAGGCGTCCACACCCCGGTCGGCCAGGGTCGCGAGCGCCACGTCCGTGGACTCCTCCGGCACGATCGCGATCATGCCGACGCCCATGTTCAGGGTCTTCTCCAGCTCCAGGCGCTCGACCTGACCGGTCCGGCCGACGAGCTCGAAGACCGGGGCCGGGGTCCAGGTGGAGCGGTCGACGACCGCGTGCAGACCGTCCGGGATGACGCGTGCCAGGTTGGCCGCCAGTCCGCCGCCGGTGACGTGGCTGAAGGCGTGCACGTCGGTGGTGCGGATCAGGGCCAGGCAGTCCAGCGAGTAGATCTTCGTCGGCTCGAGGAGTTCCTCGCCGAGGGTGCGGCCGAGCTCGTCGATCTGCGTCTCCAGGGCGAGTCCCGCCTGGTCCAGCAGGACGTGCCGGACGAGGGAGTACCCGTTCGAGTGAAGACCGGAGGACGCCATGGCGATCACGGCGTCACCCTTACGGATACGATCCGCGCCGAGCACCCGGTCGGCCTCCACGACGCCCGTACCGGCGCCGGCGACGTCGAAGTCGTCCTCGCCCAGCAGGCCCGGGTGCTCTGCCGTCTCGCCGCCCACCAGGGCGCAGCCGGCCAGGACGCAGCCCTCGGCGATGCCCTTCACGATGGCGGCGACACGCTCGGGGTGGACCTTGCCGACGCAGATGTAGTCGGTCATGAACAGCGGCTCGGCGCCGCACACCACGATGTCGTCCATGACCATGGCGACCAGGTCGTGGCCGATGGTGTCGTAGACGCCCAGCCGGCGGGCGATGTCGACCTTCGTGCCGACGCCGTCGGTGGCGGAGGCGAGCAGGGGACGGTCGTAGTTCTTGAGGGCGGAGGCGTCGAAGAGGCCGGCGAAACCGCCGAGGCCGCCGAGGACCTCGGGGCGCTGGGTCTTCTTCACCCACTCCTTCATCAGCTCGACGGCGCGGTCGCCCGCTTCGATGTCGACACCTGCCGTTTTGTAAGAAGCAGCTGCGTAGCTGGCACCAGTTGTCTCAGACATGGCTAAGGAGAACCTTCGTGTCGTACAGCAGGTAATGCGGGCTGTCTACGGGCGGCGGATCGCGTCGGCCGCGGCCGTGGCGGCCGGGCCCGCGGCCAGCTCCGTCTCCAGGAGCTGCTTGCCGAGGAGCTCGGGGTCGGGGAGTTCCATCGGGTACTCGCCGTCGAAGCAGGCACGGCACAGGTTCGGCTTGGCGATGGTGGTCGCCTCGATCATGCCGTCGATGGAGATGTACGCCAGGGAGTCGGCGCCGAGCGAGGTGCCGATCTCCTCGATGGTCATGCCGTTGGCGATGAGCTCGGCGCGGGTGGCGAAGTCGATGCCGAAGAAGCAGGGCCACTTCACGGGGGGAGAGGAAATCCGGATGTGGACTTCCGCCGCGCCCGCCTCGCGGAGCATGCGGACCAGGGCCCGCTGGGTGTTGCCGCGCACGATCGAGTCATCGACGACGACCAGGCGCTTGCCCTTGATGACTTCCTTCAGCGGGTTCAGCTTCAGGCGGATGCCGAGCTGCCGGATGGTCTGCGAGGGCTGGATGAACGTACGGCCGACGTACGCGTTCTTCACCAGGCCGGCGCCGAAGGGGATGCCGGACGCCTCCGCGTAGCCGATGGCGGCGGGGGTGCCGGACTCCGGGGTCGGTATCACCAGGTCGGCCTCGACCGGGGCCTCCTTGGCGAGGCGGCGGCCCATCTCCACACGGGAGAGGTACACGTTCCGGCCGGCGATGTCGGTGTCCGGGCGGGCCAGGTACACGTACTCGAAGACGCAGCCCTTGGGCTTCGCTTCCGCGAACCGGGAGGTGCGCAGGCCGTTCTCGTCGATGGCGACGAACTCGCCCGGCTCGATCTCACGGACGAAGCTGGCGCCCGTGATGTCCAGGGCGGCGGTCTCGGAGGCGACGACCCAGCCGCGCTCCAGGCGGCCGAGGACCAGCGGGCGGATGCCCTGCGGGTCGCGGGCCGCGTACAGGGTGTGCTCGTCCATGAAGACGAGGGAGAAGGCGCCGCGCACCTGGGGCAGGACCTGGCCGGCCGCCTCCTCGACGGTCAGCGGCTTTCCGTCCTCGTCGACCTGGGCCGCGAGGAGCGCGGTGAGCAGGTCGGTGTCGTTGGTGGCCGCCACGCGCGGGCTGCGGCCGCCCTCCTGCTTGGGCAGGTCGGCGACCATCTCGGCGAGCTGGGCGGTGTTGACGAGGTTGCCGTTGTGGCCGAGCGCGATGGAGCCGTGCGCGGTGGCGCGGAACGTCGGCTGGGCGTTCTCCCACACGGAGGCGCCGGTGGTCGAGTAGCGGGCGTGACCGACCGCGATGTGACCCTGGAGCGAACCGAGCGAGGTCTCGTCGAAGACCTGGGAGACCAGGCCCATGTCCTTGAAGACGAGGATCTGGGAGCCGTTGCTGACCGCGATTCCCGCGGATTCCTGACCCCGGTGCTGGAGGGCGTAGAGCCCGAAGTACGTGAGCTTTGCGACCTCTTCGCCCGGAGCCCAGACACCGAAGACGCCGCATGCGTCCTGGGGGCCTTTCTCACCGGGGAGCAGATCGTGATTGAGTCGACCGTCACCACGTGGCACGCCACCGAGTGTAGGCGAGATCGGCCAATGGTCCGAATGGGGGATCGACCCTCAGGAGTGGATCACCGCTCGGCGACCGCCCGGACACTCGTGCCGTTGTCGCTGGTCAGGGTGAGGGTGCGGTGATCGACTCCGTACCTGAGCTGTCCGTCGAACAGGCGCAGCAGGGTCTTCTCGGTGTCCATGAGTGAGTCTTCGCACATCATTCGGGTGGTGGACGGGGTGCCGAGGGTGATATGGCCGTCGCGGACGGTGGCCTTGGCGTTCACGTGGTTGCAGCCGAGCCGGCCGGAGACGGTGTCCTTCTTGTCGTCGAAGGTGAGGTGGGCGCGGCCGTCGGCGCCGGGGGACGTGACGGTCCACTTGGTGCCGTACAGCGGGGCGTCCTCGGACCTGGTCAGGCGGACGGTGTCGCCGTCGTCGGTGGTGAGGGTGAGGCGGTCGCTCTTCACCTGCGCCTTCAGTTCGCTGTCGGCGAGGGTGCGGGCGAGGGTCCGTTCGAAGGCCATGGGTTTCCTCTCGCAGGCCATCTGGGTCGTCGCGGTGTCGCTGAGCCGGATGCGGTCGCCGTCGATGGCGGCCCGGGCGCTGAAGTGGTTGCAGCCGTAGCTGCCCTCGGCCCGGCCGCCCTTGTCGATCGTCACGTGGGCGTCGGCGGGGGCGCGGTGGTCGGTGCCGTCGACGGTGACGCTGTCGACGCTCCACAGGACGCCGGTCACGGGCTTCTCCACGTCGGCCGAGCCACTGCCGCCGCCCGCCTGCTCGCTGCCACAGGCCGCGGCGAGCGGGACGAGCACGGCGACGGCGGCCGTCAGGGTCATGCGCTGCTTCTGCCTGTACATGCCGCTTCGACGGACACGGGGAGTGGTCGGTTCCCCTTCTCACCTCATCAGCGGCAGATACGCCTCCAGATCCGCCCGCTCCCCGCTCGCGCTGACCTTGGCGTCCTGGACCGCGTCCTGCCACGCCAGCCGCCCGGTCGCCAGCCGGATCCAGGTCAGCGGGTCGGTCTCGACGACGTTGGGCGGGGTGCCGCGCGTGTGCCGGGGCCCGGCCACGCACTGCACCACCGCGTACGGCGGGATCCGCACCTCCGTCGAGCCGCCCGGGGCCTTGGCGGCGAGCGCGTCGGCCAGCAGCCGGGTGCAGGCGGCCAGGGCCTGACGGTCGTACGGGATGTCGAGACCCGGGACGGCGGCGTTGAGGTCGTCGGTGTGGACGACGAGTTCGACGGTACGGGTGACGAGGTAGTCGGCCAGCGGCAGGGCACCCGCGCTGGTGGCGAGCAGCCTGCTCCCGGGGTGGGCGTCGAGGTCGGCCGTGAAGCGCTCCTCGGTGGCGGCGAGGTGGGCGTCCAGGTCCGGGTTGCGCTCGGCCAGCTCACGGGCGTACCCGGCGATGTCCGGGGCGTCGGCGGCGATCGCGAACGGCCAGTCGAGCAGCGCCCCGTCCTGCTTGGCCGGCTCCGGGAGGTCGACCAGGCGGGCGACCGCCCCCAGGGCCGTCCCCAGGTGCGCGACCAGCTCCCGCACGGTCCAGTCGCCGAGCCGGGTGGGCAGCGCGAGCTGCTCCGGAGTCAGGGTGCGGACGGCCTGGCGTACGTTGCCGAACTGGGCCAGGACCGCGGTACGGATCTTGCCGGGGTCGTAGGTGCGGGGGCGCTTCTTGGCCGGTGGCATGGGGTTCAGCCTAGGCCGGGGAGGTCGCGGTGACGGGCGCCTCGAAGATTTCTCCGTTGCGGGGCACGCCGATGCCGTGCCAGCGGAAGGGGACGCCGCGGGCGGTGTCCGGGTCGGGGCCGTCCATCAGCTGGAAGTGGAGGTGGGGTTCGCTGGAGTTGCCGGAGTTGCCGCAGTGGGCGATGACCTGGCCGGCCCGGACCCGGTCGCCCTCTCGCACGGTGAGCGAGCCACGCCGGAGGTGGGCGTAGAGGGCATGGGTGCCGTCGCCCAGGTCGAGGACGACGTGGTTGCCGAGGATCCGGCGGACCCCGCCCATCTCGCGCACCGAGCCCTCGACGAGCATCAGGTACAACAGCCCCGGCAGCGATGTACGGCTCAGGTGGTCGCGCTGCCGGTCGGCGGCCCGTACGACCGTGCCGTCGGCGACCGCCAGGATCGGCGCGCCGAAGGCCGGGAAGGCCGAGCTGCGGCGGGCGAGCGGCCACAGCCAGCGGAAACCGGGGCGGGCGCCCGGCTCCGGCTCGGCGAGGATGTCGATGGCGAACGTCTGGCCGTAGGCGTGGACGCCGTGACTCGGGGTGCGGTCGGCGGGGCTGTTCTGCGCGGACCAGCGGCCGGTGACGGGCGGGGCGACGACGACCGGCTCGCGTGCCTCAGGCCTGCGGTCCGGAGTGCCGCCCCACCGGTTCACCACGGCGACGAGCACGTACGCCAGGACCAGCGGCAGGAGATTCCACCACCACGGATATCCCCAGTCGAGCCCGATGTGGGCGATCACCAGGCCGATGAAGGCCGGCTGCAGACCCCGGAAGGCCGTCATGGCGAGCTTGCGTGCGAGCATCGTTCCCCCTCGTCTTGTCGGCGCCGACCTGGTCAGGGCAGGGCCACGGACAGCGCCACCAGCAGCGGTACGACCCGGCCCGGCGGTACCTCGTAGCGGCCCCGACCGGTCGTGTGCAGCCAGCCGGTGCCGGTCAGCTGGCGCAGGTGGTGGTAGATCTGGCCGGTCGTGCCGACCTCGTCCAGCTCGGCGAGTTCGGCCGCGGTGCGCCGGCCGCCGATGATCTCGCGGAGCAGCCGCAGCCGGACCGGGTGACCGAGCGCCGCGAACGAATCGGCGGCGGCCGTCCAGTCGTCCTCCAGCAGCCCCTCGGTCAGGGCCCCGTGCTGCCACGCGTACTGCTCCCCGGTCGGCAGCCGCACGGCCCCCGTGAACAGGACGCCTCCGTCGGCGGCCCCCAGCTCGGCCAGCTGCTCCTTCAGCCCGTTCAGGGCCCAGAAGTCGCCCTCGGTCAGCCGGGGTGCGGCGCGGTGCTCGCCCTCCAGGGCCGCCAGTCGGCGTTCCAGGTCGGCGACGCGCTGTTCGAGTTCCACGCCACAGAGATTACGGAAGTACGTAATTACGTGCAAGAGGCTTGCGGGAGGACGACGAAGCCCCCGCCCGGCGGACCGGACGGGGGCTTGTTTCCGATTTGCCGCTTACGCGAGCAGCGCCGGGATCGTCCCCTCGTGCGCCTCGCGCAGCTCGGCCAGGGAGAGCGTGAACACGCCCTGGAGCTCGACGGTGTCACCGTCCACGACACCGATGCGGGTGATCGGAAGGCCCCGGGCCCCGCACATGTCGGTGAAGCGGAGTTCCTCCGAGCGCGGCACGGCGACGACCGCGCGGCCGGCGGACTCGGAGAACAGCAAGGTGAAGGCGTCCAGCCCGTCCGGGACGACCAGACGCGCGCCCTTGCCGCCGAGCAGCGCGGACTCGACCACGGCCTGGATCAGACCGCCGTCGGACAGGTCGTGCGCCGAGTCGATCATGCCGTCGCGGGAGGCGGCGATGAGGATCTCGGCGAGCAGGCGCTCACGCTCCAGGTCGACCTTCGGGGGCAGGCCGCCGAGGTGGTCGTGGATCACCTGGGACCAGGCCGAGCCGCCGAACTCCTCACGCGTGTCGCCGAGGAGGTACAGCAGCTGGCCCTCCTCCTGGAAGGCGACGGGCGTGCGGCGGGCGACATCGTCGATGACACCCAGGACCGCGACGACCGGGGTCGGGTGGATCGCCGCCTCGCCGGTCTGGTTGTACAGGGACACGTTGCCGCCGGTCACCGGGGTGCCGAGCTGCTGGCAGGCGTCGGCGAGACCGCGCACGGCCTCCGCGAACTGCCACATCACCGCCGGGTCCTCGGGCGAGCCGAAGTTCAGGCAGTCGGAGACGGCGAGCGGCTTGGCGCCCGTCGTCGCCACGTTCCGGTAGGCCTCGGCGAGGGCCAGCTGCGCGCCCGTGTACGGGTCGAGCTTGGCGTACCGGCCGTTGCCGTCCGTGGCGATGGCCACGCCCAGGCCGGTCTCCTCGTCGATGCGGATCATGCCGGAGTCCTCGGGCTGGGCGAGGACGGTGTTGCCCTGCACGAAGTGGTCGTACTGCGAGGTGATCCAGGACTTCGACGCCTGGTTCGGGGACGCGACCAGCTTCAGGACCTGATCGCGGAGTTCCTCGCCGGTCGCCGGCCGGGGCAGCTTGTTCGCGTCGTCCGCCTGGAGCTCGTCCTGCCAGGACGGGCGGGCGTAGGGGCGCTCGTACTCCGGGCCCTCGTGCGCGACCGTGCGCGGGTCGACGTCGACGATCTTCTCGCCGTGCCAGTAGATCTCCAGGCGGTCGCCGTCCGTCACCTCACCGATGACGGTGGCGATGACGTCCCACTTGTCGCAGATCTCCAGGAAGCGGTCGACCTTGTCGGGCTCGACGACCGCGCACATGCGCTCCTGCGACTCGCTCATGAGGATCTCCTCGGGGGAGAGCGTCGAGTCGCGCAGGGGTACGTCGTCCAGGGTCACGCGCATGCCGCCGGAGCCGTTGGAGGCGAGCTCGGAGGTGGCGCAGGACAGGCCGGCCGCGCCCAGGTCCTGGATGCCGACGACCAGCTTCTCCTTGAAGGCCTCCAGGGTGCACTCGATGAGGAGCTTCTCCTGGAAGGGGTCGCCGACCTGGACGGCGGGGCGCTTGGACGGCTTGGCGTCGTCGAAGGTCTCGGAGGCCAGGATCGAGGCGCCGCCGATGCCGTCGCCGCCGGTGCGGGCGCCGTACAGGATGACCTTGTTGCCCGGGCCGGACGCCTTCGCGAGGTGGATGTCCTCGTGCCGCATCACACCGATGCAGCCGGCGTTGACCAGCGGGTTGCCCTGGTAGCAGGCGTCGAAGACGACCTCGCCGCCGATGTTGGGCAGGCCCAGGCAGTTGCCGTAGCCGCCGATGCCCGCGACGACACCGGGGAGCACCCGCTTGGTGTCCGGGTGGTCGGCCGCGCCGAACCGCAGCGGGTCGACGACCGCCACCGGCCGCGCGCCCATGGCGATGATGTCGCGGACGATGCCGCCGACACCCGTGGCCGCGCCCTGGTAGGGCTCCACGTACGACGGGTGGTTGTGCGACTCGACCTTGAAGGTGACCGCGTAGCCCTGGCCGACGTCGACGACACCGGCGTTCTCGCCGATGCCGACCAGCAGGGCGTCGTTCTCGGGGGCCTTCTGGCCGAACTGGCGCAGGTGGACCTTGGAGGACTTGTACGAGCAGTGCTCGGACCACATGACCGAGTACATGGCCAGCTCCGCGCCGGTGGGGCGGCGGCCGAGGATCTCGACGATCCGCTCGTACTCGTCCTTCTTCAGGCCGAGTTCGGCCCAGGGCAGCTCGACGTCGGGGGTCGCGGTCGCGTGCTCGACCGTGTCCAGAGGCGTCCGGCTCATGCGTTGACCAGCTTCTTGAGGATCGAGGTGAAGAAGGGGAGACCGTCGGTGCGGCCGGAGCCGATCAGCGGCTCGACGGCGTGCTCCGGGTGCGGCATGAGGCCTACGACGTTGCCGGCCTCGTTGGTGACGCCGGCGATGTCGCGCAGCGAGCCGTTGGGGTTGACGTCCAGGTAGCGGAAGGCGACCCGGCCCTCGGCCTCCAGCTCGTCGAGCGTGCGCCCGTCGGCGACGTACTGCCCGTCGATGTTCTTCAGCGGGATGTGGATCTCCTGGCCGGCGGTGTAGTCGCTGGTCCAGGCGGTCTGCGCGTTCTCCACCCGGAGCTTCTGGTCACGGCAGATGAAGTGCAGGTGGTTGTTGCGGAGCATCGTGCCCGGCAGCAGGTGGGCCTCGGTGAGGATCTGGAAGCCGTTGCAGATGCCGAGGATCGGCAGTCCGGCCTTCGCCTGCTCGATGACCGTGTCCATCACCGGCGAGAAGCGGGCGATGGCCCCGGCGCGCAGATAGTCGCCGTAGGAGAAACCGCCGCACAGCACCACCGCGTCGACCTGCTTGAGGTCCTTGTCCTTGTGCCACAGGGCGACGGGCTCGGCGCCCGCGAGACGGATCGCACGCTGCGTGTCCCGGTCGTCCAGACTGCCCGGGAAAGTGACGACGCCAATACGAGCGGTCACTTCACGGCCTCCGCGACTTCCTCGGCCCGGTCTTCCACCCGCACGGTGAAGTCCTCGATCACGGTGTTGGCGAGGAAGGATTCCGCGAGATCGTGGATGCGGGCGAGGACGGCCTCGTCGACCGGCCCGTCAACTTCCAGTTCGAATCGCTTTCCCTGGCGGACGTCCGAGATCCCTTCGAAACCCAGCCGCGGCAGTGCGCGCTGCACCGCCTGGCCCTGGGGGTCGAGGATCTCCGGCTTGAGCATGACGTCGACTACGACGCGTGCCACTGGCACTCCCGGTGTGTGGTGCTGAGCAGGTTCCTTCAGACTACCCGCACAAAATTTCTACGCGAGTAGAGTTGTAGGTATCTACGTGAGGCCGGTCACGGTTCGGTATCACCGGGAGGCGGGAGGGAAAAGATCCGGGAAAGATCCCAGTTCGGTCCCGGAACCCTATTGCGCTCGGACACGCGGACAGATTTAGTCGAGCTTCACATTGCATTGCCGGGCACTGTACAAATGAATTGTCATTAGCAGATACTTTGCCCAATTACAGGCGAACAGCCGACATCTCCGCGACGTCCCGGCACGTCATCGCAGACGTCAACCCGGAGATGTCGCACGAAGGGACCGATATTCGTGGCGCAGAAGGTCGTGGTCACTCTCTTCGACGACATCGACGGCTCGGAAGCGGCGGAAACGATCGCCTTCGGACTCGACGGCAAGTCGTACGAGATCGACCTGAACGAAGCCAATGCCAGGAAACTGCGCAAGGCACTCGCGCCGTACGTGGCGGCCGGCCGCAAGCGGTCGCGGTCGGGCCGGGCCTACCGGCAGACGGAGGTCGCCCCCGACCCCGCGGCCGTACGGGCCTGGGCCCAGGCCAACAAGATGGAGGTCCCCGCGCGCGGGCGCATCCCCAAGAAGGTCTACGAGGCGTTCGCCTCGGCGCAGTGAGCCTGCCTGGCGACCGGTCAGCCGCCCCTCGGAGCAACCGACTTGCGCAGCACCCCTGCTGATCAGCTAGAGTCTGGAGCACGCCGAGGGGCGAGGCCGAAAGGCCCAGCTCACTCAGGATGTGCGGGTGTAGTTCAGTAGTAGAACATCCCCCTTCCAGGGGGAAGGCGCAGTGTGCAATTCCTGTCACCCGCTCCGTACCGCCGTACCGAACACTCTTGTGGATCAGGTAGGCTGGTGCTCGCACCGATCGGTGAAGGCCGGTCGGGGGCAATGCGGACGTAGCTCAGTTGGTAGAGCGCAACCTTGCCAAGGTTGAGGTCGCGAGTTCGAGCCTCGTCGTCCGCTCGGGAAAAAGACCCCGGTCCTCAGGGATCGGGGTCTTCTTCGTGTTCGGGTTCGCCGCATGTTCGGGATGGGTGCGTGTCCGGTCCTGTTTGATGCCTCCCTGTTCGGGGCGTGCCCTGTTCGGGGCGTGCGTTCTGACATTTGTCATGCCGGTCGATGACAGCGTGCACTGCCGTGGGGGTCGGTGGGCCGGGACGCTGGTGGCATGGAAGCGAACGGGCACGAACACGTGATTGAGGTCACTGACCTGCGGCGTGTGTACGGGGGCGGGTTCGAGGCGGTGCGCGGGATCAGTTTCGCCGTGCGGCGCGGGGAGGTCTTCGCCCTGCTGGGCACCAACGGCGCGGGCAAGACGTCGACGGTCGAACTGCTGGAGGGACTCGCGGCACCGGCCGGCGGGCGAGTGCGCGTCCTCGGGCACGACCCGTACACCGACCGGGCCGCCGTACGGCCCCGCACCGGCGTGATGCTCCAGGAAGGGGGCTTCCCGTCCGAGCTGACCGTCGCGGAGACCGCGCGGATGTGGGCGGGGTGCGTGAGCGGGGCGCGCCCACCGAAGGAGGCGCTGGCGCTGGTCGGGCTCGCGGGGAAGGCCGACGTACGGGTCAAGCAGTTGTCCGGGGGTGAGCGGCGGCGCCTGGACCTGGCGCTCGCGCTGCTCGGCGAGCCCGAGGTGCTGTTCCTGGACGAGCCGACGACCGGGCTGGACGCCGAAGGGCGCCGCGACACCTGGCAGCTGGTGCGGACGCTGCGCGACGCCGGGACGACCGTGCTGCTGACCACGCACTACCTGGAGGAGGCGGAGTCGCTGGCCGACCGGCTCGCGATCCTGCACGACGGACGCATCGCGGCCGCCGGGACACCGGCCGAGGTGACCGCCGCCCAGCCGTCCCGGATCTCCTTCGAGTTGCCCGAGGGCTACTTCGTCGGAGACCTGCCGCCGCTCGGCGAGCTCGGCGTGTGCGGGCACGAGGTCGAGGGACGGGTCGTACGGCTGCGGACCCGGGAGCTGCAGCGGGCGGCCACCGGGCTGCTGGTGTGGGCCGAGCGGGCCGGGGTCGAGCTGCGCCGGCTGGACGTGCGGTCGGCCTCGCTGGAGGAGGCGTTCCTGGGGATCGCCCGGGAGGCCTCCGAGGGTTCCGCGGCTGTCCGGGGCCACGAGGAGCACGAAGCGCACGAGGAGTACGTGGCATGAGTGGCGCGGTCATGACGTCGAAGGGACGCTCGGTCACCGGCCCGCGGCGACGGATGACGGCCCTCGCCCGGGCCGAGCTGACGCTGCTGGGGCGCAGCAAGGGCACGCTCGTCGCCTCACTGTTCGTTCCGCTGGTTCTGCCGATCAGCGTGCGGTCGGCGGCCGAGGGGATGGACCTCGCCGAGGTCGGGCTCAGCGTCGGCACGGTCGTGCTGCCCGCCGCGATCGGCTTCTCCCTGCTCTTCGCCGTGTACGCGGCACTCGTCGGCGTCTTCGTCACCCGACGCGAGGAACTCGTCCTGAAGCGGCTGCGCACCGGTGAGCTGAGGGACGTCGAGATCATGGCCGGGTGCGCGTTGCCGGCCACCGCGACCGGGCTCGTCCAGTCGCTGCTGCTGGTCGCGGGCTGCACGGTGCTGCTGGATGTCCCCGCGCCCCCGGCTGCCCATCTGGCCGTCATAGGGCTGCTGTTGGGGCTCGTGATGTGCGCGGCGCTGGCGGCGCTCACCGCGAGCTTCACCCGGACCTCGGAGAGCGCCCAGGTCACCCCGATGCCGTTCATGCTGGTGTCGCTGCTCGGCTCCGGCGTGAGCATCCCGCTGGAGGTGCTGCCCGAGCGGCTGGCCTCCGTCTGCGAGCTGCTGCCGCTGACGCCCGTCATCACTTTGGTGCGCGGCGGCTGGACCGGCGACCTGACGGCGTACGAGGCGCTGGGCGCCATGGCGACGGCGGTGGCCTGGACGGCCGTGGCGGTGTTTGCTGTACGGCGGTGGTTCCGGTGGGAGCCGCGGCGCTGACCGCGCCGGACCCACGGACACGGGGAGGGGAACGGGTGTTGGGCCGGATCCGGGGATGGCAGCGGCGGCACTGGGGAGAGCGCAGCAAGGCCGAGCGGGTCGAGCTGCAGTCCATGGTCATCTGGTACTGCTCGATCTGGTTCTTCTACTTGAGCTGGTGCCCGGTACCGCTGCTGTCCTCCCTGCGTCACCACCCCCTGGACTGGGCCCTCGGCGGCCTACTGATGGTCCTCGGCGCGGCCCAGGCCCTGTTCGGCAACCGGCTGCAGCGGCACGCGGTCGACACGTACCTGGGCAGGAGCGCGGTGCCGCACCGCCGGCTCGTCGGGTCCGGGGTGCTGATGGGGGCGGTGCTGGCGCTCACCCTGGCACTGCGGGCCGTGGCCGACATGGACCTCGGGGGCATCGCCTTCATCACCCTCTACTCCCTGCTGCCCTTCGGCGCCGCGTACTGCCTGCTCGTTCCGCCCCGCCGCTTCCTCGCCCGGTACAGCGCGCTCGGCGCCCTCGTCGTGGCCGCGCACGCCCTGGTCGGGGGAACCAACGGCTTCGGACTGTTCGCCCTGGCGGTGATCGTGCTGCTGGCGACCGGCATGAGCCTGCTGATGTCCCGGTGCGGGGTCTGGACACTCGGCGTGGTCTGGGAGGCCGAACGCGCCCGCGAGGTCGAGGCGCGGCTCGCCGTGGCCGAGGAGCGGCTCAGGTTCGGGCGGGATCTGCACGACGTGATCGGGCGCAACCTGGCCGTGATCGCGCTCAAGAGCGAGCTGGCCGTGCAGCTGGCCCAGCGGGGGCGGCCGGAGGCCGTGGCGCAGATGGTGGAGGTGCAGCGGCTGGCCCAGGAGTCCCAGCGGGAGGTCCGCGAGGTCGTACGCGGGTACCGCGAGGCCGACCTCGGTACCGAACTGGTCGGTGCGCAGGGGGTGTTGGCGGCCGCCGGCATCGACTGCACGGTCACCGGCTCGGCCGCCGGGCTTCCGGCGGCGGCACAGTCCGCGCTGGGCTGGGTCGTCAGGGAGGCTGCGACCAACGTCCTGCGCCATGGGGACGCGCGGCACTGCGCGGTGGAGCTGCGCGTGACGCAGGGGCGGGCCGTGCTGTCCGTGGAGAACGACGGGGTGCCGGAGGGGAAGGACCAGGGGTCCGGCGGGGGTGCCGGGAGCGGGTTCCGCAGGGGGGTCGGTGGCAGGTCGGGCAGTGGAGTGGGTGGTGGCTCCGGCGGGGGCATCAGTGGCAGGGCCGGCGGGGGTTCCGGCGGTGGACCCGGCGGAGGCATCGGCGGTGGATCCGGCGAGGGTGCCGACAGTGGACCCGGTCGAGACATCAACGATGGATCCGGCGAGCATGCCGACAGTGGACCCGGTCGAGACATCAACGATGGATCCGGCGAGCATGCCGACAGTGGACCCGGTCGAGACATCAACGATGGATCCGGCGAGGGTGCCGGCGGTGGATCCGGTGGAGGCATCAGTGGCAGGGCCGGCGGGGGTTCCGGCGGGGGGATCAGTGCCAGGGTCTCCGGTGGTGGGTCCGGTCTGGCCGGGCTGCGGGAGCGGCTGGCGGAGATCGGCGGGACACTGCGGGCCGGGCCGGCCGGGCAGGGGCGGTTCCGGCTGACCGCCGAGATCCCGCTGCCGTCGGCTCCTGCGGACTCCGGCACGGCGGTGACCGGCCCTGACTCCCCCGGTACGGCACCGGTGACTCACACGTCCCCCGGCACCGAGGCCCCCGGCCCTGCCCCCTCCAATACTGCCCCGTCCGTTCCCCGCTCCGTCAGTGAGGTCGCGCCATGACGTCCGCCCCGCCCGTCCGTCTGCTGCTCGCCGATGACGAGCACCTGATCCGGGGCGCGCTCGCCGCGCTGCTGGCGCTGGAGGACGACATCCTGGTGGTGGCCGAGGCCGCCACCGGGCCGGAGGCGCTGGCGATGGCCCGGGCTCACGCGCCCGACGTGGCCGTACTGGATCTGCAGATGCCGGGCGCGGACGGTGTGAAGGTGGCCACATCGCTCAGAGCCGAGCTGCCCGGCTGCCAGGTGCTGATCGTGACCAGTCATGGGCGGCCCGGGCATCTGAAGCGGGCGCTTGCGGCGGGTGTGAGGGGCTTCGTACCGAAGACCGTCAGTGCGCAGCGGCTGGCCGAGATCATCCGGACCGTGCACGCGGGAAACCGTTTTGTCGACCCCGAGTTGGCGGCCGACGCGATCGCCGCCGGGGACTCGCCGCTGACCGCGCGGGAGGCGGAGGTGCTGGAGCTCGCCGCCGACGGGGCGCCCGTCGCGGAGATCGCGGAGCGGGCCGCGCTGTCGCGGGGGACCGTACGGAACTATCTGTCGTCGGCCGTCTCGAAGCTCGGGGCGGAGAACCGTCATGCGGCTGTACGTCTCGCGCGTGAGCGAGGTTGGGTATAGTTGCTCTCGCGCCACGGCGCAGCGCGGACGTAGCTCAGTTGGTAGAGCGCAACCTTGCCAAGGTTGAGGTCGCGAGTTCGAGCCTCGTCGTCCGCTCCACGGACAAGGCCCCGGTCATCGACCGGGGCCTTGTCCGTGCGGTCAGCTCCAGCTGATGCCGGTCAGGCGCTCGTAGGCCTCCACGTACTTGGCGCGGGTGGCGTCCACGACGTGCTGCGGCAGCGGCGGCGGGGGCTGCTCGCTCTTGCGGTCCCAGCCGGATTCCGGCGAGGTCAGCCAGTCACGCACGAACTGCTTGTCGTACGAGGGCTGCGGGCGGCCCGGCTGCCACTGGTCGGCCGGCCAGAAGCGGGAGGAGTCCGGAGTCAGGACCTCGTCCGCGATGACGAGGGTGTCGCCCTCGAAGCCGAACTCGAACTTGGTGTCCGCGAGGATGATCCCGCGGTCGCGGGCGATGTCGCGGGCACGGGAGTAGGCGGCGAGGGTGGCCTGGCGCAGGCGGGCCGCGGTGTCCGCGCCGACCTGGCGGGCGACCTCCTCGTAGGAGACATTCTCGTCGTGCTCGCCGACGGCGGCCTTGGTGGCCGGGGTGAAGATCGGGGCGGGCAGTTCCGACCCGTCCACCAGGCCTTCGGGAAGGGCGAGGCCGCAGACGGTGCGGGACTCGTTGTACTCGATCAGGCCCGAGCCGGTGAGGTAGCCGCGGGCCACCGCCTCCACGGGGACCATCTGCAGGGATTTACAGATCAGGGTGCGGCCCGCCCAGTCGGCGGGGGCGCCGGGAGGCAGCTCGGTGCTCAGGACGTGGTTGGGGACCAGGTCGGCGAGCTGGTCGAACCACCACAGGGAGAGCTGCGTGAGGATGCGGCCCTTGTCGGGGATCTCGGTCGGCAGCACCCAGTCGAAGGCGGAGATGCGGTCGCTGGCGACCATCACGAGGTCGCCCGCCTCGTTCTGGTACAGCTCGCGCACCTTGCCGGTGTGCAGATGCACCAGACCCGGAACCTGGATCGGCTCGGGCTTTTCGACGAATCCGGACACGGTTCCTCCCCGTGGTTGAAGCAAAAGGGGCGCCCGCAGGGCTCGAACAGGGTGGTGGTGGGAGACGGGCGGGCCAATGCTCCGATTCTCCCGTATGACCGGGTGATCACGGACAGTGGGTCAGTCGCGTTTGCAGATGCGGTCCAGGAGGTTGGCCGTGGCGCGCTGGATCC
The DNA here is from genome assembly GCF_054782695.1 of Streptomyces deserti. Taxonomy (NCBI): domain Bacteria; kingdom Bacillati; phylum Actinomycetota; class Actinomycetes; order Kitasatosporales; family Streptomycetaceae; genus Streptomyces; species Streptomyces deserti. The sequence goes on from NZ_BAAGRZ010000015.1 coordinate 62,598, forward strand.
GGGGGTCGACGTGGCCGGGGCGCTCCAGAGCCGGGGACCATGCGAACGTTCCGGACGCGAACACCCAGGCGCCGGAGGGCGCGCGGTACAGGGACGTCTCCTGGTGGCGGACGACGCCCTGCTTGTCGGTGTACGGGGAGTGGGCGAGCAGGATGCGCTCCTCGTGCTCGGGCAGCGGGGTGCGCGGGAAGTAGCGGTCGGCCTCACCCGCGACCAGGCCCTCTATCTCGTCGCCCTCGTGCGCGCCGGTCGCCTCCCACAGCCAGTGCCCGGCGTTGCGGACGATCAGCGGGTGCGGCTCGGGGACGGGGCCCGCGTACTGGATGCCGAGGAGCTGCTGTTCCGCGCTGCCGATCTCCCGCCACAGCACCGGCTTGCCCGGGCCCTTGCGCTTGCGGCAGGTCAGCAGGCGGTCGGGGACGCCCGAGGGGGAGGGGCCCAGCTCCACCTGCCAGTACATGGTGTTGGCGGAGAGGAAGACCAGCGAGGTGCCGTTGTCGCGGGCGCGTTCGGCCGTGCGGCGCATCGGGATCGACCAGTACTCGTCGTGTCCGGGGAAGACCAGCCCCCGGTAGCGGGTGGGGTCGACGCGGCCGGAGTGCAGGTCGCGGGCGTCGGCGTAGGCGAGGTCGTAGCCGTAGCGCTCGGCCCAGCGGATGAAGTCGTAGGCGTGGCCGACGTGCAGGGGCAGGCCCCAGCCGGCGTAGGGGCGGTCGAAGGAGACCGTCGTGGCGGCGTCGGCCTCGCCGAGCAGGCGGCCGTTCTCGTCCCAGGCGTGGTAGAGGCTGGCGCCGGTGCGGCCGTCCTCCGGGTAGAGGTTGTACGCCTGCCAGGTGATGTCGGGCAGGAGGAGGAGCAGGTCCGCGGGGCGGTCGTCGCGGACCGTGAAGGGGACGTGGGAGCGGTAGCCGTCGGCGGTGGTCAGGACGGCGACGTACGCGCCGATGCTCCAGTACGACGGGATCTGCAGCCGCCAGGACAGCCACCAGTGGTGGCAGGAGACCGTGCGGTCGGCGGTGAGCGGCGGGGGCTGGACGATGCCGGACAGGCGGGGGCTGGTGGTCATCTTGGCCGCGCCGTCGCCGCCGTAGTGGCCGATGCGGTAGATGTCGACGCTGAACTCCTGGGGCGGATCGACGGTGATGTGGAAGTCGATCGCCTCGCCGGGGGCGGCCGCGCCGGTGGCGGTGAAGCCCTTGATCTGGCGGTGCACGTCGTCGGCCGAGCGGGGGCCGCCGGCGCCGGAGCGGGGGGCGGGGACGCGCGCCGGTGTGCGGTGCGGGGTGGGGGCGGGGTCCGGGTCCACGTACCAGGGGACGACCTGGCCCGACTCGGCGAAGTACGTCTCCCTGCCGCGCAGCCACGGGACGGGCCCCTGCCCGAAGGGATCCGTCACGCCATGCGCGAGTGCTCCCGACTCCCAGCGGCGGATCTGCTTCGAACCCATGGTTGGCTCCCCTCCCCTTCGCCCCCGTGGTCGTGCGTTGTGGTGTGCGTCGTGCCGTTGTGCGGTGGGTGTCTCGCAGGGCGCTGCCCGCCGTGTGGCGTGGCGCGCTCCCGTGCGTGACGGGTTGTGCGTGACCGGTTGTGCGTGACCGGTTGTGCCTGACGGGTTGTGCGTGTCACGTGTCGCGTTTGCGCCTGGCTTGTGCCGTAAGCCCTTGCCATGTGCGCGATCGGTCCAAGCACATCACATAACGCACGCAGTCCGTCACCGTTCGTTTCGAATTGACCGAAAGGGGAGGCACAGGCTCCGGAAGAGGGGGTGGTGCGCTGTCGGTTTCAGCCGAGCCGTACGGGCTTTTCGGCGCGTATCCCCAGCTGTGTCAGCCACGCCCGCAGGGGGGTCGGGTCGCCGTCCTCGACCAGGGCCAGGACTCCGGGGGTCAGGTCCGCCGCCCGTTCGCCGTTGACAAGAAGGGTCGGGCCATCGAGCCAGTCGAGGCCCGGTGTCGCGCCCGCGGTGTCCATGGCCGCGCAGCAGACCATCGCCGTGATGTGGTCGGCGAGGAGTTCGCGGGCGGTGCGCGGGGGCTGGAGGGGGAAGAGCGGGAGGGCTCGGTCGTCCCAGAGGACGGTGTCCGGGGCGTTGGGGGGCGGGGTGGTTTCCATGGCCGGGGTGGTGGTCGGGGCAGGTGCGGTCGCGGTGGCCGGGGCTGCGGAGGTGACGGAGGTGATCGAGGTGGCCGAGGTGGCTGAGGTGGCCGACGCTATGGCCGACCGGGCGGTCGTGGTCTCCTCCCGGGCCAGTTCGGCGCTGAGGCGAGCGGCCAGGGCGGCGCTGCGAGGCGTGGTGCCGGAGAGGTCTTCCTCGTCGTCGGCTCGCGGGTGGGCGGTCAGGGCCGGCTCGTCTGCGGCTTCCTGTTCCGGCCTCGGGTCTCCCGGGGCTTCGCCGGGCGGGGTCGGGGGGTGGTCGGCGAGGAGGTCAGTCGGGTGATGACCGGCCGAGCGGAACCCTGCCGGGGCCTTGTCGGCAAGGTGGTCAGCCGGGGGGTGACGGTCGGCCGAGCGGTCCCCTGCCGGGGCGGCCCTGTCGGCGAGGTGGTCGATCACGCGGGCCAGGGTGGGGCCCTCGGCGTTCGCGGCCGTACCGCCGGTGGCGGGGCGTACGCCCATCGCGTCCAGGACGCGGTGGAGGCGGGCCGCGTCGGTACGCCACTTGCGGTCCACGACCTCCTCCGGGTACTCGTTCCAGTCCACCGGGGACCACGCCGGGCCGGGCTCGGCGGGGCCTCCGTGGAAGAGGCGGGCGGCGAGGAGGGAGGCCGCCTCGTCCACCGCGCCGGGCTCCTCCAGCAGGTCGCAGGCGGGACGCTCGCCCAGCCGGGAGGCGAAGCCCTCGGCCAGGCGGTCCCGGCGCGACAACTCGGTGAGCGCCGCTACGACACCGGCGTCCAGCCGGGAGGGCCAGCGACCCATCCGCCAGGCGGGCAGCGCGACGCGGGTGAGGAGGCGGTCCCAGCCCGCGTAGGCGAGGCCGACCTGTTCCTGGGCGACGATCCGCAGCCCGTAATCCACAGCCTGTGCACGCTCCGCGGCCGCGGCCGCGACCCCGCGCTCCATCTCGGCGGCATGGCCGCGGCAGCTGCGCAGCAGCACCCGGGCGACCCAGCCGACGCCCGCGCAGACCGCGCGGAACATCAGGCAGCGGTTGCGCGTCGACGCCACCGCGACGGCGGCGTCCAGACCCCGGACGAAGCGCCGGGCGGCCGCTATGTCCGGGTGCGCCGAGGGTCCCGTACCGGCGACCACCGGGGCGAGGACCGCGCGCAGCTCGCCCACCCGCATCCACCACAGGAACGGGGAGCCGATGACGAGTACGGGTGCGGCCGCGCTCCGGCGGTACGCATGGCTGCCCGCGCCCTCCAGGTCGTCGTGCTCCCCGGGAGCGGGGAGGACCGCCCTGCCCGGGCGGAACCGGGAGCCCGGCGGCGGACCGTGCGCCGGGTGGGTGCGGTCCTCCAGCCAGCTGTCGCAGTCCGGGGTGAGCGCTATCGCGGACGGAGCGGGGACGTCGAGGCGGTCGGCGAGGTCGCGCACCATCCGGTACAGGTCGGGGGCCGCTTCCTCGGCTATCGGGACCGTGGGGCTCATCGCGGGGCGAGCGCGGGCGACCACCAGGGCGATACCCCCGGCGGCGAGCAGCACGAGGAGCGCGAGAGGCGTCACGGTCCAGCGCGCGACATCCCAGCCCGGGCCCACGAGATGGCCGGTGGAGCCGCCGGCGAGCAGGATCACGGCGACGGCGGCCGGCAGCAGGGCGACGGCCAGTGCCCGGCTGCGGATGCGCAGCATGGCGAGCGCCCTCGAGCGCGCGGCCTGCGCACCTGCTTCCACACCCATTCCGGTCACGGTCCGAACTCACCCCCTCCCAGCGGTCCTGACGCTGTCCTGGCGTTGCTCACTCCCCCACTGTGGCACCCGCTACTGACATCGCAATGCCGGTGGGCCAAGTGCCGGAGCGCTTGCGCCGCACCCTAGTTGGGGCCCCGGCCCTCGTCAGCCGGATGGGCACCAGTCACTCGATGGAATGGCTTTGGGGAAAGGTGGATGACGGACAGCGAGGATCAGGCCCCGGGTCCCGGCGCGGATCACGAGTCGGGCTCCGGCAAGGGGCACACTCCGGGTCCGGCATGGATCAGACCTGCAGCCCGGGCACGGATCACACCCCGGATCCGGCATGGACCAGACCTCGAATCCCGCAAAGAGCAGGCCCCGGATTCTGAGACGAATCCGGGGCCTGTGGGGTTCATCGAGGGCCGGCGGTCGGTCCCGCAGTCGGTAGGGCCGACAGTCGGGAGGGCGGCAGTCGGGAGGGCCGGCAGTCGGTCAGGTCAGACGCCCCGCGCCGCCTGCGCCGCGATGTCCGTGCGGTGCTGGGAGCCGTCGAGGTGGATGCGGGAGACGGCGCGATACGCGCGGTCGCGGGCCTCGGTGAGGTCCTGGCCGGTGGCCGTGACGGACAGGACGCGGCCGCCCGCGCTGACGACGGCCTCGCCGTCGCGCCTGGTCCCGGCGTGCAGGACGTACGCGTGCGGGGCGTCCTGGGCGGCGACCTCGTCGAGGCCGGTGATCGGGTCACCGGTGCGCGGGGTGCCGGGGTAGTTGTGCGAGGCGACGACGACGGTGACCGCCGCGTCGTCGCTCCACCGCAGGGGCTCCAGGTGGGCCAGGTTGCCGGTGGCGGCGGCCATCAGGACACCGGCCAGCGGGGTCTTCAGGCGGGCCAGGACGACCTGGGTCTCTGGGTCGCCGAAGCGGGCGTTGAACTCGATCACGCGCACGCCCCGGCTCGTGATGGCCAGGCCGGCGTAGAGGAGACCGGAGAACGGAGTACCGCGCCGACGCATCTCGTCGACGGTGGGCTGGAGCACGGTCTCCATGACCTCGTCCACCAGCTTCGGGTCGGCCCAGGGCAGCGGGGAGTACGCGCCCATGCCGCCGGTGTTCGGCCCCTCGTCGTTGTCCAGGGCGCGCTTGAAGTCCTGGGCGGGCTGGAGCGGGAGGACGGTCTCGCCGTCGGTGACGGCGAAGAGGGAGACCTCCGGGCCGTCGAGGTACTCCTCGATGACCACGCGCTCGCAGGCGGCGGCGTGGGCCTTGGCCTGGTCGAGGTCGCTGGTGACGACGACGCCCTTGCCGGCGGCGAGACCGTCGTCCTTGACGACGTACGGGGCACCGAAGGCGTCGAGGGCCGTGTCGGCCTCTTCCGCCGTCGTGCAGACGTACGACCGTGCCGTGGGGACCCCGGCCGCCGCCATGACGTCCTTGGCGAAGGCCTTGGACCCCTCGAGCTGCGCGGCCTCCTTGGAGGGGCCGAAGACCGGGATGCCCGCCTCGCGCACGGCGTCGGCGACACCGGCGACGAGCGGTGCCTCCGGGCCGACCACCACCAGGTCCGCGCCGAGCCGCCTGGCCAGCGCGGACACGGCCGCACCGTCCAGGGCGTCGACCTGGTGCAGCTCGGCGACCTCGGCGATGCCGGCGTTGCCGGGGGCGCAGTGCAGCGCGGTGACGTCGGGGTCGAGGGACAGGGAGCGGCACAGGGCGTGTTCGCGGGCGCCGCTGCCGATGACGAGGACCTTCACGGGGGTCAGCCTAACCGGAGCGGGGCCGGGCGGTTTGTGTGGGCCGCTGAAGGGGTGGGGGGAAGGGGTTTGGAGGTTCGTCCGAGGCCATCCAGGGGTGGCTACTCGTTCGTGTACTCCTCCACCACCGTCGCCCCCAGCTCCCGGACGATGAGCTCCTGGCCGGAGAGGGCGGACTCGTCGAGGTCGGGATCGTCGTCCTCGGGGATGTCGTCCTCGGGGGAGATGGGCGGCGGCTCCGGGGCGGAGGGCTGCGGTACGGGGGCCGGTGCCGGGGTGGGCGCGGGAGCCGGTGTGCCGGTGGGCTGCGCCGGGGCGGGGGTCGTCGGCTGAGCGGGCGCCGGGCGCTGGGCGGTCGTGGCACCGCCGTAACCACTGCCGCCGGCACCGCCACCGCCGTAGCCGCCGCCGGTGTTTCCTCCGGCACGGCCGCTGAGGCCGGAGGTGCCGCCGGGGGCCGGTGCGGCGCCGCCGCCGGAGGGGTCGACGATCGCCTCGATCTTCCACTGGACGTTGAACTGCTCGGCCAGTGCCTGTCGCAGGACGTCCTCGCTGCCGCTGCTCAGGAAGTTGTCACGCGCGCCCGCGTTGACGAAGCCGAGCTGGAGGGTCGTGCCGTCGAAGCCCGTCACCTGGGCGTTCTGGCTGAGGAGGATCCAGGTGAACCGGCGGCGGTTCTTGACGGCCTCCAGGATGTTGGGCCAGAGCATGCGGGGGTCGAGGCCGCCGCTCGAGGGCGCGGGAGCGGGCGCGGGCGCGGCGGGCGCCGGTGCAGCGGACTGTGGCGTCGGCGCAGGTGCGTTCGGGGAGGCGGAGGTGTTTGTCGCCGACGCGTTCGGTGTGGCCGGGGGCTGCCCGCCGCCGGCCGGTGCGGCCGTGGGCCAGCCGCCGGGCCGACGGCCACTGCCGGCGGACGCGGCGGTGGGCCAGGCGCCGGGGGCGGGCGCGGCGGTCGCGGGTGCCTGTGCCGGGGCCGGGGCGGGCTGGGCCGCGGGCGGCGCCTGAGTCGGCTGCGGCTGCCCCCCGGTGGAAGGACCAGGGCCGGAGACAGCGGGCCCGGCAGGCCCACCGGATCCGGCAGCGGCACCCGCCCCCTGCGCCGGTGCGGGCGCCGGGGCCGGGGCGGCAGGCGGGGCAGGTGCAGGGGCCGGTGCGGCATACCCCGCCCCGGTCGCCGTACCACTGCCACCACCGCTGCCGTTTTCACCGCCGTTGACGCTGCCACCGCCGTTGCCGCTGCCCGGCGCCCCCGAAGCCCGTACCGCCGCCCGTGCTGCCGCAGGGCCGCCCCCCGGCGGAACAGGTGGCGCAGCAGCCGCTCCCCCATGCGCCTCCGGCCCGGGCACGTATCCCATGGCGGGCATGCCGGCGCCCGCGGAGAAGTTGACGCCGCGCTCGAGCCGGTCCAGGCGGGCCATGACCGACCGTTCGTCGCCGTAGGCGGCCGGGAGCAGGACGCGGGCGCAGATCAGTTCGAGCTGGAGGCGGGGCGAGGTGGCGCCGCGCATCTCGGTCAGCCCCTCGTTGACGAGGTCGGCGGCACGGCTCAGCTCGGCGGCACCGAAGGCGCCGGCCTGGGCCTGCATCCGCTCGATGACATCGGCCGGAGCGTCGATGAGCCCCTTCTCCGCCGCATCCGGCACGGCGGCGAGGATCACCAGATCCCGCAGCCGCTCCAGCAGATCGGCGACAAAGCGGCGCGGATCATTCCCGCCCTCGATGACCCGGTCGACGACCTCGAAGGCGGCGGCCCCGTCCCCGGTCGCGAAGGCCTCGACGACGGAGTCGAGCAGCGACCCGTCGGTGTACCCCAGCAGCGCGGTGGCCATGGCATACGTCACACCGTCGGCACCGGCGCCGGCCAGCAGCTGGTCCATGACGGACATCGAGTCACGCACGGACCCGCCACCGGCGCGCACGACGAGCGGCAGGACCCCGTCCTCGACCGGGATGTTCTCCTTCTGGCACACCTCGGCGAGGTAGTCCCGAAGGGTCCCGGGCGGCACGAGCCGGAACGGATAGTGATGGGTCCGCGACCGGATGGTCCCGATGACCTTCTCGGGCTCGGTGGTCGCGAAGATGAACTTGAGGTGCTCCGGCGGCTCCTCGACGACCTTGAGCAGCGCGTTGAAACCGGCCGACGTGACCATGTGGGCCTCGTCGATGATGTAGATCTTGTACCGGCTCCGCGCAGGGCCGAAGAAAGCCTTCTCCCGCAGGTCACGCGCGTCGTCCACACCACCGTGCGAGGCGGCGTCGATCTCGATGACGTCGATCGAACCGGGCCCGTTGCGCGCGAGGTCCTGGCAGGACTGGCACTCACCGCACGGGGTCGGGGTCGGCCCCTGCTCGCAGTTCAGGCACCGGGCCAGGATCCGCGCACTGGTCGTCTTGCCACAGCCACGCGGACCGCTGAACAGGTACGCGTGATTGACCCGGTTGTTCCGCAGCGCCTGCTGCAGCGGGTCGGTGACATGCTCCTGCCCGATGACCTCGGCGAAGGACTCCGGGCGATAGCGGCGGTACAGCGCGAGAGACGACACGCTTACGAGGTTATAGGCGCGCACTGACATCGAGCTCCGCCCGCGGAACCGGGGAGAGGTCGGCCAGGGAGCGACCGGCGTCGGCCGGGATCCACTGGCCGGGGAGCGGTCGGCCGGGGAGTGACCGACGTCGGCTGGGGAGCAAGCGGATGGGCCGGGGAGTGACCGGGTCGGCGGGGAACCACCGGCCCGAGGAGCGATGGGCCAGGAACCACCGGCCGCCTGGGCACGCAAACGCCCCCCACGCACCCGCCAGAGCCAACCTACCCTTGCTGCCTTCCGGCCCTGGGGGAGTTCAGTCAGATAGCGCCGCGTGAGGGGCTTCGCACAGCCTACCCGATCTCAGCAGCGGGGAACGAGTTCGCGAGCACTCCTCTCGGTCATGTAATGTTTCCGGCGGAGGATTCGCCTAGAGGCCTAGGGCGCACGCTTGGAAAGCGTGTTGGGGGCAACCCCTCACGAGTTCGAATCTCGTATCCTCCGCCAGTGCCTCACCGGGCACGATGTCGAAGGGCCCCACCGTTCACGGTGGGGCCCTTCGACGTGGTCCGTCTCAGTTTCCGTCTCAGTTGGTTTCCGGGAGCTCCCACAGCGCGTCGCCGACTTGCTGCGCGACCTCGCGGAGCATGGTCCCCGTCACGTGCATGTAGCGGGCGCGCATCCGGGCCGCTCCCCCGGGCTCCCAACCGACCGAGTGAAGCGGCATGACCCGCCAATCATGTGCGGGAAGAGTCACAGGTTGAGCATTGACCTCGTGGGTCTGACCGATCGCAGCAACCCCCTCGCAACCCTGGTAGGGGCGTTTACACCAAGAGTATGGTCTCTTGTATGGCGACCAAGAAGGTGACGGTGACGATCCCCGAGGATCTCCTGGACGAGATCCGCGCCGAGGCGGCTGAGCGGGGACTTTCGGCGTATGTAACCGAAGCACTGCGATTCAAGCGCGACCGGGACCGGCTGCTGGAGCTGGTCGACTGGCTGCAGGAGGAACACGGCCCGGTCACCGAGGACGAGCACGCGGCAGCACTCGCGGAACTGGAAGATCTCGACGCCGAGCACGAGCGCCGCCGCACCGCCGGAGGACGCAACGCCGGAGAGGCCGCGTGAAGAAGCGTGCCAGTGAGCACAGGCAGCGGCCACTGCGCGTCTTCGTCCTCGACTGCGAGGCCTTGTCACTGGCCGTGCGTGGCGACCGGAAGATGATCGCCTGGCTCGACCTTGCGGCCCGGGGCGAAGCCGAAGTGGTCACGTCTCCTATGACGCTGGTCGAGGCGTACGACGGTAGAACCACCGAGCAGCGCTGGGACTGGGTGCTCTCGCGGCTCAAAGTCGCCGACATCGGGAAGGACGAGGCCCGGCAGGCCCGTCGGCTCCTGACCGACGCCAAGCTCCACGGCCACAGGTACGCGATCGACGCGGTGCTCGCCGTCGTCGCGCGACAGCAGAAGGGGCAGGTCACCGTCTTCACCTCGGACGTGGAGGACCTGGAGAGGCTGGTCCCGGGTTCGATCGTCGTCAAGCGGGTATGACTGGCGCTCTGGCCACAGTTCGGTCAGAGCGCCCCCTTTCATCCCGAACCCCAGATGCTGCTCACCCCTCCCCACCCCCCTGACACCGCCCACACCACACCGTCCCCCGCCGCGCCACACGGGACCGGTGCAGGGTGTCGCCGCAGCGTGGGCAGGTCGGGGACGGGTCGTCGCGGTGGCCGGTGAGCCAGGTGTCGCGCGGGGGGACGCAGCCGGCGGTGATCGACGAGTGCAGGGTGCGGCGCATCTGGGTGTACAGGCGACGGCGGTCGGACTCGGTGAGGTCGCTCGCCCTGCTGGTCGGGCACAGTCTCGCGCGCCAGAGGATCTCGTCGGCGAGCAGGTTGCCGAGGCCGGCCAGGACGGACTGGTCGGTGAGGACGGTCTTGACTCTGCCGCGGTGGGAGGAGAGCGCGGCCTCGAACGTTTCGCGGTCCACCGCCAGGGCGTCGGGGCCCTGGCGCGCCAGCCGCCGTGCGACCTGCGAGTCGTCGGCGGCCAGCCACAGGCCCTGGAGTTTGCGCTGGTCGCGGTAGCGGAGCTGACGGCCGCCGGCCATGGTGAACAGGACGCGGTCATGGGGCTCGGCCGCATCGTGCGGACGGGCGCAGACCAGTCGGCCGGTCATGCCGAAGTGGAGCATCAGGGTGGGGCCGTCGTCGGTGTGGGCGAGCAGCCACTTTCCGTGCCTCACCGGCTCGGTGAATCGGCGGCCTTCGAGCGCGCCCCGCAGCCCACGCGCGCTGACCCCGTGCAGAACGCCCGTGTCGCGCACCTCGACGCGCTGGATGACCCTGCCCGTCGCGCAGGACTCGAGCACCTTCCGGAATCCCTCGACGTCTGGCAGCTCGGGCATGGAGCACCTCCTTCGACCGGATGACGCCGGGTGCCTGCCGGGCCCGCCTGCCGGGCGACGGCCGTCGGCGGTCGTCGGTGGTCTTCGCTGGCCGTCGGTGGTCTTCGGCCGTCGGTGGTTGTCGGGCCGTCGGTGATGCCCTTGCTGATCCCATTCAGCCTCCGTCCGCGCCAACCCGCCATCCACTGGACCCGTACCGGCCCAGCGCTCGGCTCGGTCAGTCGGTGTGCCTGGCGTCGCCCCCGTCGCGTGGCCAGATCGCGATGGCGATCAGTACGGCCGCCCACACGCCCAGCGGCGCGACCGGCCAGTAATACGTCAGCTCCCCGGCCTTCGCACAGCTCGCGCCCCAGATCACGGACATGATCACTGCTCCGCCGAGCCAGTAGCGCCACTCGGCCAGCCAGTCCGCGAGGTCCTTGCGGTCCTGTTCCGCGCGGGTGGGTGCCGGTGTGGGCAGGTCGGCGGTGAGTGCGGCCAGTTCGTCGGCCGTGCGGGACTGGAGGGCCTGCTGCGAGCGCCGCGCGTGCTCGGCCGGATCGAGTCGGCCCTCGGTCAGCGCCGCCGCCAGTACGCCCAGCGCCTCGTCCCGGTCACGGTCCGAGACCCGCACGGCCCGCGTGATCGGCGTGGCCGGCATAGCCGGGTGGTCGTGCCGATCGTTCATACGTGTCCCCCTTCCCCTGCCGCGTACCATCTCGCGGACGCGCTTTTAGAATACGATCGTATCTCAAAGAGGGGAAGCAGGCCCGATGCCCAAGACCGTCGACCGGGAGGAGCAGCGCCGGCAGATCGGTGCGGCCCTGCTCCGCCTCGTCTCCGAGCGTGGCCTCGACGAGGTCAGCGTGCGTACCGTGGCCGCTGCCAGCGGGCGTTCTGCCGGGGCCGTGCAGAAGTACTTCCGTACCAAGGAGGAGATGCTGGTCTTCGCCGCCGAGCTGGCCGGTGAGCGGATCGAGCGGCGGATGGGCGGGGTGGACACGGCGCTGCCGCTGCGCCAGGCGCTGCGCGAGCTGATTCTGACCACGCTGCCCGTGGACGCGGAGCGCCGTGCCGAGGCCGTCGCTCAGCTCGCCTTCGCCGTCCACGCGGTACACCATCCCCGCCTGGCCGCGATCCGCCGCGAGGTCGACCGGGACGTCCGCCGGGCGCTGGCCGCCTGGCTGGAGGCGGCCGGGCACGGCGGCGGCGCGGGGGCCCTCGCCGATGCCCTCATCGCCCTGAGCGACGGCCTGGCGCTGCGCATGCTGTACGCGCCGGAGGAGCGGGAGCCGCTGCTCAGTGCCCTGAACCAGGCCCTGGACGCCCTGGTTCCTGGTCAGGGCTAGAACCGCCGTCCGGCCGCTCCAGGGACAGCCTCGGCAGGCGGCGGGCCAGTGGTGCGGGCAGCCACCAGGCGCGGGTGCCGAGGAGTTGCATGACCGCCGGGACGATCAGGCAACGGATCACCACCGCGTCGAGGAGGATCGCGGTCGCGAGGCCGAGGCCGAACTGCTGGAGCATGCGGCTGGGGCTGAGGACGAACGCGGCGAAGACGACGATCATGATGGCCGCGGCGGCCGTGATGACCCGGCCGGTGGCGGCCAGGCCCTCGCGGACGGCGTGGGAGGAGTCGCGGGTGCGTTCCCACTCCTCGTGGATGCGGGAGACGAGGAAGACCTCGTAGTCCATGGACAGGCCGAAGACGATCGCGAAGATCATCACCGGGATGAAGGCCTCGACGGGACCGGGTGACACGCCGAACCAGCCGTGCTGGAAGACCAGGTTGATCACGCCCAGGGCGGCGGCGATGGAGAGCAGGTTCAGCAGCGCCGCCTTCAGCGGGATCAGGAGCGAGCGGAACACCAGGAGCAGCAGGAGGGCGGACAGGCCGACCACGATCGTGACGAACAGCGGGATGCGGGCCGACACCGAGTCCGCGAAGTCCTGGGCGGCCGCCGTGGGGCCGCCGATCAGGTACGTGGCGCCGGTGCGGACGGCCAGGCGGGGCAGGGTGTCGTCCCGCAGGGTGTGGACCAGGTCCGCGGTCCGCTCCGCCTGGGGGGCCGTGGTGGGGAAGGCGATGACCGTGGAGATCCTTCCGTTGCCGGTGGGCAGGGGTGGGGTGGTGGCCGCGATGCCGGGGGTTCGCGTCAGCGTCGTGCGCAGCTCGCGTGCCGCTGCCGGGTCGCCGTCGGTCACCAGCACCAGGGGGCCGTTGAAGCCCGGGCCGAAGCCCTCGGCCAGGAGGTCGTAGGCCTTGCGGCTGGTGGACGTCGCCGGGTCGTTGCCCGCGTCGGCGAAGCCCAGGCGCAGGCCGAGGGCCGGGGCGGAGAGGGCCAGCAGGGCGAGTACCGCCGTCAGGAGGGCCGGCAGCGGGCGGCGCTGTACGGCCGTGGCCAGCCGGCGCCAGCGGTGGCCCTCCTGCCTGCCCTTGGACCTCGCCCTGGCGGCCCGCCTGTGCACCTGGCGCTCGATGCGGGCGCCGAACAGGGCCAGCAGGGCCGGGAGCAGGGTCAGGGAGGCGGCCATGGTGACCAGGACGGTCAGTGCGACGGCGAGGGCCACGCCCTGGAGGGAGCCGAGGCCGAGGGCGACCAGGCCGAGCAGGGCGATGATGACGGTGCAGCCCGCGAAGAAGACCGTACGGCCCGCCGCGTCCAGCGCGATACGGGCCGCACTCGCGCGGTCCGTGCCGTCGGTGAGTTCGGAGCGGTAGCGGTAGAAGATCAGCAGGGCGTAGTCGACGCCCACGCCCAGGCCGACCAGCATCATGATCGGCGGGGTGAAGTCGGCGACCGTGAAGACGTGCGAGGCCAGCGCGATCAGGCCGACCGCTCCGCCGACCGCGAAGAGCGCCGTGACCAGGGGCAGTGCGGCCGCCACCAGCGAGCCGAACAGCAGCACCAGGACCACCAGCGCGGCCAGCATGCCCGCGCCCTCGGCGGCCCCGCCGCCCTCCTCCTCGGCACCGCGCACCGCGTCCCCGCCGAGTTCGACGGTCAGGTCGTCTCCGGCTGCCGACCGGGCGGTGTCGATGATGCGGGTGACGTCCTGGCGGGGGACCTCCTCCGCCTTGCCGTCCAGGACGACCGTGGCGTAGCCGGTCGTGCCGTCGTCGGAGACGGCGGAGGCGTCCGCGTACGGGCTGCGGACCTCGGTGACGCCGGGCAGCTCGCGTACGCGGTCGAGGAGCCGCTCGACGGCCGGGCGGTCGCCGTCCAGGCCGTCGGGGTCCCGGAAGACGATCTGCACACTGTCTCCCGCCTGCGCCGAGCCGTGCCGTTCCAGCAGGTCGGCGGCGGCCTGGGAATCGGTGCCGGGCAGGGTGAAGTCGTTGCGGTAGGCGCTGCCCGCGCTCTGGGCGCCGGCCGTGATGGCGGCGACCACGACGATCCACAGGAGGAGGGCGCCGAAGCGGTGTCGCTGGGACCAGGTCGCGAGGCGGCCGAAAGCGCCCACGCGGGCCGGGCGCGCGATCACGGAGGTAGGGGTGCTCATACAGCGCAGGGTCCGGTCACGGCCCGGCACGGCGCGTCGGCCCCGGGCGGACACCTGGCCTGCCCCACGGGTTGTGGGTGACCGCCGCCCCGTACACCCGTGGTCGCTACTCCGTCAGCCACCGCGGACTGACCATCCCCGACTCGTACGCCAGCACCACCAGCTGGGAGCGGTCGCGGACGTCCAGCTTGGTCATGATGCGGCTGACGTGGGTCTTGGCGGTGGCGGGGCTGAGGACGAGACGGGCGGCGATCTCGTCGTTGGTCAGGCCGGCGGCGACCAGGCGCATGACCTCGCGCTCGCGGTCGGTGAGGGCGTTCAGGCGCGGGCCGGGCCGCGGGGGCCTGGCGCGGCCGGCGAACTCGGCGATCAGCCGGCGGGTGACGGAGGGGCTGATCAGGGCGTCCCCGCGGGCCGCGACCCGTACGGCGTGCACGAGTTCCTCCGGCTCGGTGTCCTTGACCAGGAAGCCGGTCGCGCCGGCGCGCAGGGCGCCGTACACGTAGTCGTCCAGGTCGAAGGTCGTCAGGATGACCACCTTGACGGTGTCCAGGCGCGGGTCGGCGGCGATCTCCCGGGCCGCCTGGAGGCCGTCGACGCCCGGCATGCGGATGTCCAGGAGGACGACGTCGGGCTGCAGGGCGCGGCAGGCGGCCACGGCCTCGGCACCGTCGCCCGCCTCGCCGAGCACCTCGATGTCGTCCTCGTCCTCCAGGATCGAGCGGAACCCGGCCCGGACCAGGCGCTGGTCGTCCGCCAGTACGACTGTGATCATGATCGGTGGAGTGCTCCGTTCGGGCGCGGGAGGTTCCGGCAGGGCAGTCTGGCCCGCACCGTGAAACCGCCGTCCGGGCCGGGGCCCACCGTCAGATCGCCGCCCAGGGCACGGGCCCGCTCCCGCATGCCGGTGATGCCGCTGCCGGTGATACCGCTGCGGGTGATGCCACTGCCCGTGAGACCACTGCCGGTGACGCCACTGCCGGTGATGCCGCTGCCGGTGATGCCGCTGCCGGCCAGTGTGCCGGTCGGGCGTGCCGGTCCGCGGCCGTTGTCGGTGATCTCGACCGTGACGTGGTGCGAGCCGCGCTCGGTGCGGACGGTGACCGCGGTGGCGTGGGCGTGGCGGGTGACGTTGGTGAGGGACTCCTGCACGATCCGGTACGCGGCCAGGTCCACCTCGGCGGGCAGCGGCCGGTGGTCGCCGTCGGTGTGCACATGGACCTGGAGGCCGGCGAGCCGGGCGGATTCCACCAGTTCACCGAGCCGGTCGAGGCCGGCCGTGGGCGCGGTGGGCGCGGCCTCGTCGGCCTGGCGCAGCACCCCCAGCGTCGCGCGCAGCTCCCGCAGCGCCTCCCGGCTGGCCTCCTTGATCGCGCCGAGGGCCTGCTCCGCCCGTTCCGGGCCGCCGTCCGGGTCCTTGCGCAGGCGGCGCAGGGCGGCCGCCGACTGGACGTTGATGAGGGAGATGTGGTGGCCGACGACGTCGTGCAGCTCCCGTGCGATGCGCAGCCGCTCCTCGCTCGCCGCCCGCTGCTCGGCCTCCCGGGCCAGGGCCAGCCGGTTGTGCCGCACCCAGCCGAGGGCGACCACGCCCACCAGCCAGCCGGTCAGCATGAACAGGGCGACGCCGTTGACGTCGTGGTTGCCCAGCAGCGTGCCGGTGCCGGTGAGGAGCACCGTGAGCGCGGCCAGGACGACGGCCGCCCGCAGCCGCCCCTCGGCCGCGACCGCGTACAGGGCCACGACGAAGGCGACCATGAGGGGACCGTCGTAGACGCTGACGAGGTAGTAGGCGATGGTGGCGGCCAGGACGGACCCGGCGACGGCCACCGGGTGACGGCGGCGCAGGTACAGCGCCCCGCAGGCGGCCGCCATCAGGGCCCAGCCCAGGGCGGTGACGGGCCAGGACTCCGCCCGCTCGCCGATCAGCGAACGCAGGCTGCCCACCGCCACCAGGACGAAGAGGCCACCGGCCAGGGCGGCGTCCGCCGCACGGCCGCGCGGCAGCCGCGCACGGGCGACGGCGTGGAGAACCATGCCGTCAGCGTAGGCAGGCCGCTCGTGCCGTGCCGTCCTCCACACGGTGGAGCGGACCCGCAACCCCGGGGGTAGCCGGGCGCGGCGACCCGCAACCGGTGGGGTACGGCAGGTGTCCGCCACGGGCCGACGCCCCGGAGCCGGCCGTCCGCCGACGCTGGGGCCCATGAGCACCGACACCAGTCCTCCGCTCGCCGAGCGGCTGCGCGGCCTGCACCGGCCGATGGTGGCCGCCCTGACCGGCATCGCGCTGGTCCGGCCGCTGTTCTCGGTCACCGGCCTGAGCGAGGCCGTCGGGAAGCCCGCCACCGCCCTCACCCTCACCGCGCTCATCACGCTGACCTGGGTCCTCGCCGTCGGCCTCACCCGCGTACCCGAGCCGTTCCTGACGCTCGTGGCCGCCGGCCTCGGATACGCCCTGGCCGCCCTGGTCCTGAGCGCGGTCCTCTCCCCCGTCCTCACCGGAGAGCTCCAGGGGCCTCTCGCCCACCCGCAGGCCATCGTCCCGCTGTTCCTCGTCAACGGGCTGTGGGGCGCGTTCTGCGGAGTCTGCGCGGTCGGGGTGCGGCGCTTGCGGGCGCGGAACTGAGGGCCGCACGCGTCCGCGTGGCTGACACCGCCGCGTCCACGTGGCTGACACATCGTCAGTCTGCCTGCGCTCCCTGCGGGTAACCGCACCCCCATGGGCGACATCCTGGTGGGCACGTGTTCGTGGACGGACCGGGCGCTGGTCGGCAGCGGTTGGTACCCGGTGGGGCGGCGGGACGCCGAGGGACGGTTGCGGTACTACGCCGAGCGGTTCCCGGTCGTGGAGGTGGACGCCACGTACTACGCCCTGCCCGCCGAGCGGAACAGCCGGCTGTGGGCCGAGCGGACACCGGACGGGTTCGTGTTCGACGTGAAGGCCTTCTCGCTGCTCACCGGGCACCCGACCCGGAGCTCCGCGCTGCCGCCGGGAATCCCGGCCGACTCCCGGGATCCGGGGGTGCTGGACGAGGTGTGGGCGCGGTTCGCCGACGGAATCGCCCCGTTGCGGCAGGCAGGGCGGCTGGGCGGCGTGTTGTTCCAGTTCCCGCCGTGGTTCCGGCCCGGGGAGCGCGCCGAGCGGTTCCTGGCGGACACCGCCCGGCGGACGGACGGGTGGCCCGTCGCCGTGGAGTTCCGGCATCCCGCGTGGTGGGAGGAGGGGCGGGCCGAGGCCACGTGCGCGCTGCTCGGGCGGTACGGCATGGCCGCCGTCGCCGTCGACATGGTGCAGACGCTGCCGTCCTCCGTCCCGCCGGTCACGCCCGTCACCTGGCCCCGGCTGGCCGTCGTACGCTTCCACGGGCGCAGTACCGCCTGGGGAACCGGCACGAAGGAGGATCGCTTCCGGTACGGCTACCGCGACGCCGAACTCGCCGAGTGGCTGCCCCGGTTGCACCGGCTCGCCGAACGGGCCGACCAGGTCCACGTCCTGTTCAACAACTGCTGCGGCGACGCCGCCGTCCGGGCCGCCGAGGCGATGACCCGGCTGCTCGGTCAGCCCGCTACCGGGCGATCCGCACCGGCTTCGTCACACTCACCTGGTCCAGCTCGGACACCCTGACGGTCGCCTTCATCGTCCAGGTGCCCGGGATGGGCAGGGTGAGGTCGTTGGTGGCCCAGTAGCCGCCCCGGTCGGTCAGCTTGGCGTCGATCGGCCCGAGCTTCTGCGCCGGGAGCGTGAAGGACAGGCGCAGTTCGGGGATGGTGGTCAGGCCGCCGTCGGCGCCGAGGACCACGGCCTGCACGCCGTTGTCGCCGGTACGGCCCGGGTCCAGGGTGATCTGCACCGTGCCGCGTCCGCCCGGGGTGCCGACGTCGAAGGGGATCGTGGCGACGGTGGCCGCGGGCAGCCCGGGTGTCGTCGCGGGCACCTGCGCCGCCTCGGCCTGCGCGCGGGCCGGCAGGGTGCCGGTCAGGACGGTCGTGACCGTCAACACCACCGCGCTGACGGCGACTTCGGCGAGGACCGAGCGGCGCAGGGAACGGTGGTGGGTGCCGGTCGCGGCCGGGGGGGCTGCCTGGTCGGTTCCGGGCTCCGGCTCCGTTCCCGTTCCCATCTCCGTCCCCGGCTTCGGCTCCGGATTCGGCCTCGGATCCGGATTCGGATTCGGATTCGGATTCGGACTCGGCCTCGGATCCGGATACGCCTCCACCTCCACCTCCATCTCCGGTTCGGCTCCCGTCTTCCGCTCCGGCTTCGGCGCGGACTGCGGACCGCCCACCGACTCCAGAACCCGTTCCCGTACGGCCATCTCCGATTCCGTCTCCGCCTCCGTCCCTGCCCCCGTCTCTGCCTCCGCACCCGCGCCCGCGCCCGCCCTCGCCGGCCGCGCCGTCCAGCGCCGCGAGTAGCCCGCCGCCATCAGCAGCGCGACGACCGCCGCGAGTTTCAGCAGCAGCGTCCGGCCGTACGACGTGTCCGTGAACGCCGTCCAGGAGCCGAGGCCGCGCCAAGACTGGTAGACGCCGGTGACGACCAGGACGGTCACCGAGGTGAAGGCGACGCGGGAGAAGCGGGTGACCGTGGCCGGCGGGAGCGAGGGGGCGGAGGCCGAGCGGCGCAGCAGGATCAGCAGGGCGACCAGGCCGCCGAGCCAGACCGCCATCGCCAGCAGGTGCAGCACGGACGACGCCATCGCCAGCGGCACCTGGATCCCGGCCGAGGCGTGCTCGGCGGCGGCCCAGGTCAGGGCCAGGCCGACGGCGAAGGCGCCGCCCGCCACGAGGGTCACCGGGGTCGGCGCCCCCTCGCCGGGCCGCGACTCGTCCTCGCCGGATCCCCGCTCCTGCCCGCGCCGCTCGGCCAGTCGTACGCGCGCGGACAGGCGTACGAGGAAGGCCGCCGTCAGCAGCAGGGCCAGCCGGGCCAGCAGGGCCAGGCCCGGGCGGCCGGTCAGGGTGCGGCCGAGGGCCGAGGGGTCCAGGGCCGACGCGGGGCTCGTGCCCGTCTCGTACGGGGCGCGCAGCAGGAGGAGGACCACGGTGGTCGCCAGCAGCGTCCACCAGCCCGCCCGCAGCGGCAGCCGCAGCGGGGCCGGGTCCGGGGGGCGGCACAGGGCCGCGAACGCCGCCGTGCCGATGAGCAGGGCGGCGGCGAGGTAGGCGAGGAGGCGGGCGGTGTCGTGGAGGGTGCCGGTCAGGGGATGTTCGTCGGGGCCCGTGGGGACGGCGGCCGTCGTCGGCGAGGGTTTGCCCACCGAGAAGGTGAAGGCGCCGGAGACCGGGTGGCTGTCCGCCGACACCACCCGCCAGGCCACCGTGAAGGTGCCCTCGCCGAGCTCGGCGGGCAGGGTGATCCGGGCGGTGTCGGAACGGCCGTCCGCGTGCTGCGGCTCGCCCGTGCGCACCCGGTGGTTCTCGGGGTCGTAGACGCGGAAGGAGTCCTCCAGCAGGCCGACGGACTCGGTGAAGGTCAGGGTGAGGTGGCGGGGGGCCGACTTGAGGACGGCTCCGTCCTTGGGGTCGGTGCCGCGCAGGGCGGCGTGGGCCGTCGCCGGTCCCGCGCCGCCGAGGAGGAGCAGGACCAGCACGGTGCCCAGCAGCACCAGCCCTTGAAGTCCCCGTCGCCCTCGGCCCGCGTCGTACACACGGTCACACCTCACGTCGCTTCTCCGTTGTCGGACTTGCCGCCTCATGGACAGGTACGGACGTGAGCCGCCGCGCGCTCACCCGCGCCGCACGGAGCGAGGGGTGGGGGCGTCAGGGACGGCACAGCGCCACGATCCGCGCCGCCTGGTCCGGGTAGCGTGCCGTCAGCTCCGCCACGTCACCGTGCTCGTAGCCCTCGTACGTGAAACCGGGCGCCATCGTGCACCCGAACAGCGTCCACGCACCGCCCGCCACCACCCGCGCGCCCATCCAGGTGCCGGCGGGGACGGTCACCTGGACGTGCTGGCCGCCGAGTACGTCCGGGCCGAGCACGGCCGTCCGGGACGTGCCGTCCGGGGCGAGGAGGAGGAGTTCCAGCGGGTCGCCGAGGTAGAAGTGCCAGATCTCGTCGGTGGGCAGGCGGTGCAGGGCGGAGAAGTCGTCCGGGTCGGAGGTCAGCAGGGCGACGATGGCCGTGCCCTCGGGCCGGCCGTCGGCCCGCTCGGGCCCGGCCCAGGTCTGCCGGAACCGCCCGCCCTCACGCGGGATCGGCTCCAGTCCGTAGTGCGCGACAAGCTGCTCCGGGGTCACGCCGGGAAGGCTACCTGCCGGGTGAGGAAGGAGAGCTGTGCCTTCTTCTCCGGCAAGTAGACGTCGGGGAGGTCGACTTCGGGCAGGACGACGACGGGGCCCGCCGTGAAGCCCTGCCTCAGGAAGCGGGCGATCGCCTTCTCGTTGGCCACGTCCGGGTCGACCACGATCCGCTGCCGGTCCAGGCCCAGCAGGACATACGCGCTGACGACGGTCAACAGCGCCGCCGTCCAGCCGGGGCGCGCGCCGCCCGGGCCGGCGGGGGCGAGGAGCAGGTGGAGGCCGATGTCGCCGGGTTCGACGGCGTAGCACTCGCTGACGCGGTCGGCCTCCGGCTCGTACGTCTGCAGGAGCGCGGCGGGTTCGCCGTCCTTCACGACGAGGAAGGCGTGGTGGGTGTCGAGGGTGTCCATGTGGGCGTAGATCTCCGCCACCTGCTCCTCGGTCAGGCCGGTCATGCCCCAGAAGACGGCCCGTTCCTCGCTCACCCAGCGGTGGACGACCCCGGCGTCGGCCCGCGCGTCCAGCGGCAGCACGCGGACGGTGCCGAAGCCGTCGACCACCTGCTCGTGGACCGCGGTGCGGGAGGCGTACGGGTCAGTCAGGTCAGTCGGGTCAGTCATGGGGCTCCTTCTCCAGCTGCGCCCAGTCGGTGACGACCGGGACGAGATCTCCCTTGAGCCACAAGGGGAGTTGGTCACGGTGGTGGGGTGATCCGGGGACGCCGGAGGCGCCGAGGGGGACCACCCAGAGGCTGTCCTCGCGGCGGGCCAGGTCCCACACGTACCGGGCGACCGGGCCGCGCGCGGCGAGGTCCGTGAGACCGGGCACGGCGGAGGTGCACAGCACGCAGTCGTGGTCGCCGGACAGGCCCGGTTCGTCGTACGACGTGCCGGTGTCGGTCAGGGCCCGCCAGGGGGCCAGCCGGTGGGTGTCCCCCCAGGTGCCGGCGGGCGGCCGGGCGGCCACCTCCTCCAGCGCCGCGCGGACGGCCGCCGGGCGGTCGATGCCGTACAACTCCCGCGCCGTCAGCAGGTGTTCGAGGGCGAAGCCGATGCGCGGGACGAGGGCGAGCCAGGGCAGGAACACCTCCGGGTACGCGGGCGGCACGGCCAGCGCGGCGAACGCGGGGTGCGCCGCCAGCCGGCGTACGACCGCGCCGCGCACCGCCGCGTACACCGCCGCGTCCGTGCTGCCGGCGTCCATACGGCGGTTCCAGCGCAGCAGGCGGTCCCTGATCGCGGCGGCCTCGGGGGTGAGGCCGTCGAGGGCGCGCAGGTGCTCCAGCAGGGGCGCGGCGGAGGCCAGGTGGGTGTCCGTGTGGATGGCGGGCATGTCGGCGGCGGACCAGCGCTCCCGCCGCGCGAGCAGCTCGGCGATGCGGTCGGCGCGGTGCGGCGGGGCGAACTCGACGCCGAGCGGGGTCGCCGGGCCGCGCTGGTTGGCCATCACGGCGACGCCGTCGGTCAGGCCCGCGCGGGGCATCTCGTGCCAGCCGCGCCACTCGTGGCCGGGCTCCCAGGCGGGCACCAGGCGGATCCGGTTGGCCTCGGCGCGCACCGGCACCCGGCCCGCGACGCGGTGCAGCAGGCCGCCCTCGGTGTCGGCGGCCTGGACGACGTTGACCGGATCGGCCCACCGGTCGAAGGCCCGGTCCACGTCGGCGACCCGGCGGGCCCGCAGCAGCGGAAGCAGGGCGGCGAAGCCGAGGTCGCCGGTGACGCGGGGCGGGTAGCGCAGGCTGATCGCGACCGGGGGCGTGCCCGGGTCGGGCACACCGCCGTCGAGGCCCTCCGGCCCGCCGATGACGACCGGGCCCCGGTCGGTCTCGATCACCTCGACCTCGACGGACTCCTCGCCCGCCACGGCGATCGTCTCGGTGTGCCGGGCGGCGCGCCGCCACACGCCGTCCGGGCCGAGGGCCTCGACGCCGGCGCCGGTGCGGCGCAGCCGCTCGCGGTAGAGGTCCTGGTAGTCGGCCATGGCGTTGGTGATGGCCCAGGCGACCGTGCCGGTGTGGCCGAAGTGGGCGATGCCGGGAACGCCGGGGACCGCGAGGCCGACGACGTCGAACTCGGGGCAGGACAGGTGGATCTGCTGGTACACGCCCGGGTCCTCGATGAACCGGTGCGGGTCGCCCGCGATGACCGCCTGCCCGGTCGTGGTCCGCTCGCCGCCGACCAGCCAGCCGTTGCTGCCGGAGGTGCCGGGGCCGTCGGTGGCGAACAGGGCGACGGCGTCCGGGCCGAGATGGGCCGCGACCTGCTCGCGCCAGAGCTTGGCCGGGAAGCCCGCGAAGAGGATGTGCGCGGCGAGCCAGACGCCGAGCGGGGTCCAGGGCTCCCAGCGGCCGGGGACGAGCCCGGCCCGGCCGAACTCGGGGGCCCTACGGGCCGGGCCGGCACCCGCGACGGACGCCCGGACCTCCGCCAGGCCCTCGTTCACCCCGTCGACGTACGCCCGCACCCACTGCGCCGTCTCCGGGTCCCGTCTCTCCAGCTCCGCCCAGCATCGGCGGGCGGTGTCGGCGAGCCGGGCCCGCCGCGCCAACCGGTCCCAGGGCAGGGCCTGGGGGCCCAGGAAGGACGCCGAGGTGCCCTGCGCGCGGTGCCGCTCGACCTCCAGCTGCCAGGCCCGGTCGCGGGCGGTGACGCGGCCCTGGGCGCGGGCGAGTTCGGCCGCGCCGCCCGCGCGCAGATGCGGGATGCCCCAGGCATCGCGGTAGATCTCGGTGCCCACCCTGTGTCCCCGCTTTCCTTTAGGTTAGGCTCGCCTAAGTCCTTCGGGGCGAAATCGTACGCGAAGGGTGCGGACGCGATGGGCAGGGGCGGGCCCGACCTGCTGAGCAGCACCCCCCGACCCGTACGTCTGGATCGCCTGCGACACCGCGACGACCGGGCGCTGTCGGCGTACGCACGCAAGGAGCTGGGCATGCCGAAGCACCGGATGCACGCGCTGGGGCACTGGCGCGCGAGCTGAGCGCGCACGCGCGATCATCGGGTCATGGACGTCACTCTTCACCTCGCCCAGGACCCCCAGGCCGACGCCCTGCTCGGCCGCAGTCCGCTCGCCGCGCTGGTCGGGATGCTGCTGGACCAGCAGATCCCGATGGAGTGGGCGTTCAAGGGACCGGCGACGATCGCGCAGCGACTCGGCACGGACGACCTGGACGCACACGAGATCGCCGCGTACGATCCCGACGCCTTCGCCGCACTCCTCTCCGAGAAACCGGCCGTGCACCGCTACCCCGGGTCGATGGCCGGGCGCATCCAGCAGCTGTGCCAGTACCTGGTCGAACACTACGACGGTGACGCCGAGGCGCTCTGGCGGGGCGTCGACACCGGCAAGGAACTGCTGAAGCGCCTGGAGGACCTGCCCGGCTTCGGCAAACAGAAGGCCCAGATCTTCCTGGCCCTCCTCGGCAAACAACTCGGCGTACACCCCACAGGCTGGCGCGAGGCCGCGGGCCCCTACGGCGAACCCAAGTCCTTCCGCTCCGTCGCCGACATCACCGGCCCGGAGTCGCTGGCCAAGGTACGAGCCCACAAGCAGGAGATGAAGGCCGCGGCGAAGGCGGCGAAGGGAGTGAAGGGGACGAAGGGGGTGGGGAAGTAGGGCGGGAGATGGCGGGGGCAGGAGGTCTGGGGGGGCAGGAGGTCCGGAGGCAGGAGGTCCGGAGGCTGGAGTTTCCGGGGGCCGGAGGCTGGAGGGCGGCAGGAGGTCCGCGGGCCGGGGGCCGTGAGGCCACGAGCCCGGGAAGCCGCAAGCGGCGAAGGCTGTGAAGGGGGCGGGGAAGAAGGGCCGGGCCCAGGAAGCCGCGCGGGACCTTGCGGGCCCAGGGCCCGCGAGACCGCCGCACCGGGACCGCGGCCGCCAGGCCGGGAAGCCGATGGGCCGGGAAGCCGACAGGCCGCAACCCCCCAAAGCCACGAGACCGCAAGACCGCCGGCGGCAACCAGCCCCCGACACACACGTCGGCCAACCCCCGACCCACGTCGGCAACCCCCGACCCACACGTCAGCCAAGTGGCCCGCCCAGCTGGCGGAGTGGTCGCGCGGGGTCCAAGCATGGACCATGACCGAGCCACCTGGCGGCTCCCCCTGGGAACCGGAGCGCGAGGGCCCTCGCGGGCCGGCCGCTCCTCGTGCCCGCGCGCCGCAGGACCCGGCCGAGCTGAACGACCCGTACAGCCGCGCCCCTACCGACCCCCACGGTCCCGGCCCGGGCACCGCGCACGGGCGCGCCCCGCGCGACCCGTACGACCAGATGCCGACCGACCCGCACGGACCGCACGGGCCCACCCCGCGCCATGCGCACACGGCGATATCCCCGCCGGGCGGCCGGGAGCCGGAGCCGCCCCTCGTGGGGCCGCTCCATCTGCTGTCGCGCACCGCCTGGCAGTCCGTCCTGCTCACCGGTGCCGCATCCCTCGTGCTGGGGGTGCTGACGCTGGTCTGGCCGGGTGCCTCGCTGCTCGCCGCCGGGGTGCTGTTCGGCCTCTACCTCCTGGTCAGCGGCGTCCTCCAGCTCGCCGCCGCCTTCGGCACGCACCGCACGACCTCCCTGCGCGTCCTGGCCTTCGTCAGCGGTGCCCTGTCGATTCTGCTGGGCCTGTTCTGCTTCCGCGGCCCGCTCCAGTCGATCCTGCTGCTCGGGTTGTGGATCGGCATCGGCTGGCTGTTCCGCGGGATCACCCAGACCTTGGCCGCCGCCCACGACCCGGCGATGCCGGCCCGCGGCTGGCAGGTCCTCCTGGGGCTCCTCACCGGCGTCGCCGGGGTCGTCCTGATCGTCGCGCCCTTCGAGTCCGTCGCCGTCCTCACCCTGGTCGGCGGCTGCGGGCTGCTCGCGGTCGGTGCCGCCGAAATCGTCACGGCCCTGCGGATCCGCGCCCGCCGAACGCCGAGCGGGCGGATCTCGCCGCCGGTGGGGTGACCGGCATGCGCGCCTCAGGGAATGACCTGCCGTGAGTCCCGCACCGCATGCCCCTCGCGCCACGCGCCAAAGCGCGTGGCTGCGGGTGCTGGTCCTGCTGCTCGCCCTGCTCGTGGCGGGCGCCGCCGTCGGCGGGCAGACGGTGGTGCCGACCGCCGCGGTGTCCGGCGAGAGCAGCGGTGGTGCGGCCGTCGAGGACGACGGCCTGGACACCTTCCTGCGGCCCGCGCCGCACAGCGGCCGGCGGCCCGCCGTACCCCTGCGTCCCGCGCCCCCGCCGGCCCCCCGGCGCACGCACGCCGAGTCGCGCCCCGTCCCGCTCGTCCCGCTGCCGCCCCGGCCGCCGTACCCCCTGCGCCCCCTGCGCCCACTGCGCTGTGTGGTCCTGCGCTGCTGACCGGACCGGCCATCGGCCCGTCGGCCCATGGGCCATCGGGTCCATCGGCCCATCGGTCCGTCAGTCACGCACGGAAGCAAGCAAGAAGCAGTGAAGGAGGTACACAGCCATGCTCAACAAGGACCCGTACGCGGTCATGCGCGCCCTCCTGCGCGCGGAGGCCGCACGCAACACGCCCAAGCCCGAGCCCAAGTCCGATGAGCAGCAGCGACAGAGGTCCCAGAAGGAGCGAGAACGCGGCTGACCGGCAGGGCCGGACGGCGGAGGCGGTCCTTCGGGGCTACCGCCTCCGCCACGCCCTGCCCACGAGGAGAGGGCGGCAGGACCGCCCCGGCCCCGGGAACGGTGGCCTGCGGCATGCGTGGTCTCGCGGCCGCTCGTATCAGACACCTGTTCCCGATTTGCTCCTTTTCTGATGTCTTTTTCAGCGTCGCACTACGTCGCCACGGCTGCGCCCGGAAGGTCTTGACCGGTAGGCTTTCCGTGTGATCTTCAAGCGCATCGGAAACGGCCGGCCGTACCCCGACCACGGCCGGGAAAGCACCCGGCAGTGGGCGGACGTCGCGCCGCGCCCGGTCCGCCTCGATCAGCTCGTGACGACCAAGCAGCAGCTCGACCTGGAGACCCTGCTCGCCGAGGACTCGACGTTCTACGGCGACCTCTTCGCGCACGTCGTGAAGTGGCAGGGCGACCTGTACCTGGAGGACGGCCTCCACCGCGCGGTCCGCGCGGCGCTCCAACAGCGCCAGGTGCTGCACGCACGGGTCCTCGAACTCGACTGACCGGGCCGCGCACCGCGGGTTGGCCCTTTCGGGTTGGACTGAGCGACGTCCAATGATCATCTAGTAGGCATCGTCGCTCGGGCGCACTACGCTGCGCCCATGAGCATGCTGACTCCCCCCGGCATGGGCGGCCAGTACCGCATCACGGGGGACAAGTACCCGCGGATGCGCCGGCCCCGGCGGCGCGGCAGGCTCGTGCTCCTCGTCGTGGCCTCCGCGGCCGTGCTCGGCATGATCGGCTGGGGCACGCTGCAGCTCATCGACGTCTTCGGCGGCGGCGGCAGAAAGGCTTCAGCAGTCGGCTCCGGGACGGACTGCGTCACCAAGGCGAGCCCCTCGCCCAGCGCCCGGCCGCTGCCCGAGCCGGGACGGATCACGGTCAACGTGCTCAACGCCACCACGCGCAGCGGCCTCGCCAAGAAGACCGCCGACGAGCTGAAGAAGCGCGGCTTCACGATCGGCGACGTCGGCAACGCGCCCAAGGAGTACGACAAGAAGGTCAAGGGCACCGGCGTCCTGCTCGGCCCCGCCTCCGCCCTGGACACCTCGCTGCCCGTGCTCGCCACCCAGCTCCCCGGCGCCGAGCGCCGCACCGACGCGGCCCGCAAGGGCGCCGCCGTCGACCTCATCATCGGCGACGCCTTCAAGGAGCTCGCGAAGAAGGCGGACGCCGACCGGGCCCTGACCACACTGGCCAGTCCGGAGCCGACGCCCGCCGCGAAGCAGGGCTGCTGACGAGCCGTGCCGAGCCGGACCGAGCCGTACGACGACTCGCCCGGCGACCACACTTGCTCTGCCTACTCGGCGGACCCGTACATCCGGTCCCCGGCGTCGCCCAGGCCCGGCACGATGTAGCCGTGCTCGTTGAGGCGCTCGTCGACCGAGGCCGTCACGACCGTCACCGGGGTGCCGGCGAGCTCCCGCTCCATGACCTCCACGCCCTCCGGGGCGGCCAGCAGCACCACGGCGGTCACGTCGTCCGCGCCGCGCTTGATGAGCTCCTGGATCGCCGCGACCAGCGTGCCGCCGGTGGCGAGCATCGGGTCGAGGACGTACACCTGCCGCCCGGAGAGGTCCTCCGGCATGCGCGTGGCGTACGTCGAGGCCTGCAGCGTCTCCTCGTTGCGGATCATGCCGAGGAAGCCCACCTCGGCGGTCGGCAGCAGCCGGACCATGCCGTCCAGCATGCCGAGGCCGGCCCGCAGGATCGGCACGACCAGCGGACGGGGGTGGGAGAGCTTGACGCCCGTGGTCCGTGCCACCGGCGTCTGGATGTCGACCTGTTCGGTGCGCACGTCGCGCGTGGCCTCGTAGGCGAGCAGGGTGACCAGCTCGTCGGCGAGGCGGCGGAAGGTCGCGGAGTCGGTGCGCTGGTCGCGCAGCGTGGTGAGCTTGTGGGCGACCAGGGGGTGGTCGACGACGTGGAGACGCATGTCCACCACAGTAACCGGGCCGGATGGGCCCGGCGTCCCCGCGCACGGCAAGCCCGCAGTCCGGCCCGTCATCTGTTCGCTGGCGTCAAACCGCCCGTCCGGGGGAATGTGGGAGGGACGGAACAGGGGTGGTGAGCCGATGCCCGACCGGCATTCCCGACACGATTCGCCGCCGCGCGCGCAGGCGGGCGCCAGGCGGACCGATGAGATGAACGAGAGGTACGAGACGGACGCCGAGCGCCGCCGGCGCCGCGCCCAGTTCCTCCGCGACCTCGCCGAGGCCCGGGAACTGCGCGACCGGGTCCAGCCGCGCCGCGCCAAGACGGCCCGCCTGAGGCACGCGATGCGCATGCGGACGTTCCGTTGGTAGTCCGCCCGGTGACCACCCGGCAGTACGCCTGGTAGTCCACCCGGCAGTACGCCTAGTGGTCCCCCTGGCAGTCCGCCGGTAGGGATATCCGGGTGAACGGCGCGCTGGCCCGGCCGGAAGATCACCGGGCTTTCCGGCGTTGTCGCGGTGGGCGTGCGTGAGCCGTGGGAAAAGCCGCGTACGATCCCGCACGTGGCGGCAACGAGTGCGCTGGTGAGTCCTTCACGGACGTGCTCGCGGACCTCCTCGGAAACCCGCGATCGAAACTGCCGGACACAGGGAGCCGAAGACGTCCCCTGAACGCCTTGTTTCTGCCACGATTCCGAGTGGGTGGGGCTCGGAGAAGCACTCCCCGCCCGCAACCTCCGCCGGGGGGATCCCCAACCGGCACGCCTATGACCAGTGGGAGAGTCACGGTGTACTTCGCCGCACTGCTCGCGCGCACCGAAGACGGGTGGGAAGCGAGCGACACAGAGCTCGACGATGTGGAGACGCTGTCGGATCTGGCCGACCTGGCCCGGGAAGCCTCTCCCGACGAGGACACGGTGCTCGTGCTCATCGAGCAGGAGGACGCCTGGTTCGGCGTCGTCCGCGTGGACGGCGAGGACGACCCTCGTATCTACGTCTCGGACGCCGCCGCCGCCGCCCGCAGCAGCTACGGCGAGATCCTGCTCACCGACGAGCTGCTCGGCCGGGAGCCCGGGGACGACGGGCCCGACCTGGACGCCCTCGACCTCGACGGCACCGAGGACGGTGAACCCGGCGACGACACCGAGGACGCCGACGACGGCGACGCGGCCGCCGGTTCCGCCGAGGCCGTGCCGCACGGCCCGGTCGGTGACGCCCAGATCCTGGAGGACCTGGGTGTCACCGAGAAGGAGCTGCGCGCGCTGTCGGAGGACGCCCTCACCGAGATCGCCGAGGCCCTGGGCGCCTCGGAGACCCTGGAGACCGTCCGCTGACCGCACCGACCGCAGCAGGCACACCGGACCCGGTCCGCGACCGCTGGCGGGCCGCGATGCGTCGTGCCCTGGACGAGGCGGCGCTGGCCGTCCGGGGCGGTGACGTCCCCGTCGGCGCCGTCGTGCTGGCCCCGGACGGCACGACCGTGCTCGCGGCCGGGCACAACGAACGCGAGGCCACCGGCGACCCGACGGCACACGCGGAGGTCCTCGCGATCCGGCGGGCCGCCGCAGAGCTCGGCCAATGGCGGCTCGCCGGCTGCACCCTGGTGGTCACGCTGGAGCCCTGCACGATGTGCGCGGGCGCGCTCGTGCAGTCCCGCGTGGACCGCGTCGTCTACGGCGCCCGCGACGAGAAGGCGGGCGCGGCCGGCTCCCTGTGGGACGTCGTACGGGACCGCCGGCTCAACCACCGGCCCGAGGTCATCGAGGGCGTGCTCGCCGAGGAGTGCGCCCGGCTTCTCACCGACTTCTTCCGCGCTCGCTGAGCCCCGGATCAGCCCCCATATCGATTTCAAACCATGGCCCACCTTGCTGTAGGGTCTCCCTCGGTAGCGTGTCCGAGCGGCCGAAGGAGCTCGCCTCGAAAGCGAGTGTGGCGCAAGTCACCGAGGGTTCAAATCCCTCCGCTACCGCTGGAGAAGGGCCCCGTCGAAAGACGGGGCCCTTCGTGCGATCATGAGCCCGCTCGACGCACAGCAGCGACAGGAGTGACAGGGGAGGCCGCGATGGCGGTGAACGCCAAGAAGATCGCCGTCTACGTCCTCGCGGTCTTCGCGCTCTACGTGATCATCACGGACCCGAAGGGGGCCGCCGACTACGTCCGGATAGGGTTCGAGGGCATATCCGACGCCGCCAAGGCCGTCGGCGACTTCATGACGTGGATCGCCAACGGAGGGAAGTCATGATCCGTCACCTCGTCCTCTTCCGGCTCAACGAGGGCGTCGAGCGCGACGACCCGCGCGTGGTGAAGGGCGTCGAGGCCTTCCGCGCGCTCGACGGCAAGATCCCCGAGATCCGCTTCTGGGAGCTGGGCTGGAACATCAGCGACCGGCCCATCGCGTACGACTTCGCGATCAACTCCGCGTTCGACGACCCGGCCGCGCTGCGGCGGTACGTGGAGCACCCCGAGCACCAGGCGGGCGTGGCGCTGTGGCGCGAGTTCGCCACCTGGGTGATCGCCGACTACGAGTACTGAGCCTCCTCCTCAGGGAGCCCTCCGCCGGACGGCGGGGGGCTTTCGTGCGTCCTGGGCCCCAACTTGTCCCTCAACACGGCGTTATGCGGTGCTTGCACACAGTGCACATGTCTTGTGATGCTATGACCGCTTTTGACGGATGAGTTGACCGATGAGGACCGATGAAGAGGTGGCGTTGACCGTGTCGGCCAGTACTGCGCCGCCCCAGGACGAGGTTCCCGCCCAGGCCCCGGCACCGGCCGAGACCGCGACCCCGGCCAGCCCCGCCAAGCGCCGTGGCGCCGACACCCGGGCGCTGACCCAGGTGCTCTTCGCCCAGCTCAAGGAACTCCAGCCGGGCACGCCGGAACACCACCGGGTGCGCGGGGCGCTCATCGAGGCCAACCTCCCGCTCGTGCGCTACGCGGCCGCCCGCTTCCGCTCCCGCAACGAGCCGATGGAGGACGTGGTCCAGGTCGGCACCATCGGGCTCATCAACGCCATCGACCGCTTCGACCCGGACCGGGGCGTGCAGTTCCCGACGTTCGCCATGCCGACCGTGGTCGGCGAGATCAAGCGGTACTTCCGTGACAACGTCCGTACGGTCCATGTGCCGCGCCGGCTGCACGAGCTGTGGGTGCAGGTCAACAGTGCGACCGAGGACCTGACGACCTCCCTCGGGCGCTCCCCCTCGACCGCCGAGATCGCCCAGCGGCTGCGCATCACCGAGGAGGAGGTGCTGTCCTGCATCGAGGCGGGGCGCTCGTACCACGCCACCTCGCTGGAGGCCGCCCAGGAGGGCGACGGGCTGCCCGGGCTGCTCGACCGGCTCGGCTACGAGGACCCGGCGCTGGACGGGGTCGAGCACCGCGACCTGGTCCGGCATCTGCTCGTCCAACTCCCCGAACGGGAACAGCGAATTCTGCTGCTGCGCTACTACAGCAATCTCACCCAGTCGCAGATCAGTGCGGAACTCGGCGTCTCCCAGATGCATGTCTCGCGGCTACTCGCGCGTAGCTTCCAGCGGTTGCGGTCGGCGAACCGGATCGACGCGTAACGGGAACTCGACCGGCGCACAACCGAAAGCACGAGCGAGACGTAACCGGCGCGAGCGAATCGCTCACCAGGGCATCTCCCGGCGGTTCTGCGCCGAAAAACCGTCAGACCGCCTGTTTCCAGGGCTCTTTCACGTCTCGCATGTCGACATGTCACTACAGCGTGTTGCCGACATGTGACATTCTGCGTGAAGCGCGTTTGCCGGAGCTCTGGCTCCGGTATTCAGGTGAAGGCTGCGTTCCTGAAGTGGGAGCGTCCGCCGCGACCGTCCCGCGACCCAAAGGGGGTGGCATGTCCGCAGAACAGGGCAGCTCGAAGGTGCTCACGCTCGCGGAGAGCGACACAGCGCCGCATGCGCTCGACACACTCGGCCCCATCGACGAGGTGTCGACCCTTGAGGCCGCACCGGCCCCGGCTCTCCCGGCCTCGGAAGCCATCGACACCCGCACCTTGTCCCGCTCCCTGTTCCTGCGGCTCGCCGCGCTCGACGAGGACAGCCCCGAGCGTGCCTACGTCCGGGACACGCTCATCGAGCTCAACCTCCCGCTGGTGCGGTACGCCGCCGCGCGGTTCCGTTCCCGCAACGAGCCGATGGAGGACATCGTCCAGGTCGGCACGATCGGGCTGATCAAGGCGATCGACCGGTTCGACTGCGAACGGGGCGTGGAGTTCCCGACGTTCGCGATGCCGACGGTGGTCGGTGAGATCAAGCGGTTCTTCCGGGACACGTCGTGGTCGGTGCGGGTGCCGCGCCGGCTGCAGGAGCTGCGCCTGGCCCTGACGAAGGCCAGTGACGAGCTGTCCCAGAAGCTGGACCGCTCGCCGACGGTCGGTGAACTCGCGGCGGTGCTGGGCGTGTCCGAGGAGGACGTCGTCGACGGGCTCGCGGTCGGCAACGCGTACACGGCGTCCTCGCTGGACTCCCCGGCCCCGGAGGACGACGGCGGCGAGGGCTCGCTGGCGGACCGGCTCGGCTACGAGGACACGGCCCTGGAGGGCGTGGAGTACCGGGAGTCGCTGAAGCCGCTGCTGGCCAAACTCCCGCCCCGCGAGCGGCAGATCATCATGCTGCGCTTCTTCTCGAACATGACCCAGTCGCAGATCGGTGAGGAGGTCGGCATCTCCCAGATGCACGTCTCACGGCTGCTGACGCGGACGCTGGCACAGTTGCGGGAAGGGCTCATCTCCGACTGATGCCCGCGGCGGCCTGCGCGGGTGGGTGGGGGCTGGAGTAGCGCCCACCGCCCGGTAAGTAGGTCGGGGACGTGTCGGGGGGTGTCCGCCCGCAGCGGCTGGCGGACACCCCCCGACACGTCCCCTTCCGTGCGTGGGCGACTGCGGGCGCGTATGCCCGTGGGCGTCCGGTGCCGTGCGTGGGCGGGGCCGCGGGTGCGTCCACCCTGCGGTGCCGGGGCCGCCCCAGCACCAACGCCGGGTACCAGTGAAGCGGGCCTTACCCCAGCGCCAGCCAGGCCACCGCCGCCACAATCGCCACCGCGGCGACGACGCCGATGATGAGGCCGATGCGCGGGCCGCTCTGCGCCGCCGCCTGCCGGCCCTGCGGGGCGGCCTCGTCGACGAACGCGCGGAACATCTGGGTGCTGCCAGCGGGGTCGTGGTTGCCCTGAGGGCCCTGGGTGTTAGCCATGCCCCGAGACCCTAGCGAAATCCGGGGGCGGGACCCAAGTGGGGGTCCGCCCGCCCACCCGAACGTCACCACCTGCGCGTTTACTGGCGCAATACTTGCCTTTGCCAACTTTTTGTCCCGCACCCGCCCCATTTTGCTTGCCTGTAGCAACCAACAGCCCATATGGTTGCCCTAAGCAACGAAAGCGGGAGGTGCGATGGCCGAACGGGCGCAGTACGAGGAGCTGATGCGTCAGTTCAGCGCCTTCGGTGCCGTGAAGCGGGAGCTGGGCCGGATCATGCCGGCCGACTGCCCCAGCGGCTCGGCGGCCGTCCTGACGCTGCTCGACCGCCACGGCGACATGCGCATGAGCAAGCTCGCGGAGCTGCTCGCCGTGGACATGTCGGTGACCAGCCGCCATGTCGCGCACGTCGCCGAACGGGGCTGGATCGAACGCTCCCCCGACCCGGCGGACAAGCGCTCACGCATCCTGCGCCTCACACCGGCGGGCCGGGCACAGCTCGACGAACTGTCCCGCCGGACCACGCAGGTGCTCGCCGAGCGCCTGGGCGACTGGTCCGACGAGGACGTCGGCCGGCTCGCCCGGCTGATGGCCCGGCTTCGGGACAGCTTCGGCGACTGCCGGCCCGCCCACCGGGCCGGACCGCCGCCCCGGCCCGCACCCCCCGCACGCGAAGAGACCACCCGTACACCCGCAACCACGTAAGAGAAGGAAGTCCATGGCAACGACCACACCAGCCGGTGTGCGGGCCCATGCCGAGCACGGTGGGGGCTCACACGGCTCCTCCGACGGCGCTCCGATGACGCACCGGCAGATCATGGAGGCCCTGACCGGGCTGCTGCTCGGCATGTTCGTCGCGATCCTGTCGTCGACGATCGTGTCCAACGCCCTGCCCCGGATCATCGGCGACCTCGGCGGCGGTCAGAGCGCCTACACCTGGGTCGTGACCGCGTCCCTTCTGACGATGACCGCCTCCACCCCGCTGTGGGGCAAGCTCGCCGACCTCTTCTCCAAGAAGCTGCTGATCCAGCTGGCGCTGGTCGTCTTCGTGCTGGGTTCGGCGGCGGCCGGCATGTCCCAGAACCCCGGCATGCTCATCGCGTTCCGCGCGGTCCAGGGCATCGGCATGGGCGGTCTGTCCGCACTGGCCCAGATCATCATGGCGGCCATGATCTCGCCGCGTGAGCGCGGCCGGTACAACGGCTACCTCGGCGCCACGTTCGCCACCGCGATGGTCGGCGGTCCGCTGGTCGGCGGTGTCATCACCGACACCGGCTGGCTCGGCTGGCGCTGGTGCTTCTACGTCGGCGTGCCCTTCGCCGTCATCGCGCTGATCGTGCTGCAGAAGACCCTGCACCTGCCGGTCGTCCGGCGGAAGGTCAAGGTCGACTGGGCCGGCGCCCTCTTCATCACCGCGGCGGTGAGCCTGCTGCTGGTCTGGGTGACCTTCGCCGGGGACAAGTACGACTGGCTGTCCTGGCAGACCGGTGCGATGGTCGGCGGTGCCGTGGTCCTGCTCGGGGTCTTCGTCCTCGTCGAGGCGAAGGCGAGCGAGCCGATCATCCCGCTGCGGCTGTTCCGCAACCGGACCATCACGCTGGCCTCGCTGGCCTCGCTGTTCGTCGGGGTCGCGATGTTCGCGGGCACCGTCTTCTTCAGCCAGTACTTCCAGCTGGCCCGGGACAAGTCGCCGACGATGTCCGGCGTCATGACCATCCCGATGATCGCCGGTCTGTTCGTCTCCTCCACCGTCTCCGGCCAGGTCATCACCCGCACCGGCCGCTGGAAGGCGTGGCTGCTCGCCGGCGGTGTGCTGGTGACCGCGGGCCTCGCCCTGCTGGGCACGATCCGGTACGACACCCCGTACTGGCACCTGGCGATCTTCATGGCCCTGCTGGGTCTCGGCATCGGCATGATGATGCAGAACCTGGTGCTGTGCACGCAGAACCAGGTGGCACCGACCGACCTGGGCGCGGCCAGCTCCACCGTGAACTTCTTCCGGTCCCTCGGCGGTGCCGTGGGCGTCTCGGCGCTGGGCGCGGTGCTGGCGCACCGGATCACCGACTACGTCAAGGACGGCATGGCCGGCCTCGGCGCCCAGGGCGCGTCCCTCGGCCACGCCGGCACGGCCGAGGGGAACATCCCCGACCTGGACGCGATGCCCGCGCCGGTCCGTACGGTGGTGGAGTCCGCCTACGGCCACGGCGTCGGTGACGTCTTCCTCTACTCGGCACCGCTGGCCCTGCTCGCCCTGCTGGTGGCCGTCTTCATCAAGGAGGTTCCGCTGCGGACCAAGGGCGCGCTGGCGCAGGCCGCGGAGGCGGAGGCACCCGCCGGGACCCCGGCCGAGGCGCCGGCCGAGGCATCCGCTCCGGTCGCCGAGCAGGAGAAGGTGCGGGAGAAGGTGCAGGGGAACGTGCCGAGCTGGGCCGTCGCGGACACCGAGGTCTCCGGCCAGGACACGGCCACGCAGCGGCTCGCGGCCGTCGCCACGGTCGCCCGCCCCGAGGAGACCGCCTCGGGCGGCGGGATACCGGTGCGCGGCTTCGTGCGCGGTGCCGAATCCGCGCCCGTGCCGCAGGCCGCCGTCACACTGATCTCACTGGCCGGGCGCCAGCTGGGCCGGTCCGTGGCGCAGGCCGACGGCTCCTACACGCTGCACGCGCCGGGCTCCGGTTCGTACGTCCTGATCGCCTCCGCCGACGGTCACCAGCCGCAGGCGTCCACGGTGGTCGTGAACGGCGAGCCGGTCGCGTACGACATCATGCTCAGCGGCACCAGTGGCCTGAGCGGTGTCGTGCGGGCCGCCGGGAGCGGGCTGCCGGTGAAGGACGCGATGGTGATCGTCACCGATGTGCGCGGGGATCTGCTGGCCACCGGGACGAGCGGTGAGCAGGGCGAGTTCTCGCTCGCCGAGCTGGTGCCGGGGGCGGTGACCGTCGCGGTGAACGCCGCCGGGTACCGGCCGCGCGCCCTGCCCGTCGAGGTGGGCGGCACCGGGGTGACGCGGATCGAGGTCGACCTGGACGCGGGCGCCCGGGTCCAGGGCGTCGTACGGGCTCCGCACGGGCCGCTCGCCGACGCCCGGGTGACGCTGGTCGACGCGGCGGGCAACGTGGTCGGCTCGGCCACGACCGGTGCGGACGGGGCGTACGCCTTCACCGACCTGGACGGCGGCGAGTACACCGTCATCGCCACGGGCTACCCGCCGGTGGCGACCGCCCTGACCGTGACCGGCACGGGCATCGACGACCACGACATCGAACTCGCCCACCCCGGCGAGTAGTCCACACCCCGGCCCGTGGCGGGCGAGCGCGCTGACGAGCTTCAGGCGCGCCCCGCCACGGGCCGGTTCTTATCCGAGGGAGTTACGTGAGATGGGACTGACCGCGAGGATCCGTACCCGGGACGGGTGGGCCGTGTCGCACGCGGTCGTCACGGTGACCGACATGACCGGCACGCAGGTGCTGCGCGCCGAGGCGGACGCGGAGGGGGCCGTACGGGACGCGACACCGCTGGAGCCGGGGGCGTACACCGTCATCGTCACGGCCGTCGGGTACGCGCCCGCCGCCGCGAGTGCGATCGTCACGGCGAGCGGGCGGGCCGAGGTCGGGACGGTGACACTGGCCCGGCAGGGCGGCACCGAGCTGCCGCCGCCGGGGCCGTGGACCATCGACCCGGTGCACTCCAGCGTGGCCGCCGTGGCGCAGCACCTGGGCATCTCCAGCGTGCACGGCCGGTTCACGGAGTTCTCGGGGGCGATCGAGATCGCCCCGGACGATGTCACCAAGTCCCGGGTGGAGGCGGTGATCAGGGCCGCCTCGATCGACACGGGCAACGGCATGCGGGACACTCACCTGCGGTCCGCGGACTTCCTGGACGTGGAGAGGTTTCCCGAGATCACCTACCGCTCCACGGGCCTGACCGCGGCCGGCTCCGAGCGCTGGACCCTGCACGGCGAGCTGGGCATGCACGGGGTCGTCCGGCCGGTCGACCTGGACCTGGCCTACCTCGGCACGGGCCCGGACCCGTGGGGCGGCGTACGGGCCGCCTTCCGGGCCACGACCGAGCTGCGGCGCGAGGACTTCGCGATGCACTACAACCAGGTGCTGCAGGCGGGCATCGCGGCCGTCGGTACGACGCTCAGGGTGGAGCTGGACATCCAGGCCGTGCAGGGCGAGTCACTGCCGGCGGCGTGACGGGGCGTCGGCGCGCTCGGCGACTCTGGCCACCAACTGGCTGCACAGATCCCGTAGTTTGACGTTCTTCTCCTGCGAGACGCGGCGCAGCCGCTCCAGCGCGATGCGGGCGTCGATCCGCTCGCGGGCCATGAGGATGCCGATCGCCTGGTCGATGACGCTGCGGGAGAGCAGGGCGGTGCGCACGTCGGCCGCCGACTGGCGGCGGCGCTCGATGTGCAGGGCCACGTTGATCGCGTCCGTGGCCCGGGCGGCGAAGGTACGGGCCGCGTCCCGGGCCGTGTCCAGCGCGGCGGGCCGCAGGCCGTAGAAGTTGAGCGCGGCGCCCGTCGTCTCGCCGTCGACGTCGAGCGGCAACGCCAGCACGCTGCGGACGCCGGCGGACAGCGCGTACTGCGTGTACGAGGGCCAGCGGGACTCCGCAGCCAGGTCCGGGGCGTACTGCTCGGTGCCGGTCTCGGCGGCCTCGACGCAGGGGCCCGAGCCGTTCTCGTACTGCCTCTGGTCGAGTCCGCTGGGCAGGCCGCTGCTGCCCGCCAGCGTGAGCAGCCGGTCGGCACGGCGCACGGTGATGCTGCACGCGGCGGCGCCGGGCACCTCCTGCACCGCGCGGTCGGTCAGATCGCGCAGCAGGGTGTCGAGACCGCTGCTGCGCACCATCGCCTGGTCCAGCGTGTCGGACGTCTCGGATCTCATGACCGTACGGGTATCCAGTCAACGACTGTTAACGCCCATGATGTAACCCGCTGTCCCTCATGGGGTGTTGTGAGCGTCGACGATCTGGCGGGCGAGCTCGCGCAGCTTGACGTTCTCCCGCTGCGAGGCCCGCACCAGGCTCTCGAAGGCCCCGGCCGCGTCGATGTCCAGGCGCTCCATGAGGATGCCGGTGGCCTGGCCGATCAGGTCCCGGGTGTGCATGGCCTCGGTGAGCTGCTCGCGCTCGGTCGCCGAGTCCAGGGCGATGCTGACGTGCGCGGTGAACAGCCGCCCGATCCGGGTCGCGTGCTCGTCGAAGACGCCCGGCTTGCGGGCGTACGCGGTGAGCACGGTCAGCCGGCGGCGGTCGGCGCGCAGCCGCAGCGACAGCGCCGAGCGCAGGCCCAGACCGGACAGCACGTCCCCGCCGTCGTCGGCCTCGCTGTCCGTTATCCGCACCACCGGGCTGGTCCACAGCCGTTCCCAGTACGGCTGCTGGTCACGGCCGGTGTGCCGGGTCTCGGCGGAGCGTACGACCTCGTCGGTCCAGGCGACCGTACGGCGCTGGTTGCTGCGCTCGATGACGGAGACGCCGGCGTGCTCGGCGCCGGGCATGAGGTCCACCGCCAGCCGGACCGCGGTGCGCAGGGTGCTGTGCGGAGTAGGGGTCTCGTGCAGTTGCCGAGCCGCCACCGTCAGCGCTTCCGCCAGCTCGATGCCAGCCGGAAAACGGGGCAAATCAGAAAACTCGGACGCAGACACCACGAACCTCTTCGGCATGCACGGTCAACGACCGTGCGCAGGAGAGCTCCGCAGCACATTCCCGACTGCGAGCACAGGACGGACAGCACTTTAGCTGCTCGGTTGCGCCGAGGTGACGTCCGTCCGGCGGGGGGCAGGAGGCGCTTTCGCAGCCGCCCCCCGCCGTGGTGGAATGGGCCGACGGGTCAGGAAGCGGCCTTACCGGAATCCGGACGAACGTCTGCCAGGTGAGTGCCGTGACCTTCCTCCCGAATCCCGTCGAGCTACGCGACCAGCCCGGCCGCGTCCTGCTCGCACTGCCCTCCGAGATCGACTTCTGCAACGCCACCGAGCTGCTCACGCTCATCATGTCCGCAGTTCAGAGCCGTGCCGACCGGCTGCAGGTGCTGGTCCTGGACCTCACCGCGACGCACTTCATGGACTCCCAGGGAATCCGCCTCATCAACGACGTACGCCACCGGCTGCCGCCCGGGGCGCGGGTGTCCGTGGTGGCGGAAGCGGAGGGCGTGGCCAGGCGGGTCCTGGAGCTGACCGGACTGCGCCGGGACGTCCCGGTGTACGACAACCTCGCCGAGGCGCTGGCGGCCTAGGCTGGCCCCATGTCACCCAATATCGCGACCAGCACCCGCGTCTCCCTCGACGAGTTGCTGGACTTCGTACGCCCCCGGCACCGCGCGATCCTGCTGACCCGGCGGGCCGACGGCAGCCCGCAGGGGTCGCCGCTGACCTGCGGGGTCGACGACTCGGGCCGGATCGTGGTCTCCACCTACCCGGAGCGGGCCAAGACCCGCAACGCCAAGCGGGACCCGCGGGTCAGCGTGATCGTCCTCAGCGACGACTGGAACGGGCCGTGGGTCCAGATCGACGGCACGGCCGAGGTCATCGACACACCGGACTCCGTGGAACCGCTCGTGGAGTACTACCGGAACATCGCCGGGGTGCACCCCGACTGGGACGAGTACCGCGAGGCGATGGTCAAGCAGGGCAAGTCGATCATCCGGATCACGCCCGAGACGTGGGGGCCGGTGGCCACGGGCGGCTTCCCGGCACGGCTGGTCGAGGAGGGGTAGGCCAGGTGCGGGTCAGCCACGGGCGGGCGGCTCAGCCGCGGGCCACCATCGCCTCGATGCCGGCGACCAGCAGGTCCAGGGCGAACTCGAAGTCGCGCTCCAGCATCTCCGCCACCGTGTCGCCGCCCCGGGCCGCCATGATCTCCTTGGACTCCTGGATGACCTCGGCGGCCTGCGGGGCCTCGCTGACCGTGCTCATGGCGTGCTGGAAGTAGTCGTCCAGGGTCATGCCGGTGGAGGCCACCCGGGCGAAGAGGTGGCCCTCGATGGTGCCGTAGCCGTACACGAACTGGAAGACGGCCGCGATCGCGCTCGTCACACGGTGTGTGGGCAGCCCCGTCCTGCGGAGCACGCGCTGCACCACGCGCGAGAACGACAGGTAGTTGGGGCCGAGGTTGAGGTAGGTGCCGGCCAGCGGCGACAGCCAGGGGTGGCGCACCAGCAGCCCCCGGTACTCCCGGGCCAGCGTGCGCAGTTGGTCGCGCCAGTCCTCGTCGGCGTTCGGGTCGGGCAGCCGCAGTTCGCCCATGGCCGCGTCCATGGCGAGTTCGAGCAGGTCGTCCTTGGTGTCGACGTACCAGTACACGGACATCGCGGTGACACCGAGCTCACCGGCCAGGCGGCGCATGGAGAACTTGGCCAGCCCCTCGGCGTCCAGCAGCCGCACGGTGACCGCGATGATCCGCTCCCGGTCCAGCCCCGACGGCTGCCCTCCGCCGCGTCCGCCCCGGCGCGCCTTGTCCTTCAGCCAGACACTGCCCCCCACCACCCGCTCGGCCCGCTCGGCTGCCTCCGCCATGGCACAACCTTCCTCAGCTTTCCAGTGCCGGTCATGCTAGGCGCCCCTGCAGGGGCGCGGGGGCCCCTGCAGGGGCGCGGGGCCGTGCCGACGTGCGGCTCCGCCGCGTGGGCGCGATCAACCACCAACGACCGGCAGCCGCACGACCAGCGGACCACCCGAGCCATCAGGCGCCCACCGCCCCCGAGTCTGCCCGCTCCGCCCTGCGCAACAACGCAGCCGCGACCAACCCCCCGAGCAACACGGCCAACGCCCCC
This sequence comes from Streptomyces deserti, assembly GCF_054782695.1. NCBI lineage: Bacteria > Bacillati > Actinomycetota > Actinomycetes > Kitasatosporales > Streptomycetaceae > Streptomyces > Streptomyces deserti. The sequence goes on from NZ_BAAGRZ010000015.1 coordinate 103,381, forward strand.
ACCGACTGACTGGTCTCCAACCCGGAGGAGAACGCCTCGGTGATCACCTCCCTCTCCTTAGCCGACCCCGCGGCCGCCAGCGCCGCGGGCAGCGAACTCGCCGCGACGGGAATCAACGCCCCGAACCGCGAGGTGAGCACAGCCCCGAGCACCGCGACACCCAGCCCGTTGCCGAACTCCGCCAGCGTGCCGTTGACCCCGGCACCGACGCCCGCCTTCTCCCGGGGAATGGCGCTCATGATCGCGTGGGCCATGGCCGGGTTGGCGACCGCGCAGCCCACGCCGATCAGCAGCAGCCCCAGCAGCGTGCCGGTGTAACCTCCGGAGGCCAGCGTCGCGATCGACACCAGGCCCGCCGACATCAGCACCATGCCCAGCAGGATCGACACGGGCGCGCCCAGCTTCGCCGTCCACTTCGCCGACAGCCCGGTGAAGTTCAGCGCCACGACCGCCAGGGCCAGCGGAGCGGTCCGCAGTCCCGCCTCCAGGGCGTCGTATCCGAGGACGAACTGCAGATGCTGGGTCAGCAGGAACAGCGCCCCGCCCATGCCGAAGGTGATCAGCACCGCACCGGCGACCGCGCCCGTGAACCGGCGGTTCCTGAAGAAGGACATGTCGAGCATGGGGTACGGGATGCGGCTCTCCCAGTACGCGAAGGCGCCGAGGACCACCACGGCGACACCCGCCGTGAGCAGCACCCGGCCGGACGTCCAGCCGTGCTCGGGACCGGAGATGATCGCGTACACCAGGGACGCCATGCCGATCGTGGAGAGCAGGGCGCCGAGCAGGTCCGGGCGGTCGCCCCGGGGGTTCTTGGACTCGGGGACGAGAGCCGCGACGGCGGCCAGGCCCAGCGCCGCGACCGGCAGGTTGATCAGGAAGATCGCGCCCCACCAGTAGTGGTTCAGGATGAAGCCGCCGATGAGGGGGCCGGTGGCGAATCCGAGCGCGTTGACCGCGCTCCAGATGCCGATCGCCCTGGGCTGCTCCTCGGGCGTGAAGATCTGCATCGCCACGGCGAGTGTGGTGGTCAGCAGCAGGGCGCCGCCCACGCCCATGCCCGCCCGTGCCGCGATCAACTGGCCGGAGGTGTCGGCGAGTCCGGCCACCAGCGAGCCCACGCCGAACAGCACCAGCCCCGCGAGCAGCATCTTCTTGCGGCCGTAGCGGTCGGCGGCGCTGCCCGCGGTGAGCAGCAGACCCGACTGCACCAGCGAGTACGCGTTGATCATCCACTGGATGTCGGAGGTCGCCGCGTCCATCTCGCGGGTGAGCGAGGGGATGGCGACGTTCAGGACGGTGTTGTCGAGCAGCACGGTGAGCTGCGCGAGGCAGATGACACCGAGGATCAGCCAGCGCTGGGGATGGCCGCCCTGGGCCTGCTCCGGGGCCTCGTTCTGGTCTTGGCCCTGGTCCTGCTCCTGGTCCTGGTCCTGGTCCTGGTCCTGCGGAACCTTGGGGGACGTTGTCATGCCGTACACCGTAGAACAGCTCCCATACGCTGTACAACGGAGATACGGGGAAGGGCGGTGGCTTCACGCCACCGCCCCTCGTCGGAGAACCGTCAGCTGCTCGCCTTCTGCGTGAGGTCGTAGAAGGTGGCCGAACCGACGGTGACCTTCTTGAAGTTGGCCTCGATCCACTCGGTGATCCGGGCGGAGGTGCCGTCGCCGCTGCCGCCCGGGCCGCCGCCCGTGCCGCCGGAGGCGATGAAGTAGTGGATCTTTCCTTCGGCCACGTACTTCTTGAACTGGGCCGGCGTGGGGGACGGGTCCGTGCCGTTGAAGCCGCCGATGGCCATCACCGGTTCGCCGGTGGCCAGTTGGTAACTCGCGGCGTTCTGGGAGCCGATGGCCGCGGCGACCCAGGTGTACTGGTCGGCGTCGGTCTCCAGCAGCTGTTTGGCCTCGGAGCCGACGCTGGCGCCGTTGAGCAGGCCGCCCATGCCGCCGGCGCCCCGGCCGCCGTCGCCCATTCCGCCACCGGGGAAGCCGTTGCCCGGCCGGGGCTGGGTGGTGCCGTTGCCGTTCTGCTGGTTTTGCTGGTTCTGCTGGCCCTGCTGGTTCTGGCCACCGCCCGGGAAGCCACCGCCACCGGGACCGCCACCCCCGCCGGGGCCACCGCCGCCCGGGCCCCCGCGACCGCCCGCGACCGCCGGACCGGCCGTGACGATCGAGCCGGTGTGCCCCTCGTTCAGCGTGGTGAGGGTGTACGCCGTCGGACCGGCCAGCGCGGCGACGAAGCCCAACCCGACGACGCCCATGGCCAGATGACCCCCCAGCCTGCCCACGAAGATCAGGCCCAGCGCGGCCACCAGACCGCCGACCAGCACCAGCCACTTCAGCCAGGGCAGGTAGTCGGAGGAGCGGTTGAGCAGGACGTACCCCCACACCGCGGTCGCCGTCATCGCGGCCGCGAGGGTCAGCGACGCCCAGACCCTGCCGCGCTCCTCCCAGAGCACGGCCGCGCCCATGCCGATCAGCGGCGCGATGTAGGGGGCGAGGGCGACCGTGTAGTACTCGTGGAAGATGCCCTGCATGAAGCTGAAGATCACCATGGTGATCAGCAGCGAACCGCCCCAGAGGAGGAAGGCGGCGCGGGCCGTGTCGGTGCGCTTGGCCTTGCGCGTCGTCCAGAGGGCCGCCACCAGCAGGAGCAGCGCGGCCGGGATCAGCCAGGAGATCTGACCGCCGATGTTGGAGCTGAACATCCGGTCCCAGCCGGTCTCGCCCCAGTTGCCGCCGCCGTTGCCACCCCCGCCGCCGACGCTGCCGGTCTCGTTGCCGTTGATGCGGCCGAGGCCGTTGTAGCCGAAGGTCAGCTCCAGGAAGGAGTTGTTCTGCGATCCGCCGATGTACGGGCGTGAGGAAGCCGGCCACAGCTCGACGATCGCGACCCACCAGCCGCCCGCGACGGCCATCGCGAGCCCGGCGAGCAGCACCTGGCCGATGCGCCTGCCCAGGCCGGTCGGCGCGAGGGCCACGTACACCAGCGCGAGCACCGGCAGGATCAGGAAGGCCTGCAGGGTCTTGACCAGGAAGGCGAAGCCGATGGCGACACCGGCCCACACCAGCCACTTCGTCTGCGCCTTCTCCAGGGCGCGCAGCGTGCAGTAGACCGCGGCGGCCATCAGCAGCGCGAGGGCGGCGTCCGGGTTGTTGAAGCGGAACATCAGCGCGGCGACGGGCGTGAGCGCGAACACCGCCATGGTGAGGAACCCGGCCGCGGCGCTGAACCGGCGGCGGACGGCCGCGTACAGCACACCGGCCGTGGCCACCGCCATCAGCACCTGCGGGAACAGGACCGCGAAGGAGTTCAGGCCGAACAGCCGGACCGACAGCGACATCGGCCACAGGGAGCCCGGGGGCTTGTCGACGGTGATGGCGTTGGACGCGTCCAGCGACCCGAAGAAGAACGCCTTCCAGGACTTGCTGCCCGCCTGGACGGCCGCCGAATAGAAGGAGTTGGCATACCCGGAGGCCGTGAGGTTCCAGGTGTACAGCGCGCCGATCACCAGCAGCAGGCCGAGGAAGGCCGGGCGCACCCAGCGGGGATCCTCGGGCCGGCCGCGCCACAGTCTCCGCAGGAAGGGCTGCCCGGGCTCGCCCGACTCGGGGGCGGCGGGCCGCTGCCAGGCCGTGGGGTCGGCCGGGGGACTCGTACTCGCCGGGCGGGTCGTCCGGTCGTGGGAGATGGCCATCGTCAGTCCCTCGGGTCGGTGTCGGCCGGACGCACCGGCTGCAGATGCAGGGTCGCGTCCCTCCTGGTGCGGTCCGCGGCGTCACCGGCGCGGAACTCGGTGGTGTCGTACGGGGCGTACTGGTATGGCGTCGGTCGCCGGTACGCGGTGGGGTAGGTCGGCGAGGACGGGTTGTGCTCGGCCTCGACGGACGACGGCTGCCGGTCGTGGTCGCGCCGGTCGTAGTCGCTTCGGTCGTAGTCGCGTCGGTCGGGGAACACCCACGCCCTGAAGAGCAGGAAGCGCAGCACGGTGGCGGCGAGGTTGGCGGCGATGAGGACCGCCAGTTCCGTGGAGCGCGCCGGGGTGGAGGTTGCCGCGTGCAGGGCGGCGAGCGAGCCGCTGGTCAGGGAGAGACCGATGCCGAAGACGACCAGGCCCTGCGCCTGGTGCCGTACGGCGCCGCCGCGGCCGCGCAACCCGAAGGTGAGCCGCCGGTTGGCGGCGGTGTTGGCGATCGCCGAGACCAGCAGGGCGAGCGCGTTGGCGAACTGCGAGCCGCCGAACTGGCGGAAGCCGGTGTAGAGCAGCAGGTAGAAGAGGGTGGACAGGCCGCCGACCACGCAGAACCCGACCAGCTGCCGGGCCAGCCCCTTGGGAACGTCCTTGAGCTCGCGGTCGCGCGGGTCGTCGCCGAAGGGCCGGGTGAGCCGGTCCAGCGGCAGGGAACCGGTGGCCAGGGCCCTGCCGACCCGCCACACGCCTTTGAGGTCGTCGGTCGCCGTCTGGACGATGTGCACGGTCGAGTCGGGGTCGTCGACCCAGTCGACGGGGACCTCGTGGATACGCAGGCCCGCGCGCTCGGCGAGCACCAGCATCTCCGTGTCGAAGAACCAGCCGGTGTCCTCGACGAGGGGCAGCAGCACGCGTGCCACCTCACGGCGGATCGCCTTGAAGCCGCACTGGGCGTCGGAGAAGCGGGCCTGGAGCGAGCCGCGCAGGACGAGGTTGTACGCCCTGCTGATGAACTCCCGCTTGGGACCGCGTACGACACGGGCGGCGCGGGCGAGCCGGGAGCCGATGGCGAGGTCCGAGTGACCGGAGATCAGCGGGGCCACCAGCGGGAGCAGGGCGTTGAGGTCGGTGGACAGGTCCACGTCCATGTAGGCGAGGACCGGGGCGTCCGAGGCCGACCAGACCGTCCGCAGCGCCCGGCCGCGGCCCTTCTGCTCCAGGCGGACGGAGGTGACCTCCGCGAGCTCCGCCGCCAGCCGCGCGGCCACCTGCGGGGTGGTGTCTGTCGACGCGTTGTCCGCGATCGTGATGCGGAACGCGTAGGGGAACGTGCGCGTGAGGTGCTCGTGCAGTCTGCGGACGCACGGCTGGAGGTCCTTCTCCTCGTTGTAGACGGGGATCACTACGTCCAGGACAGGCGTACCGGCTCCGGCGGCCGGGAGGTGCTCCCGCGCCGGCAGGGTGCCGGGAGAGGAATCGGTTCGCATGGAACCGACCTTCGTCAAGTGTCCTGTCGTGCCCGTGTGGTGACGCTGTGGCGTGCCTGTGAGTGCTGTTGCCGGTTCATGTCCGGCTGCGGCTGCGGCTGGGGCTGCGGGGTGAGCGCGGGCAGGTGCACCGTGAAGACGGTGCGTCCGGGCACGCTGTCGACGGTCACGGCACCGCCGTGCGCGGTCGCCAGGGCCTGCACGATGGCCAGGCCCAGTCCGGTCGAGCCGGTGGCGCGGGTGCGCGCGGAGTCGCCGCGCGCGAACCGTTCGAAGACGTGCGGGAGCAGGTCGGGCGGGATGCCCTGGCCGTCGTCCTCGACGTCCACGCACAGCCACGGGCCGCGCCGCTGCACGCGCGCGGTGACCGTCGTACCCGGTGGGGTGTGGCTGCGGGCGTTGCCGAGCAGGTTGACGAGGACCTGCTGGAGCCGGGCCGCGTCCGCCGGGACGAGCGCGGGCTCGTCGGGCAGGTCGAGGCGCCAGACGTGGTCCTGGCCGGCCGCGCGCGCGTCGCTGACCGTGTCCACGACGATCGGGACGAGGTCGGTCTGCTCGAACTGCAGCGGCCGTCCGGCGTCCAGCCGGGCGAGGAGCAGGAGATCCTCGACGAGCAGGGACATACGTCCGGCCTCGGACTCGATCCGGCCGAGGGCGTGCCGGGTGTCGGGCCCGACCTGTTCGCGTCCCCGTCTGGTGAGTTCGGCGTATCCGCGGATGGAGGCGAGGGGGGTTCTGAGTTCGTGGCTGGCGTCCGCGACGAACTGCCGTACCCGCGTCTCGCTCTGCTGGCGGGCGTGCAGCGCGCCGTGGATGTGGTCCAGCATCCGGTTCAGGGCGGCGCCGACCTGGCCGACCTCGGTGTGCGGGTCGCACTCGGAGTCGGGGACGCGCTCGCTGAGGTTCACCTCGCCGGTGTGCAGGGGGAGTTCGGAGACCCGGGTGGCGGTGGCGGCGACCCTGCGCAGGGGGCGGGTGGCGACGCCGACGAGGACGTGGCCGGCCAGACCGGCGGCGGCCAGGCCGGCGGCGGTGACGCTGATCTCCACCAGGATGAGGGTGTTGATGGTGTTGGTGACCGACTCGGTGGGCAGGGCGACGTAGTAGCTGCCCTCTTCTCCGACGACGTACCGCACCAGGTACTCGCCGAGGCCGGGGATGTCGGCGGTGTGCGTCCCCCTGGTGGGCACCTTGGCGAGGGCGGCCTTCTGCTCGTCGTCGAGGGCGACGGGCAGGTTCTGCTCGAAGGGGCCGTTGTCGGTGGAGGCCTTCTCGGCGATGACCGCCCGGGTGACCGTGCCGTCGGTGCCGGCCTCGGCGGCGATGGTCTTCGGCAGCGTCGGCCCCTTGACGAAGCCGGTGAGCCTGTCCGGCAACTCCGAGTCGATTCCGCCCCTGGGCTTCATGGGCCCCGACAGACGCTTGCCGGCGTCCTCGACCTGCCCGTCCAGCTGCTCGTACAGATGCGACCGCAGGGCGAGCGTGGTCACGGTCCCGATCACCGCGCACACCACGGCGATCAGCACCACGGACGCGACGACGAGCCGGGTCCGCAGCGTGCGCGGCTTGCCCACTCGCGGCTGCCTGCCGGTTTTCCGCTGCGTACGCGACCGTCGTCGCATGCTCATGACGCCGCGGGCTTGATCATGTAGCCGGCGCCGCGCCGGGTGTGGATCATCGGCTCACGTCCGGCGTCGATCTTCCGCCGCAGGTACGAGATGTACAGCTCGACGACGTTGGCCTGGCCGCCGAAGTCGTACGACCACACGCGGTCGAGGATCTGCGCCTTGCTGAGCACGCGCCGCGGGTTGCGCATGAGGAAGCGCAGCAGCTCGAACTCGGTGGCGGTCAGGTGGATGGAGTCGCCGCCCCGGGTGACCTCGTGGCTGTCCTCGTCGAGGGTGAGGTCGCCGACGACCAGCAGCGAGTCGGAGCGCCGGTCGGCGGCGCCGGAGCGGCGGATCAGCCCGCGCAGCCGCGCGACGACCTCTTCGAGGCTGAACGGTTTGGTGACGTAGTCGTCACCGCCGGCGGTCAGCCCGGCGATCCGGTCCTCGACGGCGTCCTTGGCGGTCAGGAAGAGCACGGGCACGTCCGGCAGCTCGCGGCGCAGCCGTCCGAGCACGGTCAGCCCGTCCATGTCCGGCAGCATCATGTCCAGCACGACGGCGTCGGGCCGGAAGTCGCGCGCGGTCTGGACGGCACCCTGTCCGTCCCCCGCGGTGCGGATCTGCCAGCCCTCGTAGCGCAGGGCCATGGACAGCAGCTCGGTGATCGACTGCTCGTCGTCCACCACAAGCACCCGGACCGGGCTCCCGTCCGGCCTCAGCAGTTCGGTGCGCCCCTGGGGCGAGATCGTGGTCATGCTCGCCACGATGTCGGGGCGCTCTGAGAGCGTCCTTTCGAGAACCTGTGATTTGTCTGAGAAACGCACAGGTGCCTCTCAGGGAACTCCTGGGAATGCCCCGGCCTCACAGCCCGAACAGCCGCGCCGCGTTGTCGTGGCACACCCCTCTCAGCCACTCCTCCCCGAGGCCCAGCCGCTCCAGGGCGTGGAGCTGATGGACGTACGGATACGGGATGTTGGGGAAGTCCGAGCCGAGCAGGATCCGCTCGCCGAGCCCGGCCAGCCGGGGCAGGGCCCGCCGGGGGAACGGCATGAGCCTCTCGCTGAAGTCGGTGAACGCCATCGTCGTGTCCAGCCGCACCTCGCCGTACCGCTCGGCCAGGTCGAGGAAGTCCTCGTACTCGGGCATCCCCAGGTGCGCGACGACCAGCCGCAGCCGGGGATGCCGGGCCAGCACCCGGGCGATCGGCTCGGGCCCGGTGTGCTTGCCGGGCGCGGGCCCCGAGCCGCAGTGGATCACCACGGGCGTCCCGGCCTCGGCGAGCAACCCCCAGGCGCTGTCGAGGAGTTCGTCGGCGGGGTCGTACGCCCCCCACCTGCACATGCGCCTTGAAGACCCGCGCACCCGCCTCGACGGCCTCCCGGACGCAGTCCTCGACGCCCGGCTCGGGGAAGAGCGTCGCGGTGTGCAGGCAGTCGGGGGTACGACGGGCGAAGTCGGCCGCCCAGCCGTTCAGCCACCGCGCCATGCCCGGCTTGTGCGGGTAGAGCATCGCCGTGAACGCGCGCACCCCGAACTCCCGCAGCACCGCGACCCGTTCGGCCTCCCCCTCCCGGTACGTGATCGGCCACTCCACCCCGCCGGTCAGCGGTCCGAGCGCGTCGAAGTAGTCCCACACCTTGCGCAGGACACGCTCGGGCATGAAGTGGGTGTGGACGTCGACGAGGCCGGGCAGGCCCAGCCGCTCCTGGAAGCGGCGGACCTCACCCGCCTCCTCGCCCACACCCACGCGCACGTCAGTCACGCCCCCGCTCGTACCCGTGGCTGCGCTCCACCTTGGCGACATGCACCGTGTATCGCTCGTACCACTGCTCGCGCCCCCTCTTCTGCGCCGTACGGTGCTCCGCGTCGCCGCGCCACTCCTCGATCGCGGCGGCGTCCCGGAAGTAGCCGACGGTGATCGACAGCCCGCCCGGCGTCCGCGCGTGGTCCATGCCCAGGAACCCGGGGATCTCGCGGACCAGTTCCTCCATGCGCTCGGCGGTCTCGCCGTAGCCGGCGTCGTCGTCCGTGCGGACGGAGGTGAAGACGACGGCGTAGTAAGGGGGTTCCTGGGCGGGGACGGGTGCGGCGGGGACGGATGTGACCGGATCGGGTGCGGCGGGTGCCGGTGCGGGTGCGGGTGCGGCGGAGCCGACATGGTCCACAGGCCCGACAGGGTCCAGAGGGCCGACAGAGTCCACAGGCCCGACAGGTGCCATACGGTGGTCGCTCATGTCGCCCACGATCGGGCCTGCCGGGACGCCGGGTCCACCCCTTTGCCGAACGGGATCCATGCTGTCTCGGCTTCTTGATATGCGGCCGAGGTCAGAACAACCCGTCCTGCACCCCCGCGACCTCCCCGGCCTCCCTGAACTCCCGCACAGGAACGGCCAGTTCCCCACCCCCGGCCGGAACCAGCTCCCACCCGTTCATCAACCGTGTGTCGAGGACGACGACCCCGCGCCCGGTCGCCAGATGCAGGTCCGGCCCGGCCGCCGCCACCAGCTCCCCGCTCACCACACCCGAGGCGACGAGCTCGGTCACCTCGCCGCGGGCGGTCGGCAGGCCCTCCAGCCCGAACACCCCGACGTGATCCACGGCCCGGAACGGCTCGGGCACCAGCGACTCCGGCCACCCCCCGAGCGTCACCGCCCGCGCATGCAACTCCGCGATCTCCGCCGCCCGCTCGGCCTGCTCCCGGGGCAGCGCGGACCGCACGGCCCGCTTCTCGGCGTACGGAATCCGGTCGGGCACCCGCAGCGCGGCGCGCAACAGCTCCTCGGTCCGCCGCGCGGCCATCAACGGCCCGGCCCCCAGCCAGCTGAAGCAGACCGCCCCCTGCTCCAGCAGCCGAGCCGAGCCCCGCTCGACCGCCGTGATCCCGACCTTGACCATGCCGGGCCCGAACCACGCGAGATACACGTGGTACGGCCGTGGATCGTCCGCGATCGTGTCGGCGGCCACGGAGTGCGCCCTCTCCAGTCGCGCACACTCCTCGCACCGCGCCCCCGTACTCCGCCCCGGCACGCCCGCCCGCACCGGACACGGATGCCCCCGTGCCCCCACACACGTCCGCACGCCCCCTTCCACGACCCCGAAGGCCACCCGTTTCCCCCAGGTCAGCGCACTGCGCCGCCCGCCGTCCCACACCAGCACGGGACCGTCCGCCGACCACCGCAGCCCCGAGCACTTCCACGCCTGTGCCATCTCTGCCGAGAGTAGGACCTGGCACTGACATCAGGGGTCAGCGATGGTCGGGCCGGCGGACAGGGGCTCGGTTCAGCCCACGGAGTCGGCGGCAGCGGCCGGCGCCGGCTCACCCGCCGCAGGAACGGGCACGGACACGGGCCCGGCCACCTCGGCCGTACGCCGCCGCTCCCGCCCCGGCCCGCGCCCCGCCAGCCGGCACCCCAGACACCCGGGGTGCCCGCCCCGCGCACCCGCATCCCGCACCCGCCACCCCCACTGCTCCCTGGGCCGCCGCCCCGGCGGCTTCCCCACCCGGCAAGGTGCAGCATCCAGGTGACCAGCAGACTCACCACTCCGACAGCAGCCCCTGCGGCCAACAGCGGAACGGAGACCAGACACACCCCCGCCCCCAGCAACGCCACCCCCACGGACGCGATCCCGAAACCGGTCCACCCCGCGACCGTGTGCCCGTGGTCATACTGATGTGCGCTCACGTGCCCGCCTCCCCACGCCGACGTCCGGCGAGATCCCTCACCTCGCAAGCAATTTAGCTAAGAAAATTCTCACGAACTAAGGGAACCGCAGAACATGCAAGCCAAGCCGCGCCCGCCCGCCACCCCCGAGCAGGCGCTCTCGGCCATGGACCACCTCATCGCGACCCACCTCGTCGGCCAGCACGAGATCGCCCAGCAGGTGGGCCTGAACGTCACCGACCTCACCTGCTTCGCCTTCGTCATCGAAGCCGGTGAGAACCTGCTCACGGCGGGCGACCTGGCGACACGCGCTCACGTCACGACCGGCGCGGTGACCGGCATCCTCAACCGCCTGGAACGCGCCGGCTACATCGCCCGCCGCCCCGACCCGACCGACCGCCGCCGCGTCCGCGTCGCCGCCGAACCGGCCGCGGTGGCCCGCATCCGCGAGGTCTACGAGCCCTACTACGCCCGCCTCACCGCCCTGTTCGCCGACTACTCCCCCGAGGAAATCGCCGTCCTCCACGACTGGTTCGCCCGCGCGAGCACGCTGGCGGCGGCATACCTGGAGGAACACTGCAGGCCCGACTGACCCCAGCGGACGGCGGCACCACGCCGGGCGACACGACCGGCGTGGTGCACCGACACGGAACAGACCGGCGGCGCGATCGTCCCTGGACACCCCTGAAACGCAAGAGGCCCCGGATCTCTCCGGGGCCTCTGATCTGTGCGCACTCGGCAGGATTCGAACCTGCAACCTTCTGATCCGTAGTCAGATGCTCTATCCGTTAAGCTACGAGTGCTTGTTCTGTTTTCTGTCCCCGCTCCCGGCCCTTCCGGCCCGCTCGCGGCGACAGGAAGAACATTACATGACTGCCGCCGCCATGTGAAATCCGTTTGCCGCACCCCTTGTGACCTGCGGAAACAGCTCTGCGGGCGGGACGTCGGCCCGGGTGACGACGAAGCCCCGGCCGGGTGGGCCGGGGCTTCGTCATCGGGTGCGGAGGCGGAGGGATTTGAACCCTCGATGGGCTTTAAGGCCCAAACCGCATTAGCAGTGCGGCGCCATAGACCGGACTAGGCGACGCCTCCAGGCACGGCCTCCCGCGCGAGCGCGAGTGGGTGGTGCGTGCCGATGATGACACAGTCGAGCGCGGTGTCACCAATCGCCCCCCACGGTACTAGGCCGGAAGGCCGCAGGGCAAAGCCCTTCTCCGGCGGACGGAGCCGGTCGGAGGCGGGCGAACGTACAGGACTGGCGTGCGGGCCCGACATACGGGCGTGACGTACGGGCGCAACATCCGTGGGGCTGCCGCGTTAGTCAGGTCATGTTGCAGGTCACTCGCCGGGACACCCCCCGGCCCACCGCCCACCCGGTGCTGCGGCGGCTCGTCGTCGGTGCCGCCGCCTCCGTCGCCGCCGTCACCTCGCTGTCCGCCGCGCCTCCGGCCGCGTACGCCCAGCCCGCCGCCGGCAGCGCCCTCGTGCCACCGCCGGTCCCTGAGGAGGCTCGGGGCCGGGATCACCTCACTGTGACCGTTCGGAACGCGGGCGGTGGGGTGGATGGGACGTACGAGGTGTACTGCCACCCCGGGAGCGGCAGCCACCCGGACCCGGGCGGTGCGTGCGCCGCCGTCGAGCAGAACACGCGGTGGGGGAAGGACCCCTTCGCACCCGTGCCCGAGGGCAGTGTCTGCACCATGCAGTACGGCGGGGCGGCCACCGCCCATGTCACGGGGACGTGGGCCGGACGGCCCGTCGACGCGAGGTACGAGCGGGGCGACGGATGCCAGATCGCGCGCTGGGACCGGCTCGTGCCGCTCCTGCCCGATGTGGGGGACGCAGGGCCCGCGGGGCGGGCGTAGGCGCCCGTAAGCCTGTAGGTCCGCAAAAACGTCCGATGAGAATGTCCGAAAGGAGGAGCTCGGAGACAGGGAGCGTAAAGGTCCCGCGAAGGTCCGGCGACGTCGGTGCAGGCAGGCGGCGGGCGGGCCGTGGGCCGTGGCCCGGTGATCACGTGTTCCCCGCCGCACGGTCGTCACTTCCGCGTCACTTCGTCGTGCGACCTCCCTCCCATCCGGCGTCGCGAGCGCAACCCCAGCCCTTAGACTCCCTCGCGTGACACGCTGCGGGCCGGTTGGCAAGATGGCCCGAGCGGTCGGCAAGGTGCGGTAACAGGGAGGAAGCGTCTCGTGAGCAGCAGGCCATCCCGAGGCGCTGCTCGCCTCGCAGCCATACTGGACGCGCTTCCCGACGCGTTGGTGCTGGTCAATGCCAACGGGACCGTCGTCAACGCCAACACCATCGCCCTCGAGGCCTTCGAGACACCGGGCACGGCTCTGGTGGGGCGGGGACTGCTCGATCTGCTGCCGCAGTTCGACTCCAAGCTCATTCCCGGGTCCATGCGGCGGCCGGACCACATTGATCCGCGGGCGCGGACCAAGCCGACCCGGATGATCGCGCGGCGGACCGACGGGAGCGAGTTCCCGGTCGAGGTCACGAGCGCGAATCTCGAGAACGCGCAGCAGGCCTACGACGGTTACAGCTACGCCGGCGACGAGTTGCTCATGCTCGTCGTGCGCGACCTGTCCGGGACCGTCGACACCGAGGCCGAGCTGGCGCGGTCGCAGCGGCAGACCGAGATGATCCTGCGGGCCGCGTCCGAGGGTGTGGTCGGGACCGACACGGATGGGCGGATCGTGCTCGTCAATCCGGCGGCCGCCCAGATACTGGGTTACCGGGCCGGTGAGCTGGGTGGGCGCGAGCTGCACACGCTCGTGCTGCACTCGCGTGCCGACGGGTCGCCGTTCCCGTACGAGGAGTCGCCGCTCGCCGACACCCTGCGCTCCGGGCGCAAGCACCGGGTGCGCGGGCAGGTGCTGTTCGCCAAGAGCGGCGAGAAGGTGCCGGTCGACCTGACGACCGCGCCCGTGCGCGACGGCGACCAGCTCGTCGGCGCGGTGATGACCTTCACCGACCGGCGGTCGTACGACGCCGTCGTGCAGGAGAAGGAGGAGGCGGAGAAGCGGCACGCGGAGGAGCTGGAGCGGCTCTCCGAGGAGCACGCCTCCGAGCTCACCGCCCTGCGCCAGCAGCACGTCACCGAGCTGGAGGAGCTGCGCGAGAAGCACGCCGAGGAGCTCGCGGCGGGCGAGGAGCGGTACGCCGCTCTCGGGGAGCGGGAGAAGGACCGGTACGAGGCCCTCGCCGCCCGGCACGAGCAGCTGCTGACCCTGCTGGGGAGGTCGCTGCGCGGGCCGCTGGAGGAGCTGCGGCGCGAGCTGTCGACGCTGGCCGCTGACGACGCCGGGCAGCTGTGGCCCGAGGCCAACCAGGTCCTGCATCACCTGTCGGCGGGTTATTCGCGGATCACGACGCTGATCGACAATGTGCTGGGGTATCAGCGGCTCGACGCCGGGAGCGAGGAGATCTCCCGTACGAAGGTGATGCTCGACGCCGTCGTCGCCTCCGGTGTCGACGGGGCCGTGGAGCTGATCGGGCCGGGGCGGGTGCAGTTCGCCGTGCACGCGCCGCCCATCGAGGCCGAGGTCGATCCGCGGCTGCTCGCGACCGCCCTCGCGCATCTCGTCGCGGACGTGGCGGGCGTCGACGCGACCGGCAACGCGCCCGTGTCGGCGGGCGGGTACATGGACAACACCGTCGTGGTCGCGGCGGCGCAGCGCGGTGAGGTCGTACGGATCGAGGTGCGCGGGCCGTACGCCGGGGGAGACCCGGTGCACGAGCCGATCGTGCGCGGAATCGTGCGGGCTCATGGCGGCGTGCTGCAGACGCACGAAGTGCCGGGCATGAGCGGCAATGCGTACGTGCTCGAAGTGCCGCTCGGGGGTGGGGCGGGGGCCGTTGCGGCCGAGGCGCCGGCACCGGGGGCCGAGGAGGTTGCTGCCGCCACTGCCGAGCAGACCTTGGGCGGGGGACGGCGCCGGGCGCGCCGGGCGTCCGTCGATGCGTTCCTGGAGAGCGGGGTCCCGGGTGAGGTTCCGGGCGGGGACTCGGGTGCCGAGGGCGCGGAAGGGGCTGGTGGTTCCGGGGTATCTGGTGGCTCCGGTGCGGAGGTGGCGGTCGCGGCGCCCACCGGGCGGCGCAGGCGGCGGGCGGCCGGGGAACCGGCGCCGGTTCCCGCCCGGGCGTCCGGCGAGGGCGCGGCCGTGTCCGGGGGGACCGGGCGGCGGCGTGGGCGGCCGGCGGAGGGTGCCGGCGCGGGTGTGCCGGGTGCCGCGGGTGCCGTCGGGAGTGCCGTGCAGGGTGTCGCCGAGGGCGCGGTCGTCACGGCCGCCGAGCATGCCGCGGGGACCGCTGCCTCGGGGACGGGGCTGGGCGGGACCGTTCCGCCGCAGGGCGTGCCGGCGCCGTCCGGGCGGCGTGCCCGGCGTGACTCCGGCGAACAGCACGCGTTGCCGCCGGCGCTGCCCGCACCGTCCGGCGAGGCCGGGGCTCCTCAGGCTCAGCAGCTCCCGCAGGCACAGCCTCAGCCGCAGCCGACCGGGCGCCGTCGGCGTGCCCTGGCCGCCGCGAACGAGCGGGCCGCGGCGCAGGAGGCAGCGCCTCGCACGGTGTTCGCCCTGCCGCCGGCCGAGGCGGACCAGGCCCCGGATCAGGTGAGTACGGCGACGCCCGCGGGGCAGGGTGACCCGGCGCATCCGGCACACCCGGCGTCCGACGGCGGCGCGGGTGAGCAGGGTTCCGTACCGGCACAGGGTCAGGGGCACGAGGCAGCCGCCCCAGGGCATGTGCAGGGGCCTGGGCCGGTGCCCGTGCCGGTTCCCGGTCCGGCCGCCTCCGGTGACGCCCTGATCGACGACGGCCGGCATGACGCCGTACCGCACGACCAGTCCGGCGACCACACCCCGCCGCAGCCGCATCCCACGAGCGCGCCGACGGGCCGCCGCCGACGGGCCGCCGCCCAGTCGGCTGAGGCGGCCGGTACCCCTGCTCAAGGGGTGCAGGCGCAGGGGGCGCAGGGCGTTCCCGCCCAGGCCGCTGCTGCGGCGCAGGGTGTGCCCGCTCAGGAGGCCGGTGGCGGGCAGGCTGCGTCGGCTCACGCGGCGCCGGGCCAGGCGCCGGTCCAGGCGGGCTTGGCCCCGGCTCCGCAGGGCGGGGCGGTGCCCGCGCAGGGCAATGGGGTGCCGCAGCAGGGTGCTTCGGTGCCGGCACAGGGGGCACCTGTTCCTCCGCAGGGTGCACCTGTTCCTCCCCAAGGTGTACCTGTTCCTCCGCAGGGCGCTCCCGTTCCTCCTCAAGGTGCCCCGGTTCCTCCGCAGGGCGCTGCCGTGCCTCCGCAGGGCAACGCTGTTCCGCCGCACGGTGCGGCTGTCCCGCCGCAGGGTGTCGGCGTACCCCCGCATGGCGTCGTCGTGCCTCCGCAGGGCGTGGGTGTGCCGGCTCAGAGTGCTGCCGTGCCCCCGCAGGGAGCCGCTGTGCCTATCCACAGCGCGCCCGGTCACGGTGTGCAGGCGACTGCCCCCGGGCAGGTCCCCCAGCCCCAGCCGCACCTCCAGCACCAGCCACCGGCACAGGCTCAGCCCCAGGCACAGCCCGCCCCGGCGCAGCACGTGTCCGGGCATGTCGGGGTGCCTGCCCAGCAGGCCGTCGCCGGCGGTCAGCCGCTGCCGCAGCAGGGGGCACCGGGTCAGGCACCTGCCGGTCAGGGTGCCGTCGCGCCCGAAGGCAGCCCCGCGCACCCGGGCGCGGCACCGGGACAGCCCGCCGCCGACCAGCCGCTTCCCCCGGAGGTGGCTCCCGGCCAGGGCACCCCGCCGCAAGGCACCCCCGCGCAAGGCACCTCCGCGCAGGGCTCCCCGGCCCCGCAGCCGTGGCCCGCAGCCGCCGACACCTCCGGCACCGGTACGCCCGTACCGCCGAACGCGGCCGCCGCTCCCGTACCGCCGAACGGCGCCACCGCCCCGGTTCCGCCGCAGCCCCTGCCGCCCGAAGGTGCTGCGCAGGCGCAGCGGGTGGCTCAGCCGCTGCCTGCCGAGGCCTCGGCGCCGGTCGACCCGAACTCGACGCAGGGGCGGGCCATCAGCGTGCGGACGCTGGGGCAGGGCGTACCGTTCAACCGGCAGGCGGCCCAGGTCCAGCAGCCCCCGGCCACGGCCACGCCTCCCCCGCACGCGCCGGGCGGTTCGGGCCGACGTCGCAAGCTCGGTACGCCGCCCGACCCGGCCACGCGCCAGGAGCAGGCGCCGCGGCCGGAGCAGGGCGCGCGTCCGCATCCGCCGGCCGAGCAGCCGCCCGCCCAGCCGCAGCCGCAGCACTCGTCGGCGGGCCAGTCGCGGCTCGCGCAGCCGACCGAGGGCGCCGGACGGTCGTACGCCATAGGCGCGCCGGACGAGAACGCCGCCGAGGGGCCCGAGCCGCTGGACGGTCCCGGTGGAGCCGTCGAGGTGGCCGACCCGCCGCGCCCGCAGCCGATGGACGACGAGCTGCCGCCGGAGCCGCTGGACAACCCGCGCCGGCTGCTGGTGTGGCCCGCGCCGGACGTCAGCACCCAGCAGGCGCTGAGCGACCGCGGCTACCGGCCCGTGATCGTGCACTCGCGTGAGGAGGTCGACGCGCAGATCGCGGCCTTCCCCGCCGCGTTGTTCGTGGACCCGCTGACCGGGCCGATCACGCGTACGGCTCTTCAGGCGCTGCGGCAGGCCGCCGTGGCCGCCGAGGTGCCGGTGCTGGTGACAGCCGGGCTCGGGCAGGCATCGAGGGACGCGGCGTACGGCGCCGATCCCGCCGTACTGCTGAAGGCGCTGGCGCCGCGGGACAGTGAGCAGCACCCGCCGCGTGTGCTGCTCATCGAGGAGCACGCGGAGATCGCGCTGGCGCTGACCGCGACGCTGGAGCGGCGCGGGATGCAGGTGGCGCGGGCCGCGAGTGATGCCGACGCGGTGACGCTGGCGGGGCAGTTCCGGCCGAACCTGGTCGTGATGGATCTGATGCAGGTGCACCGGCGCCGGGCCGGGATCGTCGACTGGCTGCGTGCGAACGGTCAGCTCAACCGCACCCCGCTCGTCGTCTACACCGCCGCCGTCGACCAGGCCGACCTGCCGCGGCTGGCCTCGGGCGAGACGGTGCTGTTCCTCGCGGAGCGGTCCACCAGCAGCGAGGTGCAGACACGGATCGTGGATCTGCTGGCCCGCATCGGGACCAATTGACGGGCCAGGGGGCCTCAAGGGCCAGGGGTTGAAGGGCCAGGGAAGGGCCAGAGGCTCAAGGCCCTCAGGGCGTGATCAGCCTGCGCGCCGCCTCCCTGACCGAGGCGCGCAGGCGTTCCTGGTCGGCGTCCTCGGCCCCCACCACTATGCGCCGCATCTGCGGGACCACGGCGGCCCAGTTGGCCAGCGCGATGAGCAGGAAGAGCAGGTCGCGGGCCGGGATCGCGTCGGTGATCACGCCGCGGTCCTGGCCGTCGCGCAGGGCGGCGATCTTGCGGCGGTAGTGCTCCTGGCGTTCGCTCTCGTCGGGCAGCTCGACGGTGCTGCCGTACTCCAGGCCCTCCCAGAACAGCAGGCGCAGCACCTCGGGGTGCGCGGCGTGGTAGTCCATGACGCGGTCGATCCAGCCCTCGATGTCGTCCGGGTCGACGGGGACGGCGACGGCCACGTCGAGCATGGCCTTCTCCAGGACCCGGGCGAACAGCTCCGCCTTGTTGCCGAAGTACGCGTAGATGAGCTGCTTGTTGGCCTTGGCCTCGGCCGCGATGCGGTCGATGCGGGCGCCGGCGATGCCGTGCCGGGCGAACTCGGCGACCGCCGCCTCGAAGATCCGGGCCTTGGTGGCCTCGGGGTCCCTTGCTCCCATGGGGGACAGAGTAGCGCGGCAAGTAACCAACTGTTTGGTTGACGGGAAGGGATGGGCGGCGCAGACTGTTCCACCGTCAGCCAACCAACCAGTTAGTTGTTAGAGCAGGCTCGAAGGAGTCGAAGGAGTCCCCCGGCTCATGCCCTCAGCGACAACCCCGCCGACGCCAGCCACCACCCACCGCCGGAGCCGCGGCCGAGCGCCCGGCCGCACCCCCGCACCCGCCCTCTTCCTCACCCTCCTCGCCGTCTGCAGCGCGGTCACGGCCGCCAACATCTACCTCGCCGCCCCGCTGCTGTCCCTGATGGCCCGCGACTTCGGTTCGGCGCCCTCGGCCGTGGCCTGGATCGCCTCGGTCGCGCAGCTCGGCTACGCGGTCGGTCTGCTCTTCTTCGCCCCGCTCGGCGACAGCGCGAACCGGCGCCGCCTGGTCGCCGTCCTCACACTGGTCACCACGGTCGCGCTGGCCGCGAGCGCGGCGGCGCCCGGGGCGACCGTGCTCGCGGCGGCCGTGTTCGTCGCCTCGGCCGCGACCGTCGTCCCCCAGTTGCTGGTCCCGCTGGTCGCTGAACGCGCCCCCGCCGACCGCCGCGCCCGCCATGTCGCGGCCGTCATCGCCGGGCTGTTCACGGGCATCGTCGCGGCCCGCGTGCTCGGCGGCCTGGCCGGGCAGGCCTTCGGGTGGCGGTGGGTGTTCGTGGGCGCGGCCGTGCTGACGGCCGTCCTGGGCCTGGCGACCGCGTTCGTCCTGCCGTCGGAGCAGCGGCGGCGGGACGGCTCTGTCTTCTCGGCCCTCGCCACCCTGCCCGGCCTCGTCCGCCGTTCGCCCGACCTGTGGCGCGCGTGCCTGCGGCAGGCGGGGATGTTCGGGGCGTGGAGCGCCCTGTGGACCTCGCTCGCCCTGCTGCTGACGGGACCGGCCTACGGCCTGTCCACCGCGACCGCCGGGCTGTTCGGCCTGTTCGGTCTCACGGCGAGCGCGGTGGCCCCGCTGGCCGGCGGCCTGGTCGACCGGTTCGGCGCCGCCACGGTCGTGCGCTCGGCGTATCTGTTCGCCGCCTTCTCCGTGCCGCTGTTCTGGCTGGGCGGTCAGGTGATCGGGGCCCTGTTCGTCGCCGCGATCACGATCCACGCGGCCCTCGTCGCCTCACATGTCGCCAACCAGACCCTGGCCCTGACCACCACCTCAACCCCGGCCACCGCCAACACCGCGTACGTGGTGAGCGGCTTCGCGGGCGGCGCCGCCGCCTCGGCCCTCGCGGGATACGGCTTCAGCCACTTCGGCTGGGGTGGGGTGTGCGTGGTGGCGGGGGTGTGGCTGATGGTGGGGTGGGGCGCCACGGCCGTACGGCGGTGACGCCCCAGTGGCGCCTTGGAGGCTGGGTGAGGTTGGAGCTCGGTGACGTCGGAGCGCGGTTGCGCTGGGGCTCGATGACGCCGGAGCCCGGATGGGCCGGGGCTCGATGACGCCGGAGCGCGGTTGCGCTGGGGCTCGATGACGCCGAAGCCCGGACGGGCCGGGGCTCGATGACGCCGAAGCCCGGACGGGCTGGGGCTCGGTGGCGCCGGAGCCCGGTTACGTCAGAGCTCGGTGACGCCCAGCTCCCCCTCCGCGTACTGCCTGCGCAGCACCTTCTTGTCGAACTTGCCCACGCTGGTCTTGGGGACGGACTCGATGACCGACCAGCGCTCCGGGAGCTGCCACTTGGCGATCCTGCCCTCGTCGGCGAGGAAGGCGCGCAGGGTCTCGAAGTCGGCGGTGGCGCCCTCCTTGAGGACGACCGTGGCCAGCGGGCGCTCGCCCCACTTCTCGTCGGGGACGGCGACGACCGCCGCCTCGGCGACCTCCGGGTGGGCCATCAGGGCGTTCTCGAGCTCGACCGACGAGATCCACTCGCCGCCGGACTTGATGACGTCCTTGGCGCGGTCGGTGAGCGTGAGGTAGCCGTCGGGGGAGATCGTCCCCACGTCGCCCGTCTTCAGCCAGCCGTCCTCGCTGAACTTGTCGGCGGGGCGCAGCGGTTCGGCGTCGGGGCCGTTGTAGTAGGCGCCGGCGATCCACGGGCCGCGGACCTCCAGCTCACCCGCGGACTTGCCGTCCCAGGGGAGGCGCTCGCCGCCCGGGCCGGTGAGGCGGGCCTCGACGCCGGCCGGGAAGCGGCCCTGGGTGAGGCGGTAGGCGAACTCCTCCTCCGTGCCGACCGCGTGAGCCGGGGGACGGGCCACCGTGCCGAGCGGGGAGGTCTCCGTCATGCCCCAGGCGTGGCAGACGCGCATGCCCAGCTTGTCGAACGCCTCCATGAGGGAGGGCGGACAGGCGGAGCCGCCGATGGTGACCTGGGTGAGGGAGGCGACGTCCCGGGGCTTGGCGGTCAGCTCGGCGAGCAGGCCCTGCCAGATGGTGGGGACGGCGGCCGCGTGCGTCGGCTTCTCGCTCTCGATCATCTCGGCGAGGGGGGCCGGCTGGAGGAAACGGTCCGGCATCAGCATGTTGACGCCGGTCATGAAGGTGGCGTGCGGCAGACCCCAGGCGTTGACGTGGAACTGCGGGACCACGATCAGCGAGGTGTCCTCGTCGGTCAGGCCCATGGACTGGGCCATGTTGACCTGCATGGAGTGCAGGTAGATCGAACGGTGGCTGTAGACCACGCCCTTGGGGTCGCCGGTGGTGCCGGAGGTGTAGCACATGGCGGCGGCCTGGCGCTCGTCCAGCTGCGGCCAGTCGTATGCCGTCGGCTTTCCGGCGATCAGGTCCTCGTACTCGTGCACCTGCGCCGTCGCGTCCGCGAGTAGGGAACGGTCCCCGGGGCCGGTGACGACCACGTGCTCGACCGTCTTCAGGTGCGGCAGCAGCGGGGCGAGCAGGGGAAGCAGCGAACCGTTGGCGATGATCACCCGGTCGGCGGCGTGGTTGACGATCCAGGCCAGCTGCTCGGCCGGGAGACGGAGGTTGAGGGTGTGCAGGACCGCGCCCATGGAGGGGATCGCGAAGTACGCCTCCACATGCTCCGCGTTGTTCCAGGCCAGCGTCGCCACACGCTCGTCGTCGGCGACTGCCAGGTCCTCGCGGAGCGCGTGCGCCAGCTGGGCCGCGCGGGCGCCGATCTCGGCGTAGGAACGGCGGTGCGGCTCGCCCTCGCCGGTCCAGGTGGTCACCTGCGATGTCCCGTGGATCGTCGACCCATGGGTCAGGATCCTCGAGATCAACAACGGTACGTCCTGCATGGTGCTCAGCACGGCGTCCTCCCGGATGGCGACATTGCCTACGTGGCGGTAGGGGGTGCGCTGATTCTGCGCACATACCGTGCGGTATGTCACTACTCCCGGGTGATCGATCAGGTGACGTTACGCGACGCTTCGGCTCACTACCGAACAAGCCCCAGCTCAGGATCGTCCCGCAGCTTGCCCAGGGCCCGCGACACGGCCGACTTCACCGTGCCGACCGAGACGCCGAGCACCTCGGCGGTCTGGGCCTCGCTGAGGTCCTCGTAGTACCTCAGAACGACCATCGCCCGCTGCCGGGCGGGCAGCCGCATGATCGCCCGCCACATCGCGTCGTGCAGCGCCTGCCGCTCCGCCGGGTCGTCGTCGTGACCGGCGACGGGCTCCGGCTCCGGGAGCTCGTCGGTCGCGAACTCGTCGACCTTGCGCTTGCGCCACTGCGACGTCCGCGTGTTCAGCAGCGCCCGGCGCACATAGCCGTCGAGCGCACGGTGGTCCTCGATACGCTCCCAGGCGACATACGTCTTGGTGAGCGCGGTCTGCAGCAGGTCCTCCGCGTCGCACGGGTTGCCGGTCAGCGACCGGGCGGTACGCAGCAGCACCGGCTGGCGGGCCCTCACGTACGACGTGAACGACGGGTACGGAAGGGTCTGCGGCGCTGGAGCAGCGGCTTTCGAAGCACTGGTGCAGACGGGTGTGGTCATGGCTCAACGCTATGAGCGGGGGTGCCGGTCGCGGATCGGCCGCAGGTGCCGAAGACGAGTCCCCCTCAGGTTGTAGGGGCAGGGCCGGCCGCACCTCCTGAAGGTGGACGAGACAGGGAGACGTACTGCGGGTTCCCCCCTGGGGGTTCACCCCCGAGAGGCCGCTGTACGGAGGGCCCCTGGGGGTTCACCCGCGAGAGGCCGCTGCGCGGAGGGTGTGGCCTGGGCCCTCCCCACCCACTGGTTCACCCTGGGTTAGGGGGTCAGCCGTCGGTGGAGAGCACCAGGCCCGACGTCGGTACGCCCGTGCCCGCCGTCACCAGGACCCGCTCCGCCCCCGGTATCTGGTTCACCGCAGTGCCCCTCACCTGCCGGACCGCCTCCGCTATGCCGTTCATCCCGTGCAGGTACGCCTCCCCGAGCTGTCCCCCGTGCGTGTTGAGCGGCAGGCGCTCCTCGGCCACGAAGTCCGCCGCCTCGCCGGGCGCGCAGAAGCCGAACTCCTCCAGCTGCATCAGCACGAACGGGGTGAAATGGTCGTACAGGATCCCCACGTCGATGTCCTGCGGTCCGAGCGCCGCCGTCCGCCACAGCTGCCGGGCCACCACGCGGCTCTCGGGCAGGCCGGTGAGGTCGTCGCGGTAGAAGCTGGTCATCTGCTCCTGTGCGCGTCCCGCGCCCTGGGCTGCCGCCGCGACGACGGCCGGCGGGTGCGGCAGGTCGCGGGCCCGCTCCACGGACGTGACGACGAGCGCCTGTCCGCCGTCCGTCTCCTGGCAGCAGTCCAGCAGCCGCAGCGGCTCGACGATCCAGCGGGAGGCGGCGTGGTCGGCGAGCGTGATGGGTCTGCCGTGGAAGTACGCCGCCGGGTTGGTCGCCGCGTACCTGCGGTCGACCACGGCCACGTGCCCGAACACCTCCGGTGTCAGCCCGTACGCGTGCAGGTAGCGCTGGGCCGCCATCGCCGCCCACGAGGCCGGAGTCAGCAGCCCGAACGGCAGTGCCCAGCCGAGCGCCACGCCCTCGGCCGAGGGTTCCCGCTGCCGCACTCCCGAGCCGAAGCGGCGGCCCGACCGCTCGTTGAACGCCCGATAGCAGACGACCACGTCCGCCACGCCCGCGGCGATCGCCAGGGCCGCCTGCTGAACGGTGGCGCAGGCAGCCCCGCCCCCGTAGTGGACACGGGAGAAGAAGGACAGCTCGCCCATCCCGGCCGCCTGGGCGACGGTGATCTCCGGGCTGGTGTCCATGGTGAACGTGACCATCCCGTCCACGTCGGCCGGTGAAAGCCCCGCGTCGTCCAGCGCGGCCCGCACCGCCTCCACGGCCAGTCGCAGCTCGCTGCGTCCCGAGTTCTTGGAGAACTCCGTGGCTCCGATACCGGCGATCGCCGCCAGGTCACGGCACGGTCCGCCGAGCGCGTTGCGCGTGCGCGGGCTCATGGTGCGGCTCCTGGCTGTGCTGGGGCTCCTGACTGTGTTGCGTCTCCTGGCTGTGCTGGGGCTGCTGGCCGTGGTGGGGGCTCCTGGCCGTGCTGCGTCTACTCGCTGTGCTGGGGCTTCTGGCCGTGCTGGGGGTCCCGGTTGTCCTGTGTCTCCTGTCCCTGGCGGGCTTCCTGTCCCTGCTGGGCCCTCCGCCGGAACCGTGACCGTCACCGTGCCGGTCACATGCCTGCCGATGCCGTTCGTGCCGACGACCCGGACCGTCGCCGTGTCCCCGTCGACCTCTTCGACCGTGCCCGTCACCACCATGGTGTCGCCGGGGTAGTTGGGCGCGCCCAGCCGAATGGCCACCTTGCGCAGCACGGCCCGCGGGCCGAAGTGGTCCGTGATGTAGCGGCCGACCAGGCCGTTGGTCGTGAGGATGTTCATGAAGATGTCGGGGGAGCCCTTCTGCCGGGCCAGCTCGGCGTCGTGGTGCACGTCCTGGAAGTCCCGGGACGCGATCGCTCCCGCCACGATCAGGGTGCGGGTGATCGGGATGTCCAGAGGTGGGAGGCGGGCGCCTGCCCTCAGTGCGGGAGTGGGCGGTTCGCCACCGGCGTGCCGTACGGGAGGGGTCGGTTCGTCGCCGCGGTTCATGTGCTCACCCCCTGGAACACCGGCAGCACCAACTCCTCGTCGTACCGCTGGAATTGGAGCCGTACCGGCATCCCGACGCGCACCTTGTCGTACGGCACCCCGACCACGTTGCTGACGATCCGCACGCCCTCCGCGAGTTCGATCAGGGCCACGGCGTAGGGAGGGTCGAAAGCCGGGAAGGGCGGGTGGTGCATCACGACGTAGGAGTAGACCGTGCCCTCGCCGCTCGACTCGATCGTGTCCCACTCCGGGCAGCCGCAGGTGGCGCAGCCCGGCAGCCAGGGGAAGCGCGGGGTGCCGCATTCGGCGCACCGCTGGATCAGCAGTCGGTGCCGGGCCACGCCCTCCCAGAAGCCGGCGTTGTCCCGGTTGACGACGGGGCGGGGGCGGCGCTCCTTCGGCCGGCCCTGTCGCCGTGCGGCGGAGGGGGCGTACTTGAGGATGCGGAAGCGGTGGGTGCCGGCGAGGGTGTCACCGACCCGGATGTCGGTGCGCGTGGTGACGAAGTACCCCGTACCCAGCTTGGTCGTCTTGCGGTCCGACACGGACTCGATGACCGAGTCGAAGGTGATCTCGTCGCCGGGGCGGAGCGGCCGCAGATACTCCTGCTCGCAGTCGGTGGCGACCACCGAGGTGCAGCCCGCCTCGTCCAGCAGGCCGAGCAGTTCGTCGAACGTCTGCGTGCGTCCCCGGTGGCCGGACAGGCCGCCCATGGTCCACGCCTGGAGCATGGTGGGCGGGGCGACGGCGTCCGGGCCCGCGTACGCCGGATTGGTGTCTCCCATCGCCTCGCACCAGTGCCGGATCATGGGCTCGTTGACGGGATCCCTGCCCACTCCGGCGACCGTGGCCGCCCGTCCCTCGTAGGCCTTCAGCCGCACCCCGAGCTCCTCGCTCACCTCCGGTTCGCCACTCACGCGTCCCCCTCGTCGTCCCGCGCCGCATCGTGCTGACATTTCTGGTACACCGCGACCACCGATCCGGTTCCCACAGTCCCCACGAGAGTTTCTGACTGTCCGTCAGATAGGGTGGGGTGTCAAGGTCACCGCTCGCCACACGACCGCACGCAGCCGAAACCGCAGCCCCAACCCCAGCAGTCCTGACCCAGCCGTAGCCCCAACCCCAGCAGTCCCGGCCCAGCCCCGCCCCAACAGCCCGATCCCCAGCCCCAGCCCCGGCCGCGAAACGTCCACGCACCCCCACCGACAAAAACGTCTGCGCGACGGCGCCGAAGCACCGCCGCGCAGACGTTGTCACCCCACGAAGCACACCCATACAGGAGTCGAGGGGGCCGGTGCCGGCGCACCGGCCCCCTCGGCTCACCACCACATCGGCGCGAAGCTGACGGCCACGTTGTCGCTGCCCTGGTTGACGGCCGTGAACGCGGAGCCGTTGACCTGGGCGGTGTTGCTCTGGTTCGAGGCACCGGAGCCGACGGCCTGCTGCTGCGTGGTGGCCGAGTTGCCGAAGTTGTCGCCGCCGACACCGCTGCCGACGACACCGGCCACGGGGTTCGTCACGGCCGCGCTCGATCCGTTGTCCGCGATCGCACCGCTGTCCGCCGTCGCGGCACCGGTGAAGAGGGCAGCTGCGAGCGGAAGGGCGGAGACGGCGGCGATGAGGCGGGCGGTACGGATGCTTGCCATGTTTGTTCCTCCAGAACCAAGTACGCACCGGCTTATGGCCGTGAGTGCGTGAAGTACGGCTGCCTTCCGGGGAGTTGGCCGATCACCCCGGCGCTGTGCGCTGTGCACGACGTCGCAAGATCAGAGTTGCCCACCAATTCCCGGCGAACCACCCGAAAGCCATTATTCGCCCTCAAGCGTGACAATAAGTCGATAAACCCCTTTGGGTCACGTCAGTCACAGATCAGGACAGTGCGGTCAGTTCCCATCCAAGCGCCACAAGAGGTGAAGCGTTCGGCGAACATCCCGCCCCGCACCCCGCTCCGGCACATCACACCCGACCCCCCTTCCTTTTTTCGAACGTACGTACGAACATGGAGGCATGGCCACCACCGACCGGCAGGCCACGACGCTGGCCCTCGCACACGCTCTGTCAGCCGCCGAACGCGGGCTGGCCGTCATCCCCCTGTCCCGGACGAAACTCCCGGCCCTGCGCTCCCCGCACCGCGACGACCCGGACCCCAGCCCCTGCCACGGCGAGTGCGGCCGCTTCGGCCACGGGGTCTACGACGCCTCCACCGACCCGGCCCGCATCCGCGAACTGTTCTCCGCCGCGCCCTGGGCGACCGGCTACGGCATCGCCTGCGGCCTGCCCCCGCACCACCTGATCGGCATCGACCTGGATGTGAAGACGGGCACGGACTCCTCGGCCGCGCTGCGCGAACTGGCCCTGCGTCACCTGTTCACCATTCCTCCCACGGTGGTCGTCCTGACCCCGTCCGGCGGCCGCCACCTGTGGCTGAGCGGCCCACCCGACATCGTGGTCCCGAACTCAGCCGGCCGCCTCGCACCCGGCATCGACATCCGCGGCGCCGGCGGCTACCTCGTCGGTCCCGGCTCCCGTACGGACCAGGGTGTGTACGCCGCCGCCCCGGGCACCGCGCACCTGGCCCCCGCCGCCTGCCCGTCGGCCCTCCTGCGGCTCCTCCTCCCGCCGCCCCGCGCGCACCACCCCACCCCCGCGTCGACGGGCGGGCACGGTCAGGGCCTCGTCCAGTTCGTCCTCGCGGCGCACGAGGGCCAGCGCAACACCCGTCTTTTCTGGGCGGCTTGCCGCGCCTACGAGGACGGCATCGGCCCCGCCCTCGTGGAGTCCCTGGTCGACGCGGCGCTCAACACCGGCCTGACCGAACGCGAGGCACGCGCGACGATCGCGTCGGCGGCTCGGATGACGGGGCACCGGCCGTGAGGGGTGGTGATCAGCACGGGCGAGCCCCGTAGGAACCTCCGCGAGGAAGGGCGGGAACACACGCACCAGCGGGGCGAGAACCCGCACCACCGGGGCGGGAAACACGCACGAGCACGGCGCGAACACGCACCAGCAGGGCGCGAACACGCACCAGCAGGGCAGACACCGCCCCCGAAAACCGAAAGACCCCCATGCACCACCGCTCTAGAGTGCCGACCATGTCACTCAGCCGCGTCGTCCTCGCCTCCGGCCGCTCGATCGACCTCTGCGACCTGCGGCTCACGTCGACGTACGGCGGAATGCTGGAGGGCTACCCCTGCAAGCCCCTCAACGACATGAAGATCAACTCCCTGCTGCGGACCGCCGAGCGCGCCTTCCCGGCCGGCCCGGTGCACCTCGTCCCGCCCGCGCGCGAGTACCCCGACCAGTACGCGGGCGCCTTCGGCCCTGTGGAGGTCCTGCCCGCCGTGGCCTGCGTCGGCACCTTCCACTCCACGGCCCTCGACCCCGCCCATGACCCGGTCCTGTACCGGTCCCGCCTCACCGTCATCTGGTTCCAGCCGACCCCGCACGTACCGTCGGGCTGCGACGCGGAACCGGCGCTGCGGGACATCGACTGGGCGGGTCTGGCCAGGGATGACGAGCTGTGAGCAGGTCGGTGGCGGCTGACAGGTGTGCCTGGACGCCACGGCCCCGTTCCCGTGGCCGAACGACCCGGAGCACGCCGTCGGCCACATGATCGGCTGGGTGAACACCGAACTCACGAAGAACGCCACCGAGACCGGCCGACTGCGCCTGCTGCGGGCCACGTCGCGAGGAGCGGGTGCCGGGCCGGTCGTCACTGATCGCTGAGGGCCCAGACCATGGGGTCGCGGTCATTGAGGTCCCAACGCCTCAAGGCAGCGCACGGCCTGGGCCCGCAGTGCCTCGGCGAGTCCGGGTGGGCCCTCGGTGAGGGTGAAGCCCGTGTCGACCGAGGTGATCATCCAGGCGAGGCCGCGGGCGTTCTCGGCGCCGAGGTGCAGCAGGCAGCTGTGGTCGTCAACGGGTTCGAGGACGCCCATGCCGGGCCAGATCCGGTCGGCGACCGCCGCGGCGGGCTCGTGCAGGGTGACGGTGGCCTGGAAGGGCCAGGCCCGCCACGACAGCTGGTGGGCCAGGTAGGTGGCCACGTCGCCGTGGGGGAGTGGGCGGGGCGTGAACCGCGGACCGGTCGGGCTGCGCGGGGTGAGCCGGTCGACGCGGAAGGTGCGCCAGGCGACCAGGTACCAGTGGCGGCCGAAGCTGACCAGGCTGTGCGGCTCCACCTCACGCACGCCACTCCGGTGACGGGCACTGGTGTACTCGAAGCGCAGCCGCTCGCACCGGCGGCACGCCTCGGCGATGGCCATCAGGGTGTCGGCGGCCACCCGGGGAGCCGGGGCCGTACCGGCCCGCACGGTGGCCCTGTGCAGCGTGTTCACCCGATACCGCAGCCGGGACGGCAGCACCTGCTCCAGCTTGGCCAGCGCCCGCAGCGAGGACTCCTCGATCCCGGCGACCGAACCGCCCGCCGCCGTACGCAGCCCGACCACGACGGCGACGGCCTCGTCGTCCTCCAGCAGCAGCGGCGGCAGCGTGGCCCCGGCGCCGAGCCGGTACCCGGCGGTGCCCTGCGTGGCGTGCACCGGGTAACCCAGCTCCCGCAACCGCTCCACATCACGGCGCACGGTCCGCCGGCTGACCCCGAGATGCTCGGCGAGCTCGGCCCCGGACCGCTCGCGACGGGTCTGCAACAGGGACAGCAGCCTCAGCAGCCGCCCGGAGGTCTCCACCATGCCCCCAGAGTGCCGAACCCTTAGGAACGATCCTGACCCAAGCGCTCCCTAACGTCCCCTTCATGGAGACGACGAGCCCCGACATCCACCCCTTCCGCATCGACATCCCGCAGACCGAGCTCGACGACCTGCACGCCCGCCTGGCCGCCACCCGCTGGCCGGCCGACCTGCCCGGCGTCGGCTGGAGCCGCGGCGTCCCGTCGGCCTACCTCAAGGACCTGGCCGAGTACTGGCGCACCACGTACGACTGGCGCGCCCACGAGGCGACGCTCAACGCGCTCCCCCAGTACCGGACCACCATCGACGGCCAGCCCCTGCATTTCCTGCACGTACGCTCCCCCGAACCCGACGCCACCCCGCTGATGCTGCTGCACGGCTGGCCGGGCTCGGTCGCCGACTTCCTCGACGTCATCGGCCCCCTGTCCGACCCGCGCGCCCACGGAGCCGCCGGGGCGCCCGCCTTCCACCTGGTCATCCCCTCCCTCCCGGGCTTCGGCTTCTCCACCCCGCTGGCCGGCCCGGGCATGAACGCGGCGAAGATGGCGACGCTCCTCCTCCGCCTGATGTCCCACCTCGGCTACGACCGCTACGGCGTCCAGGGCTACGACACCGGCTCCTGGGTCGCCCCCGAAATCGGCAGGCAGGCCTCCGACCACGTCATCGGCATCCACGTCAACGCGATGATCACCTTCCCGGTCGGCGCGGAAGGCGAGACGGACGACCTGACCGAGGCCGAACAGCGCCGCTGGCACCGGATGCAGAACTTCAACGACGGCTACCTCCAGTGCAACTCCAAGCGCCCCCAGACGGTGGCCTACGCCCTCACCGACTCCCCCGTCGGCCAGCTGGCCTGGATCGTCGAGAAGTTCAAGGAACTCACCACCCCGGAGGACGGCCTCCCCGAGGCCGCCGTCGACCGCGACCGCATCCTCACCGAGGTCTCCCTGTACTGGCACACCGCCACGGCCGCCTCAGCCGCCCAGATCTACTACGAGGAGATCTCGGCGAACGCCTGGGCCGAGGCGGGAACCGATGCCTGGGCCCCCGGCACCGACGTGGACAACGCTCAGAACGAAGGTCCGGACAACTGGCCGGACGACAGGCAGGACGACAGGCCGACCGGCGGGCGCGGCACGGTCCCGACCGCCGTCCTCCTCTCCACCCACGACGTCACCATCCGCCGCTGGGCCGAACGCGACCACAACGTCGTACGGTGGACCGAACTCGACCGCGGCGGCCACTTCCTCGCGATGGAGGCCCCGGACCTGCTCGTCGAGGACATCCGCGAGTTCTTCGGTACGACCGCCACCCACTGACCACCGCCACCCACGGACGAGCGACGCACTCGCGAGCCAGCCGCCGCCATGGACGTGCCAAGAAGCCCCAGATGAGGCACACCTCGGGACATGCTGCTCACTTCGCCACCCTTCGCTACCCCTCCGCCGCACTTTCTCGCCACGCCGCAACGCCCTGACCTGTAGGGATGGGACCCCCGGAAATTCGCCAGATCGTTCGCCACCCGGCGCCATGCCTTTGCGCCACTCGCTGACCTGCGGAAACGTGATCCACGGCCGTCGCGTGCAGCCAGGGCGACGCTAGTATCGGGACAACGCCACGGTGGTGCCTGTCGCCACGACAGCGAGGCGGCACTGCAGCCAGGGGCGACCCAGAGACCCCCGCGCGAACCACGAGAACCCGACTCCGGCGCTACCCGGAGTCAGGCCTCGCGCGCGGGGCCATGTGAGCCCGGCCGACTACGTCGCGGCCGGGCTCACGTATGCCCGTCCACACCGGCCGGAGCGCCCACGGCTCATGCCCCGGTCACCGCATGAACCGCTCGACACACCCCGCGATGGCAGTGACCGCACCGAGAGTCACGACCGCCAGTTCGATCCAGTCTCTGCGCTGGCGTCGGCGGCGGCCGCTCTTCTTGGGTCCACCATCGATTCAGCTCCTGTCTCTCGTCACTCCGACCGGGTCGAACCGGCCGACCAGTCGGACCCCTGCCCGGGACGAGCAGAGGCGTCTTGGCATGACGGAGCCGAACTCCCGTCAACGTACCCGGCGCGCCAGAGCGAACGGCCCGCAAACGACCAATCGCCACCGTTCGCCAGG
Organism: Streptomyces deserti; assembly: GCF_054782695.1. Classification (NCBI taxonomy): domain Bacteria; kingdom Bacillati; phylum Actinomycetota; class Actinomycetes; order Kitasatosporales; family Streptomycetaceae; genus Streptomyces; species Streptomyces deserti. The sequence continues at coordinate 134,459 of NZ_BAAGRZ010000015.1, forward strand.
GTGGGCCGTGGGAAGCACCACGCCTGCCCGGCCAACTTCCCTTAAGTGGGCTTCTGTTGAGAACTCCGCTGCTGAACCCTCACCGCGGCGCGCGGAGCCCGACTGCTCCGCGCGCCGCCGCCCCCTCCCCTCCTCACGGACCGCTCGCGTCAGTGCTCCCACACATCGGGACCGCCACCCCGCCACTCGATCAGCCCGGACTGCCGCACCCAGTCGTCATCGGCGTCCTCCAGGCCCGCGAGGCGCAGGAACTCGACGATGTCCAGCAGCCCGTAGGCGATCCCCCGGAACCTGCCGTCCACGCGGACCCGCCGCCCGCCGTCCTCGGCGGGCGGGTAGATCACGATCGGCTGCGCACTGGCCATGGCACCAGCGTGCGGCCCGGACCGCCCGCGCGCATGCGGGGCGCGGTTGGCGTACGACGTCGTCGCGGTGGGCGTACGACGTCGTCGACGAGACAGCCGACATCCGGTAGCCGTAGCCGGAAATGAGAACGGCCCCCGACCAACACCCAGGTCAGGGGCCATCCGTTCTCGCTGCTCTCAGCGCGGAGGCGGTGGGATTTGAACCCACGGTGACATCGCTGCCACGACGGTTTTCAAGACCGTTCCCTTCGGCCGCTCGGGCACACCTCCCCGCGCCGGCCGTGATCGGCGGCGCGGGGACAAGGGTAACGGGTCGGCACGCGCGTGTGCGGGTCAGTTGTCGCCGACGCGGGAGCCCAGGGTGACTTCGACCGTGTGCTCCTTGCCGCCGCGCTCGTAGGTGATCGTCACCTTGTCGCCGGGCTTGTGGGTCCAGATCTCGCCGATCAGGGTCGGGCCGGAGTCGATCACCCGGTCGTCGAGCTTGGTGATGACGTCGCCGGGCCTGAGGCCGGCCTTGTCGGCGGGGCCGCCCGGCTCGACCGCCTCCGAGCCGCCGGCGCCCTGGTCGGTGATCTGCGCGCCGTTCGAGCTGTCCTCCAGGGAGACGGACGCGCCGATCTTGGCATACACCGGCTTGCCGGTCTTGATCAGCTGCTGGGCGACGTACTTCGCCTGGTTGATCGGGATGGCGAAGCCCAGGCCGATGGAGCCGGACTGGCCGGTGCCGAAGCCTCCGTTGCCGGTGGACTGGATCGCGGAGTTGATGCCGATGACATTGCCCTGCGCGTCGAGCAGCGGGCCGCCGGAGTTGCCCGGGTTGATCGAGGCGTCGGTCTGCAGGGCGCTCATGTACGAGGCCTGGCTGCCGGTGCCGTCGCTGGAGGCCACCGGGCGGTTCTTCGCGCTGATGATGCCCGTCGTCACCGTGTTGGACAGGCCGAAGGGGGCGCCGATGGCGATCGTGGAGTCGCCGACGGCGACCTTGTCGGAGTCGCCCAGGGTGAGCGGCTTCAGGTCCGAGGGGGCGTCCTTGAGCTTGATGACCGCGACGTCGTAGCCCTGCGCGTGGCCGACGACCTCGGCGTCGTACTTCTTGCCGCTCGGGAAGGTCGCGGTGAGCTTGCCGCCGTCGACGGCACCCGCCACCACGTGGTTGTTGGTGACGATGTGGCCCTGCGTGTCGAAGACGAAGCCGGTGCCGGTGCCGCCCTCACCGCTGTCGCTCTCGGCCTCGATGGTCACCGTGCTCGGCAGCGCCCTGGCGGCCACGGCCGCGACCGTGCCCGGGTCGCGCTTGACGTCGCCGCCGCTGGTGGAGGCGGAGACCGTCGTGGAGCCGGTGGTGTCGTTGTTCTTGGCCAGCGTGTAGCCGAGGCCGCCGCCCAGGCCGCCCGCGGCCAGCGCGGCCACCAGGACCGCGGCGACGAGACCGCCACGGCCTCGGCCGGACTTCGGTGCCGGCGGCTGGTACGAGGACCCCCAGCCGCCCGCGCCGGAACCGGCACCGCCGTCGCCGTACGACGGGGTGGCCGGCGGTGGGGGCGGAGGCCAGGAGGGGTCGGGTGCCGAACCGTGGCCACCGGGCATCGGCCCGGGTGCGGAGCCGTGGCCCGGCTGGCCCGGGGACCCCTGCGCGTGGGCGCCGGGTGCGCTCGACGGAGCCGGGGGGACCGGAGGCGTGGCCGTGCCCCCGTCCGGAGCCATGCGCTCCTGGGACGGCTGAGCAGCGGGAGCATCCACCGGCACGGGGGGTGCGGAGGGGGCCGGGGGTACCGCGGTGCCCTCGTTCTCGGTGCTCACAGCTTGTCTCCTCGATCCACGGCTGTTGTTCTCAATCGCACTCGGTCGCAATCGTCACGCTCGTCACGTTGGTCGACGTCCGGCGCGATGCAGCTGCGCATGTCCTTTTGTATGCCTTCAGCTTTTCCCACCGGCCGTCAGGGCACCATAAGCGGTGGCTGTGGGTCCGGGGCCATTCTTTATATAGGGCATTATCGTCAAAAAGGATGCAATCCCAGTGCCTCCGTACGGACCGCCGAATCCAACGGGTCCGTCCGACCGGACGTCTACCCGCGCGTGGTGGCACCATGACGCGGTGACCCACGCACGGCAGCACCAGATTCAAGTCGTCGCCCACCGCGGGGCCTCCGAGGACGCCCCGGAGCACACCCTGGCCGCGTACAAGAAGGCGATCGAGGACGGTGCCGACGCCCTCGAATGCGATGTGCGCCTGACGGCCGACGGACATCTGGTGTGCGTCCACGACCGCCGAGTCAACCGTACGTCCAACGGCCGCGGCGCGGTCTCGGCGCTGGAGCTCGCCGACCTCGCCGCCCTGGACTTCGGCTCCTGGAAGGCGCACGCCTCGTGGAAGGGGCGGACCGAGGACCCCGACTGGGAACACCGCCCGGAGGACCGGGAGGCGACCTCTGTCCTCACCCTCGAGCGGCTCCTCGAACTCGTCGCCGACGCCGGACGCCGGGTGGAACTGGCCATCGAGACCAAGCACCCCACCCGCTGGGCGGGCCAGGTCGAGGAGCGGCTACTGGTCCTGCTGAAGCGGTTCGGGCTCGACACCCCGGCCTCGCCCGAGGAGTCCCCGGTGCGCGTGATGAGCTTCTCGGCGCGTTCGCTGCACCGCGTGCGTGCCGCCTCGCCGACGCTGCCGACGGTCTACCTGATGCAGTTCGTCTCGCCCCGCCTGCGCGACGGGCGGCTGCCCGCGGGCGTCAGGATCGCGGGCCCCTCGATCCGGATCGTGCGGGGCCACCCCTCCTACGTCGAACGCCTGAAGGAGGCCGGGCACCAGGTGCACGTCTGGACGGTGAACGAGCCCGCGGACGTGGAACTCTGCGTCGGCCTGGGCGTCGACGCCATCATCACCAACCGCCCGCGCGCGGTGCTCGACCAGCTCGGCCGTTGAACGAACCCGCCCGGCCGCTGAACGGGCCCGGCCGGCCAGTGAACGACCTGCTCGGGTCGGCCGTTGAACGACCCGCTCGGCCCGTGATCGACCAGCTCGCCCGGTGATCATCACACCGACCACTTTTGCCCCACAGTTCCCGCAAGACTCTTGACCCTCGTGACGCCCCCGCGCCATCCTCGCGTCTCGGCCACACCGACGAAATCCAGCCACACGATTACAGGGAGTGCTCCGGCGCGTTCGGTCCGTATTCGATCGTTGCGAATGCGTCTCCGGACATGGATTGGCCGGTTTCCGGTACAGGCCAATGGGGCATCCACACCGTGGCGTGGGGCAAAGGAGGTCTCGGGGGTGGCGTTGGTGGTGGCACAGGAGGTGCCCACGTCGTCGAGCATGGCCGTACCTCATGGCCCTGCGGGCGTGAGGGAAGCACGACACCGCATGCGTCAACAGTTGCGCAGGGGTGGCGTGGCGGAATCGGTCATCGACGACGCCGTACTGATCCTTTCCGAACTCTTGAGCAATGCGTGCAAGCACGGCCGGCCTCTGGGCGACGCCCTGGCCGGGGACGGCGACGTCCGTGCCGCATGGCGCGTGGACCCGAGCGGCCGGCTCCTCGTCGAGGTCACCGACGGAGGTGGACCCACCCGCCCTGCTCCGGCCACGCCCTCGGTCACCGCACACGGCGGCCGTGGGCTGAACATCATCACCGCCCTGGCCGACGACTGGGGCGTACGGGACGACGTCCGGGGCGAGGTCACCGTGTGGGTGGTCGTCCACGACGACGTGCACGACCCGGACGCCGGACACCGCCGCGACGACTTCGCGACACGCGTCACGGCCCCGGCGGTGTCCGAGATACCCGGGCTGGACTTCGCGGACGCGTTCGAGGACGTGGACTGACCCGGCGGCACGACCAGCGCGGGACGACCACCTCGGGACGACCGGACGTTGTCGTACGCCGACCACAGGGTCGGTCGTACGTTGTCCACAGGTCGGCACGCTGTCCACAGCATCCCGTCGCTCCCGGCGCGAACGGCTAGGCTCCCGCCCGTACGAGACGAGCCGTAACCGGGAGACACCCACGATGGCCAAGAAGCGACCTCAGACGAAGGCCAAGCGCCCGCAGACCAGTGACGGGGCCCGCGCCGCAGGCGCTGATGGGAACGTTCCGGTTGTCGGCGCCCGCGAGCCCTGCCCCTGCGGCAGCGGCCGCCGCTACAAGGCCTGCCACGGCCGGGCCGCCGCGCACGCGGTGACCGAGCTGGTGCACCGCCCCTTCGAGGGCCTGCCGGGCGAGTGCGACTGGGTGGCGCTGCGCGAACTGGTGCCGGCGGCCACGGTCGCGCTGACGCTGAAGGGCGGCCTGCCCGAGGGCGTCCCGTCGGTCACGCTGGCCACGGTCCTGCCGATGGCCTGGCCCGCCCTGCGCCGCGAGGACGGCTCGGTGCTGCTCGGCCTGCAGAACGACACCTCCTCGGGCGACATCAGTCGCGACCTCGCCGACACCCTGCAGCGCGCCCTGGAAGCACAGCCCGGCACACCGGTGCAGGGCCGCCGCGCCCCGGCCGACGGTCCGCGGCTGCAGGACCTGATCGACCCGGAAGGCGCGTTCGAGCCAGTTGTGCACAGCGGCTTCGAGTTCTGGGTCCCGGACCCGGAGAACGCCACCGCGGAGGTGACCGCCTCCCTGGAGCGGGCCAACGCCGCGGCGATCCCGACCGTCCGGCTCCAGGGCGTCGACGCCGCGTACTGGTGCCGGACACCGGAGAAGAACCACCTGCGCTGGGTCATGCCGCACCCCGAGGAGCAGCTTCTGGACGCCCTCGCGCGGCTGCACGCGGCGGGCCGCTCCAGCCTCGGCGAGGGCACCCGTCTCGTGGGTTCCTTCCGCGCCCACGGGCTCACCGTGCCGGTGTGGGACCTGCCGAGCGGGGTCGGCGCGCAGGACGTGGAGAAGCCGGCCGCCGAGTTCGCCGAGCGCCTCGCCGAGGCCCTGGCCACGGACGCTCCGCTCACGGCCGACGAGCGCCGCGCACGCGGTGGCCTGACCAACCGCCAGGTCACGCTCAGCTGACGCACGGCGTACCCCCGGTTGCGGCTGACCGCCCGGTCAGCCGCAGCCGGGCGTCCCCGACGGGTGACCGCCCTCGCAACTCCCCATACGGACAAGCCGATCGGTGACCGGAAAGCTCGAGACGGAATTTGCGAACCGCCGATCTCTTGTTACCGTTCGAGTAGCCCGGTTGCTGGTGCATCCCCCGTCGCCAGCAACCGGGTCTTTCCGTCCGCGCCGACGCTCACGCACCGCAGCAGCGCGTCAACTGCCTGCTTCCGCCGGTGAGTTGCTCCCGGAACGCAGCAGCAGCGGCCCGCGTCCGGCCCGCTCCGCGAACTCCGCGACCGCGGTGTGGTCCGCAAGTCTTCCCCGGCCGCGCTCCCGGGGCGTCTCGCACGTCCCCGGCTCGTCCTCGGCGCCCACCGCACAGTGGATCCGCACGCTCCGGCCACCAGGTCCCATGAGACTGAGAACGGCGTCCAGCGCGTCGCCGGTCGCGTTGCGGTAGTAGGTCCGCGCCCAGGTGTCCGCGCCCTGCGTCAGCACACAGGTCTGCGCCTCGATGCCGTCGGGGGAGGAGAGGTAGGGCCCGCAGCGCACGGCGGTGGACAGGCCGAGGCCGAGCGGCAGCGGGGAGCTCCCGGGTGCGGCGGAGGGCGCCTTGTCGTCGCCGCGCGGGGAGTTCCGTACCGCATCACGGGCGGAACCCGGCGCGGACTTGCGTACGGGACCGGGCGCGGACGCACGTACGGCGCCGGCCTCGTCGCGTGCGGAAGGCCCCGACCGCCCGGACGACACGGAACCCGCGGACGCCACGGCCAGGGGCAGGGCGACCGCGCACGTCATCACGACGCTCGCGAGGGCGAGCAGACGGACTCTTCGGGGGTCCCGGGCTCGGCCCCCGGCATGACGCGGCATGGCCCCGGAAGATAACGCCCCGGGGCGGGCGCCGGGCTGGTGCGCGCCCGACACCCTCAGAACTCGGGCGCGCTCACACCCGTGCGAGTGAGGGCCTCGACCACGGCGTCCACGACGGCCTCCACGTCGGGCACCCACGGCGAGGCCGAGCCGGGCAGCGGTGCGCGCTCCCAGCGGACCTCGCCGTGACCGGTCTCCGAGGGGGGCAGTGCCAGATAGCCGCCCTCGCCGTGGAAGCGGAGGGAGCCGGGCACGAAGTCCTTGGCGTACAGCAGCTCGCCCAGCTGCTCCATGGAGTACGGCTTGACGAGGATCGACCAGCGGGTGGGCGAGGCGACGACCGGGCCGAGCCGCATGCCGCGGCGGTCGAGCGCGTCGAGGGCGCGGGCGGCCGGCAGCGCGGGCAGGGACACCGCGCAGGGCGCCTTGCCGCCGGTGGCCAGGATGATCGGCGCGCCGGGCCGGTTGGTCCACCACCAGCGCACCATGCGCGCGTCGGTGGTGGCCGCGAGCAGGCCGGGGTCGAAGGGATGCGCGCCCGGCACCGTGCACTCCGGGTCGGGGCAGCCGCAGCGGGACCTGCCCTGCGGGTCCGCCGCCACGCCCGGGAGTACGGGCCACTGCCATTCCGTCGCGAAGGTCAGGGCCGCGCTGATCAACTCAGAACCCCCGTCCTTCCGCTGGGACAAGAGCCTGCGTCGCCTTCCGAGGATCTCGCGCATGAGCGCTCGTTCCTTTCCGTTGCACGCCTGGCAACACCGTGGTCCACATCACAACATGTGTCGATCACTGCACTGTGCGTACCTGTTGGCGCATCACACCCCAGCCGGAGGCACGGGGATCCCCTATGGGTCGAGCACTGGCTGCATCCGCGGCCGCTGCGCCCATACCGCGTCTATCAAAAGCATGGGCTGGCGTGGGGTGGCGAAGTCTGGCGTTTGCTGTCGCGCGTATTTCTCTCCGCCTCCACCACGGGAGGATGGGGCACGGCCGTCGGTGGCTAAGACGCCCGGGTCCGTCACCAGGTTCCGGGTGGTTCCTCACCACCCCTGGCCTTCACCGAGTACGTACCCATCACGACCGCTGTGACGCTCCGTCGAGCAAGCCCAGTCGACCGCAATAAGCCGTCCCCTGCGGCAGTTTTAAGCCAACTTTGCATTTCCGCAAGGGGTTGACGAGTACTTCCCTCAAGTCTCACGGACACCAGGAATCCCAGCAGGACAATGCTGGACATCTCCTCACGAGTGCGTGTACATGTGGAGACACTGCTAGCGGCGCAGAATGACATGGGGGTTTGCGATGCTTTTGAGCAGTACGCACCGGTCGGAAAGCCGGACACCATGAACGCCCCGCACCTTCCGAAAGTGGCTGGAATCGATTCAACGGTTCCGGCCCCCGCACACACTGTCGCGCCCGTCGCGGCGGGTACCTCCCCGGCTGCCCCACCAAACCCCCTGAACGCACCGGCCGCAGTACTCCAGGACCGTCTCGCCGGCTGGGTCTCGGATCTCACGACCCTCCACGAACTCACCGAACGCCTAGCCCGCACGGGCGCGCTCACCGAGGCGCTCGAAGAACTGCTGTGCGCCGGATCCGCCCTGGTGGGCGCCCGGCGCGGTCTCGTCGTCCTGGGACCCGCCGACGGCCTCGGCCCGGACACCACCATCGGCCTGGGCCTGACCCGCGCCGACCTCGGCCACATCGAGACCGTGCCGCGCGGGTCCCTGTCCTACGGGCGCATCCTCGACGGTCTGCCCGGCGGTGACAGGGAGATCACTCAGCCCGACCTGTTCGCCGAGGAGGGCCTCGACCCCCGGCACCGTGAGGTCGCCGCCCGGCTCGGCTACGCCGCCAGCTACGCCCTCCCCCTGTCCACCGAGTCCGCCGGCCGCCTGGGTGCCGCCGTATGGCTCTACGACGAGCCCGCCGAGCCGGACGAGCGCCGTCGCCACCTCGTCGGCCTGTACGCCCGCTACGCCACCGAGCACCTCGCCCGGCTCGTCGAAGTCGAGCGCACGCGCGCGTGCCTGGCCACCATGTCCGAGGAACTGCTCCCCTCGCGCCTGCCGCGCATCTTCGGCGTCCAGCTGGCCGCCCGGCACCGCACCGGCCCGCGCGGCGGCGGCGACTGGTACGACGCGCTGCCCCTGCCGGAGGCGGCCCTCGGTCTCGCCGTCGGATCCGTCACCGGGTCGGGGCCCAGCGCGGTCACCGCGATGGGACGGCTGCGGGCGTCCCTGCGGGCGTACGCGGTGATGGAGGGCGAGGACCCGGTCGCCGTCCTGTCCGACCTGGAACTGCTGCTCAGGCTGACCGAGCCCGCCCGCTCGGCCACCGCCCTGTTCGGCTACTGCGAGCCGGCGGCCCGCAAGATCACGCTGGCCGGCGCCGGCCACAGCCCGCCGCTGCTGATCGGCCCGCGGCGCACGGAGTTCGTGGAGACCTCGGTCTCCGCGCCCCTGGGCATGCTCGCCTGCTGGGAGGCGCCGAGCGTGGAGGTGCACGCGGAGCCCGGAGAGACGGTTCTGCTGTACACCGACGGGCTGCTGCACCGCACCGGCGACCCCACCGACCGCGCCTTCGCCCGGCTGCACGCGGCGGCGGCCGGCGTACCCAGGGCGCTGCGCGGCGACCCCGGCGCGATCGCCGACCACGTCCTGCGGGCCGTACTGCCGGACGGCCTGGACGCCGCCGACAGCGAGGAGGACGTCGTACTGCTGGCGGCGCGGTTCGAGTAACGCACCTCGTCACCGCCCCGGACCCCCTTACGTACGGCCGTACAGTGGAGGGGGTCCAGCGCCGTATCGAGGAGGATGACCGTGGCGGAGGAGCTCACGCCGGCGACCCCGGAAGAGAGCGAAGAGCCGATCAAGCAGCGGAAGAACGGACTGTACCCCGGCGTGTCCGACGAACTGGCCGAGAACATGAAGTCCGGCTGGGCGGACACCGAGCTGCGTGACCTGGAGCCGATCCCCCAGGCCGCCGAGACCGCCGCCCGCCGTGCCGCGCTGTCGGCGCGCTTCCCGGGCGAGCGTCTGGTCATCCCCGCGGGCAATCTGAAGACGCGCTCGAACGACACCGACTATCCCTTCCGGGCGTCGGTCGAGTACGCGTACCTCACCGGCAACCAGACCGAGGACGGCGTCCTGGTCCTGGAACCGAAGGGTGAGGGCCATGAGGCGACGATCTACCTGCTGCCGCGCTCCAACCGCGAGAACGGCGAGTTCTGGCTGGACGGCCACGGCGAGCTGTGGGTCGGCCGCCGCCACTCCCTCACCGAGGCCGAGAAGCTGTACGGCATCCCCGCCTCCGACGTGCGCGAGCTCGCCGGCAAGCTCCGTGAGGCGACCGGCCCGGTGCGGGCCGTACGCGGTCACGACGCCGGTATCGAGGCCGCGCTGACCGACAAGGTCACCGCCGAGCGCGACGAGGAGCTGCGCGTCTTCCTCTCCGAGATGCGGCTGGTCAAGGACGACTTCGAGATCGGCGAGCTGCAGAAGGCCGTCGACTCCACGGTCCGCGGCTTCGAGGACGTCGTCCGAGTCCTGGACAAGGCGGAGGCCACCAGCGAGCGCTACATCGAGGGCACGTTCTTCCTCCGCGCGCGCGTGGAGGGCAACGACGTCGGCTACGGCACCATCGCCGCCGCCGGCCCGCACGCCTGCACGCTGCACTGGGTGCGCAACGACGGGCCCGTGCGGCCGGGCGAGCTGCTGCTGCTCGACGCGGGCGTGGAGACGCACACGTACTACACCGCCGACGTCACGCGCACGCTGCCGATCAACGGCCGCTTCAGCGAGCTCCAGAAGAAGATCTACGACGCCGTGTACGAGGCCCAGGAGGCCGGGATCGCGGCCGTGCAGCCGGGCGCCAAGTACCGGGACTTCCACGACGCCGCGCAGCGCGTGCTGGCGGAGAAGCTGGTCGAGTGGGGCCTGGTCGAGGGGCCGGTGGAGCGGGTGCTGGAGCTGGGCCTGCAGCGCCGCTGGACGCTGCACGGCACCGGGCACATGCTCGGCATGGACGTCCACGACTGCGCGGCCGCGCGGACCGAGACGTACGTGGACGGTGTCCTGGAGCCGGGCATGGTGCTCACGGTCGAGCCGGGCCTGTACTTCCAGGCCGACGACCTGACCGTGCCGGAGGAGTACCGCGGGATCGGCGTCCGCATCGAGGACGACATCCTGGTCACCGAGGACGGCAACCGGAACCTGTCGGCGGCCCTGCCGCGCCGCTCCGACGAGGTCGAGGCGTGGATGGCGGCTCTCAAGAGCTGACGGTCCGACGGTGTGACCCACGAGGGATGGCCGGGTACCGCACGGGGTACCCGGCCCTTGGTGTGTCCAGGGGACCACGACAGCGTCCCCTGGGTTTTTGATGCGCCGTGCGTGCGCCCAGGGGGAGGGTTTCGTGGACGACTTCTGGTCCACTCTCGGAGTGGACCTGCATCTGGAACCGGACGCTGCGGAGGGCCGAAGAGCAGGGCTGGAGCGGGCCCTCAGGGACGCCGTGCGGGACGGGCGGCTGGCGCCCGGGACGCGGTTGCCGGCGACCCGGCGGCTCGCGGCCGAGCTCGGCATCTCGCGAGGCACCGCCAAGGCGGCCTACGACCAGCTGGTCGCGGAGGGCTATCTGACGGCACGGCAGGGTTCGGGCACCCGGGTCGCCGAGCTGCCCTCCCTCGACACGGAACCGCCGGGCAGGGCGGCACACGCGCGCGTGCCGCGCTTCGACCTGCGGCCCGGCAGCCCCGACGTCGGGGCGTTCCCGGCGGCGGCCTGGCTGCGGGCGCTGCGCCGGGCCATAGCGAAGGCGCCCTTGCTGGCGTACGACTACGGCGATCCGCGCGGCCGGATCGAGCTGCGCACCGCGCTGTCGGGCTATCTGGGCCGGGCGCGCGGGGTGATCGCGCCGCCGGAGCGGATCGTGATCACCTCCGGCTACGTGCAGGGACTGGCGCTCCTCACGCGCGTGCTGGAGGGCGCCGAGGTCGCCATGGAGGATCCGGGGCTGCCGTTCCACCGGGAGGTGGTGCGGCGCAACGGCGGGACGATGGTGCCCGTACGGGTCGACGAACGGGGCGCGTGTGCCGAGGACTTGGGGGACGCGGCGGCTGTCGTCGTCACGCCCGCCCACCAGTACCCGACCGGGGTGACCCTGCACCCGGAGCGGCGGCGGGCGCTCACCGACTGGGCACGCGCGCGTGGCGGGCTGATCGTCGAGGACGACTACGACGGGGAGTTCCGCTACGACCGGCAGCCCGTCGGCGCGCTGCAGGGCATGGCGCCGGGGCAGGTCGCCTACCTGGGCACCGCCTCCAAGACGCTGGGGCCCGCGTTGCGGCTCGGCTGGATGGTGCTGCCGCCGCACCTCGTCGACGAGGTCGCCGACGCCAAACTGCACAGCGACCACCAGACCGAGTCCATCGGCCAGTTGGCGCTCGCCGAGCTCATCGAGAGCCACGCGTACGACCGCCACGTGCGCGCGTGCCGCCTGCGCTACCGCAGACGCCGGGACCAGCTCCTGGACCGGCTCGGATCGCGGCGCGGCGTCCGGGGGATCGCGGCCGGGCTGCACGCGCTGGTGGAGGTCGACGACGAGGCGGCGGTACTGGCCCGGGCGGAGGCGGAGGGACTCGCGGTCGGCTGCTTGGGCGATCACTGGCAGGCCCCGCCGGCCGAGGGGCGTCCGCAGGGGCTGGTCGTGGGGTACGGGACGCCTCGGGAGCGGGTGTATCCCGAGGCGTTGGAGGTGCTGGGGAAGGTGCTGGAGGGGGCTTGAGGCCCCTTTCAGGCGCTGCGCGCGGGCGTGCTGACCGCTTCCGGCAGCAGGTCCGCCCCTACACCGCGATCAGCGGCGCGTCCTTCCGCCACTTGAGGATCTTGTCGAAGCTCACCACCGCCCCGCCCCGCCCCGGCTTGTTGCCGATGTGGACGTGGTCGGCGAGCTCCTGGATGAGGCACAGGCCGCGGCCGTGCTCCGCGTCGGAGGGCGCGGGCCGGGCCGGCGGGCGGGAGGAACGGCCGGAGGCCCCGGCGGGGAAGCCGGGGCCCGCGTCGGTGACCTCGATGCGGCACTTCTCGCCGTCCAGGTACGCGGTCACCCGGTAGGCCTCCGAACAGCCGCCCTGGGCGGTGCCCCCGCCGTGCTCCACGGCGTTGGCGCAGGCCTCGCTGAGGGCGACGGAGAGGTCGTAGGAGATGTCGGGATCGACGCCCGCGGTCTCCATCGTGCCGAGCAGCAGGCGTCGGGCGAGCGGCACGCTCGCAGCTTCCCGCCGCAGATGGAGTGACCACCAGATGCTCATGCTCCAGCCTCCTGGCCGCGGCTCGACATACCGTTACGTATTGCCCCCGGTTGCGCCGCGTAAGCGCGAAGTTGACGTGATGCCGCCCATACGGCGGATGCGCGTTCGGCTTGATCGGTGTATGTGGGGCGTTGATCGGCGTATGTGGGGGCGTTGATCGGCATGGGCGGGGGTGTTGATTGGTGTGGGGGGGTGCTGATCGGTGGATGTGGTGGCGGCTCGGGCCAGAGGGTGACCTTCCGGTCGTACGGCATCTTGCGGACCTGGCGTACGGCGCCGACGCGGCCAGTGCGATGATGAGCCCGCCATGTCTGCCCCCCACCCGCGCACGGCGCGCTCCGGAACAGAGCTCCGGATCCTGCGGGCCGCGGTGTTCGCCGCGGTCTGCGTCGTGCTGGCCGCGGCCGGTCACGCGCTCGCCTCCTGCGCCGCGATTCCGCTGTGGACACTGGGCGCGGGACTCCTCGGGACGGTCGTGGTCGCGGCGCCGCTCGCCGGGCGTGAGCGCTCGCTGCCGGGGATCGCGGCCCTGCTCGCGGTCGGCCAGACCGTGCTGCACACGCTGTTCGGGCTGGGGCAGCACGGCACTGCGCCGGGCTCGACGGGGGGCACGGGCTCGGCGGCCTCGCTGTCCGACGCCGCGCTGGTCCAGCAGGCCGCGCGGCTCCTGTGCGGCACGACGGCGGCGGCGATCAGCCCCGCCCAGGCCCAGAAGATCCTCACCGAGGCGCGGCTCTACCCGGCCACGGGCGCCCACACGCACCACCCGGCGGACGCCATGTCCACCGCCGCGGGCTCCTCCGCGTCGCTGCTGCCGTCCCTGCCGATGCTGCTCGGTCACGTCCTCGCGGCGCTCGTCGCCGGCTGGCTGCTGCGCCGGGGCGACCTCGCCCTGCTACGGCTCACCGAGCTGTCCGCACAGTCGGCGCACGGAGTCGCCGAGGGGGCGCTCGTACGATCGCTGCGCGCGGCGCTCGCGCTGGTACGCGCCCTGCGTGCCGGGCTCCCGGGCGCTCCGGAGGCGCGGCCGTGCCCGCCGCGCACCACCCTGCTCGCACCGCCGCAGCCCCGCACCACCGCACTCCAGCACACGGTGATCAGACGCGGCCCGCCGGCCGTCGGCGCATTCGCCCTGGCCGCCTGACGCGACGCGACCACCACTTGGCTTCACCCGGGGAGGGAGCGTCGCCGGCGGCACGCGCGTGTGCGTCCGTTCTCGCGTGCGTGCGTCGCCCGCTCGCCTGTCGCCTCGCCGGCCTCATGGTCTCGGTGGCGTCCTGGGCCTGGCCGGCGTCGTTGGCCCGGAGTCTCCGGAGTTTTCCTTCGCCCTGGACGCCGTCCACGGGTTCCGGGAGCCGTCCGGCCGACGGCACCCCCACGCGCGCGTACCCCTCTTCCTCACCGACACCACACTCGAAGCGGAGTGCTCCTGCCATGAAGGCTTCCCGTATCGCCGCCGCCGGTGCTGTCGCCGGCGCCGCCGTCCTCGCCCTGTCCGCCCCCGCCTTCGCGCACGTCACCGTGCAGCCCGAGGGCACGGCCGCGAAGGGCGGCTACGCGGTCGTCGACTTCAAGGTCCCCAACGAGCGGGACAACGCCTCGACCACCAAGCTCGAGGTCAGCTTCCCCACCGACCACCCGCTCGCCTCGGTCATGCCGGAGCCGATGCCCGGCTGGGAGATCAAGGTCACCAAGTCCACGCTGGACAAGCCGATCGAGATGCACGGCGAGAAGATCACCGAGGCCGTCACCAAGGTCACCTGGACCGCCGACGGCAAGGGCATCGAGCCCGGCTACTTCGAGAAGTTCCCGGTCTCCATCGGCCAGCTGCCCGAAAACACCGACCAGCTCGTCTTCAAGGCCCTGCAGACGTACTCCAACAAGGAGGTCGTCCGCTGGATCGAGGTGCCGCAGGAGGGGCAGGCCGAGCCGGACAACCCGGCGCCGGTGCTGGAACTGTCCGCCGCCGAGGACGGACACCATGGCCTGCCGAGCGACGAGCCCTCCGACAGCGCCAAGTCGACCGAGAACGCCTCCGCCAGCACCTCCGCCGCCTCCTCCGGCACCGACGACACCGACACCACCGCCCGCGTCCTGGGCGTCGTCGGCATCGTGATCGGCGCCGCGGGCGTGGCGTACGGCGTGCTCGCCGGTCGCCGGCGCACCAACGCCTGAGGCCCGCTTCCCTTCACGGCGCGCGCCGGGAGCCACGCATCCCGTCCACCCCGGTGCGCGCCGGAGCACTCACATCTGGGACATTTTCCTATGCGCAACAAGACCTTCGCCGCGGCCGCACTGCTCGCCGCCGCCTCCCTGACCCTGACCGCCTGCGGCAGCGGCGACGACAGCAACAAGCCCGTCGCCGCGGTCTCCGAGGAGGCCGCGTCGGACAAGGCCGCCACCGTCCTCGACAAGCCGTTCGAGAAGCCGGACCTCGTCCTCACCGACACGCAGGGCAAGAAGTACGACCTCCGCGAGGAGACCGCGGGCAGGCCCACGCTGATCTACTTCGGCTACACCCACTGCCCCGACGTCTGCCCGCTGACGATGAACAACATCGCCGTGGCCAAGAAGCAGCTGCCCAAGGCCGAGCAGGACAAGCTGCGCGTGGTGTTCGTCACCACCGACCCCAAGCGCGACACCCCGGCCGAGCTCGGCAAGTGGCTCAAGGGCATCGACCCCGAGTTCGTCGGCCTGACCGGCGACTTCCCGACCATCCAGGCCGGCGCCCGCACCCTCGGCATCTCCATCGAGCCGACGAAGAAGGACAAGCACGGCAAGCTGATCTCCGAGCACGGCACCCAGGTCATCGCCTTCTCCCCGAAGACCGACGGCGGTTACGTGCTCTACGGCGAGGACGCCACCGTCCAGGACTACACCAAGGACCTTCCCAAGCTGGTGAAGGGAGCGAACCCGTGAGGCGGCTCGCCCCGGCGGCCGTCGTCATAGCCGGGGCACTGGCCCTGGCGGGCTGCGGCGGCTCGGACTCCGATTCCGCGTCGGGCTCCGGCTCCGGCGGCGGAAAGGCGGACCTGTCCGTCGGCTCCGCCTACATGCCGCAGCCGGTCTCCGACGAGATGGCCGCCGGTTTCCTGACCATCACGAACAAGGGCGGTTCGGCGGACGAGCTGACCTCGGTGACGAGCGATGTCGCCGGGCAGGTCACCGTGCACGAGACGGTCGGCTCGGCGATGCAGGAGGTCGACCGCCTTCAGATCCCCGCCCATGGCCGGCTCGTGCTGAAGAGCGGCGGCAACCACCTGATGTTCGAGAAGCTGAAGCGGCAGCCGAAGGAGGGCCAGACGGTCTTCGTCGAACTCCGCTTCGCCCACTCCGACCCCGTCACGGTCCGGATGCCGGTGAAGCCGGCGACGTACACCCCGACGACCGGGCACTGAGGGAGGGACCCCTGTGACGCAGACCATCGCTCCCCGCGTCCGCATCCTGGTGCTGCTGTTCCTGGCGGTCACCGGCGCGCTGCTCGCCGGGGCCGGCCCGGCCTCCGCGCACGCCGCGCTGACCGGCAGCGACCCGCAGCAGGGGGCGGTGGTCGACAAGGCCCCCACCCAGGTCTCGCTCACCTTCTCCGAGCAGGTCGCGATGTCCGACGGCGCGCTGCGCGTGCTCGACCCCAAGGGCAAGCGGGTCGACACCGGCAAGCCGTCCAACGTCAGCGGCACCACGTACGCCGTGAAGCTCCACAGCGGCCTGCCCGACGGCACGTACACCGTGACCTACCAGGTGGTGTCGGCGGACAGCCACCCCGTCGCCGGGGCCTACACCTTCTCCGTCGGCGCCCCCTCCAAGACCTCCGTCGCGGTCTCCGAGCAGGGCGCCGGCGGCGGGGTGGTCGGCTGGCTGTACGGCTTCGGCCGGTACGTGTCGTACGCCGGGTTCATCGTGATGGCCGGCGGGGCCGCCTTCGTGCTGGCCTGCTGGCCGCGCGGCTCCGGCGTACGGGCGGTGCAGCGGCTCGTGGTCTCCGGGTGGGTCGCGCTCACCGCGTCCACCCTCGGGCTGCTGCTCCTGCGGGGCTCCTACACCGGCTCCGGGAAGGCCGGCGACGTCTTCGACCTGACCCTGCTCGGGCAGGTGCTGCAGACCAAGACCGGCGCGGCGCTGGTGTCCCGGCTGCTGCTGCTCGCTGCGGCGGCACTGTTCATCGCCGTGCTCTTCGGCGCGTACGACAAGCGGGAGGAGGCCGAGGAGAAGCGGGACCTGATCTTCGGGCTCGCGGTCGGCGGGAGTGTCGTGGCGGCCGGGCTCGCCGCGAGCTGGGCGATGTCCGAGCACGCCTCGACGGGACTCCAGGCGGGCATCGCCATGCCGGTCGACGTCGTCCACCTGCTGGCCGTCGCCGCCTGGCTCGGCGGGCTGACCGCCCTGCTCGTGGCGCTGTTCCGGGCACCCACGGACACACCGGTGGAGGCGGCGGCCGTACGCCGTTTCTCGCGTGTCGCCTTCGGCAGTGTGCTGACGCTGGTCGCGACCGGGACCTATCAGTCCTGGCGGCAGCTCGGCTCCTGGTCGGCGTTCACCGACACCCGGTACGGGCAGCTGCTGCTCGCCAAGATCGCGCTGGTCGTGGTGCTGGTCGGGATCGCCTGGATCTCGCGGCGGTGGACGGGGCGGCTGGCGGAGACGGTTCCGGTGCACGCCGAGCGGGAGAAGGAGCGCGTCGGCGCCAGGACCGCCGCCGGGGAGGGCCAGGGAGCCGACGGCGAAGCCCTGGCGGCCGACGGCCAAGCCCGGGCGGGCGACGGCGACCAGGACGGATCCAGCGACGGCGGATCGGCCGACGCGGAGGGGGCCGACGCGGAAGGGACCGCCGCCGAGGAGCCCGACCCGGCGCGTGCCGCACAGCTCGCCCGGCAGCGGGCCGCGATTCAGGCCGCCCGGCAGAAGCGGGCCCGGGACGCCGATCCCAACCGCTTCGGGCTGCGCCGCTCGGTGCTCGCCGAGGCGGGCGTCGCCGTCGTCCTGCTCGCCGTCACCACCGTGCTGACGCAGACCGAGCCGGGGCGTACGGAGGAGGAGGCCAGGGCCGCCGTCTCGTCCTCCTACGCCGACGCCTCGTCGTCGGGCGCGGTGACACTGAACATGCCGTTCGACACCGGCGGTGAGGACGGCAAGGGCGTCGTCACCATCGACCTCGACCCCGCGCGGGTGGGCGCCAACGAGATGCACGTCTACGTGGAGCGGCCCAACGGCCGCGCCTTCGACATCCCCGAGGTGAAGGTCGCCTTCACTCTCAAGGCCAAGGACATCGGGCCGCTGCCCGTCGTCCCCGACCACATCACCACCGGACACTGGTCGGCGAACGGAGTGCAGATCCCCATGGCGGGCGACTGGAAGGTCGACGTGACCGTGCGGACCTCCGACATCGACCAGGTGACCGTCTCCAAGAACGCGCAGATCGGCTGAACCACACCATGGCTGACCAGTCCATTCCGGAGGCCCGTACTCCCGACGAGACCCTTGGGGGTGCGGTTTCCGAAGGGGCCGTTTCCGAAGGGGCCGTCTCCGAACCGGCCTCCCTCGGCCTGTCGAGGCGGCGGCTGCTCGGCACCGCCGGTGCCACCGGGCTCGTGCTCGGAGCGGCGGGCGGGGCCGTGGGGTACGCCGCTCGGCCCGCCGAGGCCACTCCGCTCACCTCGCTGGGCGCCGGCCGGGCGATGTTTCACGGGAAACATCAGCCCGGCATCACCGACGGCCTCCAGGCCCGTGGCCACCTGATCGCCTTCGACCTGGCGCCGGGCGCCGGCCGCAAGGAGGCGGCGGCCCTCATGCGCCGCTGGTCGGAGACGGCCCTGCGGCTGATGGCGGGCGAGCCGGCGCCGCACGACGACACGGACGTGGCCCGCGACGCCGGACCGTCCACACTGACGCTCACCTTCGGCTTCGGGCACAGCTTCTTCGGCAAAACCGGCCTGGAGAAGCAGCGCCCGGTCGCCCTGGACCCGCTGCCCGACTTCTCCTCCGACCATCTCGACAAGGCGCGCAGCAACGGTGACCTGTGGGTGCAGGTCGGCGCCAATGACGCCCTCGTCGCCTTCCACGCCCTGCGCGCCATCCAGAAGGACGCGGGCTCGGCCGCCCGGGTCCGCTGGCAGATGAACGGCTTCAACCGCTCGCCGGGGGCCACCGCCCACCCCATGACCGCCCGCAACCTGATGGGCCAGATCGACGGCACGCGCAACCCGAAGCCGTCCGAGCCGGACTTCGACGAGCGCGTCTTCATCCCGGAGAACGGCGAGCCGGCGTGGATGGCGAACGGCTCCTACGCCGTCGTACGCCGTATCCGCATGCTGCTGGACGACTGGGAGAAGCTGTCGGTCAAGCAGCAGGAGGACGTCATCGGGCGCCGCAAGTCCGACGGGGCGCCGCTGTCCGGGGGCACCGAGACGACCGAGATGGACCTGGAGAAGACCGACGCGAAGGGCAACCTGGTCGTCCCGATCAACGCCCACGCGCGCATCACGCGCCCGGACCAGAACGGT
The DNA here is from genome assembly GCF_054782695.1 of Streptomyces deserti. NCBI lineage: Bacteria > Bacillati > Actinomycetota > Actinomycetes > Kitasatosporales > Streptomycetaceae > Streptomyces > Streptomyces deserti. The sequence goes on from NZ_BAAGRZ010000015.1 coordinate 153,534, forward strand.
GGCGCGGCGATGCTGCGGCGCCCGTTCTCGTACCACGACGGCATCGACGCGGACGGGGTGCCCGACGCGGGACTGCTGTTCATCTGCTGGCAGGCCGATCCGCTGCGCGGCTTCGTGCCGGTGCAGCGCAAGCTGGACCGCGGCGACGCCCTGTCGCCGTTCATCCGGCACGAGGCGAGCGGGCTGTTCGCGGTGCCGGGTGGAGCGGCGGAAGGGGAGTACGTGGGGCAGAAGTTGCTGGAGGGATAAGGGGGTCACCCATGAGTGGCTTGTGGGGGATGCCGTATCAGCGGGCCCATTAGGGTGAGGTCATGCCAGCGAGCTATGCGTATCTCGGCCCTGAGGGCACCTTCACGGAAGTCGCCCTGCGCACGCTTCCCGAGACGGCGACCCGGGAGCTGATCCCGTACGTGTCCGTGCAGTCCGCGCTCGACGCCGTGCGGGCCGGTGAGGCCGAGGCCGCGTTCGTGCCGATCGAGAACTCCGTCGAGGGCGGTATCACCACCACCCTCGACGAGCTGGTCGCCGGCGAGCCGTTGATGATCTACCGCGAGGTGCTGCTGTCGATCACCTTCGCGCTGCTGGTCCGCCCCGGCACCAAGCTGTCGGACATCAAGACGGTCACCGCCCACCCGGCCGCCCAGCCGCAGGTGCGCAACTGGCTGAAGAGGAATCTCCCGGACGTGATCTGGGAGTCGGCCGCCTCGAACGCGGACGGCGCCCGCCTCGTGCAGGAGGGCCGGTACGACGCCGCCTTCGCCGGCGAGTTCGCCGCCGCCCGGTACGGGCTTGTGCCCCTGGAGACCGGGATCCACGACGCGGAGAACGCCCAGACCCGGTTCGTCCTGGTCGGCCGGCCCGCCCGGCCCGCGGCGCCGACCGGCGCGGACAAGACGTCCGTCGTGCTGTGGCAGCGCGACGACCACCCCGGCGGGCTGCGCGATCTGCTGGGCGAGTTCGCCACCCGGGGCATCAACCTGATGCTGCTGCAGTCCCGGCCCACCGGAGCGGGCATCGGCAACTACTGCTTCTGCATCGACGCCGAGGGCCACATCTCCGACCGCCGGGTGGCCGAGGCCCTGACGGGGCTCAAGCGGATCTGCCTGCAGGTGCGGTTCCTCGGCTCGTATCCGCGCGCGGACGTGAAGCCGGGGGACGTGCAGCCTCCGCTGCCGGGCACCTCGGACGACGAGTTCGCCGCGGCGGCGGACTGGGTGGCGCGCTGCCAGGACGGCCGGTTCTGATCCGGCCGGACCGCCGGGTTCCCGTCAGTCCTACCTGCATATCTTCGTTATCCACAGGAGTTATCCACAGGTGGGCTTCTCGACCTGGGGACAAGTCGACACCGGAGCATGACTCAGTCGACAAATCGCCCTACAGGCCCTCGCCCCGTCCACCGGCACACAGGTCATCCTTCGTCCACTGTTTTCCCTTGCGCAACTCTTTGGGGTGACCGCTTTCCACTCGAAAGTGAGGATAGGGCGGGTTTACTCCGGGAATTCATGGGGCTGATCCCCCGTTCCGGAGTGATCAATTCCGAAGTCCACAGATCTTCCACACAGCCTGTGGATAACTCTTCGGAGGGTGTGGATCCCTGTGGACAAGCAGAGGCCAAGTCCCGTTCTCCACAAGGAAATCGAGTCAATGGAGCGCCTTCCGGCTGACCCGTTCCAGGGAGTGAGACACCTTTTGTTGACACCTGGGAACAGACACGCGCACACGGGGCAATTCCCCCATAGCGGAACGTAGGCCGTACCCCGGAAATGTGAGTCGTGGGTCGTCATCCTTCACCGGTAGCCTTGACCGCGTGATTGACCTTCGCCTGCTCCGTGAGGACCCCGACCGTGTGCGTGCGTCGCAGCGCGCCCGTGGAGAGGACGTCGCGCTCGTCGACGCCCTCCTGTCTGCCGACGAGCGGCGCAGGTCGTCCGGCGTCCGCTTCGACGAGCTGCGCGCCGAGCAGAAGGGCCTCGGCAAGCTGATCCCCAAGGCGACCGGGGACGAGAAGGCCGAGCTGCTGAAGAAGGCGAGCCAGCTCGCGGCCGACGTCAAGGCGGCCGACGCGGAGCGCGACGCGGCCGCCGCCGAGACCCAGGAGCTGCTGCTCCAGCTCGGCAACCTCGTCCACCCGGACGTGCCCGTGGGCGGCGAGGAGGACTTCGTCACGCTGGAGACGCACGGCGACATCCGCGACTTCGCCGCCGAGGGCTTCGAGCCCAGGGACCACCTGGAGCTCGGCCAGCTCCTCGGGGCCATCGACGTCGAGCGCGGCGCGAAGGTCTCCGGCTCGCGCTTCTACTTCCTGACGGGCGTGGGCGCGCTTCTGGAGCTCGCGCTCGTGAACGCCGCGATGGCCCAGGCGACGGCGGCCGGCTTCACGCCGATGCTGACCCCGGCGCTGGTGCGCCCCCAGTCGATGGCGGGCACCGGCTTCCTCGGCCAGGCCGCCCAGGACGTCTACCACCTCGACAAGGACGACCTGTACCTGGTCGGCACGTCCGAGGTGCCGCTGGCGGCGTACCACATGGACGAGATCCTGGACGCCGACCGCCTGCCGCTGCGCTACGCGGGCTTCTCGCCGTGCTTCCGCCGCGAGGCCGGCTCACACGGCAAGGACACGCGGGGCATCTTCCGCGTGCACCAGTTCGACAAGGTCGAGATGTTCTCCTACGTCACTCCGGAGGAGTCGCAGGAGGAGCACCGGCGTCTGCTGGAGTGGGAGAAGCAGTGGCTGACCTCGCTGGAGCTGCCGTTCCGCGTGATCGACGTCGCCTCGGGTGACCTGGGCTCCTCGGCCTCCCGCAAGTTCGACTGCGAGGCGTGGATCCCGACCCAGGGCAAGTACCGCGAGCTGACCTCGACCTCGGACTGCACCGAGTTCCAGTCCCGACGCCTGTCGATCCGCGTCCGCGAGGGCAAGCAGGTGCGGCCGCTGGCCACGCTCAACGGCACGCTGTGCGCCGTACCGCGCACGATCGTGGCGATCCTGGAGAACCACCAGCAGGCCGACGGCTCCGTGCGCGTGCCCGAGGTGCTGCGTCCGTACCTGGGCGGCCGGGAGATCCTGGAACCGGTCGCCAGGTGAGCACCGGCTTTCCGTACAAGTTGATCGCCACCGACCTCGACGGAACGCTCCTGCGCTCCGACGAGTCGGTCACGCGGCGCACCCGTGACGCGCTCGCCGCGGCCACCGCGGTGGGCGCCGCGCACATCGTCGTCACCGGCCGCGCGGTGCCCTGGGCCCGGCACATCCTCGACGACCTCGGCTACGACGGTCTCGCGGTCTGCGGCCAGGGCGCCCAGGTGTACGACGCCGGGGCGCACCGCCTGCTGACGACGGTGACGCTGGACCGGCAGCTGGCCGGTCTGGCCCTGGCCAAGATCGAGGCGGAGACCGGCCCGCTGTACCTGGCGGCGAGCCGAGACGGCCTGAACGGCGAGGTGCTGGTCGGGCCGGGCTACGAGGTGCAGGGCGCGCTCCCCGCGACGCCCTTCACGGACGCGTCGGACCTGTGGACCGCGCCCCTGAACAAGCTGTACATCCAGCACCCGACCCTCACGGACGACGAGCTGTGCGAGGTGGCCACACGCACCGCCGGCGGTTTCGTCACCGTCACCATGGCGGGCGAGGGCATCGTCGAGCTCCTCCCCCTCGGCCTGTCCAAGGCGACGGGCCTGTCGCTGGCGGCCCGACGTCTCCGGGTGAAGGCCGCCGACACGATCGCCTTCGGCGACATGCCCAACGACGTCCCGATGTTCGCCTGGGCGTCCTACGGGGTGGCGATGGCCAACGCCCACGAGGAGTTGAAGGCGGTGGCCGACGAGGTGACGTCCTCGAACGAGGAGGACGGGATCGCGGTGGTGCTGGAGCGGTTGCTGGGCTGAGCCGTTCGGCTCGGTTTCGGCGGAGGATGCACGGATCGAACGTGCGCGGGGGTGACCCCGACCACGGCTTAGCAAGCCGGTGCCTTACCACTCGGCCAATCCTCCGGGTGGGCGGCCCACGCGACGTGGGATTCGCGTGCTCGAAGCGGCCGCCCCGGGCAGCTTCCCGTGCGGGGCGGGCTCGACGGAGGGGTAGCGACTACTCCGGAGCCCGCCGCGGGCTGCCCTGTCGGGAGCTGGACGTACTGCCGTGCATGGACATCGTCCGGCTCCTCTCCCAGAACGTGGCGCCGGACTCACCGTCCGGCGGCGTGAACACAACCACTCTGCCGGGACGGCGGGTTGGGCGCCACTGAATTAATCGGTGGGCGGGGAGCGGATCGGCGGCGGGCGGGGAGCAGTTCGGCGGCGGGCGAGGATCGGCTGAAGGCGCCCGGAGACCGGCCTGGCAGCGAGCTGAGACCGGCCGACGGTGACCTAAGACCGGCTGACAGCGACCGAGGACCGGCTGACGGCGGCCGGAGACCGGCAGACTGACAGCGGCCGAGGACCGGCCGCCGGCGACGGCGACGGAGGACCGGTTGGTGTCACCCGAGGACTGGCCCAGCGGCCGGGGACCGCCCGAGGACCGGCCGACGGCGACCGGAGGCCGACTTGCGTCCCCCAAGGACCGGCTCAGCGGCGGCGCCACCTGCGTCGGCGTGCCTTGCTGAAGAACCAGCCCGCGGGTGGTTCGTCGGAACGCCACGGCTGCGGCTCGGGCTCCTCGCGGCGCCAGCGGGCGGCCAGCATCCGGGCGCGGGCGGACGGCTCGGAGGTCTCGGCGGAGCGTATGAAGTCCTCGTCCAGGACGACGTCGCTCCAGACGTCGTCCTCGGACTGCCCGCGATCGTCGTGCTGAGGTGTCTCGCCTGCCATCCCCGTTCCTCCTCGCCGTACGTCCCCCGTGCGCCACTTCGCCCAGTGTGCCCAAGCAGGGATCAAGCCCCTGTCAAGGTCCCGGACCTGTCACGAATCACCCGTCACTCCTCCCCGGCGAGCGTCAGCGACCGCAGCTTCTGCCCGGCGTACCAGGTGGCGAGCACGGTGACCGCCACCAGCAGCACCGTCGCGGTCGGCAGCCCCACGTCCGAGGTCACCAGGTTCCCGCCGTCGGCGACCTTGTGGGCCACGGCCAGCGACCACTGCTGGACGCTCAGGGTGCGCGCGCCCGGCACCAGGGAGCCGAACAGGGCCTCCCAGACCAGCGCGTAGACGAGCCCGAACACGACCGCGTGCCGGGACACCGTGCCGAGCAGCAGGAAGAGCGCCGCGTACGCGATGGAGGCCACCAGCGCGGCCACCGTGTAGGCGACGGCGATCTGCTGGCCGTTACCGTTCAGGACGAAGCCGGCGATCAGCGTGGGCACGGCCGAGAAGACCATGGTCACGGCGATGGCGACGATCAGCTTGGTGAAGATGATGGTCGGCCGTTTGATCGGCTTGGACAGCAGGTACACCACCGAACCGTCGTCGATCTCCGGCCCGATCGCGCCGGTTCCGGCGATGACGCCGATGATCGGCACCATGGTGGCGAGCGCGAACCCGCCGAGCACGTCGGCCGCGGTCTGGTCGTCGGCGCCGACAAGGCCGCGCACGATCACGGCGATCAGGATCATCAACAGCGGCAACGCGCCCAGGATGAGGGCCCGTCGGCGGCCGAGCAGGGCCCGGTAGGTGAGCCGGGCGACTGTGGGGTCGTACATCAGGGCCTCCTACGCCGCGACCAGATACGAGAAGACGGACTCGAGGGACTCGTCGGACGGCGAGACCGTGAGCAGCCGGATGCCGTGGTCGCGCGCGACCCTCGGCAGCAGGGCCGTGAAGCGGCCGAAGTCGACGGCCTGGATGCGCAGCGCGCCCTCCGCGAGGTCGACTTCGATGCCGGACGTCGACGGGTCAGCGATCAGCGCGGCCGCGAGGGAGCGGTCGTCGCTGGAGCGCACGAGGTAGCGATGCGGCCGGTCGGTCATCAGGCGGCGGATCTTGCGGAAGTCGCCGCTGGCCGCGTGCCGGCCGGCGACGACGACCTCGATGTGCCAGGCGAGTTGCTCGACCTCTTCGAGGATGTGGGACGAGAACAGCACCGTGCGGCCCTCGTCGCCCATGCGCCGCAGCAGGTCCATGAGCTGCATGCGCTGGCGCGGGTCCATGCCGTTGAACGGCTCGTCGAGCAGGAGCAGGGACGGGTCGTGGACCAGGGCGGAGGCCATCTTCACGCGCTGCCGCATGCCCTTGGAGTACGTGGCGATCTTGCGGTCCTGCGCGTACTCCATCTCGACCGTGGCGAGCGCCTTCTGGGCGGCCTTCGCACCCAGGCCGTGCAGCTCGGCGTTGGCGAGGACGAACTCGCGGCCGGTGAGGAAGTCGTACATCGCCTCCCGCTCGGGGACGATGCCGATGTGCTGGTAGATGGCCTCGTTGCGCCACACCTGCTGTCCGTCGAGGGTGACGGTGCCGGTGGAAGGGGCGAGGAAGCCGCCCATCATGTTGATGAGGGTGGACTTTCCGGCGCCGTTGGGGCCGAGCAGGCCGGTGACGCCGGGGCCGATGGTCATGGTGATGTCGTTGACGGCGACCACGTTGCCGAACCAGCGGGAGACGTGGTCGAGGGAGAGCGTGGTCACAGTCCCACCTTCTTGTAGCGGCGCATCAGGAGGCCGTAGGCGGCGGCGATCAGGCCGAGGCAGACGACGACGTAGACGGCGCCCTCCCCCGTCGAGGGTCCGATCCCGCCGGGGAACGCCGAGTTCGCGCCCAGGAAAGCGGACTGCACGCCGTCGATGAGGGTGATCGGCGAGAACAGGCCGATCCACGGGACGGCGTCGGCGTTGCCCTGCACGTCCGCGATGGCCTGGAGAGTGGAGACCGCGCCGTAGGTGATGGTCAGTACGGCGATCACGGCCGCGATGCCGAAGCCGCGGCGCGGGGTGACCGAGGCGATGACCAGGCCGATGCCGGCGAACAGCAGCGAGAGCAGTGCCACGGAGACGAGTCCCTGTGCGAATCCCTTGGTCTGGTCGGTGAAGTCGAGCTTGGCCAGCAGCGCGCCGACGTAGAGCACCAGCAGCGGGGCGGCGGTGAGGATGAACATCGCCGAGGCCAGCGCCGCGTACTTGGCGCGGACGTAGTCGGCGGTCTCGATGGGCCGCGAGAAGTACAGCGGCACGGTCTTGAAGCGCAGGTCGCGCGAGACGGACTGGGGTGCCTGCGAGGCGACGTACAGGCTGATGACGGCCTGCATGACGATCGCGTAGCGCGTGTAGTCGAGCGGCAGGTCCTTCGCCTTGGTGGCGACCGCGACGGCGACCATGATGGCCGCGGGCACGCACATCACCACGAACAGCAGCATCGGCAGGACCTTGGACTTCACCGAGCGGCCGAGGCCGTAGGCGCCGCGCAGGGACTGCGAGTAGAGGGAGCGGCGGGCGTAGGCGCGGCCCAGGCGCGGACCGTCGTAGCTGCGGTAGCCGATGTTGTGGATGCGGGTCTGGTCACCCGGCGACGGTGCTACGGGGTGCTCAACTGCCATGGCCGACCGCCTCCTTCCGCTGCTCGTCACTGCTGTGTTCACCGGTCTTGAAGACCTCCGAGATGTGGTGCCGGCGCTGCTCCATGCGCACCAGGCCGAGACCGAGGTCGGCGATCACGTCCCGGACCAGGTCGTACGTCTCCTCGCCGTGCGCGGTGAGCAGCAGGACATGGCCGGAGCCCGGCAGCCCGCTGCCCTCCTCGACGGTCACCCCGCGCGCGTGCAGCGCGTCGCGCACCGCGCGGGCGCCGTCCGGGTGCTCGTCGGTGTCGGTGACCTCGATGGCGAGGGTCGTAGTGATCTGCGTGAAGTCCGTGGTGGAGCTGGCGCGCAGGAGCTTGCCGCCGTCGATGACGACGACGTGGTCGCAGGTGCGCTCCAGCTCGCCCAGCAGGTGCGAGGTGACCAGGACCGAGATGCCGAAGTCGGTGTGGATGCGGCGGATCAGGGCGAGCATCTCGTCGCGGCCGACCGGGTCGAGGCCGTTGGTCGGCTCGTCCAGGAAGACCAGCTGCGGGTCGTGGACGAGGGCCTGCGCGAGTTTCACGCGCTGCTTCATGCCGGTCGAGTAGCCGCCGATGGGGCGGTAGCGCTCCTCGTACAGGCCGACGTGGCGCAGCGTGTCCGCGGTGCGCTCGCGCGCGGCCGTCGGCGGCAGGCCCGACATGCGCGCCATGTGGACGACGAACTCGGTGGCCGAGACGTCGGGCGGCAGGCAGTCGTGCTCCGGCATGTAGCCGACGCGCTCGCGGATGGCGGCGCCCTTGGTGGCGACGTCGAGTCCGAGCACTTCGGCGCGGCCCTCGGTGGCCGGGGACAGACCCAGCAAAATCTTGATCAGTGTGGACTTGCCGGCGCCGTTGGCTCCGACGAGCCCGGTCACACCGGGCCCGACGTCCACGGAGAGCCGGTCAAGCGCGGTCACCCTGGGGAACCGCTTGCTCAGGCTTTCGGTCGCGATCACAGTCACGTTTCGAAGGTAGTGACGCGGGCCACGTCCGTCGTCAGCCCGCAGAGCTGTCTCGGCGTCCGACTCGAGACGTACGGGCCCGTAGGGGATCTGGTGCTTGAGAGTTACGTGGCTGGATCCAGCTTCATGCGGCTTGATCCGGCTTGCTTGCCTCAGCTCCCTTGATCCGTCCGCTTGCGCTCCACCCTATTGACGACCTCTCTAACAAGTGCCAGATTCGGGCGCAACGCCTCGCCCACGAGTGCGCGGAGGCGGGCGCGGCGTGGCTGTCGCCGGGCACGAGGGGCGCACGTCCCCCCGCGCACGTACGTTCGGACAGGGGAGAGTGCGGCGCTGGGCGGAGGAGACATGACGTTGCCGAGGGGTGCGCGGGAGCGCCGGGTGCGGACCGGTGGGGTCGAGCTGTGCGTCGCCGAGTCGGGAGACCCGGACCGGCCGACGGTGATCCTGGTGCACGGCTATCCGGACAGCAAGGAAGTCTGGTCCGAGGTCGCGGCCCGGCTGGCCGACCGCTTCCACGTGGTGGCGTACGACGTCCGCGGTCACGGCCGGTCGACTGCGCCGCGGCCGCTGCGGGGCGGGTTCACGCTGGAGAAGCTGACGGACGACTTCCTGGCCGTCGCGGACGCGGTCAGCCCTCACCGGCCGGTACACCTGGTGGGGCACGACTGGGGCTCGGTGCAGGCCTGGGAGTTCGTCACCGTCCGGCGCACCGAGGGGCGGATCGCCTCCTTCACGTCGATGTCCGGGCCGTCCCTGGACCACCTCGGCCACTGGATCGACCGGCGCCTGAAGCGGCCCACCCCGCGCCGGGTCGGCCAGCTCCTCGGCCAGGGCGCCAAGTCCTGGTACGTCTACCTGCTGCACACGCCCGTGCTGCCCGAACTGGCCTGGCGGGGCCCGCTCGGCAAGCGCTGGCCGAAAATCCTGCGGCGCGTCGAGAAGGTCCCCGGCGGCGACTACCCGACCTCGTCCCTGCCGGCGGACGCGGCGCACGGGGCGTGGCTGTACCGGGACAACATACGGGCCCGGCTGCGACGCCCCCGCACGGGCGCGTACGCGCACGCGCCCGTGCAGCTCATCACGCCTATAGGGGACCCGTTTCTGTCGGAGCGGCTCTACGACGAACTGGAGCGGTGGGCTCCCCGGCTGACCCGCCGGACGCTCCCGGCCGGGCACTGGGTCCCGCGCACCCGGCCCGACCAGCTGGCGGCCTGGATCACTCAGTTCGTGACATCGGTGGAGGGCGGCACGCCTCAAGTGCAGGCGTCCGGCACGTACGCCGACCGGTTCGGCGGGCAGCTCGCCCTGGTCACCGGCGCGGGCAGCGGCATCGGGCGGGCGACGGCGCTCGCCTTCGCCGAGGCGGGCGCACGCGTGGTGGCCGTCGACCGGGACGCCGAGGCCGCGGCCCGCACCGCCGAGCTGTCCCGCCTGATCGGCGCGCCCGCGGCCTGGCCGGAGACGGTCGACGTCTCCGACGAGCAGGCCATGGAGAAGCTCGCCGAGAAGGTCGCCACCGAGTACGGCGTCGTGGACGTCCTGGTGAACAACGCGGGGATCGGTCTGTCCGGCTCCTTCTTCGACACCACTCCGGAGGACTGGAAGAAGATCCTCGACGTCAACCTGTGGGGCGTGATCCACGGCTGCCGGCTCTTCGGGCGGCGCATGGCCGAGCGGGGCCAGGGCGGCCACATCGTCAACGTCGCGTCGGCGGCGGCGTACCAGCCGTCCAGGGCGCTGCCCGCCTACAGCACCTCCAAGGCGGCCGTGCTCATGCTGAGCGAGTGCCTGCGCGCGGAGCTGGCCGGGCAGGGGATCGGCGTGACGGCGATCTGCCCCGGCTTCGTCAACACCAACATCACGTCCACGGCGCACTTCGCGGGCGTGGACACGGCGGAGGAACGCCGCCGCCAGAAGCGCACGGCCCGCCTGTACGGGCTGCGCAACTACCCGCCGGAGAAGGTCGCCGACGCGATCCTGCGGGCGGTGGTGCGCAACGAGGCGGTGGTGGCCGTGACTCCGGAGGCCCGAGGTGCGCATGTGCTGTCGCGGTTGATGCCGGGGGCGTTGCGGGCCCTGGCCCGGATCGATCCGCCGTTGTGACCCAACGGCGATGCTGTGCAGAGCAGTTGTCGGGATAGTTGTCCACAGGATAACCAAATAGCCTGTGGATAACTACAGTTGGTTGTGGATCAAACCTCTGGAGCTAAATCAATCGCGTGATTCACATCTCTCCCGGCACGCTGGTGGCATGACCGAAAACGAACGGAGCGGTGCCGACATGGACGAGAGACGCACCGTGAAGGTGTCGAAGTACCTCTCGAAGCATCTGCGCCACCGCCCCGAACGCATCGGGCTCACGCTCGACGAAGGCGGCTGGGTCGAGATCGACGTCCTGATGGCCGCCGCGGCCGCCCACGGCTTCCCGTTCACCCGCGAGGAGCTCGACCACGTGGTGGCCGCGAACGACAAGCAGCGCTTCGCGATCGAGGGCACCCGGATCCGCGCCAGCCAGGGCCACAGCATCCAGGTCGAGCTCGGCCTGCCGCCCGCGACCCCGCCGCCGTACCTCTACCACGGCACCGTGGCCCGCAGCCTGGACGCGATCCGTGCCGAGGGGCTCCGGCCCATGAACCGGCACGACGTGCATCTCTCGCCCGACCGTGAAACGGCGACCCGCGTCGGCGCCCAACGCGGCCGGCCCGTCGTCCTGGCGGTGGACGCGGGCGCCATGCACCGCGACGGGCACGTCTTCCATGTGAGCGCGAACGGGGTGTGGCTGACCAAGGCCGTACCACCAGAGTATCTGCGCTTTCCCGGCAGCCACTGACCTTGCATGATCGCTGGTATGGACCGCTCCCGTACGGTGACCGTTTCACGTGAAACGTGCCGGGACGCATAGGCTCGGCGGCATGAGTCTGCGCCTGAGCACCGTGATCCTTCCGTACCGCCGCTGGCACGAGGGCGGCCGTTCGGCCTGGACGCGTGCCGAGCAGCTCGGCTTCCACACCGCCTACACCTACGACCACCTGTCCTGGCGCAGCTTCCGGGACGGCCCGTGGTTCGGTGCCGTGCCGACGCTGACCGCCGCCGCGGCCGTCACCGGCCGGCTGCGGCTGGGCACCCTGGTGACCTCGCCGAACTTCCGGCACCCGGTGACCCTCGCCAAGGAGCTGATCTCCCTCGACGACATCTCCGGCGGGCGCGTCACGCTCGGCATCGGTGCGGGCGGAACCGGCTTCGACGCCACGGCGCTCGGCCAGGAGCCGTGGACGCCACGCGAGCGGGCCGACCGCTTCGCCGAGTTCGTTCCGCTGCTCCACCGGCTGCTCACCGAGGACGCGGTGTCGTACGAGGGCGACTTCTACTCGGCGCACGAGGCCCGCAACATCCCGGGCTGTGTGCAGCGGCCCCGGCTGCCGTTCGCGGTGGCGGCGACCGGACCGCGCGGGCTGCGGCTCGCCGCGCGGTACGGGCAGGCCTGGGTGACGACCGGCGACCCCAAGCTGTATGAGAACGGCACACCCGAACAGTCGGTTCAGGCCATCCGCGGACAGGCCGAGAAACTGGCCGACGCGTGCGCCGCGGCCGGCCGGGACGTCACCGAGCTCGACCGGGTCCTGCTCACCGGCTTCACACCGGACCGTGGCCGGCCGCTGGAGTCCCTGGACGCGTTCGTCGACTTCGCGGGACGGCATCAGGAGCTGGGCTTCACCGAGATCGTGATCCACTGGCCCATTCCCGACTCGGACTTCGCGGCGGACCATAAGGTTTTCGAGCAGATCGCCATGGAGGCTCCGGCGCAGCTGGGCTGAGCGCGGGGCCCGCGCCTGCCGCTGGTGAGAGCGACCTTGGTGAGAGCGGCCCTGTCTGCAGCGGCCCTGGTGGCAGCGGCCCTGGTGGCAGCGGCCCTGGTGGGAGCGGCGCGCACTCAGGTGTGCGGACTCACGCACGGCCGTGCGGGCATGTGCGGGACAATGGCCGGGTGACCTCAGCGACCCGACAGCCCCAGACCCCGGCCGCCACGCTTCCGCCGCGGCTGATCGCCACCGACCTCGACGGCACCCTGCTGCGCGACGACAAGTCGGTGTCCCCGCGTACGGTCGCCGCGCTGGCCGCCGCCGAGGAGGCGGGCATCGAGGTCTTCTTCGTCACCGGCCGACCGGCCCGCTGGATGGACGTCGTCAGCGACCACGTCCACGGCCACGGCCTGGCGATCTGCGGCAACGGAGCGGCCGTGGTCGACCTGCACGGCGGCCCCGGCGCCCACCAGTTCGTGAAGGTGCGTGAGCTCGCGCGGGAGAACGCGCTGGACGCGGTACGGCTGCTGCGTGAGGCGGCGCCGGGCACGGTGTACGCGGTCGAGCAGACGTACGGCTTCTACCAGGAGCCGGCGTACCCGAAGCTGCACATGGAGATCCCCGACGACCTCGCGCCCGCCGAGGAGCTGCTGGCGAAGGACGGTCCCGCCGCCACCCAGCCGGTCCTCAAGATCCTCGCCTACCACCCCGAGCTCGACCCCGACGCCTTCCTCACCCTGGCCCGGCTGGCCATCGGCGACCGGGCCGGCGTCACCCGCTCCAGCCCCAGCGCCCTGCTGGAGATCAGCGGCCCCGGCGTCTCCAAGGCGAGCACACTCGCCCTGTGCTGTGCCGAGCGGGGCATCTCGCACGAGGAGGTCGTCGCCTTCGGGGACATGCCGAACGACGTCGAGATGCTCACCTGGGCGGGCCGCTCGTACGCGATGGGCAACGCGCACCCGGATGTGATCGCCGCGGCGTCGGGGCAGACGGTCGCCAACAACGAGGACGGGGTGGCGGTCGTGATCGAGCAGCTGGTGGCGGAGCGGCGGTAGCCGCTGGTGGAGCCCCGCGCGCCCTACCCGATCGGCACCCCGCGCTGCGTCAGCCACGCCACCGGATCCACCGCCGAGCCCGTCTGAGGGGTGACCCGCACCTCGAAGTGCAGGTGCGGGCCGGTCGAGTTGCCGGTGGTGCCCGACTGGCCGATCCACTGCCCGGGGGCGACCTGCTCCCCCTGGTCGACGGCGACGGCCGCCAGGTGGGCGTACTGCGTGTAGTAGCCGCCCGCGTGCTGGAGCACGATCTCGATGCCGAAGGGGCCCCCGCACGCCACCTTCACCACCCGCCCGTGTCCGACGGCCCGCACCGGCGTGCCGATCGGCACCGCGAAGTCCTGCCCGGTGTGCCGGTTCGCCCACCGCGCGCCGCCGCTGCCGAAGGACGCGGACAGCACGTACGTCTCCACCGGCGCGACCCACGGGTTCGCGAAGCGCGTCTTCGGCTGGTCGAGGCGGACGGCACCCCGGCAGGCGCCCGCCGCGACCGAGGCGTCCGCCTGCCCCTGGAGCTGCTGCCGCGCCTGTTCCAGCTTCTCCTCGATGCCCCGCTTCACCTCGGCGAGCTCGGCGTTGCGCTGCTCCAGCGCCTGCCACTGCGCCGCGGCCTTCGCCTCGTCCGCCGCGAGCCGGGCCTCGGCGCGGCGGTTCTTGGCGATGGTGTTGTTGAGGGCGAGCTGCGCCTGGGAAAAGGCGTGCTGACCGCGCATCAGATCGTCCGGGGTGTCGGCGAGGATGATCTGCGCGGCGATCGGCAGCCCGCCGCCGCTGCGGTACTGCGCGCTGGCGATGCGGCCCATGTCCTCACGCAGGACGGCGATCTCCCGGCGTTGCCGGTCGAGGAGTTTCTCCAGCCGCTGGGCCCGCGCACGCTGCACCTCGGCCTCCCGCCAGCCCGCCTCGTAGCGCCGCGTCGCCACGGCCGCGTCCTCGTACAGCCGCGCCACCTGCGCGCTGATGCCGGAGCCTGAGCCGTGCGAGCCGTCCTCCTCGACGTCGGCCGGCCGGGCCGCGAGCACGGCGAGCGCGCACAGCAGCACCGCGACGAGCAGGGGATGGCGGCGGGAAAGGCGCATGCCAGCGATCGTGGCCCGCACCGGGGCCGAGGGCCTGTTCACGTCGTGCGGCTGGGGGAACTCTCGCCACCAATGGACCAGCGGTTCGGCCGAACAGGTGTCCGTCCACTCGGCGCTGACGCGCCGTCATCCGAGAGCGCTCGGCCGGGTCGCTCCCACCAGCGCCTCCGACTCCGCCTCCCGCTCCGCCATGTCCCGCAGCGGCCCGTCCACCACGGCCAGTTCCGCGTACGGTCCACGCTGCACCACACGCCCCTCGTCCAGCACGAGCACCTCGTCCACCGCCTCGAGTCCCGCCAGCCGGTGGGTGATGAGCAGCGTCGTACGGCCCTCGGTGGCGGCCAGCAGGTCCGCGGTGAGCGCGTCGGCGGTCGGCAGGTCGAGGTGCTCGGCGGGCTCGTCGAGCACCAGGACGGGGAAGTCGGCGAGCAGCGCACGGGCCAGCGCCAGCCGCTGCCGCTGTCCGCCGGACAGCCGCGCCCCGTGCTCACCGACCAGCGTGTCCAGTCCGTCGGGCAGGCTGTCGGCCCACTCCAGCAGCCGGGCCCGCCCGAGCGCGTCACGCAGCTCGTCCTCGGTGGCGTCCTTCTTGGCCAGCAGCAGGTTCTCCCGCACCGAGCTGTCGAAGAGGTGCGCGTCCTGCGCACACAGCCCGACGAGCCGTCGGACGTCGTCGCCGTCCAGGGCGGACGCGTCCACACCGGCCAGGGTGTACGAGCCCGCCTCCGGGTCGAGGAACCGCAGCAGCACCTGGGCCAGCGTCGTCTTGCCGGACCCGGAGGGGCCGACCACCGCGATACGGCGGCCCTGCTCCACGGTCAGGTCGAGCCCGGTCAGCGCCTGCCGGTCCTGCCCGGCGTGGCGGGCGGCCAGTCCCCTGA
Source organism: Streptomyces deserti (assembly GCF_054782695.1). Taxonomy (NCBI): domain Bacteria; kingdom Bacillati; phylum Actinomycetota; class Actinomycetes; order Kitasatosporales; family Streptomycetaceae; genus Streptomyces; species Streptomyces deserti. The sequence continues at coordinate 168,778 of NZ_BAAGRZ010000015.1, forward strand.
CGACGAGCGGGAACGGCGACGCGGGCGCCTGCCGGGGCCGCTCCGGCTCCCGGACCGGCTCGGGGGCGTCGAGGACCTCGTACACGCGCTCGGCGCTCTTGCGCACCCGCTGCCGGTACTGCACGGCGAGCGGCAGTCCGAGGACGGCTTCGAAGGCGGCCAGCGGGGTGAGGACGACCACGGCCATCGTCACGCCGTCCAGCCGCCCGGCGGCGACCGCCTGGGCGCCGACGAGGGCGGCGGCCGTGACGGTCAGGCCGGAGACCAGCGCGGTGAGCCCATCACCGAGGGCGGTGGCGGTGGCCGCGCGCGAGGCGATCCGGGTGAGGCTTCCGTCGGCCCGCCGTGCCGCAGCGGTCCGCGCGGGCAGGGCACCGGCGACGGTCAGTTCCGCGGTGCCGGTGAGCAGATCGGTCACCCGCGTGGCGAGCAGCCCCCGGGCCGGGGCCAGCCTGCGCTCGGCGCGCCGGGCCACGGCACCGGTGACCAGCGGCACGCCCGCCCCCGCCGCCAGCAGTCCGGCCGCGAGCACGGCACCGGCCTCGGGCAGCAGCCAGGCCGTGAAGCCGACCGAACCGGCGCAGACGGCGACGGCCGCACCGGCCGGCAGCAGCCACCGCAGCCAGTAGTCCTGCAGCGCGTCCACATCGGCGACCAGCCGCGAGAGCAGATCGCCACGCCGGGTCCCGCGCAGCCCGGTGGGCGCCAGCCGCTCCAGCCGCCGGTACACGGCGACCCTGGTGTCGGCCAGCATCCGCAGGACGGCATCGTGCGACACGAGCCGCTCGGCGTACCGGAAGACGGCCCGCCCGATCCCGAAGGCTCGCGTCGCCGTCACGGCCACCATCAGATACAGCACGGGCGGCTGCTGCGAGGCCCGCGAGATCAGCCACCCGGAGGTGGCCATGAGCCCGACGGCACTGCCGAGTGCGAGACTTCCGAGCAGCAGCGCGAGACCGAGCCGCCCGCGCCGGGCGCCGGACAGGGCGCGGACCCGGGCCAGGACACCACCCGACACGGGCGCCTGGACGGACTCGGCGGGGGTGTCCGCCGCCACAGGCTCGAGCCCGTCTCGTGCATCCTCGGTCGCGGCTGTGGCCGCCGCCGCGGCTCGAACGGATGGCCCGGGCTCTGCGGCGCGGACGGGCTGCTCGGCCATCTCCAGTCGCACCACCCGGTCCGCCACCGCCAGCAACGCCGGCCGGTGCACCACCAGCAGCACTGTCCGGCCCACCGCCAGGCGCCGTACCGCCTCCACGACCTCCGCCTCGGTCTGCCCGTCCAGCGCGGCCGTCGGCTCGTCCAGCAGCAGCACGGGCCGGTCCGCGAGGAACGCCCGGGCGAGCGCGAGCCGCTGCCGCTGCCCGGCGGACAGCCCGGCCCCGTCCTCCCCGAGCACGGTGTCGACGCCCTCGGGCAGCGCGTCCACGAACTCCAGCGCGCCCGCGTCCCGCAGCGCGCGTCGTACGGCGCCGTCGTCGGCGTCGGGCCGCGCCAGCCGTACGTTCTCGGCGATGCTCCCGGCGTACAGGTGCGGCCGCTGCGGCACCCAGGCGATCCGCGACCGCCACTGCGCCAGGTCGACAGCGGCGAGGTCGGCTCCCCCGATCCGCACCCGCCCCTCGGTCGGTGGCACGAACCCCAGCAGGACGTTCAGCAGCGTCGACTTGCCCGCCCCGCTCGGCCCGACGAGCGCGACCGTCTCCCCGGGCTCGATGGTGAAGGACACGGCCGAGACGGCGTGAGCCGACCGCCCGGGGTAGCGGACGGTCACCCCCTCGAAGGACACGGCACCTGCCGGTACGGCCCCGGTGCCGGACCCCGGCACGGGTGTCTCCAGGACGTCGAAGATCTCCTCGGCCGCGGCGAGGCCCTCCGCCGCCGCGTGGTACTGCGCCCCGACCTGCCGCAGCGGCAGATACGCCTCGGGCGCCAGGATGAGAATGACCAGACCGATGTACAGGTCCATCTCGCCGTGTACCAACCGCATGCCGATCGTCACGGCGACCAGCGCCACCGAGATCGTCGCGAGCAGCTCCAGCGCGAAGGAGGAGAGGAAGGCGATCCGCAGCGTCCGCATGGTCGCCCGCCGGTACTCGCCGGTGATGCGCTGGATCGACTCGGCTTGCGCCTTGGCCCGTCCGAACACCTTCAGCGTCGGCAACCCGGCGACGACGTCCAGGAAGTGCCCGGACAGCCGCGACAGCAGCCGCCACTGCCGGTCCATCCGGGCCTGGGTGGCCCAGCCGATCAGCATCATGAAGAGGGGGATGAGCGGCAGGGTGCCGACGATGATGGCCGCCGAGACCCAGTCCTCGGTGACGATCCGCGCCAGCACCGCCACGGGGACGACCACCGCGAGCCCCAGTTGCGGCAGATAGCGCGAGAAGTAGTCGTCGAGCGCGTCGACGCCCCGGGTGGCCAGAGCGACCAGCGAACCGGTCCGCTGCCCGCTCAGCCACCCCGGACCGAGTGCCGTCGCCCGCTCCAGCAGCCGCCCTCGCAGCTCCGACTTCACCGCCGCGCTCGCCCGGTGGGCGGCCAGCTCGGTGAGCCAGCCGACCAGTGCACGGCCGCCCGCGACGGCGGCCAGAAGCAGCAGAGGCGTGCGGAGTTCTCCGACTGACATCCCGTGCTGGAAGGCGCCGACCACGACCTCCGCGATGAGCATCGCCTGCGCGATGACCAGCCCCGCCCCGACGGCACCCAGGCCGACGACCGCCGCCAGGAAGAGCCGGGTGGCGCGGGCGTACCGGAGGAGACGCGGATCGATTGGTTTCACGTGAAACACACCTCAGTGCGCGGCTTCGGCGATGTGCTGTGTGCCGATCCGCTTGCGGAACACCCAGTACGTCCAGCCCTGGTAGACCACGACCAGCGGCGTGGCGATCGCCGCCAGCCAGGTCATGATCTTCAGCGTGTACGGGCCGGAGGAGGCGTTGGTGACGGTGAGGCTCCAGTCCGGGTCGAGCGTGGACGGCATGACGTTCGGGAAGAGCGTCAGGAAGAGCATCGCCACGGCGGTCACGATGGTCAGGCCGGACAGGGCGAACGACCACCCCTCGCGCCCGGCCTGGTTCGCCATCAGGGCGACGACCAGCGCGCCGACCGCCACGACCAGTGCGACCAGGCTCTTGCCGTCACCGCTGTCGACCTGGGTCCACAGCAGGAACAGCAGCGCCAGCACCGCCGTGACGAGACCCACACGCCCCGCCAGCTTCCGCGCCCGCTCCCGGATGTCCCCGACCGTCTTGAGCGCCGTGAACACCGCCCCGTGGAAGGTGAACAGCGTCAGCGTGACCAGGCCGCCGAGGAGCGCGTACGGGTTGAACAGGTCCGTGACGCCGCCCACGTACTCGAAATCGGCGTTGATCTTCACGCCTCGCGTGATGTTGGCGAAGGCCACGCCCCACAGGAACGCCGGGATGAGCGAGGTCCAGAAGATCGCGGTCTCCCAGTTGCGCTGCCAGTTCTCCTCGGGCCGCTTCACCCGGTACTCGAAGGCGACGCCCCGGACGATCAGGCAGACCAGGATGACCAGCAGCGGCAGGTAGAAGCCGGAGAAGAGCGTGGCGTACCACTCGGGGAAGGCGGCGAAGGTCGCGCCGCCGGCCGTGAGCAGCCACACCTCGTTGCCGTCCCAGACGGGCCCGATCGTGTTGATCAGCACGCGCCGCTCGGGCCGGTCGCGGGCGAGCAGCTTGGTGAGGACGCCGACCCCGAAGTCGAAGCCCTCCAGGAAGAAGTAGCCGATCCACAGGACGGCGATCAGGACGAACCAGACGTCGTGCAGTTCCATGACTGTGCAGCTCCCTCGGCCTAGTACGAGAAGGCCATCGGCTTGTCGGCGTCACGGGTGTCGCCGCCGATCTTCGTGGGCGGGTTGAGGTCGGCCTCGGTGAGCTCGGGCGGCCCTGCCTTGACGTACTTGGCGAGCAGCTTGACCTCGATGACGGCGAGGATCGCGTACAGCGTGGTGAAGACGATCATCGAGGTGAGGACCTCGGCCTGGGAGACACCGGGGGAGACCGCGTCGCGGGTCTGGAACAGCCCGTAGACAACCCACGGTTGACGGCCCATCTCGGTGAAGATCCAGCCCCAGGAGTTGGCGATCAGCGGGAACGCCATCGTCCAGAGCGCCAGGAGCCAGTACAGCCGGGTGAGCCTCGAGCCGAGCGGCTTCCTCAGCAGCACCAGATGCGGCACCTCGTCCTCCCCGGTCCGCCAGGCGGCCGGCAGCAGGAACTTCTTCCGCGTGAGCCACAGCCCCAGCAGGCCCAGGGAGAAGGACGCCATACCGAAGCCGATCATCCAGCGGAAGCCCCAGTAGGCGACGGGGACGATGGGCTTGTAGTCGCCGGGCCCGAACTTCTCCTGCAGCGCCTTGTTGGTGTCGTTGATGCCGGGGACGTACGACTCGAAGTCGCTGTGGGCGAGGAAGGACAGCAGGCCGGGTATCTCCAGGGCGACCTTGTTGTGCCCCTCGTCGACGTCGCCGTAGGCGAAGACGGAGAAGGGCGCCGGGCTCTCGCCGTCCCACAGGGCCTCGGCGGCCGCCATCTTCATCGGCTGCTGCTCGTACATGACCTTGCCGAGGGTGTCCCCGCTGACCGCGGTGAGCAGGCCGCCGACCGCCATGGTGACCAGGCCGAGCCGCAGCGACGTCCGCATCACCGGGATGTGCTTCTTGCGCATCAGGTGGAAGGCGGCGATGCCCACCATGAAGGCGCCACCCGTCAGGAAGGCCGCCGAGAAGCTGTGGAAGACCTGGTTGAGCGTGGTGTTCTGGGTGAGGACCAGCCAGAAGTCGGTGAGCTCGGCGCGCCCCTTCTCCTCGTTGATCCGGTAGCCGACGGGGTGCTGCATCCACGAGTTGGCCGCGAGGATGAAGTACGCCGAGAGCAGCGTGCCGATCGAGACCATCCAGATGCAGGCCAGGTGGATCTTCTTGGGCAGCTTGTCCCAGCCGAAGATCCACAGGCCGATGAAGGTGGACTCGAAGAAGAAGGCGATCAGGGCCTCGAAGGCCAGCGGTGCGCCGAAGACGTCACCGACGAAGCGCGAGTAGGCCGACCAGTTCATGCCGAACTGGAACTCCTGCACGATGCCGGTGACCACACCCATCGCGATATTGATGAGGAAGAGCTTCCCCCAGAACTTCGTCGCCTTGAGGTACTTCTCCTTCTCGGTGCGCACCCACGCGGTCTGCAGCCCGGCCGTGAGAGCGGCCAGCGAGATCGTCAGGGGGACGAAGAGGAAGTGGTAGACGGTGGTGATGCCGAACTGCCATCGCGCCAGTGTCTCCGGCGCCAGAGCCAGGTCCACGTCGTCGCTCCTTACCTCGCCAACGGGCGCGTGCTTGTGAAAGCGTTCACATTCACAAGCCATTATGACGTACCGATTTTCGACCCCTGACGGGGGGTCCTCCTCAGCGTCAATCCCTTGGCAAGAACTTCAACATATTGTTGAATCCGCAGCATGCAAACGCCACAGACACAGACGACGCCACAGACACAGATACGGATCTCCTGGCCCGCGGGACACCTCACCGCAAGCCTCGACGACACCCCGACCACCCAGGCCCTGGTCAAGGCCCTGCCCCTCGTCTCCACCGCCCGCACCTGGGGTGAGGAGGTGTACTTCGACACAGGAGTGGCCGTTTCACGTGAAACGGACGCGCGGCAGGTCGTGGAACCGGGCACCGTCGCCTTCTGGACCGACGGCGATGCCCTCGCCCTCCCCTACGGGCCCACGCCGATCTCGCGGGGCGACGAGTGCCGCCTCGCGAGTCCCTGCAACGTCCTCGGCCGCATCGACGGCGACCCCCGCGCGCTGGCGACGGTGCGCGACGGCGACCCCGTACGCGTTGAACGGGTGAGTGGCTAGATCTCCTTGCGGAAACCCTCCGCCGCCTTCAGGAAGATGTCGTTCGCCTCGGCCTCCCCGACCGTGACCCGCACACCCTCGCCCGGGAACGGCCGGATGACCACGCCCGCCTGCTCGCACGCCTGGGCGAACGCGACCGTACGATCCCCCAGCCGCAGCCACACGAAGTTGGCCTGGGTCTCGGGCACCGTCCAGCCCTGGGCGCGCAGCGCGTCGACCACGCGCGTGCGCTCGCACACCAGTGAGCCGACCCGGCCGAGCAGTTCGTCCTCGGCACGCAGGGAGGCGATCGCCGCGTCCTGCGCGAGCTGGCTCACTCCGAACGGCACCGCCGTCTTGCGTAGCGCCGCGGCCACCGGCTCATGGGCGATCGCGAAGCCGACCCGCAGCCCGGCCAGGCCGTACGCCTTGGAGAACGTCCGCAGCACACAGACATTGGGCCGGTCACGGTAGAGCTCGATGCCGTCCGGCACCTCGGGGTCGCGGATGAACTCGCGGTAGGCCTCGTCCAGCACCACCAGCACGTCGCCGGGCACCCGGTCGAGGAAGCGCTCCAGCTCGGCCCGCCGCACCACCGTGCCGGTCGGGTTGTTGGGGTTGCAGACGAAGATCAGCCGGGTCCGGTCGGTGATCGCGTCGGCCATCGCGTCCAGGTCGTGCGCCTCACCGGGTGTCAGCGGCACCTGGACGGAGCGCGCGCCGCTGATCTGCGTGATGATCGGGTACGCCTCGAAGGACCGCCACGCGTAAATGACCTCGTCGCCGGGGCCGGAGGTGGCCTGGAGCAGCTGCTGTGCGACGCCGACCGAGCCGGTGCCGGTGGACAGGTGGGAGACGGGGACGGCGAAGCGGTCGGACAGCTCGTTCATCAGGGCCGTACAGGCCATGTCCGGGTAGCGGTTGAAGGTGCAGGCCGCGGCCGTCACCGTCTCCATCACGCCCGGGAGCGGCGGATAGGGGTTCTCGTTGGAGGACAGCTTGTAGGCGACCGGTCCGCCGGCCGCTGCGGGCTTGCCCGGCTTGTAGGTGGGGATACCCTCCAGCTCGGCGCGCAGCTTGGGGCTCGTCTCGCTCACCGCAGTCCTCCTCGCGAAGACCGGCGGCCCATGACCGCCGCCGACATCCAATGCTCCTCACCTTATGAGGATTCGGCGCCGCTGCGTATAGGCGTGCCCCGCCTCCTCCTCGGACGACCACTCACCTCCTGCGCCCCACCGGCATCAGGGGCATCACCGCACGAAGGCGCACGAACCAGGGGGCGCGCCGCACATATATCTACGCGCCGGTAGCTCACGCCGTGGCGCGCATCCCCCGTGCAGGTGAGTTGAGACCTCATCGCAACATCGACCACGCGGCAGGCCCGCATGCGCCGACAAGACAGGTACTGGCATGGGACCGATCAACTCCCTTACTTTCCAAGGAAATTGAAGCTAAATGATCATGCAGAAACGTACCTGTCAACGCGTGCATATGCGTCCGCACTACCCCACCGCATGAGCCCTACTATCGGCTCGCCATGACAGCAGCAGGGAAGCACCAGGTGAGCCGCGCGGAAACCTCTCGTCGAGGCAGCCGGCCGGGCCGGGCGGGCATCAGGGACGTCGCCGCCGCCGCCGGAGTCTCCATCACAACCGTCTCCGACGCCCTCAACGGCAAGGGCCGGCTCCCGGACGCCACCCGGCGCCATGTCCGTGAGGTCGCCGACCGGCTGGGCTACCGGCCCTCGGCCGCCGCCCGAACCCTCCGTACCGGCAAGTCGGGGCTCATCGGCCTGACCGTGACGACGTACGGAGATGAACCTTTCACCTTCACGGAATTCGCGTACTTCGCCGAGATGGCGCGCGCCGCCACCTCGGCCGCGCTCGCCCGCGGCTACGCCCTCGTGATCCTCCCCGCGACCTCCCGCCACGACGTGTGGTCGAACGTCGCGCTGGATGGCACGGTCGTCATCGACCCCTCCGACCAGGACCCGGTCGTCAGCGAACTGGTCCGGCAGGGTCTACCGGTCGTCTCCGACGGCCGCCCGGCCGGCTCGCTCCCGGTCACCGCCTGGGTCGACAACGACCACGAGGCCGCCGTCCTCGGCATCCTCGACCACCTCGCCGACGCCGGCGCGCGCCGCATCGGCCTGCTGACCGGCACGACCACGGACACGTACACCCACCTGTCGACCACGGCGTACCTGCGCTGGTGCGAGCGTGTCGGCCAGGAGCCGGTGTACGAGGCCTACCCGGCGCACGATCCGTGCGCGGGCGCCGTCGCCGCCGACCGGCTGCTCGCCCGCCCCGACCGACCCGACGCCGTCTACGGCCTGTTCGACCCGAACGGCACCGACCTGCTCGCCGCCGCCCGCCGCTACGGGCTGCGCGTACCGGACGACCTGCTTCTGGTCTGCTGCAGCGAGTCCACCGTCTACGCCAGCACCGAACCGCCCATCACGACCCTGTCGTTGAAGCCGCGCCGGATCGGCACGGCGGTGGTGCAGCTCCTCATCGACGCCATCGAGGGGGTCGAGTCGGACCAGCCGGTGGAGCAGGTGATACCGACGGAGCTGATCGTGCGCACCTCCTCGCAGCGCCGTTCACCGCGTACGACGGTCAGCCCGCCGCGGTCGCCCGAGGAGAAGTAGGACAGGTACGCCGGAGTGCGTCGGCTCGGGCTTCCGGAGACTGGCGAGACCGGCCCCCGTGCGCAGGGGAGCCACACTTCTGGAGAAGTGGGGCCGGTCTCCCGCAGAGACGGCGCCGGTCTCGCGAAGAGCAGGCGAGCGAGGACGGTCGCAGGGTGGTCAAAGCCCGGCCCAATCGGGGCGAAAGCCGCGGTGAACTGGACTCTTGCTCTGATTCACCACCCCTGGGTCATCACATGGCGCGATCCGCATTCCTATGATGGGCCCACGACACCGCGGGCCGCTGCGACCAGGCAGTCCGATGCGGTGCAGATGCGGCGCGATGGTGGAGGGGTCGATGACTCAGGGGGCCGGTCAGGGACCCGAGGTGGAGCGGACGGCGACGCTGCGCGACTTCCGGGTACCCGCGTACGTCCACGAGACCGGTCCGTACGTCCACAGCCAGCACCCGGGCGACGTCGCCCCGCCTCCCGTCGCCCCGCCCCCCGTCGCCCCGCCCCCCGCTGCCGCGCCTCCTGCCGCCGCGCCTTCCGAGGAGACGTTCCCGGAGGCGTATCCGGAGGGATACACACCCACTCAGCGGGACCTGCCCGTCATCAATCGGGGTGACACTGTTCAGGTGACCGTCGATCCCACCGCCGCACCCGCCCCGCAGTCGACCACCGGCCCGGGTCCGCTGTACGTCGTCGGTGACGTGCACGGCTACCTCGAAGAGCTGGTGGCCGCCCTCCAGGAGAAGGGCCTCATCGACGCCGCCGGCAACTGGTGCGCGGGCACGGCCCGGCTGTGGTTCCTCGGCGACTTCACCGACCGCGGTCCGGACGGCATCGGCGTCATCGACCTGGTGATGCGGCTGTCGGCGGAGGCCGCCGCGGCGGGCGGCTACTGCAAGGCCCTGATGGGCAATCACGAACTGCTGCTGCTCGGCGCCAAGCGGTTCGGCGACACCCCCGTCAACTCCGGCGCGGGCACCGCCACCTTCCAGGCGGCCTGGCTGCTCAACGGCGGCCAGAAGACCGACATGGACCGCCTCCAGGACCACCACCTGCAGTGGATGGCCCGCCTCGACGCCCTCGAGGAGGTCGACGGCCACCTGCTGGTCCATTCGGACACCACCGCCTACCTCGACTACGGCCGCTCGATCGAAGAGGTCAACGACACCGTCCGCGAGACGCTCACACGCAATGACGCGGACGAGGTGTGGGACCTGTTCCGCAAGTTCACCAAGCGGTTCTCCTTCCGCGACGAGGGCGGCGCCGACGCCGTGCGCTCCCTGCTGGATACGTACGGCGGCACCCGCATCGTTCACGGCCACAGCCCCATTCCGTATCTGCTGGGCGAGGTCGGCTCCGAGGACGGCGAGGACACCGCCGGCCCCGTGGTCGTGGGACCGCACGTCTACGCCGACGGACTCGCCATCGCGATGGACGGCGGTGTGACCATGGCCGGAAAGCTGCTGGTCCAGCAACTGCCCCTGGATATGTGAACCTTCACCGGGCAGGCGCTCCCCGACGGAGGACTGTGCCGGGCAAGGGCCAATTTCGGCAAACCCCCTGTCACCGCATGCCGTCACCGCTCTACCATCGGCTTATCCGTAGCAGGCTCCCCTCCGTTTCTGCCCGACGGCTCGTCAGCATGCCGAGCCCCAAGCCCTACGGAGCATCGGGGGATGCACATGAACAGCGTTCCGCAGCACCTGCTGAGCGAGGACCGCCAGGAGTACGAGCGGATCCTCGATGAGGCGCTGCGCTCCGCACCACACCGCCCGGAGCTGGCCGCTGTCGGACAGCGGCTCAACTCCGAACAGCTGCGCACCATGGCGCTCAACGCCACCGCGATCATCGCGGCGGCCGCGGCGACCGAGTACCAGCACTACGTCAAGGTCCGCGAGGAACTGCGCCACCCGGCGTCGCCCACCCCGTCGTCCGTGCGGGAATCCGGCTCCGCCGAGCCGGGCACGAGCACGGTGGGGCTCGCCACCTCCATGGGAGAGGTCGCGGAAACCGCCGGTGCGGGCGCCGTCGCCGTCGTCGCGGTCCTCGCCCCCGTCCTGGCCGGAACGGCCGCGGCGATCTTCCTGCTCGTGGGTTACATCCTGAAGATGCTCGACCCCGAGCCGGCGTTCGCCCAGACCATGCTCACCACCGGATGGGTGTTCGGCGCCGTGACAGCGGTGGCGATCCTCGTCGCCGCCGCGGGACTGCTGATCACCGCCCTGCGCAACAAGCCGACGGCCGAAAGCGGACCGTACGGCGAACTGAGCGGGGAGGTGGCCCAGGCCAGGGAAGCCTGGCGGGAGGCTCTGCTGGAGCGCGGCATCCTGCCGTTCCTGCGAGACGCGCTCGCCGACCCGGGCACGGCCGCCGCGCTACGCGGTACGGCACCGCCCGCGCCGACCAGCCGCATGCCGCACCTCGGGTACGACCGCCCGGGATTCACCAGCCCCGGCGACGGTCCCGACCGCGGCCCGCGGCCGAGCTTCACGAGCCCGGACTACACCAGCCCGGACTTCGGAGGGCCGGAACACCAGCCGGAGTAGCCGTCGGCGGCCGCCCGGAACGGCCGTCGGCTTGCGCTCCTCACAGGAGGAGTCCCCGTCGGGGGAGGCTCCGCCTCAGGGGGCGCAAGCCGGGCACTTCGGCCGTGGCCGTGCGGGTTGCGGGGTTATGGGTCGCGGGTTGCGGGTTGCGGGTTGCGGGTTGCGGATTCGGGTTGCTGGTCGCGGGTCAGAGGATGCCCGCCCGGCCCGCGGCGGTGATCCAGCTCGGGAACTCCGACAGCAGGCGGTCGTACAGCTCCTGGTCGGGGACGGTGCTGATGTCGTCCACGGCGAAGAAGCCGACGTTGTCGACGCGGCGGCCGGGCAGCGTGTCGAACCGCTCCAGCACACCGTAGTTGGACCGCCCGAGCCCGACGAACTGCCAGAAGATCGGCTCCTCCACCGCCTCGCGGAGTTCCCGCTCGATCTCGGCGTTGCGGTAAACCCCTCCGTCGGAGAAGAACAGCACCAGGGTCGGAGCGGCCGCCGGGTTGTCCCGGACGAAGGCACGGACCTGGGCGATCACCTTCTGTTCCTCGTTCTGGATGCCGACCGTCCGCATGTCGATCTGGCTGTCCTGCAGTCCCTTCGGCCTGCCGCGGCGGAAGAGGCTCATCTGTCCCACCCGCACATGCAGCCTGAGCCATTCGGGGAGTTCGGCCAGACGCAGATCGGGCAGTCGAGCCGCGTTCGAGGCGAACGTCCACGCCTGCATCTCACCGTCGTCGTCGAGCTGCGCGGCCACCGCCGCCATGCGTTCCACGACGTCGGCCACCACGCCCCCGGAGTAGAGGAAGGACATGGAGCCGGAGGCGTCGAGGACCAGGATGACGCGCGCGGTGATCCCGGCCGCTCCGTGCTTCTGAAGACTGACCGCCACCTGCTCCTTGCGCAGGGACAGCCGCTTGCGCATGTCCACGGGCAGGTGCTCCTCGCCCTTGGTCAGGCGAGGGCCGGAGGCGGCCGCGGGCGGGGCGGGCGACGCTGATGTCGTCGGAACGGCCGCTGTCGGCACGTGGGGCGTCGGTGTTGCGGGCGTGGCCGGGGAAGCGTCGTCCACGGTGATGCCGTAGTCGGTGGCCAGCCCCGCGAGCCCCGAGGCGTATCCCTGCCCCACCGCGCGGAACTTCCACTTCCCCTGCCTCAGGTACAGTTCGCCGCCGACCATCGCGGTCTCCGTCTCGGCCGCCATGTCGAACCGGGCGAGCTCGGCCCGCGTCCCCGCGTCGAGCAGCCGCAACGACAGGCCGGGCACCTGGCCGAACGTCCCACCGTCGGCCGACGCGCACAGCGCGATGCGCTCGATGGCCGATTCCAGTGCACCGAGGTCCACCTCGACCGTGTCGGTCATGGCACCGGCGACTCCCTCCTTGCCCAGGTGCCGTACGGCCTGGGACGCGTGATGCGGCTGGTTGTAGAAGACGAAGTCACCGTCGTCACGGACGCGGCCGGCTGCGGTGAGCAGCAGGGCCGAGGCGTCGACCTCGGGCACACCCGGTCCCGCCGACCAGGTGAGCTCGACGCGCACGACGGCCGAATCGACGGGCAGGTTGGCGCCCTTGCTCAGGGGCATCGCTGTCATGGCCTCAGTCTGCCGAGATGGGCCCGTGGTGGGGAGGGGGCAGGCCCGACGGTCTGCCCCCTCGTCACCTCGGTCGGCGAGCGCCCTCGTCACCTGTCACCTCGGTCGGCGAGCGCCCTGGTCACCTCAGTCGGCGATCGGCAGATACACCCGATTGCCCGCTGCCGCGAACTCCTTCGACTTCTCGGCCATGCCCTGCTCGATCTCGGTCTGTGTGCTGCCGTGTTCACGGCGGATGTCCTGCGAGATCTTCATGCTGCAGAACTTGGGACCGCACATCGAGCAGAAGTGAGCCGTCTTGGCGGGCTCCGCCGGAAGCGTCTCGTCGTGGAACTCGCGGGCGGTGTCCGGGTCGAGGGCGAGGTTGAACTGGTCCTCCCACCGGAACTCGAACCGGGCGTCGGACAACGCGTCGTCCCACTCCTGGGCACCTGGGTGCCCCTTGGCGAGATCGGCGGCATGGGCGGCGATCTTGTAGGTGATGACGCCGGTCTTGACGTCGTCACGGTTGGGCAGGCCCAAGTGCTCCTTGGGCGTGACGTAGCAGAGCATCGCCGTACCCCACCAGGCGATCATCGCGGCACCGATGCCGGAGGTGATGTGGTCGTACGCCGGCGCGACGTCCGTGGTCAGCGGGCCGAGCGTATAGAACGGAGCTTCATCGCAGATCTCCTGCTGAAGGTCGATGTTCTCCTTGATCTTGTGCATCGGGACATGGCCCGGGCCCTCGATCATGGTCTGAACGTTGAAACGCTTCGCGATCCGGTTGAGTTCCCCGAGCGTCCTCAACTCCGCGAACTGTGCCTCGTCGTTGGCGTCCGCGATGGAGCCGGGCCGCAGGCCGTCGCCGAGGGAGTACGTGACGTCGTACGCGGCGAGGATCTCGCAGAGCTCCTCGAAGTTCTCGTACAGGAACGACTCCTTGTGGTGCGCCAGACACCACGCGGCCATGATGGAGCCACCGCGCGAGACGATGCCGGTCTTGCGATTCGCGGTGAGCGGCACGTACGCCAGGCGCACTCCCGCGTGGACCGTCATGTAGTCCACGCCCTGCTCGGCCTGCTCGATGACCGTGTCCTTGTAGATCTCCCAGGTCAGCTCCTCGGCCTTGCCGTCGACCTTCTCCAGAGCCTGGTAGAGCGGCACGGTGCCGATCGGGACGGGGGAGTTGCGCAGCACCCACTCGCGGGTGGTGTGGATGTTCCGGCCGGTGGACAGGTCCATGACCGTGTCGGCGCCCCAGCGGGTCGCCCAGGTCATCTTCTCGACCTCCTCCTCGATCGAGGACGTCACCGCCGAGTTGCCGATGTTGGCGTTGACCTTCACCAGGAACCGCTTGCCGATGATCATCGGCTCGATCTCCGGGTGGTTGACGTTGGCCGGCAGCACGGCCCGGCCGGCCGCGATCTCCTCGCGGACCACCTCGGGTGACACGTTCTCCCGGATGGCCACGAACTCCATCTCCGGAGTGATCTCCCCCCGGCGCGCGTACGCGAGCTGCGTGACGGCCTTGCCGTCGCGGCCCCGGCGCGGCTGGCGCGGCCGTCCCGGGAAGACCGCGTCGAGGTTGCGCAGGCCGCCGCGCGGCGAGGTGTGCTTGATCCCGTCGTCCTCGGGACGGACGGGGCGGCCCGCGTACTCCTCGGTGTCGCCGCGGGCGATGATCCAGTTCTCCCGCAGCGGCGGCAGGCCCCTGCGGACGTCGGTGTCGACGAGAGGATCGGTGTACGGGCCCGATGTGTCGTAGAGCGTGACCGACTGCCCGTTGGTGAGATGCACCTGACGGACCGGCACCCGCATGTCGGGGCGTGAGCCCTCGATGTACGCCTTGTGCCAGCCGATGGACTTCCCGGCCTCCTCGTTGCTCGATCCGTCGGCCGATCCGTCGGCCTGGATCTGCGTGGAGGCAGGCGTGCGTGCGTCCTTGTTGGTCATGAGACCTACTCCCTACGCCGGCATTACCCGGTAACAGGTTCGGCGGTCGACGCAGCGGTTTCCGTCTGCCGATGTTTCGTGTGAAACATCACTCGGCTCCAGCGACGTTTCATGTGAAACATCGCTGGGACGGAGGTCAGCGCCCTCTCAGCCCGGTGCTCCGAGCTCCCGCGTGTACAAAAGGTGCCTCCACGCTAGCGTCAATTCTGGCGCGGTGAACAGAGGGCCCCCCTCGTTCTTGCGATGATCGGTCGGTGACCACGACGCAGCATCCCCCGTACCCACCGCCCGAGCCACCCCATGGATCCGGCGCCGGCAACGGCAACGGACGTGGGGGCGGCCAGGGAGACGGCCGTGCCGAAGTCCGTGGCGATGGCCTTGGTGACGGCCGTGGCACCGGCCGTGGTGGCGACTTTGGTGACGGCCATGGCGGCAGCCTCGGTGACGGCCGTGGTGACAGCCGTGGCTTCGGCGACAGGCTCGGGCCGGGGCAGGGCCCGCGGTCGGGCGCAGGCAGCGGGCACGGCCCTGGCCCCGGTCCGGGTCCCGGCGCAGGTCGGGTGCCCGGCTTCGGCGTCGGCGGTGGTCATGGCGCCGGGGTTGGCGGTGGCCAGGGTCCGGGATCCGGTGGCGGACGCGGCTCCGGTTCCGGCTCGGGCTCAGGGCATGGCTTCGGGTCCGGTCGTGGACACGGCTCCGGCTTCGACGGCGAGCACGGCTCCGGGCTCGGTGGCGGGCACGACCGCAGCTTCAACGGCGGACACGGCTCCCGGTCCGGTGGCGGAAACGGCCCCGGATCCGGCGGCGGACACGGCCCCGGCTCGGGCTCGGGCTCGGGTTCAGGTTCCGGCGGCGACCATGGTCACGGACACGGCCCCACCCCGGGCGACGGACACAGCCACTCGCACAGCCACGTCCACGGTCCGGCCGCACCCGTCTCCCAGCACCTGCGCAAGGTCATCGCGGCGGTCCTCATCCCGTTCGCCGCGGCGGTGCTGGTCGGCCTCGCATTGCTGTGGCCGGGCGGCGCCCCGCCGCACGAGCGCACCGGAGTCGGCTTCGACCGGCAGACGCAGCACGCCACGGTCACGAAGGTGGTCGAGGTGAGCTGCAAGGACGCCGGCGCATCGGGAGTCCCCCCGACCGGCGACACCTCCACCGCTGAGGGTTCCTCGGCGGTGCAGCAGGAGAACGGCACCTGCAAGAGGGCGACGATCCGGGTCGACACCGGCAAGGACAAGGGCCGTACGTTCACGGAGATCGTCCAGCCGGACCAGTCCCGGCAGCTGCACGAGGGCCAGGAGGTCGTGGTCGCCTACGAGCCCTCCGCGCCGAGGGACCTGCAGTACTCGGTCGCGGACGTCAACCGCCGGTTCCCCATGGCGCTGCTCGCCGGCATCTTCGCGCTCGCCGTCGTGGCGGTCGGGCGGTTGCGGGGGGTCATGGCGCTGGTCGCGCTGGCCATCAGCTTCATGGTGCTGAACTTCTTCATGCTGCCCGCGATCCTGCAGGGTTCGAACCCGCTGGTCGTGGCGGTGGTGGGGTCGAGCGCCATCATGCTGATCGCGCTCTACCTGTGCCACGGGCTGTCGGCCCGTACGTCCGTGGCGGTGCTCGGCACCCTCATCTCGTTGCTGCTGATCGGCATCCTCGGCTCGCTGTTCATCGGCTGGGCAGCGCTCACCGGCAACACCGACGACAACACCGGCCTGATCCACGGTCTGTACCCGGAGATCGACATGAGCGGTCTGCTGCTCGCCGGCGTCATCATCGGTTCGCTCGGTGTCCTCGACGACGTGACAGTCACGCAGACGTCGGCGGTCTGGGAGCTGCACGAAGCCAACCCCTCGATGGGCTGGCGCGGGTTGTACCGCGCGGGCATCCGGATCGGCCGCGACCACATCGCGTCCGTCGTCAACACCCTCGTCCTCGCCTACGCGGGCGCCGCGCTGCCGCTGCTGCTGCTGTTCTCCATCGCGCAGAGCAGCGTGGGGACGGTTGCCAACAGTGAGCTGGTCGCGGAGGAGATCGTGCGCACGCTGGTCGGCTCGATCGGCCTGGTCGCCTCGGTTCCGGTGACGACGGCGCTGGCGGCGCTGGTGGTGTCGGCCGACCGCCCGGGGCAGCGGCCCCAGGAAGCGTCGGCGGCCGACACCCGCCAGACTCCGGTACGGGGCGGGCGCGGCCGCCGCCGCAAGCGCTAGCGACGATTCCGTCGCGCGGCCACGAGCAGACGCACGGCCACGACAGCCATGCGGTCACGACAGCGACCCGCCACGACGGCCGCCCGGCCACAGCATCCCCCCGCTTCACCTGCCCCTGGGCAGGACTGCGCACGACCACACATACCAAACCCACGAAGAAGCGTTCCCGCACACCGAAGCGGCCCCGGCGAAGCGTTACGCCAGCACGACCGCCCGATTGGCGTAACGCTTCACCCGGCGCCCTGCTCCGCCAGGATGCGGTCCAGGGCCTCGTCGAGGTGGGCGTCGAAGTCGGCCAGCGCCCCCTCCTGGCCCAGCGGCACCAGCTTGTCCGTGCGGTCGAGGAAGGCCACGAGGGGTGCCGTCGACGAGCGGAACAACGCCTGGTCACCGCCGACCTGAAGGCGGATCAGGACCTCGCTGAGGTCATCGGGCTCGACGGGCGAGACGCGCACATCGCCCTCGCCGCACGGCCTCCCCACCCCGTCGATCAGCAGCTCCCGTCCGAAGGCCCAGGTGACCGGGGCATCACCGGGCAAATGGAAGGTCAGCCGCACGGCATAGGGATCACAGGTCTCGTACCGCAGCTCCACCGGGATGCGGAAGGAGAGCTCCTCGGACACGAGAAAGCTCATCATGACCTCTGCCTGTACGGACTCGCGCATCGCTACCCCGTCATTCGCCGTGGCTTGGCCGGGTTCGACCCCTGACAACTTGCTGGAATCTTGCTGAACGTACACAGCAGATCACAAGGAGTGAGTTTTCAGATACTGATAGACAGGGTGAGCGAGCCCAGCACCCGTCCCATCTCGTGCTGCAGCCGCTCGACCGCGGGCAGCAGCCGGTCGACCTGGTGGGCGGGCAGGGAAATGGCCATCGCCGCGGCCGTGGTGCCGACCGTGATGGGGATCGCCGCGCAGACCGCCCCCAGGGCGTACTCCTGGCGCTCGATCACCGGCTCCATGCGCCGCAACCGGTCCAGACGCCGCAAAAGGCTGTGGTTGTCCCGCACCGTGTACGGCGTGACGGGCTGCACCGGATAGCGGTCGAGATGGTCGCGGCGGGCCTCCTCGTCGAGCTGCGAGAGCAGACACTGGCCGATGGCGTGCGCATGCCCGGTCTCCCGGAAGTCGGCCCACTCCTCGACCGCCGGATTGGCCGGACTGTCGGAAACACAGACGACCTCGATTTCACCCTCCCGGTACACCGAGTAGTACACGGGTACGCCGATCGCGTCGCGCCAGTGCGCCAACAGTTCGACCACCGTGCTGCGACGTTTCTGCTGCGCCCCGCTGCTGCTCAGCCGCTCGGCCGCCGCACCGAGGAAGAACAGTCCCTTGTCGCGGCGCAGATAGCCCTCGTGTACGAGGGTGCGCAGCAGGTGGTACGTCGTGGGAAGCGCCAGCCCGGTCTCGCGGGCCAACTGCTTCGCAGGGGCTCCGTACTCGTGCCGGGCGACGGTCTCCAGCAGGCGCATCGCCCGCTGCACCGATCCGATGAGGGTGCCGGGAGGGGGTGGCACGGGTGGCACGGATACCGAGCGGGGCTGGGCGGGGACTGCGGGCAGGTGGGTGGATGCGGTGTCAGCCGTGGCCAAGGGGCACTCCCGAAGCGCGAGGGGGCAGCCCGTGCGGGGAAAGCACGGGTGGGGGTGTACGCCGCTCGCGGGGACCGTCCCCGCGTCGGGTTCCGGACTCTAACCGTCTGCCACGGCACGCAGACGGCCTGTCCGGGCATCTTCCCTCGCCCGAGGGAACCGGTGATTCCCGTTACCCCCACCGGTTTCCCATGGGTCTCACCAGTCGCTGCGCGACGACGAGCTCGATGTGAACTTCCGTACGACGTAGACGAGTCCGCCGACGAGGGCCACGAAGACCAGCACCTTGAAGAGCAGCCCGATGACGAAGCCGACCACGCTGGCTATCAGCCCGCCGAACACGACCAGGGCGATGACCGGCACCGCGATCCACTTCACCCACCACGGCAGTCCCGCGAAGATCTCTTGCATCGTCGTCCTTACCTCTCCGCCCGCATCAGTGCCGGGTCCTGTCGACTGGTCCAGGACTCCGAAGATCCGAATCTCCGGAGGTCCTGCGTTCGATGCTAGGGCCGGCACGTGGCCGAACGGGGGCCTCACGCCCCTTGTCCTCCCCTGACCGGTCCCCTAGACGAGTAGTTCCGATGTGGCTCAGTGGTCGTAGGCGATCAGTGACCTGGTGATGGGTGCGCCGATGGTGCGGTTGTGCCAGATCGCGCAG